>NZ_JAOTNX010000015.1:0-164714 GCF_036346475.1 Pseudomonas sp. AM8
AGGCGGCTGCCAAAAGTCGCGTGTTGGAAGTAGGCATGGGCTGACACACCTCGGTCTGAATGTGGGAGGGGGCTTGCTCCCGATAGCAGTGTGTCAGCTAACAGATTCACTAGCTGACCCACCGCCATCGGGAGCAAGCCCCCTCCCACAGTTGAGCCGTTTACATCCGGCAGATTTCGGTCGCATGGGCGGCTGCCAAAAGTTGCTTGTTTGAAGTAGGCATGAGCTGACACACCTCGGTCTAAATGTGGGAGGGGGCTTGCTCCCGATAGCAGTGTGTCAGCCAACAGATTCACTAGCTGACCCACCGTCATCGGGAGCAAGCCCCCTCCCACAGTTGGGTCGTTTTACTGCTCTTTGCTGCAATCCCGCGGCGTGATGCCTTTCTCCTTGGCGTACTGCGCCGCCGAGGCTTCGATGATCGGCCGCAGCAAGGCGCGGTCGGCCTGTACCCAGTCGCTGATCAGGTTCCAGCGTTGGCCATCCCATTGCTGGAAGCGCACGGCGCCGCCGCCTTCGTGGTCGGCGCAGGAGAGTTTCAGCGGTTGCACCAGGCCCTTGGCGCCCAGGGCCTGCAGGCGTGCGTCGTCGAGGTTCAGGTGTTCGAAGCCCCAGCGTACCTGCTCGCCGGTCAGTGGTTTTTGCCCGTATTTTTCCTGGGCCAGGCGCAGGGCTTCGACGTTGAGGATGCCGTTGACCACGCCCAGGTTGTAATACACGGTGCCGAAACGCTTGGGGTCGGCCAGGTTGCCCTTGCCGGCGTCTACCACGCTTTGCTTGATACCTTGCAGCACCGGGAAGTCGGTGCCCGACGGGTGGGTGGTGATCGAGATAAAGCCCTTGGCGGCGGCACCGGCCGGTACCACGTCTTCTTCGGAGTTGCTCCAGATATTGCCGATGATGTGATCGGCCGGGTAGCCGACTTTCTGCGCGGACTTGAGCGCCACCGGGTTCATCACACCCCAGCCGCGCAGGATCACCCAGTCAGGCTTGAGACGCCGGATGTTCAGCCACTGCGATTGCTGCTCGTTGCCGGGGTGCGGCACTTCCAGCAGGGTCAGTTCGAAGCCGGCGTTTTTCGCCAGGGTTTCGAGCACGCCATTGGTTTCCTTGCCGTAGGGCGAGCCGTGGTAGAGCACGGCGATTTTCTTGCCCTTGAGCTTGTCGGCGCCGCCTTCGCGTTGGCCGATGTAGTTGATGATCGCCGAGACTTCCGAATAGGGGTTGAGCTGCAGCGGGAACACGTAGGGGAACACGCTGCCATCGGTGGAATCGGTGCGGCCATGGTTGATGGTGATCAGCGGCAGCTTGTCGGCGGTGGAGCGGTCCAGGGTGGCATAGGCGATGCCGACTGACAGCGGGTTGGTGGCGGCGGCCGGTGCACCGTTGAGCCCACCCTTGAGGCGCTCGTAGCATTCGACGCCTTTTTCCACCACGTACTCGGTCTCGCACTCGCTCCAGGTCAGCTTGACGCCGTTCACCCCGCCCTTGGCATTGATGTATTGCAGGTAGTCGATAAAGCCACCGAAGAAACCGGTGCCGCCGGCGGCGTACGGGCCGACCCGGTAGCTCTGCAACGGGAAGTATTGTTCGTTGGCAGCCTGGGCGCCGGCCGTGAGCCCGGCGGTGATCAGGGCCAGGCCCAAGGCCAGGCGGCGCAGCGATAAGCGGTGTGTCATGGAGGTCATTCCTGGGGGGTTATTGAGTTCAGTAACGCAGCGGCCAAACCCTGGCCCGTTGACGAAAGCGCTGCCACAGACGGGCCAGCCCCTCCGGTTCCTTGATCAAAAACGCGATGATCAGCGCGCCAAACAGCATCTTCTGGATGTTCTCCAGCTGTCCGGCATCCATCAGTCCAGCGGGCAACAGCGCGAAGAGATTGGCCAGCAGGATCGGGAACAACACGATGAATGCCGCGCCAAGGACGTTGCCGAGCACGCTGCCCAGGCCGCCGATAATGATGATGAACAGCACCTGGAACGAGCGGCTCAGGTCAAAGCCGTGGGGCTCGACCGTGCCGAGGTAGGCGAACGCCCACAGTGAACCGGCGACGCCCAGGTAGAAGCCGCTGATGGCAAACGCCAGCAGCTTGGCCTTCAACAGGCGAATGCCGATGACGGCAGCGGCGGTGTCCATGTCGCGCACCGCCATCCAGTTGCGGCCCAGTTCGCTGCGCACCAGGTTCTTGCCCAGCCAGAACAGCGTCACCACCACGGCCAGCGTCAGCACGTAGCGGCCGCGCGGTGAGCTGAAATCCAGCCCGGCAATCAGCAGCGGCGGTGAGGTGATCACGCCCGAGGCGTTGTCGTTGGTAAACCAGCTGAAGCGGGTGAGCACCCACTCCACCACGAACTGCGCGGCCAGGGTCGCCACCAGCAGGTAAAAGCCCTTGATGCGCAGGCTCGGCAAGCCGAAGAACACCGCCACCGCGGCGGCGATCACGCCACCCAGGGCAAAGCTCACCAGCAGCGGCAGGCCGGGCACCCGCAACTGCAGGTTGTAGGCGGCAAACGCGCCCACCGCCATGAACGCCGCCGAGCCGAGTGAAAGTTGCCCGGCGTAGCCCGTCAGCAGGTTGAGCCCAAGCCCTGCCAGCGACAGCACCAGCAGCGGCACCAGGATTGCGCTGAACCAGTAGTCATTGCCCAGCCAGGGCACCGCAAAAAACGCCACGCCCAGTAGCAGCCACAGCGCGACGCGGTCCTGGCGCAGGCGAAAGGTGCGGCGCTCGGCCGCGTAGGAGGTGCTGATTTGACCGACTTCTTGATACAACATGCAGGCATTTCCCCAAGGACAATCAAACCCGTTCGATGGCGCGCTCGCCGAACAACCCGGCAGGCCGCACCAGCAGGAACAGCAAGGCGAGGACGTAGGGCACCCAGTTCTCGATGCCGCTGCCGATGATCGGGCCGAGGTAGATCTCGGCGATCTTCTCCGCTGCGCCGATGATCAAGCCACCGACAATCGCCCCGCCGATGGACGAGAACCCGCCGATGATCAGCACCGGCAGGGCCTTGAGCACCACCAGCGAGAGCGAGAACTGCACCCCCAGGCGTGCGCCCCAGAGCAACCCGGCCACCAGCCCGACGAACCCGGCCACCGCCCACACCAACGCCCAGATGCGCGGCAGGCGAATACCGATGGCCATGGACGCCAGCGGGTCATCGGCCACCGCACGCAACGACAGGCCCGCCCGGGTCTTGTTGAACAGCAGCGACAGCACGATCACCAGCGCGGCGGCGGTGCCGGCGGCAAACAGGTCGAATTGCGAAAGCAGCATGCCGCGGATTTCCAGCGGCTCGTCGGCGATGCCCAGGTCGAGCCCGTGCACCTGCGCACCCCACAGGAACTGCGCAAAGCCCTCGATCATGTAGGACAGCCCGAGGGTGGCCATGAAGAGGATGATCGGTGGACGATTGACCAAGGGCCGCAGCACCACTTTTTCGATCAGCAGCGCCAGTACCACCATGCTCGCCAGGGTGATCAGGAACGCCCAGGCAAACGGGAAGCCGCGCTCCAACAAACTGACAAACGTCAGCGCGGCGAACAGCACCATGGCGCCCTGGGCAAAATTGAACACGCCGGAGGCCTTGTAGATCAGCACAAAACCAATCGCCACCAGGGCATACATCACGCCCGCCAGCAGCCCGCCGATCAGCACTTCGAAGAAAAATTCCATGTTCAGGTACCCAGGTAGGCGGCGATGACATCGGGGTTGGCGCGCACCTGTTGCGGGGTGCCGTCGCCGATCTTGCGACCGTAGTCGAGGACCACCACGTGGTCGCACAAGCCCATGACCACGCCGATGTCGTGTTCGATCAGCACCACGGTGGTGCCGAACTCGCGGTTGATGTCGCGGATGAACTGGCTCATCTGGGCTTTCTCCTGGGCGTTCATGCCGGCCATGGGTTCATCCAGCAACAGCAGGGTCGGTTCGGCGGCCAGGGCGCGGGCCAGCTCGACACGTTTTTGCAGGCCATAGGGCAGGGTGCCCACCAGCACGTGGCGCCAGGGATGGATCTGCAGGAAGGCAATCACCTTTTCCGCGTGCAGGCGGTGGGCGTCGTCCTCCCGTGGCGCGCGGCCCAGGCGCAGCATCTGTTCCAGCCAACTGCTGCGGCGCTTGAGGTTGCGCCCGGTGAGTACGTTGTCGAGCACGCTCATGCCCTTGAACAGCGCGATATTCTGGAAGGTCCGCGCAATCCCGCCTTCGGCCGCCTGGTGCGCGCGCATGCGCCGCCGGGTCTGGCCGGCGTAGCGGATGCTGCCGCCCTGGGGGTGGTAGACCCCGTTGATCACATTGAGCAGCGAGCTTTTACCCGCGCCGTTGGGGCCGATCAGGCCGCAGATGTCACCGGCCTTGACCTCGAAACTGATGGAGGTGATGGCCTTGATACCCTTGAACGACAGGGAGATGTCATCGAGCCGCAGTAATACCGCTTCAGTGGGTGTGTGCATGGAAGGCTCGTCAGGCAGATTGAGACAGCAAGTGGTCGCTGGGTTCGTGGCGGGTGGACGGCTCTTGCCAATGGCCGGGACGAATGCCCAGGGCCGCAAAGAAGGCGGCACTTTCCGGATGCAGTGGCGGCCCGACCAGCAAGGGCACGCGCAGGCGGCTCATGCCCAGCACATCCAGCAACGGCCGACGCACCAGCCAATGGCCCAGCCAGCGGCGCACGGGGGAGGGGGTCGGCTGCATGGCCCAGTCGTATAAACGATGGCTGAAGCTGCCCGGCAGTGGCAGGCGTTCACGCACCCATTGCTCCAGGCGCCCATAGGATTCGCGGGTGCCCAGCACCAGGGTCGGGCCCAGCTCGCGGCGGTCGGTGTCGCGGGTGGCGAGGGCCTCGGGGAAGTTCAGCCGAAAGCCGGCGTGCAGCCAGGGCGCGAGCAGGTAGCGTGCCTGCCCGCTGGCGGCAAACACCCGTGCGGCGAGGGCTTCGTCGTCGGCGCCGAGGTGTTCGCGGTCGACCAGCGTTCGGGCGCCCGCGAGCAGTTGCCCATGGGTCAAGTGCAGGGAGGTGTCGGCATGAAAGACGAAGGCGGTGTCGCTCGGCTGCGGGGCGTGGGCGGGTGGCGGTGCATCGGCACGCAGCTCGGCATAGTCGATCAAATCGGCGTCTGCGAACTGGCTCAGGCCACGCCCGTCAAGAAACACCACCACCCCGCGTTCACCGAGTTGTTGCAGCGCTTCCAGGTCTTGCACGAGCACAAAGCGCGGTCGCAGCCCGGCCAGCAGCGCCCGGTTGTCGCGGTCCGGGTCGAGCAACGTGACGTTGGCGCCCAGCCATTGCGCGGCCAGCGCCAGCAGCAACGCTTCGGGGCGCGCCTGGCTGAGGATCAACAGGTTATCGTCAGGCCCGAAGCGGCGCTGATGCAAGGCGGCGGCGAGCTGGCTGACCTCGTGCGCCACCGCGCTCCAGCTGCGCTCGTGCCAGATACCCAGGCGCTTGAAGCGCAAAGCAATTGCCGACCCTCGGGTGTGGGCTTGGCGCAACAGCGCTTGGGGCAGTGTCTGGGGCATGGGGGTATCCTTCGTCAGTATGCGAAGGCGATTGCACGCGTCATGCCAGAGGATTAAATGCTTTTATTTCAAGGGGATATGTGGATTTTTGGGGGAGGAGGCGTGTGTTGATTCAGCACAAGCTGTCCAAGCAGTGTTGTTGGGCCAACAGCGATGGGGCCATTGCTGGAGCGCTACCTGTCGCCGACAGGGCTCCAGCTTGTCACGCCGGGATAAGCCCCGCGTCCCGATAACTCTGGACCAGTTCGTCGTACAAACCGAGATCGGCCCGGGTGCGGGCAATCAACTGCGCGCCGGCAATGGCGGTGTAGATGGCACGCGCGCGACGCTCGCAGGCCTCTGTATTGCCGGGTTCGATCTCGGCAAGCAGCGCCGCCAGCCAGGCTACGTTGATATTGGCAAACGTCAGTATCTCTTCCTTCACCGGCTCCGGCAGGTCCTTATATTCGGCCGCCATAAAACTGGACAGGCACAAGCGGTTGCCGTCTTCGAGTGATTTTCGAAAGATGCTCGGATAAGCACGCAGGCATTGCAGCGGATCCGGGTTCTCGCTGCGTATCGCCGCGAGGGCGCTGGCGGCGTCTTCCCAATAGCGCCTGGCGACGGCCGCGCCGAGATCGGCTTTGCTCGGGAAGTGGTAATAGATACTGGCGTTCTTGATCCCCACCGTTTCGCCGATGCTGCGGAAGTTGATGCCACTGTAGCCGTAGTGCTGAGCGGCGAGTCTGGCGGCTTCCAGAATCGCTTCGCGGGCATTTTCACTCACGTGGGGATTGCTCTTCAGTGGGGGGAGGGGCGAATTCTACGCTGATAAGGTTTTACCTGCCAACTGGTAGGTAATGCTTGACGGCTTGAAATAATGCCTTCAGTCTTTACCTACCATTTGACAGGTAGGCGAGCAGATCATGACGTTCCAACAACCACAACCCGACGTATCCCAACCTCAGTTGATGCGGATTTATGATTGGTACAACGGCCCCTATCCAGCGCGTGTTCGTATCGCGCTGGCCGAGAAAAATATGTTGCCGCGCGTTGAGTTCGTGTCGGTCAACCTCTGGAAAGGGGAGCACAAACAACCTGAGTTCCTGGCCCTCAACTACTCCGGCACCCTGCCAGTGCTGCAACTGGAAGACGGCACGTTCATCGCTGAATGCACGGCTATCACCCAGTACCTGGACACGCTCGATGGCAACCCGACCCTCACCGGCAGGACGCCGACCGAGCAAGGCTTGATCCACATGATGACCAAGCGCGCAGAGATTGAATTGATGGATGCGGTCAGCGTGTATTTCCATCATGCCACCCCTGGGCTTGGGCCTGAGGTAGAGCTTTACCAGAACGCCGAATGGGGCATGCGCATGCGGGACAAGGCGGTCAGGGGGATGCACTATTTCGATAAGGTGCTCAAGACCCGCGCCTTTGTGGCTGGCGATGCCTTCTCAATGGCCGATATCGCGTTACTCGGCGGCATGATCTTCGCGGACCTGGTGCAATTGCCGCTGCCGCAGACGTGTGAAGCCCTGCGCGCCTGGCAGGCCAGGGTCGACGAGCGACCTAGCGTTCAAGCCTGGCGTGCAATGGTTGCACAACCGCACTGAGGGCAACGGCCCGCATAGCTGCCGCCAGCCCGGCCGCTGCGCTGGTGAGGGGCAGCGGGCCGGCCGTTACCTGCACGGCGGCCGCGCTCATCGACGCCTGGCCCAGCGCAACCCGTGTCATTCCGTCCCGATAGGCGGCATCGGCAGCTTTGGCGATTGTCGCCAGGTAGCCGTCGATGTCACCCGCCTTGAACAAGCGCCATGCCCCCGGAACCAGCCGCACTTCGACGACCGCGTTCGATTGCAGCGCGGCCTTGTGAAACAGCCGCGCGGTCGGTTCGAGGGTGGTTTCCACCGCGCACAGCACCGCAATTTTTCCGCCCGCCTGCACCGCCGAGGCGGCCAGCGCTTCGTCTGTTCTCAGGATCGGGACACTGCTGGAGATACCTTCAACGGCCGGGCCCAGGGTCGAACAGGTGAGCACCACGGCGTCGGCCTGTTCAGCCAGTGCAAGCAGGGCTGATGCGGTGGATGCGCAGATCTCGGCGCTTAGATGACCGGCGTTTTCGGCAGCAGCCAACAGGTCGGCGCGCACTTCATGACGTAGCACATCAGCGCCGATACCCAGTGCTTTCGCGGCGGTTTCAAACACGCTGATATTGCTGGCGGCGGTATGAAGGCAGGCAATGCGCATGGGCTGTTTCCAGTGCTGAAAATGTCGACGATGGTTAAGATGCAGCCCGCACTCACCTAACGCAAGGACAGGGTATGCCGCTGATCATGGAACGCGTAGAGCAGGCCCGCAACGGCACCAACCACAAGATCATCTGTCGCATGCCCTCAGGCTGGGCAGTGATGGGCGATGTGCAATTCCTGCCTGGCTACTGCCTGCTATTGCCCGACCCGGTGGTCGCCAGCCTGAACGACCTGGATGCCGACGCCCGCGCGATCTACCTGCTCGATATGGCGCGCATCGGCGACGCGGTGCTGCAAGCCAGCGGTGCGTCGCGCATTAACTACGAGATCCTGGGCAATTCGGAGCCGGAGTTGCATTGCCATATTTTTCCGCGCTACGCCTCGGAGCCGGATGACAAGCGCAAGATGCCCGTCTGGTTTTATGACTGGAAAAATGCGTTGCCGTACGCGGAAGACGTGCATGGGGATCTGCGTAAGGCTATCGCGCAATTACTGGCAGGCTGATGCGTTTACCCTGCGATGTCGTTCAGTTCTGCCAGCACGTCGTCCGTCAGGTCCAGTTCGGCTACGGCGAGGTTTTCTCGCAAATGAGCGACCGATGAGGTCCCCGGAATCAGCAGGATATTCGCTGAGCGACGCAGCAACCACGCCAGGGCCAGTTGCTTTGGCGTAACGCCCAGGCGCTGGGCAACGTTGGTCAGTGTCGATGATTGGACCGGGGTAAATCCGCCTAGGGGGAAGAACGGTACATAGGCGATGCCGTCCCTGGCCAGCTCATCGATCAAGGCGTTGTCGTGTTGGTGGGCGATGTTGTACAGGTTCTGCACGCAGACGAACTCAATCAGGCCACGGGCTTCGGCCACTTGCGTCGGCGTGACGTTGCTGATGCCGATATGGCGTACCAGGCCCTGCTGTTGCAGTTCGGCGAGTGCGGCCAGGGGCGCTGCGATCGAGCCTTCTGCCGTGCCCATCAGGTTGTGGGTGCAACGGAAATTGACCACATCCAGCACGTCCAGGCCCAGGTTACGCAAGTTGTCATGCACGGCCTGGGTCAGTTCCGCCTTCGATGCTGCGCCATGCCATCCACCTTGATCGTCGCGACGGGCGCCGATCTTGGTGACGATCGTGAGGTCGTCCCGGTAAGGATGCAGCGCCTCGCGGATAATTTGGTTGGTGACGTGCGGTCCGTAGAAATCGCTGGTATCGATATGGTTCACACCGGCTGCGACGGCCTCACGCAGTACCGCCAGGGCCGCATCCCGGTCCTTGGGCGGGCCGAATACACCCGGCCCAGCCAGTTGCATTGTGCCGTAGCCGATGCGGTTGACCTTATGGTCGCCAAGGGTGAAGGTGCCGCTGCTTGCCAGGTTGCTCATGACTGCTGCTCTTGCTTGAACTGAATAAGGCCCTAATATGAAGGATCCTTCAGATTTTGGAATTCGCATTCTATGAGCACCGTCAAAGCGTCATTGAAACCAAGAAAATCAGCGGTTCAAGCACGCTCTGCGGCAACCGTCGAAGCATTGCATGAGGCAACCCTTCAGGTTTTGACCCAGCAGGGCCTGGTGCGCTGCACCACTACGCGGGTGGCGGAGCGCGCGGGAATGTCGGTGGGCAGTCTCTACCAGTACTACCCAAATCGCGATGCGTTGCTCGCCGCCATTCTGGAAAAACACCTGGTGCGCGTGGCCGATAGCGTCGAGCTGGCGTGTTCCGGGCTTCAGGGCGCGTCGGTTGCGGAGATGGCGGGCGGCCTGGTCAAGGCATTACTCACCGCAAAATTGCGCGAACAGGCGGTATCCAAGGCGCTGTATGCGATCGCAGCCGAACGCGGCGGGCCGGAGTTGGTCGCACGTATCAACCTGCGCATGGTGGGCGCGATTGCAGCCATGCTGGCAACGGCGTCCGACGCCCACTTTGACGACCCAGGCCTGGTCGCGGCGATCTCGCTGAGTGCCATCGTCGGCCCGGTGCGCACCCTGCTTGAGGGGAACGCCGCGCCTGCGTTCGAGGCTGCGCTGGAGCAGCAAACCACCTTGATGCTGAGGGCGTATCTGCAGGCTCATCAACCCCCGACCCCAAGGAAGACCCATGCGTGAACGAAAGGCCGCACGACTGCTGGTGATCAACCCCGCGCACGAGGTGCTGTTGTTCAGGTTCATCCATAAAGACGGCGCATTGGCCGGTAAAAATTACTGGGCTACCCCTGGCGGCGGTGTCGAACCGGGGGAGACTTTCGAGGCCGCTGCCATCCGCGAGCTGCGCGAGGAAACCGGTATCCAGGTGCAGGCCGTTGCCGCGCCTATCGCCGAGCGCCGGTTTGCGCTGATGCTGCCCAGCGGTGAAACGGTGTCGGCCGTCGAGCACTACTTTGTGGTGCGCACCGCCAGCACCGAACTGTCCAGGGCAGAATGGACGCTGGAAGAAACCCAGGTAATGGCGGACCATCATTGGTGGTCGGCTCAGGCGTTGCGCGCCACCGAGGAAACGGTCTGGCCTGAAGCGCTGGTTGACATGCTGGTGCAAGCCGGCGTGTTCAGCGCATAGCGCCGATAATTCCGGCCGTCTCGACCACCCTGGCGTAGTCCATGGCCAGGTTGCTCAGCGACAGCGCGTGCACGTCCTCCGCCGGCCACAGGCGCCCGGACCCATCGGTTTGATCGAAGGTGTAGCAGGCGTCTGCGGCGACGAGCACGTCAAAGCCCAGGTTGCCGCCTGTGCGTGCCGTTGCTTCGACGGAGTTGTTGGTGATCACCCCGGCGATCACCAGTTGCTTGATCGAACGCGCGTGCAGCCAGCGTTCCAGCCCGGTGGCGATGAAGGCACAGGGTACGTTCTTTTCCACCACATGTTCGTGGGCCAGCGGTTGCAGCGCAGGCTGAAATTCGCAGCCCGGCTGGCCCGGCCAGAATACCGAACCGGGGGTACGGGAGATGTGCCTGACGTGCACCACAGGTCGCCCCGACTGCCGCCAGGCGCCGAGCAACTGCTGCAACTGCTGCTCGGCCTGCGGATTATTGCGGCGCCCGAGCTTGGGGTCATTCATGCCCTGCTGCATGTCGATGAGCACCAGTGCAGCGTTGGTGGCTAAGGGTTCCATGGCACATCCTTTGGCTCGTGAGGCACAAAACATAGCAGCCATTGAGTGGGCCTAAACAGCGATTTGTTCGAAGCCTTCGCCGTTTGCCTTTACACTGCCGCCCCCGAATTTCAGCAAGGATGCGTTGGATGCGTACGCGACTCAGCGGTGTACTCCTCTCCCTGGCCCTGGCCGCTCCCGTCATGGCCGAGCCCCGTTCGTTCTCGGTCAATGACCCCAGCGGTCAATACCTGGTCGAAGTGTTGTTCCCGGACGTGCCGCAGGACTTGCAGCACCTGGCGCCGGCGCTCATCACCCTGCGCGACAAACGCTCCCTCGAAATCCTTCAGCAATTGCAGACCCCGGATGCCCAGGTGCCGCTGGACCAGCAAGGCAGAACCGTGGACTGGCGCCTGATGGGGGAGAACGGCGTGGTGTACTTCGCCGATATCAACCAGGATGGCCGCCAGGACCTGGCGATCCGCAATGGCACCGGTGCGGACAAGGACTTCCAGTCCAGTTACGACGTGTATCTGCAAGACCCGCACACGTCCCACTGGGTGCTGAATGGCCCCTTGACCGACCTGGCCAACGAGACCTCCGGCGGGATGTTTTCGATCAATCCCAAGGACGGCATTATCCATTCGCAGACCGACCGGGGGTGCTGCTGGACCCGCGCCAGCCGCTATCAGATGCGCGATGGCAAACTGGTGCGACTCAGCGCGTACACCCAGGCAGAAGTGCCGGCGACGGACGATGACGCCAACAACAGCATGCCCAGCGGCTACATGCTGCGCACCACCGGTGAGTGGAAGGACGGCCAGTGGCTGGAAACGCCCAGGCTGGAAGGGCCGGTCAACGAAGACCCCGAGTTCCTGACCGGCACCCTCAACGGCAAGATCCCGGTGCAGCTCTGGTACCAGCAACAAGGCGCGGTGCTGATCGGTGAGTTGCGCTACACCAAAAGCGGCAGCGGCAAGCCGATCAAGCTGGTGGGCGACCAGGGTGAGTACGGCGACCAGTCGTTTATCTACCTGCACGAATATGCCGATGATGGCCGTCAAACCGGCATCTGGCGCATCACGCGGGAAACCGTCGAACCCTATGCCTACGCGGGCACCTGGGTCAGTGGCGCCAAGGGCGACCAGCCCGAGCTGCAGATTCAACTGCACAGGCAGGACCGGGAGCCTGAGTACGACAAGCTCGGCGACGTGGCCCGCGACCAGCGCGATGGCCATTACCAGATGCGCGATGACTTCCTCGGCCGCGACGGTGACCTGGACCTGAAAATCCTTCCCGAACGCGACGCCCAGGGCCGGGAAGTGGCGGAACTCAGCGTGACGCTCAAAGACACCGGCACCGACAAGATCATCATCACTACGCACCAAAGCGTGCCGATGGAAACCGAAAACCTGATCATCGTGCGCGCACCCCAGGCGCCCCCTCGGGCCGGGCCGTATCACATCCAACTGGTGAAGGGCTTTGCCGTGATCGAGCACAACTCGGCGCCGGACAGCCAGGACTACCTGACCGGGTTTTATCGTAAGCAGCCCTGAGGCTTGGGAGCAATGCTGCCTGAGTGTCGATCCTGGCTCAGGCGATTAAGCAAATCGGGTATCTTTAGCCGTTTCAGCTGCTGGCCTGTCTCAGGCCCCGCGCACAATTGATTGATCAGGGAAGCATGCAATGGCACTCAGGGTGATGGTGATCGGCGGCTACGGCAACTTTGGCAGCATCATTTGCCAGCACCTGGCGGGCGCGCCGGGCATTGAACTGGTGGTCTCGGGCCGCCACCCACACAAGTTGCAGGGCAAAGTCGATGCGTTGAAAACATCCTCCGGCCGCGTGTGCGAAAGCTGGTGCGGCGATGCCATGGCGGCCGGGTTCGCTGGCGTCTTGCAGTCGATGGACATCCAGTTGGTGATCCACACCGGCGGCCCGTTCCAGGGGCAATCCTATGCCGTCGCCCAGCACTGCATTGACGCGGGCGTGAACTACTGCGACCTGTCGGATTGCCGGACCTTCGTCAATGGCGTCGGCGTGCTGGATGCGAAAGCCCGGCAGGCGAGCGTGGCCGTCCTCAGCGGTTGCAGCTCTGTACCGACGTTGTCGTCCGCCATCATCGATCAGTACCGCGATCGCTTTACGCGCATCGACACCATCGAGCATGGCATTTCCTCTTCGGCGAAGATGCCGGGGCTGTCGACCATCGAAGGTGTGCTTGCCTACGCGGGCAAACCGATCAAGCAACTCAAGCAGGGCCAGGTGCACGAAGTGCTGGGCTGGCAGGACCTGACCCTGCGCAGGATGCCCCAGCTCGGCACGCGGGTGCTGGCCAATGTGGACGTGCCCGACATGGATATATTCGCTGGTCGTTATGGCGCCCATACCTTGCGCTTCAAGGCCGGTGCGGGGCTCAAACTGGGCGGTGTCGCCAATTATCTGCTGGCGCAAGCGCTACGCATGGGCATTGTGCGCGACCACCTTGCATGGGCCGCCAGACTGCATCGCCTGGGCACCTGGTTCGAACGATTGGGTGATGGCAAAAGCGCGATGTACATCGACGTGCAAGGCCTGGGCATGCACGGTCAGCCGCTGTCCCTGGCGGTGCAACTCACGGCCCTGGACGACAAGGGCCCGGAAATCCCCAGCTGTGCAGCCGTTGCCCTTGCCACCAAAATGGCCCACGGTTACGTGCCCGAGCCCGGTGCCCGCCCGTGCGTAGGCGAAATCAGCGTCGACGAATACATGGCCGCCATCAACGAACCGACGAAGCTGAGCCTGACGGTGCGCTTCTCTGACGGGCAGGCCTGACGGATGCTCTACCTGTGCCTGAAGTACCTGCACATCATCGCGGCGATTTTCCTGTTCGGCTTCGGCATGGGCTCGTACCTCTACCTGATCGCCGCCAGTCGCACGGCCAACCCGCAAGTGATCGCCCATGTGGCGCGCATGGTCGTACGGTTTGATACCTGGATTACCACGCCGGCGGGCGTTATTCAGATCATCACGGGCTTGCTGCTGATCCAGCTTGCCGGGCTGTCTGTGACCACGGAATGGGTACTGACCGCGTTGATCATCTTCCTCTGCGTGGGCTCGCTGTGGCTGCCGGTGCTGGTACTGCAGAAGCGCTTGCAGCAGATGGCCTCGCGGGCGGTCGAGACCGACACGGTGCTGGATGATGGATACCGTGGTGTGTACCGGCAATGGTTCTGGCTGGGCGTCTTCGGGTTCTTGGGGATGTTTGTGATCGTGATGATCATGGTGACGAAGATGACGCCGTGGCAGTTGGTCGGGCTGTTGGCGGGGGGCTGAGTGCCCGCTCAAGGCTTGGCATCCCAAACCGGTGCAACGATGCATACCGCTGTGTTCATAGCGGCCCCCCCAAAAAGCGCTGCTCATGCGTCGGCCGCTGCTACGGTTTGGACGGTGTGAGTGCTTAACGCGAGAGCAGCGGCGCCGGGCTTTTGTCCTCAGCGCCCACGTCGTGCAGGGAAATCCTCGACGTCTCCGGCAACGCCAGTCCGCCCGCCAACGCCAGCAATGCCACGGCAATCAGGTAGAACGCCGGTGACAGGTTGCTGCCGGTGGTGCTGATCAACCACGTGGCCATCAGCGGCGCGGTACCGCCGAAGATCGTATACGCCATGTTGTAGGTAATCGCCGAGGCGGTATAGCGCGTGCGGGTCGGAAAGGTCTCCGACAGCAACGCCGCCGTCACCACACCACACAGTACTGCGCCGACCGCCAGCAACATCACCCCGACAATTGACGCCGTGAACGAACCGGAACTGGCCATCAGGAACGACGGATACACCACCACCATCAACAACACGCACGCCGTCATCACCGTGACCCGACGCCCCACGCGATCCGAATACAGCCCCGCCAGCGGGCAAATCGCCGCGGCGAAGATCAACGCGATCAGCGACACCAGCAACGCCATCGCCCGACTCAGCCCACCGGCCACTTGCAGGTACGTCGCGAAGTAGGTGGTGAACATATAAAACGACAGCGCCGTCAGTGACACAAAAGCGCCCAGGCAGCAGATCGCCGCACCATGGTTGCGCAAGGTTTCCTTGAGTGGCGAGTGGGCCACCGCGTGCTCCTGCTTCACGGCCTGGAAGGCGGGCGTCTCATCCAGCTTCCAGCGCAGGTAAAGGCCCACCAGGCCCAGCGGCGCGGCGATCAGGAACGGCAGGCGCCAACCCCAATTGCCCATGGCCTCGGCGGACAACGACGCTTCAAGGGCGTACGCCACCACGGCGGCGGCGGCGAAGGCGGAGAACGTCGACACCGGCACGAAGCTGCCGTACCAGGCGCGTTTGTCCCGGGGCGCGTGCTCCATCAGGTAGGCACAGGCGCCGGCGTATTCGCCGCCGGCGGAGAAACCCTGGGCACAGCGGATCAGCGACAACAGGATCGGCGCCGTGACGCCGATGGCGGCGTAGGTGGGCAGCAGGCCGATCAAGGTGGTGGCGCCGGCCATCAGCAGGATGGTCATGGCCAGGGTGCGCTTGCGCCCGATACGGTCGCCGAGCATACCGAAGAAAATCCCGCCCAGGGGCCGGAAGGCGAAGGCGACGGCGAACACCGCGAAGGTTTTGAGCAAGGCCGCGCTGGCATCGCCGCTGGGGAAGAACTGTTGGGCGATGGTGGTGGCGAGGAAGCCGTACACGGCGAAGTCAAACCATTCGACGAAGTTACCGATGCCGGCGGCGATGATGACCTTGCGCAGGGTTTGGGGGCTTACCTGTTCGGTGGAGGGGCTCGTCATGGGGAAGGCCTCGGAAGGGGTCGGGGATGCTGGATTATCCGGGGAGGGTGTTGGGCGGCCGGGCTCAAAAGAGTCGTCCGCGTAGTCAGTAGCGACCGGGTGGGATTGGGGAGGCAGGAATTGGGCCAGGTCAGGCGGGGATTTATCGTTACCGGGCAGACTTGCGATAGGTCAGCAGCACAATCCCGGTCACCACGATGACGCCGCCGACTATCTGGCCGGCGCTGAGCATTTGATCGAGCACGATCCAGCCCATCAGCAACGTCGCCAGCGGCTCAATGTTCATGACCGGCGCATTGCGCGGCATGTCCAGGCGCGGGACCGACATGAACAGCACGATAAAACCGGTGCCGTACAGCACCACCAACGTTGCGAGTGCCAGCCAGCCGGTACCCGTGGCCGGCGGGTTCAGGCCGCCGGGAAGGGCGCCGCTGAGGCCGGCGAGGTTGACACTGCTGAATACGATGAAGATGGTCAGCAGGCTGCGCACGGAGCCGCGTACCTGGGACAACTTGTGGTCGGTGATCCACAGCGCGCAGGCGAACACGAACGCGGCGCAGAAGGCCAGGCCGACGCCGAGCAGCCATTGCGGGCCGATATCGGCACTGCCTGAGAGGCGGCCGGGTACGTCCAGCACAAACACCAGGCCCACCAGGATCAAGCCCATCAGCAAGGCGGTGCGCGCCGTCGGACGTGGGCCGCCGAATGCCCAGGTGAGCAGGGCAAGCAGAATCGGGAACACGTTGCCCACCAGCAGCGCCAGCGCCACCGGCACGCGGGCCACTGCGGAGTAGAGGCACAGGCTCTGGGTAGTGATAAGCAGGCCCAGCAGCACTTGCCAGCGCCATGCACCTGCGGGCAGGCGCAGGCTTTGGCGTTGCCACAGTACCAGCACCGCCAGCACCAGCAAGGTGCCACCCGAGCGCAGCAGAATGGCCAACAGCACACCGGCGCCATCATCGAAGGCGACCCGAGCGGCGATGTGATTGCCGGCGAAGGCACAGCCCATGCAGAGCAGAATCAACACGGCAATGGGGCGGGAGAACAGGGCGGGGGCAGTTTGCGTCGGGGCAGGCGGAGTCATGCTGGGGCTCGGGCGGTTGGCGCCATCGTCGGGGATGGCGATTTATTTTTAGGTTGTCGTACAACTTCGTGAAGGGGGATTTGTAGCGTGTTTGCGCCGAGGGGGCAAGGGGGGATTTGGCATGGGGAAAACTCAGCGCTTGCTGAACGCCAGCTTTGCGGCAAACAGCACGAAGATCACGCCGGTGGTGCGATCCATCCACTGGATGACCTTTTCGCGGCGCAGGAACCCGGACAGCGACTGCGTGGCGCCGATCAATACCAGCGACCACAGCAGCCCGAGCAACACATGGATGCTCACCAGGCCGAAGGTCCAGGCAATCAGCGAATGCCCTTGGGGGATAAATTGCGGCAGGAACGACACGTAGAAAATCCCCACCTTGGGGTTCAGCACATTGCCCAGCATGCCCTTGATAAACCAGTTGCCGCCGGGCTTGCCATCGGCTGAAGCGGGTGCCAATGAGCGGCGCGGACACACCAGCATGTTCAGCCCCAGCCAGGCCAGGTAAGCCGCGCCGCAGTACTTGAGCAGGTTGAACGCCATCTCCGACACCGCGATCAACGCGCCCAGGCCAAAGGCAACCGCGGCGCCCCACACCAGGCAACCCGCGTTGATGCCCAGCGTGGCCTGCAGCGCCTGGCGCTTGCCTTCCACCGTGGCGGTGCGCAGGACCAAGGCGGTGTCGAGCCCGGGCGTGAGGGTCAGCAGGGTGGCGGCGAAGGTGAAGGCGATGAGGTTCTCGGCGATGGACATGAGCGGGCTTCATGCAGAGGGATGAGTGGACGTTAACCCAAGCTTGGCATGAGTGGTTATCTTGTTGCGAGCGGGCTTGTTGTGGTGAGCGGGCTTGCCCCGCGCTGGGCTGCGAAGCAGCCCCAAAACCAGGCACTGCGGTTTGTCTGATGGAGCACAGTGATCTTTATTGGGGCCGCTTCGCAGCCCAGCGCGGGGCAAGCCCGCTCACCACAATAAGCTTGCGCAGGCTCACCCGATAACCCATTCGAGATTGCACCTCCACGCCCCACGTGATCTGAGGACTACTCCTAACCTGTGGTGAGCGGGCTTGTCCCGCGCTGGGCTGCGCAGCAGACCCAAAACCAGGCGCTGCGGTTTACCTGACAGAACACAGGGAGCCTGATTGGGGCTGCTTCGCAGCCCAGCGCGGGGCAAGCCCGCTCACCACAGCAAGCCCGCTCACCACAGTAAGCGGGCTTACTAGAGAAGCTTGTCTGCCTCTAGCGGTTGAAGCGCTCAACCAGCGCGTATTGGGTGGCCGCGGTATTGGTCAGTTCCTTGCTCAGGTCCGTGGATTGATGGGCTTGTATCGAGGTCTGGTCGGCCAGTTCGGCGATGGTGGTGATGTTGCGGCTGATCTCCTCGGCGACGGCACTTTGTTCTTCGGTGGCGGCGGCGATCTGGGTGGTCATGTCGGTGATATGCGACACCGCTTCGCTGATCCCCACCAGGGCCTGGTCCGCTTCCAGCACCCAGGCTACGCCTTCCTGGGCCTGGCGCTGGCCGTTTTCCATGCTTTGCACCGCGTTGCTGGAGGATGCCTGGAGCTTGGTGATCAGCCCATGGATCTGGGTGGTCGATTGTGACGTGCGCTGGGCCAGTTGGCGCACTTCGTCGGCTACCACTGCAAAGCCTCGGCCTTGTTCGCCGGCTCGCGCTGCTTCGATTGCGGCGTTGAGGGCGAGCAGGTTGGTTTGGTCGGCGATGCCCTTGATCACATCCACCACGCTGCCGATTTCGTCGCTGTCCCTGGCCAGTTGCGCCACGGTCACCCCGGTCTCGCCGACCATGGTGGACAGACGCTCGATGGCTTCACGGGTATCGCGCGCCACTTCGCGGCCGCGCCCGGTCAGCACGTTGGCCTGTTGGGTGGCGTCGGCGGTGCGTTGTACATGGCTGGCGACTTCCTGGGTGGTCGCGGCCATCTGGTTGACGGCCGCCGAGACCTGTTCGGTTTCCACGCGCTGGCGGTTCAGGCCTTTGGCGCTGGCGGCAGCCAACTGATCGGATTGCCCCGCCAGGGTACTCAGTTGTTCGGCGCTGTCCTGCAGGCGGGTGAGGCAGGTTTTCAGGCGCGCGGTCTGGCTGAGAAACGCGGTTTCCAAACGCGACTGTGGGCCGCGTGCGTCACTGTACATCTGCGCGATCAAGGCATCCGACGTCGAGGGTTCGACCCCCTCCAATAGACGCAGGGTACTGCCCTGGCGCCAGCGCGAGCACAGCAGGCCCACCGGCAGCGCGACCGCCACGGCCACTGCGACGGCCACCGGTGCACTGAGGAACAGCCCGGCGACGCTGCCAGCCACACCGGTGGCCATGTACGGCACGCAACTCACTGCCGCCGGCAGCCAGGCATCCTGGCGCGGCACGCCCGGCTTGCCTTGGCTCAGACGCCGGTAGAGGGCCTGGGCGCGGCGGATTTCATCGGCCGTAGGCTTGACCCGCACCGACTCGAAGCCAACGACCCGGCTGCCGTCGAAGATCGGCGTGACGTAGGCATTGACCCAATAGTGGTCGCCGTTTTTCGAGCGGTTCTTGACGATGCCCATCCACGGCAGGCCTTGCTTGAGCGCGCTCCACATGTGGGCGAAAACGGCGGGTGGCACGTCGGGGTGCCGCACGATGTTCTGGGGCGTGCCGATCAGGTCGGCGCGTTCAAAACCGCTGATATCGACGAAGGCGTCGTTGCAGTAAGTGATCATCCCTTGAACATCGGTGGCGGAGATGAGTTTTTGCGAAGGCGCGAGTGAAATCTCGCGCTGTGTTACGGGCTGGTTGTTGCGCATTCCGACTACTCCCTGAATTGCCATAAGTTCATCGGCATCACACGGAATAAGTTGATGGCGATTGTTTGATATAAACCGGGACGTGACGAATGGCGTTCAGGAGGGCCTAAGTGGCGAATTGTCCTGGTGCGATACGAAAACAGTTTTTGCCTGCGCGCTTGGCTTCATATAACGCACCATCCGCATGGGCAATCACTGTTTGTGCGCAGGTATGTGACGTACTGTCGGCGCCTTCAAAGAGGGCAATGCCGATGCTGGCTTGCAAGGCATAGGGAAGAGCGCAACGCTCAGAGGCCTGTCGCAATGTTTCTATAATTCGTTGCGCTGCCAGGGTGGCAGAGGTCATGCCGGAATTATTCATCAGCAGAATAAATTCGTCTCCACCCAAGCGGCCGGCGCAATCCTGATTTAGCCTGACAATCGATTTAAGTGTTGCACCAAATTCGGCTAACGCCTTGTCACCTTCGGCATGTCCGTGGTTATCGTTGATGCTCTTGAAACCATCCAGATCTATATAGAGCACCGCAAAGTGTTTATCGGCATGCCGGCTGCGGGCCAGGGTGTTTTCAATCAGTTCGAGTATCCCCATACGGTTGTACAGGCCGGTGAGGGGGTCATGGGTCGCGCGGATTTCGTTTTTGGCCTCGGCCAGTAACGCGCGCACCAGGTTATCGTTCAACGTGTTGAGCAGTAGCCACATGCCCGTCAAGTACAGCGGGGCCTGGAGCAGGAATATCCTCAGCAGCGGTTCCGGCTGAAACAAGGTGGCGAGCTTCATGGGCACATCCGTCAGCAATATTTGAGTAAATGCATAGCGCGGTACACCTTGATTACGCATGGCGATCGCGGCATTCACGCTCACCATTGAGGTGCACCCGAGAACTTGAAGAATCGCATCGCCGCTGATCAGGCAACCAGCGGTACCCAGGCCCAGCTCCGCCGCCCAGACCAGGCCCAGTAATAACGATAGGTCAATGACATAAGGATATTTTTGGCCGCCGTATTTATTGATCCAATACAGCAGTGCTAACCGTGAGAGCCAGATCATCGAATCAATGATGAGCCAGGCAATGAAGAATTGGCTCGGGTGCAGTGTAACCGCGACTGTGCATATCACCAGGCTGTTAAACCAACCGACCCAGAGCACCCCCTTGGAAGAAAAAGGCCCGGCTATAAGTTCGCTGCGTATGCGCGTGTCATACGGTGCGTCTGCATTCGTCAGCCATCTCATCGCCTTTGTCGCAGGGAGTTGATATTCCATATTGACCCTCACCTGAAGCCCTGAAATCAAATAGTGGCACATGGCCATGCTGGCACCGTTCCAGCGGCTTTTCAAATGCTATGAGATAAAATTTGCGGGGCATTGATTCATGAAATATTCACTTGTTATTCAGCACATCCGTCGGGGAATCGCGCCGGTAGAACCGCTATCCATCACCCCGCATGATTGAAAAGCCTGAAACTTCCCGATGAAAAACCTCATAATGGCGGCCATTTTTGTTTAGCCCGTTATTCTGGTGTGCCCCCATGGAAATCAAGGTCAACTTTCTCGACAACCTCCGGCTTGAAGCCAAGTTCGATGACTTCACGGTGATTGCCGACCAGCCTATTCGCTATAAAGGCGATGGCTCGGCACCGGGGCCGTTCGATTACTTCCTGGCTTCGTCGGCGTTGTGTGCGGCGTACTTCGTCAAGTTGTACTGCAGCACGCGCAACATCCCCACGGACAATATTCGCCTGTCGCAGAACAATATTGTCGATCCGGAAAACCGCTATAACCAGATCTTCAAGATCCAGGTGGAGTTGCCGGCCGATATTTCCGATAAGGACCGCCAGGGCATCCTGCGCTCCATCGACCGTTGCACCGTGAAGAAAGTGGTGCAGGCCGGGCCGCAGTTCGTGATCGAAGAAGTGGACAACCTCGACGCTGATGCCCAGGCCCTGTTGATGCCGAGCGCGGGCAGCGAGGCGGGCACTTATATTGCTGGCAAGGACCTGCCGCTGGAGCAGACCATCGCCAACATGTCCGGGATCCTTGCCGGCCTGGGCATGAAGATCGAGATCGCCTCGTGGCGCAATATCGTGCCGAACGTGTGGTCGCTGCATATCCGCGACGCCCATTCACCGATGTGCTTTACCAACGGCAAGGGCGCGACCAAGGAGGGCGCCCTGGCGTCGGCGTTGGGCGAGTTCATCGAGCGGCTCAACTGCAACTTCTTCTACAACGACCAATTCTGGGGTGAGGAACTGGCCAATGCGCCGTTCGTGCATTACCCGGACGAACGCTGGTTCCAGCCGGGCCCGAATGACGAGCTGCCCGGGGAAATCCTCGACGCCTACTGCCTGAAGGTCTACAACCGCGACGGCGAGCTGCGCGGTTCGCACCTGTTCGACACCAACTCCGGCAATGAAGCGCGCGGCATCGTTTCGCTGCCGTTCGTGCGCCAGTCGGATGGCGAGGTGGTGTATTTCCCGTCCAATCTGATCGAGAACCTCTACCTCAGCAACGGCATGAGCGCGGGCAACACCCTGGCCGAGGCCCAGGTGCAGTGCCTGTCGGAGATTTTCGAGCGGGCAGTGAAGCGCGAAATCATCGAGGGCGAATTTGCCCTGCCGGACGTGCCGGCTGACGTGCTCGCGAAGTACCCGAGCATCCTGGCGGGTATTGCAGGCCTGGAAGCCCAGGGCTTCCCGGTGCTGGTCAAGGACGCGTCCCTGGGCGGCGAATTCCCGGTGATGTGCGTGACCTTGATGAACCCGCGCACCGGCGGCGTGTTCGCCTCGTTCGGTGCCCACCCGAGCCTGGAAGTGGCGCTGGAACGCAGTCTCACCGAACTGCTGCAAGGCCGCAGCTTCGAAGGCTTGAACGACCTGCCGCAGCCGACCTTCGAAGGCCAGGCGGTGACCGAGCCGAACAACTTCGTCGAGCACTTTATCGACTCCAGCGGTGTGGTGTCGTGGCGCTTCTTCAGCGCCCAATCGGACTACGAATTTGTCGAGTGGGACTTCTCAGGCGAAGGTGAAGACTCCAACGCCCAAGAGGCCGCGACCTTGTTCGGCATCCTCGAAGGCATGGGCAAGGAAGCCTATATGGCGGTGTACGAACACCTCGGCGCAACCGCCTGCCGCATCCTGGTGCCGGACTACTCGGAAATCTACCCGGTGGACGACCTGATCTGGGACAACACCAACAAGGCGCTGTGTTTCCGCGAGGACATCCTCAATCTGCACCGCCTGGACGAAGCGGAATTGCAGGGGTTGGTCGAGCGCCTGATCGAAAGCGAGCTGGACGACTACACCGACATCACCACCCTGATCGGCATCGAGTTTGACGACAACACGGCCTGGGGCCAACTGACCATCCTCGAATTGAAGCTGCTGATCTTCCTCGCCTTGCAGCAGTACGAGGAGGCCAAGGAGTGCGTGGAGATGTTCCTGCAGTACAACGACAACACCGCTGAGCGTGGCCTGTTCTACCAGGCGATGAATGCGGTGCTGGAGATGGAGCTGGACGACGACCTGGAACTGGCGGACTACGAAGCCAACTTCCGCCGCATGTTCGGCAATGAGCGGATGGATGCGGTGATCGGCTCGGTCAACGGCAGTGTGCGTTTCCATGGGCTGACACCGACCAGCATGAAGCTGGAAGGGCTGGACCGGCATTTGCGCTTGATCGAGAGCTACAAGAAGCTGCATTCGGCGCGTGCCAACATCGTCCAGGGGTGACGCGTACCCAATGTGGGAGGGGGCAAGCCCCCTCCCACAGTTGATCCCTGTTGCCTGGGGGATTTATATACGGGCCAAGGCTTGCGCCAGGTCCGCCCGTAGATCCTCCACGTCCTCAACCCCCACCGACAACCGTACCAGCCCGTCGCCAATCCCCAACTGCGCACGGGTCGCCGCCGGGATGCTGGCGTGGGTCATGATCGCCGGGTGTTCGATCAGGCTTTCCACACCCCCCAGGCTCTCGGCCAGGGCGAAGAGCTTGACGGTTTCCAGGAAGCGCGTGGCGCCGGCCAGGTCGCTGTTCAAGTCGACTGAAATCATCCCGCCAAACCCGCGCATCTGCCTGTGTGCCAGTTCGTGCTGCGGGTGGGACGCCAGGCCTGGGTAATAGACCCGGGATACTTGCGGTTGCTGTTCCAGCCAGGTGGCCAGGTCGAGGGCGTTGCTGCAATGGCGCTCCATGCGCAGGGCCAGGGTTTTCACGCCGCGCAGGGTGAGGAAGGCATCGAACGGGCCGGCGATGGCACCAACCGAGTTTTGCAAAAATCCCACGCGCTCGGCCAACTCGGGGTTGTCGCCGACGATGGCGATGCCGCCGATCACATCGGAGTGACCATTGAGGTACTTGGTGCTGGAGTGCACCACGATGTCGAAACCCAACTCCAGCGGACGCTGGATCCACGGGCTGGCGAAGGTGTTGTCGGCCACGCAGAGAATGCCGCGGCTGCGGCAGATACGGGCGATGGCGCCGAGGTCGGTGAGGCTCAGCAGCGGGTTGCTCGGGGTTTCGACCCAAACCATGCGCGTGTCGTCCTGCAAGGACGCTTCGAACGCCGCCACATCACTCAGGTCGACAAAGCTGAAACGGTGCCCGGCACTGCGCTGGCGCACCTTGTCGAACAGGCGGAAGGTGCCGCCGTAGAGGTCGTTGCCGGACACGATATGGGCGCCGGCATCCAGCAACTCCAGCACCGTGGAGATTGCTGCCAGCCCGGACGCGAAGGCAAACGCCTGGCTGCCGCCTTCGAGGTCGGCCACGCAGCGCTCCAGGGCAAACCGCGTGGGGTTGTGGGAGCGGCCGTAGTCGAAGCCCTTGTGTACGCCGGGGCTGTCTTGCAGGTAGGTGGAGTTGGCGTAGATCGGCGGCATCAGCGCGCCCGTGGTCGGGTCAGGTGACTGCCCGGCGTGGATCACACGGGTGGCAAACGCGCTTTTATCGGGCTGGCTCATGCAAGGGATCTCCGCAGGTGGTTGAGCAGGTCGACGCGGGTGATCAGGCCGTGAAAGCCCGCCGCGTCGGCAATGATGGCGACCAGGCCGCGGTCCAGTTCAGCCTGCAATTCGGCCAGGCTGGCGCCGGGGGCCAGGGTGTGGACTTTGTCGCTCATGGCGCTGGCGACCATCATGGAGAAGTCCGCCGCGTCATGGTGCAGGCCCAGCAGGATGTCGGACTCATCGATCACCCCCACCAGTTCGCGGCCGTCCACCAGCACCGGCAGTTGCGACACGTCCGCCAGGCGCATGCGCTGGAAGGCGGTGAGCAGGGTGTCGTCGGGGCTCACGCTGATCACGCGACCATCTTCGAAGCGCCGCGCGATCAAGTCGCGCAGGTCGCCGTAGTGCTTGTAGTGCAGCAAGCCTGCATCGGTCATCCATTGGTCGTTGTAGACCTTCGACAAATAGCGGGTGCCGGTGTCGCAGACAAAGGTGACCACGCGCTTGGGCACCGTTTGTTCGCGGCAATACCGCAGCGCGGCCGCGAACAGGGTGCCGGTGGATGAACCGCCGAGAATGCCCTCGGCCTTGAGCAGCTGGCGGGCGTGGTCGAAGCTGTCTTCATCGCTGATGGAGTAGGCGTGGCGTACGCTGGACAGGTCGGCAATCGACGGGATGAAGTCCTCGCCGATGCCTTCCACCGCCCACGAGCCGGGTGTTTCCAGCTTGCCGCTGCGGCTGTATTCGGCCATCACCGAACCCACCGGGTCGGCGAGGACCATTTCCAGCTCGGGCTGCACCCGTTTGAAGAAGCGCGTCAGGCCGGTGAGGGTGCCGGCCGAGCCGACGCCCACCACAATCGCGTCTACATCGTGTTGGGTCTGGGCCCATATCTCCGGCGCGGTGCTGGTCTCGTGGGCCAGGGGGTTGGCCGGGTTGTTGAATTGGTCGGCGAAGAAACAGCCGTCAATCTCCTTGGCCAGCCGCGCGGCCATGTCCTGGTAATACTCGGGATGGCCCTTGCCCACATCGGAGCGGGTGATATGCACCTCGGCGCCCATGGCCTTGAGGTGCAGCACTTTTTCCGTGGACATCTTGTCGGGCACCACCAGCACCACCCGATAACCTTTCGCCCGGCCCACCAGCGCCAGGCCCAGGCCGGTGTTGCCGGCGGTGGCTTCAATGATGGTGCCGCCGGGGCGCAGGCGGCCGTCGCGTTCGGCGGCGTCGATCATGGCCAGGCCGATGCGGTCCTTGATGGAGCCGCCGGGGTTTTGGGATTCAAGCTTGAGGAACAGCGTGCAGGGGCCGGTATCGAAACGGCTGACCCGAACCAGCGGCGTGTTGCCGATCAGCTCGAGTACGGCAGGGCGGGGTAGTGTGGGCATGTCGTCACCTGGGGGCCTAGGGTGGGGGACAGCAAATCGCAGAGCATGGTCTGGAACAGTAGGTCGGTATTGGGTCGGTCGCAACCGAGGGGTCGATTGAATGACTTTTTTTGGCGCATGGGCGATGCCCGGGTGCGCCATCTACGCGCATGTTTTGCGGCGATACCCTTGTATTCATTGGCAGAGTGACCTGGCGTGGGCTTTGCTTTAGATAAATCCAAACTTGGATACAAGATGGAGTTTCCCATGCACAACGTTGTTGGCTGGACCCTCGGTGAATGGCAGGCTGCTTACCGCAGCGGCACGATCACGCCGGACATTTTGCTCACCCTGGCCGCGCAATACCCCGCCGAGGACAGCGCCTGGATCGCCCGCGCTCAACCGCAGGCATTGGCCGAGCAACTGGCGCAGTTGAGCGAACGATTGGCAGCCCAGGGCGGCGATATGACCCGGCTGCCGTTGTATGGCGTGCCGTTTGCGATCAAGGACAACATCGATGCGGCCGGCTGGTACACCACTGCCGCCTGCCCCGAATTTGCCTACCGCGCGACCCGGGATGCCTCGGTCGTGCAGAAGCTGCGCGCCGCCGGCGCAATCCTGATGGGCAAGACCAACCTCGATCAGTTCGCCACCGGCCTGGTGGGCACCCGCTCGCCGTATGGCGCGGTGGGCAACAGTTTCAATGGCGATTACGTCAGCGGCGGCTCCAGCTCCGGTTCTGCGTCGGTGGTCGCCCGTGGGCTGGTGGCGTTTTCCCTGGGCACCGACACGGCGGGCTCCGGGCGTGTACCGGCGGGGTTCAACAATATCGTCGGCTTGAAGCCGACCAAGGGGCGTTTGTCCAATACCGGCCTGGTGCCGGCTTGCCGCACGGTGGATTGCGTCTCGGTGTTTGCGTTGACCGTGGAAGATGCCGAGACCGTCGCGCACGTTGCGGCGGGATACGACGCCAGTGATGCCTATTCCCGCGCCAACCCCAACACGGCGCCGGTGGCGGTGGGCGCTTCGATCAAGCTGGCCATCCCGGAGGTCCTGGAGTTTTTCGGCGATACCCAGAACCAGGCCGTGTTCGAACAGGCGGTGGAGCGCTTCAAGGCGCTGGGGGCGGTGATCACCCCGGTGGATTTCACTGCGTTCAAGGAACTGGCGGACCAGCTGTACTTCGGCCCTTGGGTTGCCGAACGCACCGTGGCCCTGGAAAGCATGCTGGAAAACCAGCCGGAGGCAATCAACCCGGTGGTGCGCGGCATTGTCGAGAATGGCCGCCAGTACAGCGCCTGCGACGCCTTCAAAGCCGAATACCTGCGGGCCGAACTGAGCCGCCGCATCAACGACAGCCTGGCCGGTTTCGATGCCTTGCTGGTGCCGACTTCGCCAACCCTGCGCACCATGGCCGAGATGGCGGAAGAGCCGGTGCGCTACAACTCGCAGTTCGGCTACTACACCAACTTCACCAACCTGGCCGACCTCTCGGCCCTGGCGCTGCCGGCCGGTATCCGCGCCGATGGCTTGCCCAGCGGCATTACCTTGCTCGCACCGGCCTGGCATGACACGGCGCTGGCGCACCTGGGCAAGCGCTGGCAATCCAGCCTGGAGCTGCCTTTAGGTGCCACCCAGCGCTATCTGCCGGCACCGTCCGCACCCGCCCAAGCCCCCGGCTGCGTGCGCGTGGCGGTGGTGGGCGCGCACCTCACCGGCATGCCGCTGAACGTCCAGCTGACGACGCGCAACGCGGTGCTGGTGGAGCAAACCCTGACGGCCGACACCTACCGCCTGTACGCGCTGCCGGGCACGGTGCCGCCCAAGCCCGGGCTGGCCAAGGCGGACAGCGGTCGGGCGATCATCGTCGAGCTGTGGGACATGCCCCTCGCACGCTTTGGCGAGTTCGTCGCCGAGATCCCCGCGCCGCTGGGGATCGGCAACCTGCTGCTGGCCGATGGGCGCAGCGTCAAAGGCTTCATCTGCGAGCCCTGGGCCCTGGCCGACGCCCTCGACATCACCGAGTTCGGTGGCTGGCGCGCCTTTATTGCGAGTCGCGGTTAAGCATGGGGGCCAAGACACGCCCCGACAGCCTGGCCGAGCAGATCTACGCGCAGCTCAAGGCGGATATTTTCGACTTCCGACTGCTGCCGGGCGATCGTTTCAGCGAAGGCGAGGTGGCCGAACGCATGCACGCCAGCCGCACGCCGGTGCGTCAGGCGCTGTATCGCTTGGAACGGGAAGGGTATCTCGAGGTGTATTTTCGCAGCGGCTGGCAGGTGAAACCGTTCGATTTCGCCTACTTCGAAGAGCTCTACGACGTGCGCATCGTATTGGAACTGGCGGCTGTCGGCCGGTTATGTGCGATGGACGAACCGAACCCGATGCTGCAAGCGTTGCAGGCCACCTGGCAGGTGCAGGAGGGCGAGCGCCTGGAGGACGCCCAGGCCGTATCGGCGCTGGATGAGCGTTTTCATTGCGCGTTGGTGGAAGCCACCGGCAACCGTGAAATGGCGCGCATGCACTACGCCATCACCGAGCAGATCCGCATCATCCGGCGGCTCGACTTTACCCAGGCGCCCCGCATTGCGGCGACGTACGAAGAGCATGGGCAACTGCTCTCGGCCATCGTGCAACGCCAGGCTGACCAGGCGCAGCACCTGCTGCAGCGGCATATCGAACTGAGCAAGCAGGCGGTGCGCGAGATCACGTTGCACCGGTTGCATACCGCCCGGCAGGTGGGGGGGCAGATTTCCTGATGCCCTGAGCTTCTGTGGTGAGCGGGCTTGCTGTGGTGAGCGGGCTTGCCCCGCGCTGGGCTGCGCAGCAGCCCCAATCAGGCTCCCTGTGTTCTGTCGGGTAAACCACAGCGCCTGGTTTTGGGGCTGCTTCGCAGCCCAACGCGGGGCAAGCCCGCTCGCCACAGGTTAGGAGTAGTCCTCAGATCACGTGGGGTGTGGAGGTGCACTCTCGAATGCGTTATTGGGTGAGCCTGCGCAAGCTTATTGTGGTGAGCGGGCTTGCTGTGGTGAGCGGGCTTGCCCCGCGCCGGGCTGCGAAGCAGCCCCAATCAGGCTCCCTGTGTTCTGTCAGGTAAACCACAGCGCCTGGTTTTGGGTCTGCTTCGCAGCCCAACGCGGGGCAAGCCCGCTCGCCACAGGTTACTGGGCCTGGCGTGAAAGCCTTTGCAGCTTTGCGATGACCGCCTCGGTTGCCCGCTGCATCGGCGCCCGCAACTCACTCTCGATCAAGCCCTCCAGCGCCAGTGCGGCTTTCACCGGCGCCGGGTTGGGCTCCATGAACAGTGTGTTGATCAACGGCACCAAGCCAAGGAACGTCGCCCGCGCCTCAGCCAACTGGTTATCCCGTACCTGTTGCCACAGCGCCACAAACTGTTCGGTGCACACATGGGCCGACGCGGCAATCGCACCGCTGGCACCCAGGCACAGCGCATTGAGGATCTGCAGGTCCTCGCCACACAACACATCGGCCTCACCGCTGGCCAACACCGCCAGGGTATTGCCCAGGTTGCCGCCGCAGTCCTTGATCGCCACGATCTGCGGGTGCGCGACGATGTTCAGCAAGGTCGCCTGCTCGAAGGTCACGCCGGTACGGTAGGGAATGTCGTAGAGAATGATCGGCACGCTGGACGCATCGGCCACCGTGCGAAAGAACGCTTCAAGGCCGGCCTGGGAAGGGCGGATGTAACTCGGCGCCGGCACCAGCAAACCCGCCAGCGGGCGCTTGAGGACCTCGGCCTGGAATTGCAGCAGCTCAATCTGGTTGTTGCCCGCCAGGCCCATCACCACACGGTGGGCGGGCACCTGTTGCAATACCGCATCCAGCACGGCCAGTTGTTCCTGGCGGCTGAGCGATGCGGCTTCGCCGGTGGTGGTGCACACCATGATCCCGGCCACGTGCTTGCCCAGCAGGTGGCTGACCAGGCGGTGCAGGCCGACAAAATCGATGGCGCCATCCTGGAACGGCGTGACCACGGGAACCCAGATACCTTGAAACGATGACATGCACTTTCTCCTGATGATTGACCGCTTGAGTCACCGTCAGAAGGGCATGGGCAATTGTGCAAGGGGGAGGGAGTCCGCGCTCAATGTCCTGTCAGCTCATCTGACGGGACAGCGCGCCCCGGTCACATGAGCGACTGTTTCTTCGATTTGAGGGCGTGCGCCACGCAACCTTGCGCCTTGGCAATCAAGCCAATGACGGAAAGGTTAACCACTGAGGTTGCGGACATAAGCTGACACACCCATGAAGACTGGGGCTATCTTCATGGAATATTACGAGGTGTGTCAACTTCCCCGTACCTTGAATGCACCGGTGCAGGTGGATCAGCCTTTTATCGCTGCTTCAATCGCCGCAATGTCGATTTTGGTCATGGTCATCATCGCGTCGAAAGCACGTTTGGCTATTGTCGGCTCAGGGTTGGCCACCGCATCGGTCAACACCCGAGGCGTGATCTGCCACGACAATCCCCATTTATCCTTGCACCAACCGCAGGCGCTGGCCTGGCCGCCGTTGTCGATAATGGCGTTCCAGTAGCGATCGGTTTCGGCCTGGTCATCGGTGGCGACCTGGAAGGAAAACGCTTCGCTGTGGGGGAATATCGGGCCGCCATTGAGGCCAATGCACGGGATGCCCATCACGGTGAATTCCACCGTGAGCACATCGCCCTGTTTGCCGGACGGGTAGTCACCGGGGGCCAGGTGCACGGCGTCGAGCGTACTGTCGGGGAAGGTGCTGGCGTAGAAGCGCGCAGCCTCCTCGGCGGTGTCGTTGTACCAGAGGCAGAGGGTGTTCTTGCGTTTCATGATCGGTCTCCACGGACAATGGGTCCATGGAGTTTAGACGGCCAACTGCCGTTCGATCGCCGCCTTGTCGATCACCGACCAGACCTGGGCGATTTTGCCGTCGACGAACGTGTAGAAAACGTTCTCCGAGAACGCCACTTGGCGACCATTGATCGCCAGCCCGAAAAACTCGCCCCGGGGCGTGACATTGAAGTTCAGCCGGCAGGCGACGGTGGGCGGGTCGGCGATCAGCAACTGGATGTGGAACACCAGGTCGGGGATCTCGCGGAAGTCGCGCTCCAGCATGGCGCGGTAGCCCTCCAGGCCGACCACCTGGGCGTTGTAGCACACGTCCGGGTGGACGAAGTCGCCCAGGCGGTTCCAATCCTGCCGGTTGAGGCAGTCGATGTAGCCGAGGTAAAGGTCGGCAAGTTGGTTGCGGGTCATGTTTTTTTCCTCAAGCCCTGCGCGCGGTCAACAACACCGTCGCCGCCGCCGACAACAACCCCGCACAGCAGCGATTGAATATCCGCTTGCCACGCGGCTCGGCAAACCAGCGGCGCATGTGCAGGCCCATATAAGCGTAGAGGCTGATGGCGACCCATTCCAACACCAGGAAAAGCGCGCCCAGCACGGCGAATTGCGGGGTGATGGGTTGGCCGGGGACCACGAATTGCGGGAGGAACGCGGTGAAGATCAGGATCGCCTTGGGGTTGCCCGCCGCCACCAGGAACTCCTGTCGCGCCAGTGCCCACAAACCCACCTTCGCGCCTGCCGATTGCGCCTCAGCCTGCGGATCAGCCCGCCACATCTGAAATGCCAGATAAAACAGATACGCCGCGCCCACAATCTTGATCGCGTAGAACAACAGTTCCGAGGTTTGCAACACCACCGCCAACCCCGCAGAGGCGAGGGCGATCATCCCGGCGAACGCCAGCAGACGGCCGATACCGGCCAGGCACGAGGTGCGGTAGCCGTAGCGCGTGGCGTTGCTGACGGACAGCAGGTTGTTCGGACCGGGCGCCATGTTCAGGGCGAAGCAGGCGGGGAGGAACAGGGCGAGGGTGGCGAGGTCCATGGCGGCTCCGGTTTTGGACGGACGGGGAGCGTCGAGGATAAGGGGAGTGGAGGTGGTTGGACAATGTGCGGCTTGATTCCCATGTCCGGCGTGCAGTTCGCCGCCTCATGCACAGGCGGCCCTGTGACTGCTCCGGCTAAGCCACCTGATTCGCAAACCTGCCCACCGCGTCGACCACCCGCTTGGCGCCGTCCTGAATTTCCACAATGACCTGGCCTGCCTGCGTGGCGAGTTCAAGACCTTGCTCTGCCTGGGATTTGCTGTTGGCCATTTCGGCGACGGTCTCATCCACCAGTTTCTGGTTCTGCAGCACCACCGAGGCGATTTCTTCCGTCGCCGTGCTGGTGCGCCCGGCCAGTTGTCGCACTTCATCAGCCACCACCGCAAAGCCGCGACCTTGCTCGCCTGCACGGGCGGCTTCAATCGCGGCATTCAATGCCAGCAGATTGGTTTGCTGGGCAATGCTGCTGATGGTCTGAATGATCGAACTGATCAGCAGTGACTGTTTTCCGAGGGCTTCGACTCCGCCGGCAGCCGCCTGCATATCAGCGGCGATTTTATGCATGGTATGCATCGTGTCGTTGACCACGACGGCTCCGCGCTCGGCACTGACATCGGTCTGCCGGGAAATTTCAAATGCGGTTTGCGCCGCGCCACTGACTTCCTGTTCCCGGGCAACCTGGTCGGAGACCACCGTGGCGAACTTGACCACCTTGCACAGTGTGCCTTCAGTGTCATACACCGGGTTGTAGGTTGCTTCCAGCCACACGGTCTGGCCGCGGCTGTCAACGCGTTCAAATCGGCCGGCTACAAACTCGCCCCTGTTCAGGGTTGCCCAGAAATCCTTGTAGTGCTGCGACGAGGTTTCCTCCGGCTTGCAGAAAATCCGGTGGTGGCTGCCTTTGGCTTGCTCCAGGCTGTAGCCCATGGCGTGCAGGAACTGTTCATTGGCGGTGATGACATGCCCGGAGAGGTCGAACTCGATCACCGCCGTCGAGCGCAGCAATGCCTGGATGAAAGAGGTGTTTTCCGAGGCTTTTTCTACCCGGGCGGTAATGTTCGTTGCATAGCAGGTGACATGACTCAGCTGGCCGCTCGCATCCGTAATCGGCTGCCAATGTGCATGCAGCCATATCAATGAACCGTCGGCATGCAGGTAGCGGTAATCGTCGGTAATGGACTTGCCAGCGGCGACCGCCGCTCGAAAATTATGAAAGCAGGGCAGCTTGGAGACGTACTGCGGCACGATCTCGGCCATGGCACGGCCTCGAAGTTGCTCCGGGGTGTAGCCCAACGACTTGGCAAAGTTGTCGTTGCATGCGGTGATCTTGAATGTCGAGTCGATACTCAACGTCAGCATTTCACGGTTCAGGCCATCGCGCAGTTGGCGCAGTTCCAACAGCTCGGCTGCCTGGGCGTGAAGCTGGTTCTTGGCTTTTGTATTGAACATGGGAAACCGCCTCCTTGGGTTACATCCAGCCTATCGGCACGTCATTCTGCAAATTTAGACCGTTCGACGGGTAACGCTTCACCAGGCAGGCGAGGTTCCCGCTGATGTGTTGCGGTCCGCCGCATGTACCGCGCTGGCGGCGAGCCCAGTGTCTTGCGAAACATACTGATGAACGAACTGACCGACTCGTACCCGAGGGCTTCGGCGGTGCGTTGCACGGATTCGCCCTCGGCCAGGCTCTGCAAGGCCACGATGATTTGCCATTGCTTGCGCCATTGGCCAAAGGTTAGCCCAGTTTCGCTTTTGACCAAGCGCGCCAGGGAGCGCTCGCTCATGGCGACCTGGCGTGCCCATTGGGCCATGGTGCAGCGATTTGACGGGTCCTGGGCCAACCCCCGTGCGATGAAACGCAGCTGCGTTGTGGCCGGAAGCGGCAGGTACAGCTGTTCCGAGGGGGCCAGTTCCAACTGTTCGAGGAGCACGCTCGCCACGCGTGCATTGGCAGACGCCGGCGGATAGTCCTGGGCTTGGGCGCTCAGGTGCAGGATCAATTCCAGGACCAGCGGTGACAGCACCAGCGTGCAGCATGTGTGCGGTAATGCTGCGGCACCGGGCTCTACGAACAGATAGCCGATCTTGCCGTTGGCGGTCACCCGGTTGCTGTGGGCAATACCGCCCGGAATCCATACGCCGAACCCCGATGGCACCATCCACACGCCATCCTCTACGGTGCACACGATGCCGCCGTGATACGCCACCACCAGTTGGCCTTTGCGGTGCGTATGGACGGGGAATTCGGTGTCGTTTCGCTGGCTTCCCAGCATCAACGCCACTGCGGGTTGGTCGAAACTGTCCAGTTCGAATTGATCCACCCCGTAGAGATGTGTCTCGTCCACGTCGCGCACCTCGATTGTCTGAATTTGATTATATCTTGGCAGAATACTCAATATCGGCACGGCCTTGCAGTCCCTACCATCGTCAGCAAGGCCATTGCCGACTGCGAGATTCAACGATGCTGAGCGAAATCACGATTGCCCACCTCTACCTGCCGCCTTTCTTGCTCTACCTGGGCGTTACCGCCGTGGTTTACGCACTGCTGGAGCGGATCGTGCGGCCCTGGCTGGACTGGGCCTGGCACCCGAGCATGGCGCGTTTCTGCATGTCGTTGATCGTTCTCTCGATCCTCGTGCTGAAGTTTTGAGGCGCGGGCGATGACGATCAAACACCTGCTCAAGACCCTCGTCACCCTGATGCTCGGCTTGACCGCGCTGCTGTTGTGTACGCAGTTGTGGCGCGCCTATGAGCTGGCCCCCTGGACACGGGACGGGCGGGTCAGCGCGCAAGTCATCCGCATTGCCCCCGAAGTGTCCGGCCAGGTTGAACAACTGCTGGTCGAGGACAACCAGTGGGTCTCCAAGGGCGCGTTGTTGTATCAGATCGACCGCAGCGCCTATCTGCTGGCCCGGCAACAGCGAACGGCCGAGCTTGCCGAGGCGCGCAGCGTGTTCGAACAGCGCCGCTCACAGCTCAGCCGTCGCCAGCAACTCGGCGATGCCATTGCGCGGGAGGAGACCGACAATGCGGCCCGCGACCTGGCGGTGGCCAGGGCGCGGGTGGACGCGGCCCAGAGCCAGTTGGCCCACGCGCAGCTGGATCTGCAGCGCACGACGGTTCGTTCACCGGTCGACGGGTATGTGACCCAGCTGCGGCTGCAGCCGGGTGACTACGCGGCGGCGGGCGATACCAATATCTATGTGGTCGACAGCCATAGCTTCTGGGTCACCGGTTACTTCGAGGAGACCAAGCTGCCCGGTGTTCGCGTGGGGGCCGCAGCGTCCATCAAGCTCATGGGCTTTGCGCCGCTGCTTGAAGGGCATGTGGCGAGTCTCGGCAGAGGCATTGCCGACGGCAACGAGCTGCGCAGTAACAGTGGCTTGCCCCAGGTGGCTCCTACGTTCAGCTGGATACGCCTGGCCCAGCGTGTGCCGGTTCGGATTGAGCTGGACAAGGTGCCACCGGGCGTGGAGCTGGCGGCGGGAATGACTGCGAGTATCGAGGTCGCCGAGGCGGGGGCCGCCCCCCATTGGCGGCTTACCCAGTGGCTGCAGGATTTCATGTGATGGCCCGTGCACTGCGAATGCTCGGGGCATGGTCGCCCGAGACCTCGGGGTATGTGCTGCGCAGTCTTGCGGCGGCCACATTGGCCCTGTGGCTGGGTTTCCAATTGCACCTGGAGGCGCCGTTCTCGGCGGCTTCGACCGTGTTGCTGCTGATCCATCCGCTGCAGGGCGCGGTGGTCGGCAAGGGCTTCAATCGCGTACTGGGAACCCTGGTGGGGTTGCTCGCCGCCCTGGTCCTGACCGGCCTGTTCGCGCAAAAAATGCTGCTGTTCATCCTCGGGGTCGGGGTGTGGCTCGGCCTTTGTGTCGGTGCCATGACCGTGCTTCGGCACTACCAGGCCACGGCGGCAGTGGTCGCAGGCTATACGGTTTGCCTTGCCCTGGGCCCGGCCATTATCGCCCCGCAGCAAGGTTTCGAGCATATCGTGGCGCGGGGCACGGCCGTGGTCCTCGGGGTGTTGAGCCTGAGTCTGGTGGCGACGCTGTTCAGCCGCAAGACCGTCGAGTCCAAACTGAACAAGGCGCTTGAGGACATCGCCGCCCGTACCTTGGGATTGCTGGCCTTGCGAATGGAGGGGGAGCAGGGCGCGCAACTGGCTAGTGTGCAGGGCCAGCTGGCCATCGATGTGGGTAAGGTGGACGAGCTTCTCGGGATCGGCCGAGGTGAGTCCCGCCTGATCCGTTCCAGGCTTGCGCCCCTGCAGGCAGGGCTTGCGTATGTGCATGGGGTGATCCTGGACGAGTCACCGCTCAACCGCAGTGGCTTGCCTTCCCTCGTTCGGATGGGCGCGCAGCTGCAACAGTTGGCCGAAGCAAAGCCGGGTTTTTCCGCGGCAGCCGAGCATGTCCGGGAGATGCAGCACTGCCTCGCCCAGGCCCATGAAAACTGTCAAAGCCAGCAGTGCTTGAGTGAACAATTGGCAGACCTGTCCAGCGCCTTGCTGAGCTTTGCTTGCCTTGAACGCGCGCCCCGGACGCCGGCCCGCGCCGTGGGGTTCCACCGCCATTACGGCGACGCGCTGCGCAACGGTCTACGCGCCCTGGTGGCCACGCTTGCAACCGCTGCGGTCTGGTACCTGACCGCCTGGGACCAGGGGCCAACCTTGCTGGCGGTGTTGGGCCCGTGCTGCACCTTGCTGGCCACCAGCCCGGCGCCCGCTCAAGGCATCGGCCGCTTCTTCGAGGGGACGCTCTACGGCATCGTAACGGCAGCGGCGTGCAAGTTCCTGGTGTTGCCGCACATCAGCGGGTTCGCGTTGCTCAGCATCGTGCTGATCGCCTTCTGGACCGTCGGCATTCATGCCACCACCCGGCCGCGCCACGCCTTGCAGGGCATTGCCTACCTGATCGCGTTCAACACCCTCGTCGGCACCGGCGGCACGGCCCAGTACGACTTCACGGACTTCGCCAATCAAGCGCTCGCCTGGCTGGCAGCGCTTGCCATCTGCCTGCTGGCCTTCCAGCTACTGCCGGGGAAATCCGCCCGCCATGTACACGTCCTCACCCAGGCGCTGCACAGGGACACCCGGCGCTTACTCCGGCACGGGCGCCGCATGGACCTGCTCAAGTGGCAGGCCCGGCAACAGCACCGATTGGTCGCCTTGCAGGCACTCTTGGGCGCTGGTCACCAACCGGCGGGCGGCGCCGGCTCTGTGTCCCTTCAATTGAGTCGCCGGCTGCTGACTTTACAACGCCAGACACGCGAGCTGGAACCTGACTCGGCGATCGCCACGTGCGCGCAAAGGGGCGAACAGCGTATTTCACGGTATGCCTCCACTCCCGCGATCAGCGCGGCTCAGGCACGTCGGACGTCGAGATCATTGACCCGGCTGGGGGCTCACGCTCTGGCGGCTGGCTACCAGGAGTTAGCCGGGCTGCTCGACACCTATTCAAGCATTACCAACGCGGATATCCGCATCCGTTCCAGTTCAAACAACCAAGGTGAGATGAAATGAAGCAACTCCTTATCTGGACGCTTTTCGGCATGATCGCGTCGACGCCATGGGCCGTGCAGGCATCGGACGGGGCTGAGGCGCTGGTGCGCTGGCAGCAGCAATTCAAGCAGGAGCAAAAACAGCGGGCTGAACGCCCGAGGGGGGATCAGGGCTCCAGGTCCAAGGCCGCAATGACCGGGAAAGGGAAAACCTGATCGGATAGCGGCCGGGTCAGGGACATTCCTCGGACGAGGGCTTGATTGAACAGGTTTTGCAGAAGCCCCTCACCCCGCCGCAGAGTCAGAAGCTCTCAAGACGCACGTGGATTCCCGCTCGTCCAGCCAGCTCGATAACGTCTTCCAGTCGATCCGCGTCAACAATGAAACCGTCGTAATTTTCACCTCCGGAGTCCAGGTGAAGAAACCGTTTACCGAACCGGGCGAGCCACTGATCAAAGTTATCGAGAACCTGTGGCATGGAGGTAGCGTCTTCCCGTACATAGGCGTAGGGCGCCTTCAAGCCACTGGCGCTGACCAGAAAGGGCGCTTGATACTCAAACACGTCATAGCCCTTCCAATCCACGCTGAGGAGTACAAGGTGTTCAAGTTTTTGCCCCTTGGCGTCATTCAGGAAACCTTCGGTGAGGGCACTGCAGGGGTCATCTCCCATCGCGTATCTGCGCATAACGCGGCGGACAAGTCTGGCGCCTTCTTTTTCCGCAGTGGTCGCCACCAGCGCCTGGGCAAAGGCTTCGAGGGCTTTTTTCTGGGTGGGGTCGCTGCGCTCGGGCCGTAGCTCTTTCATGATCGCTGAAGCGCTGAGGTTGGTTTCCTCGGGAGGCGGCATGGTAAAGCGTCCACCAAACAACCGATCCAAAATGCCCATGTCTGTCCCTGTATGAGTGTGAGGAAAACCATTGAGTCAAGCACAACTGCCGTTCAACAACTGTCCCGGGACGATCAAGGCAAGGACGCTGGGGTCACGGTGTACCAGCCCGACGGCGTTTTGGCACACACCTGGGGTTTCAGCGGCGTTTCTACGGTGGTGTCGGCCTGGGTGGAGAGTTGGCGAACGGCAATCACGCAGCCGGCCTTGAACGTGCTGATTTTCATCATTTGAAGTTCCATTTCGTAGTCTTTACCGGGCTCGGGGATGAGCGTGACAGGCGCGGGAAAGCAGGAGAGTTGCGATCCCCCCATGGCGAACCCTGCAATAAACGGTTTACCGGCCGGGATGACATGTTCGTCAAACACCTTGGGCGATTGATTGATGGCTTTGCTCGCCTTGCTGGCAGGCATGCCAATCACGCTGTTCTGGCGGTCTGTCGCCCGGAAAGGGTAGAGTCCCGCCGAGTCGACATGGGCTGTTTGCCATCCGGCTTCTTCAGGGGTTTTGGTCAGCAGGGACTCGTTGTAGAACATCTCGCAGGTCTGGCCACTGATAAAGCCTGCGTGGGTGGTGTCACCGGTGATCAGGCGGACACGCGCCGTATTGGCCGGGTCATATCGACTGATTTGTGCTTCGTTGCGAACGTCGGTCTTGGTGGTGGCGCAGCCGATCAGCGTCAAGCTGACGGCCAGGGGAAACAGTAAACGCATGGGTAACCTTCATATCCTGTGAGGGTTGGGGGCCGCAACCATACTATGGCGGGGATATGTTCGCCCACTTGCGATACACGGGGGAAGGGACAGGGAGGGGACGTTCATGGCGGCTGTACATTGACGTAACATAGCCGCATAACACTCAGCCTCGGATGTTATCGGGAATGAAAACTGGCCCACTGGACGGGATGAAAATTGCCTATCACATCACCAGCTCACACGTTGCGTGCACTGTTGGAGCTCGATTACTACCACATTAGGTCGGTTCAGCTCCCCGTTGAAATCACCATGCTTGACGCGTGGAACATCGCAACGGCTGAGCCGGGGCTGGCCATGCGGCTGGCTTTCCGAATAAGGGACGCAATTTCTTCGTTATTCGGTGTGAGGCGAATCGGCGGGTTCTCGGGCGTTGCGCGAAAAACGGTACACGCAGGCGAACACCTGGATTTCTTTCTGGTGGAGCACAGCGCCTCCAATATCCTGGTTCTTACCGAGCGTGACAGGCATCTGGATGTCATGATCTGCCTTTCGATAACAGATCGTGTGCTCACCATCACATCATCGGTCGTCACGCATAACCTCTATGGACGCATCTACATGTTACCGGTAGGGCTCGCCCATAAAGTGATCGTCAGTAGTCATCTGCGCCGACTGAAGAGAAGCCTTGAAGGGCAGTAGAGGTTGGTTGTTCCGGCTGCATTTCATCGATCAGCGAACCCGTACACGAGTCCATCAGCACCCATCCTGTCGCCCACTGACAGGCGCATGCACGGCCATCAACTCAGCCACCCATTCGATAAACACACGCAGCTTGAGGCTGATATGCCGGTTCGGCGGAAAGGCCACGTAAAGCGGCATCGGATCAAGGTGCCAGTCCTTGAACAAGGGCACTAATTCGCCCCGGTCCTCGAAGGCTTTCGACATGTAGGTGGGCAGCCACAGCACGCCAAGGCCCGCCAGGCCGGCAGCAAGGTAGGCATTGCCATCATCGACCGCCAGGGCGTAGCGGCCCTTGATCTGGAGACTTTCCTGGTGCTTGCCCATGGCATAGGGCAAGGGCTTGCCGGTGCGGGCCCACAGGAAGCCGACGATACGATGGTTGGCGTCTTCCAGTTCCCGTGGGTGGGCGGGCGTACCTACGCGTGCCAGGTAGCTCGGCGCGGCAAACACGCCGAGCGCCAGGTCGCCTACACGTCGGGCCATCAGGGATTGGTCGGTGAGTTCACCGCCACGCACCACGCAATCGACGTTCTCATCGATCATGTCGACGATACGGTCGCTGACGCCCATGTCGATCTGGATGTCCGGGTAGCGGGCGTAAAACCCAGGCAACGCGGGGACGAGGATCATGCTGGCCAGTGGGCTCGGCACATCCACGCGGAGGCGGCCCCTGGGCAGGGTTGCTGCGCCGGACAGGCTGGTCTCGGCGTCGTCCATATCGGCCAGCAGCTGCAGCACGCGTTCGTAGTACACGGCGCCGTCGGCCGTGACGTTGACTTTGCGCGTGGTGCGGTTAAGCAATTTGACCCGCAGGCGTGCCTCCAACTGCTGCACCAGTTGCGTCACGGTGGTCTTGCTCATGTGCAGGGTCTCGGCGGCCTTGGTGAAGCTGCCGGCTTCCACCACGCGAGCAAATGCCTGCATTGCATCAAAACGGTCCATGACGGCCTCGGCGATCGATTGTTTGGGTTTCACAAACAGTGCTGGCTAAGGTTGCTGGTTTATCGCCCTGGCACAAGCCCCTAGAGTCTGCCTATCGTTAATTGCGGGTCAATCTCGACCCTTTGATGGAGGCTTCCATGACGCAGCGTAATGTGGTTTTTCCGCCTGGACGCCAGGCGCTGTATGAGCGCAATCGCTATTCACCGGCCATTAAGTCCAATGGCTTTTTATTCGTGTCGGGGCAGGTCGGCAGCCATGCAGACGGCTCGCCCGAGCCCGATCTGGAGGATCAGGTCCGTCTGGCGTTCAACAACCTGAATGCGATCCTGGGGTCTGCCGGCTGCACCTTTGACGATGTGATCGATGTGACGGTGTTTATCGTCGATCCCGAATCCAGGTTCGAGACGATCTGGAAGGTGGTGCCGGAGTTCTGGGGCGAAGCGCCGCACCCGACGCTGACTGGCGTGGGGGTTACCTGGCTGTATGGGTACCAGTTCGAGATCAAGGTGATCGCCAGGCTTCCTTTGTAATCCGTGCTGGCATATCCACCTCAGCAAGCACGGCTAGGCGCAGGCTGTCGGTATAGTCGATCCTATTCCAACGCCTATCCCGGAGCTTGCAACCCGTGTCTGACTTGCCAGGCAACGCCGCCTACACACAGCGTTTCGACGCCGTACTCGCCTATATCGACGCGAATCTTGAAGGTGACTTGTCGGTGAAGACGCTGAGCGGGGTGGCGCATTTTTCGGTGTTTCACTTCCATCGGCAATTCACCGCGTTCGTGGGCATGCCGGTTGCGCGCTATGTGCAACTGATGCGCCTGCGCCGCGCGGCACATGACTTGTCTTCCCGCGCTGATTATTCGGTGCTGGAGGCGGCGCTGGGGGCCGGCTTCGAAAGTCCTGAAGCCTTTGCCAGGGCGTTCAGGCGAGCGTTCGGCATGGCGCCGAGCGCATTCCGGAAACGACCGGATTGGCAGCTCTGGCGCGCGGTATTCAGCGTCCCTTACTTTTCCAGGAGCATCATCATGCAGGTACGAATTGTGGAGTTTCCTGCGGTCAAGGTGGCCGCATTCGAGCACCGCGGCGCCCCAGGGCGCGTGAATGAAAGCGTGCAGACATTCATTGCGTGGCGCATGCACAGCGGGCAGTCGCCGGTGGCTTCAAGTCGCAGCTTCGGTATTCCCTTCGACAATCCTGATACGACCCCGGCCGATGAGTTCCGGTTTGCCATTTGCGGCGAGATTCACCAGGCGCTGGCCGCGAATGAGTTCGGCGTCACTGAACGCGTCATCCCCGGCGGGCGCTGTGTGGTGGTGCGTCACGTGGGTTCGCCGGATCACATCGCAGAGTCGATCTATCCGATCTACCGCGACTGGCTGCCTGGCAGCGGCGAGGAGCTTCGGGACCAGCCGTTGTTTTTCGAATACCTGAGCATTTTCCCCGAAACACCGCAGGATCAATGGCAGACCGATATTTATGTGCCGTTGCAGTAGCGGCGCTCGCCAGCCTGTGGGAGCGCGACTGCGCTTCCACGCCCGGTGTTGCGGCCGGCTACAGCTGAGCGGTCCACACCGCCAGCTCATAACCATCCGGGTCAATGAAGTGAAACCTGCTGCCACCGGGGAACGAAAAGGTCTCGCGGCTGATCACGGCGCCGACGGATTTGAGCCGCTGCTGCGTGGCTTCAAGATCATCCGCGTACAGGATCACCAGCGGGCCACCCGGTCGAACGGGCTCTGCGGTAGTGAACCCGCCGGTCAGCCTGCCATCGCTGAACTCGGTGTAGGTGGGGCCGTAGTCGACGAATGCCCAGCCGAACACTGCGCCGTAGAAGGCTTTGCTGCGGGCGATATCGCCCACGTTGAACTCGATATTGTCGATCTGTCGGTCTGGACCGCGAACGCTCATGGTTGCCTCCTTGGCGGATGGTTGAGGGGCGAGTGTAGCGGTTTACACCCGGGACTGGGTTACCATGCCGGCGCGAAATTCCCGCCGAACCCTCTGGCCACTTATGTTCTCCAACGCGCTGTACACCGACCTGTCCATCTACTACGACCTGATGTGCGCCGACATCGACTACCGCGCGCAGAGCCACAGCGTGCGCCGGCTGCACCAGTTGTTCGGCAATGACGGGCGCCGCCATCTGGACCTTGCCTGTGGCACCGGGCCCCATGTGCGCCACTTCCTCGACTTCGGCTACCGCAGCACCGGCCTGGACATCAGCCAACCGATGCTGGACCTCGCCCAACTGCGTTGCCCCGAGGCAGGGTTCAGCCGCCAGGACATGGCCGGTTTCCAGGTGGACGAACCGCAAGACCTGATCACCTGCTTCCTGTACTCGACTCACTACAACCCCGGGCTGGCCCAACTGCGTGCCTGCCTCGCCAGCGTGCACGGCGCACTCGCCGACAACGGCGTGTTCTGCTTCAACGCGGTGGACAAACTGCATATCGACAACCGCTTGCTGGTACGCCATAGCGTGGAGTTTGAAGGCAGTCATTTCACCTTCGGTTCCGGCTGGCATTACCGCGGAGAAGGGGAGCAGCAGGCACTGCGCCTGAGTATCGAGAAGACCACGGCGGGGGTGACCCAGGCCTGGCAGGATGAGCACACCATGGTGGCGCTGAGTTTCACGGAGTTGCAGGGGCTGTTACAGCCGTATTTTGAGGTGCAGGTGTTCGAGCATGACTATGAGCGGATCACGCCCTGGGCGGGCGTGACCGGCAATGCGTTGTTTGTGTGTGTGAAGCGGTAATGAACTGCCAGGCGGCCCTGATGCTGACGCGCTGGATCGCAATGATGCCAGCGCGGGTTCAGTTGATTTGATTTAACTTGCTGGCGCTTCTTCTGCGGCTGAAACCTGGGCACGCAAGCGTTGACCGATGATCGCCACATCAGGCCAGGGCCATCACGCAATCATCAACTGCCCTTTGATCAGGTTTTCTTGCCCGCTTCCTCCAGAGCCTTTTCAGCGTTGAACCCGTCGAAGTTCTCGAACACGCCCATAAAGCCCGGCACGGTCACTTCTCGCGCCCAGTCGCGCTGCAGCTCGCAATACATCTGCACGCGACTGATGAGCTTCGCGCCCGCCTGCTCCATTCTGCGTAGCGCCGCCTCGTGTGCGGCGAGCGATGTGCCGCCAACCGCGTCGACCGGCACATACACTTCATAGCCTTCCTGGATAGCGTCGAGCACCGGGAATGTCAGGCAGGCCTCGGTCCAGAGCGCCGTCATGATGAGTTTCCTACGCCCAAGCGCCTTGACCGCCTGTTTGAATTCCATGTCCTCCCAACTGTTGATCGAGGTGCGGTCATAGGTCGGCAGGTGGCCGAGTACCTCTTGCAGTTCCTGGATCGGCGGTTTGTTGCGACCGGTCGCTACATTGACGGTCGAATGGATGATCGGAAGGTTGTAGTTGACCGCCGCCCTGGCGACGCTGGTGATGTTGAAGACGAGTTCGTCACGCGGCATCGAGCGGATCGAGGAAACCTGAACAGGCTGATAATCGATGATGATCAACGCTGAGTTTTCCGGGGTCAGTAGTGGGTCGGTATGGGGGTTGCGCAGAGTCTCGCTTGCCATGGGCAAATCCTTTTTATGGGTGCACGTTGGTAAAAAGGCCTGAGCCCGTGCGGGTAATGGATTCCAGGACACGGGTAGAGGATGCTGTGCCTGGAAAATCCATTGTGCTGTTCCCATGTTCGACACAGTAGTAGCATCCTGCGATGTGCTGTGTCGCATGACGGGGAACGCAAGCATGGATATCGAAGAACTACAGACCTTCGTGGAGGTGGCTGATGCCGGGGGCATTTCGCAGGCAGCAGTGCGTCTTGGCGTATCGAAGTCGATCGTCAGTCGTCGCCTGGCTCGGCTTGAAAGCGAACTCGGCGTGCAACTGCTGGCACGCTCCACTCGCGGCGCGGCACTCACTGAGTCCGGCGCGACATTCAGGGACTACGCCGCCAGAGTCTGCACCGAGATCGACATCGCCAAGGAAACGATCCTGCCTGCCGGCGCTCTTCGCGGCCGCCTGCGCGTGGCCGTCCCGCTGTCGTTTGGCCCGACTCATTTCGCACCGGTGCTGGCGGAAATGGCACGCCGTCACCCTCAGTTGCATATGCAGACTTGCTACAGCGATCGCTTCGTTGACCTCATCACCGAGGGCTACGATTGCGCCATTCGCGTGGGGTATCTGAAGGACTCCAACCTGATCGCAAGGCGCATTGGCCCGGTCTATACCAAGCTCGTCGCGAGCACGGATTACATCAAGGCGCACGGTGCCCCCGCGACGCCGGACGACCTGGTCGACCATCAGGCGCTTCTGCAAGGCACTGAAGCCTGGCAGTTCATGGACGGCGACAAGATCATCACGGTTCGTCCACAAGGACGCTTCAAGGCCGACAACGGCATCGCCCTTGTTGCCGCCGCGATCGCTGGCCTCGGCGTCGCCTACCTGCCTGACTGCCTCACCCATGAACACGTGGCATCCGGCGCACTGGTACCGATCATGACAAACCATCCACCACCACCGGCCGGGGCCTACATCCTCCGCCCGCCGGGTCCGCATCCCGCCCGGAAAATACGCGTGCTCACCGAACTGCTGATCGAGTTCTTCGGCGAATCCCCGCACCTGGCGGTGCAGCCGCTGTCACATCGGGAAGATGCGCCGCCGAATAGCTGAATCATGGTGGGCCGAGTAACCGGGCTGAAGGTTGGCACTGTTGGCTGAGCTGGCGCCGTGCGTGAATCAAGGTCCAGCGCTTTGTTTGTCCAAGCCAGGACAGGAGATGTGATGTGCTTCAACGCTCGCGACAGTCAATGGGCCGGACTGCGTTTTTTGCAGACACAACAGCGCTGATCGTGTTTTTCACAATCACCGGCATCATCAATGAACGTTTCATTGCCGGCATGGCGTGGGATCAGGTCCTTCATGCGCGCCTTCTGGGCGCAGTGCTGATGGTGCCGGTCGCGAGACCTTACGGTCTATGGCGGGATTGGGTGATGACGCGCGCCAGTCAGGGTCGGGTTTCCAGATTGCTATGGGACAGTCTCGCCCTCGTCAGTTTCCAGGTTCCTATCTATGCAGCGATCATTGCCTTCAGTGGTGCATCGGGAAGTGGGCTGGTGCGCGGCACGCTCGGTGCAGCATTGATGATGCTGGTTCTGGGCCGGCCTTATGGGGCGTTTCTCAATGGGGTGCGCAAGGTGTTTGGATTGCCTCCGGGTGGAGACAAGCCGATGTCGCTGAACAGCTGAGTGACCGCTGCTGGGCGATTCTGTTGCGGTGGTCGGACGGACGTTCTTCGATATATCCGGGCATGGACATCCTCCAGCTAACCCATTTCCCTGGCGAAATGCTTGGTCAGTTCGAGCAAGGTCGTTCGCAATTCAGGCGGACGCACGGGCTTGGACAGGATGGAGATATTCATGTGGATCAATGTGCTGCGGATACGCTCGATTTCATGGCCGGTCATGATCATGGCCGGTACTTCCCAGCCACGCTGTTCGCGAATCGCGGCGATACACTCGGCGCCTGAAATCCTAGGGCCCAGGTCGAAGTCGGCAATGATGATGTCGCATTCCGTGGTCACGTTCAGTCCATCGCTATGACTTTCTACCTCGCATCCCCATTTTTCCAGCAAGGCCGAGGTCGCCATCAGTACGTTGGAATCGTCTTCCACCAGGCATACCAGCAGACCCTGCAGACGGCTTTGCGTGGGCGCTGGCCGTTGCGTCTCGGTGCCCGGCGCGACGCTTTCCAGGCGTTGGATAGTGGCACGGGTGCCTTGGCCGAGTCGGGAGTCCAACTGGATATCCAGATTGAGCAACTGGCTGATGCGTTTGACGATGGACAAGCCCAACCCCAGGCCCTCGACATCCTTGTCGCGTGCGTGGCGCACCCGGTAAAACTCCTTGAATACGTCCGGCAGATGTTCAGCGGCGATGCCGCGTCCCTTGTCGTAGATAACAATGGCCAAGCCCTTGCCTCTGGGACGCACACCGATCAAGACCGGTTGGCCGGACGCGTATTTGAGTGTATTTGACACCAGGTTCTGCACCATGGTGGTCAACAGCCCCGCATTGACATTCACCCAGTGCTCGCAAGGGCGCAGGCGCAGTTGAACCCCGGCCCAGCGCGCGGCCTCGGTGTTCTGTTTGACGACGTCCCGCAGCAGCGCGCCCAGGTTCACCGGCTCCGCTTGCGGCTCCAGCTTTCCGTTGTCGAGGGTGTAGATATCCAGGATCGAACGGAACAATTGAGAGACGGTATGCAGCGAGCGGTCGATATTGTCCACCAGCCGCAGTTCTTCGCCGCCCAGATTCGCGTCACGCAGGCACGCGGTGAACAGGCCGATGGAGTGGATGGGCTGGCGCAGGTCGTGGCTGGCCTGGGCGAGAAAGCGTGATTTCTCCTGATTGGCGGCGATTGCCTCTTCCGATGCGATACGCGTGCGCTTGAGCAGAATGTGCGCATAGGCCGGCACGACGATGGTGGTCACGATCAGCATCAGGAACATGTAGGGCTGCGCGCGCCAGAAGGGGGTAAGCATGAAGATCATGACCAGCATGCTCAGCGCGATGAGTGTCGCGGCGGTCAAGTAGCGCGAGCCAAAGCGCATGCCATTGCCCAATGTGACCCAGAGCAACGCTGCATAAACCGGCAACGCGCCTTCTCCACCCACGATCATGGCGAAAGCGATGCCGGTATAGTCATGGGCCATGGCGAACAATCGGCGCCAGAAAAAGTGCCCTGGCCAGCGCTTGATCGCCATGCGCAGGGGGACTGCCACACTGATGAAAAACGCCATGTACCACATGATCGGTACATAGGTGGCGAAGTCACTTGAAGGAAGGAGGGCCACCACAAAGATGTACAGCGAAGCACAGGTGCTGACCGTCAACCGCAACGTGGCCTGGTCCAGTTCACTGTTCTTTTCCGTCATGTTCATTGCGATTCTCCAGGGTAAGAAGTCGCTTAAAAGTTGAAACCTGGCGTTACAGTTTGCGTTACGATGCGCCGGACCTGAGGTGAGATGGACCTTGACATGACGCACAGAATCATAGTGGCAGATGACCATCCTCTGTTTCGCGAAGGTATGCTGAGAACCATAGAACGGCTTATGCCGACAGCGATGATAGAGCAGGCGGGCAATCTGGATGAAGTACTGGCGCTGGCGCGTGCGGGCGCAGAAGTTGATTCGTTGATTCTGGACCTGCGCTTTCCCGGTATCACGTCTATGCAGGTCATAGGCCAGCTGCGCAACGAGTTCAAGCGCACCTCGATCATTGTGGTGTCGATGGTCGATGACCTGGACGTTATTTCCCAGGTCATCGCCCAAGGTGCTGATGGCTTTATCGGCAAAAACGTTGATCCGGCAGGCATTGCCGAAGCCATCCTGGCGATTCGGGAAGGGGAGGTCGTGGTGAAGTACAACCCCGAAAATCCCCTGCTGGACCCAAGCCTTGCCTCACTCACCGCCCGCCAGCGGCAAGTGCTCGGCCTGGTTGCAGCGGGCAAGACCAATAAGGAAATAGCCAAGCAACTGGGGATCTCCCCGTTCACCGTACGCATCCATGTTTCCACTCTGCTTAAATCCCTGGGTGTGCCCACCCGTGCGGCGGCGGCGGCTCAATTCAGTAACTTTCCCGGTGCCAGTGGGTGGCCGGGCAAGCTCGATACTTGAATCAAGACGGTGCAATGACCATTAGAGCGTGGGTTGGGGCACGGGGGTGTTACCGGGGATCAACTTGGCGCCTTTAGGCCTTTTTGGACAGTCGCCAGATGAATACCAGCGGGTCACCACGCCCTTTTCAATCATGAACCGCTGTTCGCAACGGGCGTAATCAGGCACATAACCCCATTCCATCGAATGGCTGCCGTTTGTAAGCCATACGTAGTCGTAGCCGATGATTTTCGAGTTGCCATCACTGAGGCCATGGCTGTTTTTTGGCGCTCCCCATGACGTCACCAACTCATCTTCGGATGCACCTACCCATGAAGCAGTAATGTCCGATGTCGTTTGATAACGCTGGTTCATGACCAGATTACTCAAGGGAGAACCCGCACACCCGGACAGCATCAGAATGGATAAGACGGTGATCCATGATTTCATATTTCGACTCCATTCATGCGGCTTCAATAATCGGGCATTACATCAACTGGCGAGTAATTTATTACATTGATTCAAGCCATTAATGTCCATCTGGCTATGCTAGACAAGTCCCTGTTGGCCGCCTATAGCACACTTGTACTATGGCGTCAGCTCACGTGCCCTCATAAGCTGTACACGCTCGAAAAAGTCTTAAAGGCTTTGAGCCAGAGCGCACACCGGAATGCACTTTAACTTCAGCGCTGAAGTGTCCCAGTGTGTTTGCCCGCCTGTGAATCCAAAGGCTCGATTAGTTGCACTACGTTGTGTCAACTTCACCGTGCATCCGGTCGAAATGGAATGGTATTAATCACAACTTAAGGTAAGTCTATGTGCTTGAAATATGGAAAACTACTTGGAATCGGATTCACGCTGTGCTTACTGACCGCAGGCCTGGGAGGCTGTGCTAACACTGGGGATTTGATGAATTCCTTAAATCCTGGAGCACAAAAGTACGATGTTGCTTACCTGAAGAAAACCATCATCCCGGGAAAAACTACCAAGACTCAGGTGACGCAATTGTTCGGCGCTCCAGCCGAAGAGCAACTTGATTCAACGAGCAGAAGCAACGGATCCAACTGGACCTATGATAAAAACCAGGAGGGTCTGGAAAAGTACATGACCCTGGCCCACAAATATGTCTCGACCGAGACAAGCCTGAAGATGTACGACGCCTCGTCGCAAGTGTCCAAGGCACAGGGTGTCGCCAATGATGTCGGCAGTGTGACGGGCACGAAAAAAGCTCAAAGCCAGACCCAGGGAACGAAGTTGATAATTTACTTCGTGGATGACGTGGTGGATTACTACAGGCTTTACTGACACGTTCCGCTTCTGATACGACACGCCGTGTCGTTTGATGCCTTAACACGCCAACCTACGCCTTATTGTTCTCAAGGGGGCGGCATCCAGCGATGCATCCCCCATGGTCCATGAGGTTGAACGCGTGGAAAAGAACAGCGAACTCAATCAGGCCACGTTGCGCCTGACCGTCAGCGCCTGCGCGCTGCTGTACATCATCGTACTGAGCGGGCTGCGCCCCAGCGATACCGCAGCCTACACGCCCATCATCGTGTATATCTCGACCTTCATCGTGGTGTCGATATTCCTGCGCATGGCGATCAAGCGCTGGCCAGGACACTTTTTTTGGCGGCGCTTGCTCTCCATGCTCCATGACTACACCGGTATCGCTTTCGCCATGGTGCTGGGAGGCGAAGGTGCATTGCCTATCTATGCCGCGCTGCTCTGGGTGACCCTGGGTAATGGCATGCGTTTCGGCTCACACTATCTGGCCCTGGCAACCGTGATCGCGTTGTCTACCCTTATCGTTATTTTCTTGTTCAACCCCTTCTGGCGCGCGCAGCCCTACATGTTCCTGATGCTGATCGTGACCACCATCGTCGTGCCGACCTATGCACACATTCTGCTCAAGCGCACGCGTATCGCATCGGAAGAGGCAATCGCCGCCAATCAGGAGAAATCACGCTTTCTCGCCCAGGCCAGCCACGACCTGCGCCAGCCCATCCACTCCATCGGCCTGGTCACCGCGTGCCTGCGGGACGCGAATCTGGGCGGCGAAGAACTGCGCCTGGTGGACAACATCGACCGCTCGCTGCATACCGTCTCTCAACTGTTCCGTTCGATTTTGGATATCTACACCCTCGACAACGGAAAGCTGGAGCCGCAAGCGGAACCGGTGAACCTGGGCGCGCTGCTGCGGGACGTCGTCAAACAGAACACCGAGGCCGCGCGCTGGGCCGGGGTTTAACTGCGCCTGCGCCCTTGCGAGCACTGGGTTAATGTCAATGGGGGGCTGTTGACCACCATGGTGCAGAACCTGGTGTCCAATGCGATCAAGTACGCATCGGGAGAGCCCGTGCTGATCGGTGTCAGACGCCAGGCAAAAGGCTTGGCCGTGGTGGTTTACGATAAGGGCTGCGGTATCGCCGCCGAACATTTACCGGACGTGTTCAAAGAGTTTTACCGGGTGCGCCACGCACGCGACAAGGATGTCGAGGGCCTGGGATTGGGCTTGTCCATCGTCAAGCGCATCAGCCAATTGCTCAATGTCGATGTACATATTCGCTCCACGCCCGGGCGCGGCACCCAGGTGGCAATCAGCGGGTTGAAACACGCCGCCCCAAAGGTCATCGCGCCTCGGATGAAAAGCACCCATGAGCGCCTGAACGGACTACGGATATGCCTGATTGAAGACGACGCCAATGTGTTGCTGGCCACCAAGGCCCTGCTGGAGAAATGGGGCTGCGTCGTCGAGACCCACAGTGATGCGGATACCCTGGCCAGCGATTGCGACATCATCATTGCCGACTTCGACCTGGGCACAAAGGTCTCGGGGTCCGAATGTATCGCGGCAATACGCGAGTTCCGGGGTCAAGAGATACCGGCATTGGTCATCACCGGGCACGAAATCGAGCGCATCCGTCAATCACTGCACGCATTCAATATCTCGGTACTGGCCAAACCGGTGCGACCGCCGGAACTGCGTAACGTGTTGCTTGAGCAGGTCAAGTCAATGAAGTGCGGTGCGAGTTACCCGTAGATCCATCAAGGGACTAGCAGGTGTAGCGCCCCGCGAAACGCGCGGCGGCTACTGCTCTATTGGGTACGTTCAAGGCACGTATCAGCGAAGACACGTGAATACGCACGGTATAGGGAGAGATTTCCAGTTCAGCGGCAATTTCCTTGTTGGTTTTACCTTGTGCGATCAAATGCCAGACTTCCCGCTGCCGCGACGTCAGTTTGCCCATCGCATGATCACTTTCAAATGATGGTGATTCGGCCGGTTCGTATTTGACCACTACTTGGCCATTCCGAATATCATTGATGGCGTTACGTACCTCTTCGGCTGAAATGTTCTTGCCAATAAAGCCATTGGCGCCGGCCTCCATCACTCGCGTAATGACCACGCTGTCATCGACTGTCGAAACAACAACGACTGCAGTAGTGCCTCTTTCCCCGCACAGTTTCGCAAGCTCTTTCAAGGAGCAAAGCCCTGGCAAATATACTTCGATAAACAGCATGGCGACAGGTTGCCAGCGTTCCAGGAGAACCCAGACTTCCTCCAGGTTTCCTGCCTGTTTTATCGTTGCTTCAGGTATTAAGCACTCCAGTAGCCCTGTCATGCCCTCTCGATAAAGTGGGTGTTCGTCCGCCACCACAATTCGGCAACTCATATCAGCAAGCACAACCCGTCCAGATCAATGAAAACACGCTTTGATCATGTCCGACTCATACAACTTATGATATAGAACAGCTGAACTAGTACACCTGTGCTAGTTACTAAAGGCCATTAAGCAATTAAGTACATTTTGCTCGATGCAATTGCGGCACAAACAGCGTGCTTGAACCCGTTGCCAGGAAGGGCAGTGCTATCCTCCTTCTCATCGCCTGGGCATAAAGCTACCTAGTTGGCTCGCGTCTCATATCGCATCTTGACCACTTCAACGAGCCGCTCCTGTCCTCCATTGGTTCCGGAGAGGCTGGCCGACCTGATTGATTGCCCACGGTAGGGCCCTTCGGCAGCAAACCAATTCTGCACCACGACCTTCTGGGTCGGTTGCTGACCGGACGTTGATCCAGTGGAAATTTCATTGGTGAAGCGACAGGTCTCGAACGTCCCGAGTGCTGTCTTGATCGTCTCGCGGCCGTTGTAGGTCAGCTTTTCTGATACCCCAAACTCAAGCGTGGTGCCGCCGCTGACGACCTGGTTCTTGTAACTGACGGCGACTGTCTGCCCGGGTTGTAAATCCAGCGGCGTGGTGGGAGGAGGGGTGTAAAGGGTCGTGGTCAACGAAGGCCCGGCACCGTGTCGATCACCATAGCGAATCAACTGGCCGTCCTTGATTTGCGCAAAGGTGGTCGTTAAATACACCGGCGAATTGCTTATGAACGTGGTGTGTAACGACGCCACCGGGTTGGCCCCGGCGAAGTCTTCATGGCCCAGCGTTTCGGTTTTACTTCGATTGGTTACTGCAGAGGTGTTGTCGCGACTTTCAGACTCCACAACGGTGCCGGCCTGGAAATCCGCTTCATTGGTACACGGTGCCGAGGAGGCCGTTGCACCAACGGCTGCCTCGGTCCAGGTAGCGCTGGTGGTTAACAGCGAGATCAAGGCCATCGCCAGCGCAGCGTTCATTTCAATTTTTCTGGTGGTTATAGGTTTCAAAAAAAGCATCCCTGTTCAATACGATCGGCAGCGTCGAATAGCGTAGAAAAGACCTGTTAGAGCGTGAACAACTGTGATCCAGCGCTAAAGCGCGATGCAATAGGGCAGCTGTGCTATTGAGTTATCTCGATTGCCCCGGTTTTATAAGCAGCCACGACAGCAGCACCCTATATCCGCTCGACTATCACACCCTGGGTGTTAAGGATTTGCGGGAAGAACATGACGTTATTGAAAAAAACAGCAGCGACTACCCTAGTTTTAATCGTCACCCTGGGGCTTAGCGTTCAAGCCTCGTCATTCGAGCAGGGAGCAGACAACACTGTATTCGATGCCGCGAGCCTTGAGGTGTCGAACGTGCCGTTGGGCGCCTTTCCCTACATCGCTCTTCCCGACGGATATGTCATCGCCACCGCGCCCGATGTCTCCGACTTTGATCAGGTACCCTTCTGGACCGGTGATCGCCTGGCAGTGGTAGAAGGCAAGGTCTGGTCAGCCCATATCGACGCCGCGCAGGGCAAGGCGTTCTCCGACCTGGAATTGCAGCGCAACCTCGAGTCCGTCGTGTCCTCGTTGGGCGGCAGCAAGATCTTCGATGGCAGGATTCCGGAAGACCCTGGCCAGAAGATCAAAGAATGGCCGCGGGACTTCGCGCTCAAATACAACAGTGGCCTGGGGGACATTTGGAATAACGCCGCGCAGGTGTTTGTTATCCATCGCGTCGACCGCGATATCTGGATTCATTTGTGCAGCTACGCGTTCGGCGGCGGCCTGCTGATTGCCGAAACCAAACCGCTGCAAATAACGGCCAGCCTGTTGCCGGCCAGTGAACTGAAAGCGCAGATAGATAAAACCGGCAAGGTGGCATTGCACATCAACTTTGCGACTGACCAGACCCGCATCCTTCCGGGTTCACAGCCACAGATCGAGCAGGTGTCGTTGTTACTCAAGCAAAATACATCGTTGAAACTGGCCATTAACGGCTACACCGATCACACCGGTGATCCCGCGCACAACAAGACACTGTCATACGGCCGCGCCAAGGCCGTCGAGGCCGCCATCACCGCCAAGGGTATCGACACGGCGAGGTTATCTGCGGCCGGATTTGGCGAGGCTGACCCGGTGGCCGACAACGCCACCGAGGCAGGCAAAGCTGAAAACCGCAGGGTCGAGCTGGTCAAGCAAGACTAAGCGAACGCTCAGGACCAGGGGCGGCCCGGGCCGCCAAGACGAGACCCGTGATGGCTTCCGGCTGATGGCGAGCCCCAAATTATCACGGGTGAAACCGCCTCCCCAACGCATCCAACCGCACCGCAATCGGCGGCAACTGCTTGCTGCTCCTGGCCAACATCTCCACATCCTCCGCCGTGCTCTGCGCAATGCTCTGCACCGACTGCAAGCGCCCGACAATCTCCAGGTTCGCCGAGGTCTGTTCGCGTGTGGTGGAGACAATCCGCCCATTCAGCGCATCGATCTGGGTAATGTCATTGCCCACCGCTCGCAGCATTTCCACTGCCAGCTGACTGTCCTCTACACACCGTTCCACGCCCTGGCGGCTGTCGTGCATGGCTTCCACGGCCTGGCGGCTGCCTTGCTGCAGGCCTTCGATGATGGTTTTGATTTCCTGGGTGGAGACGGCGGTGCGTTGCGCCAGGCTGCGCACTTCGTCGGCGACGACGGCGAAGCCGCGGCCTTGTTCGCCGGCGCGGGCGGCTTCGATGGCGGCGTTGAGGGCGAGGAGGTTGGTCTGGTTGGCGATGCTGCTGATGACTTCCAGGACCGAGCCGATTTGTTCGGCCTGGACCGCCAGGCCTTGGACGGTGTGGTTGGTGCCTTCCAAGCGTGTGGCCAGTTGGGTGATTTCGTGTTGGGCGCGACCGACGCTTTCCTGGCCACGCAGGATTTGTTGGCTGGCGACGCCCGCGTGTTCAACCGCTTCTTCGACGTGCACCGTAATGTGGCCCATGGCGTCTTCCATGCGCTGCATGGAGTCGGTCATTTGCGCGATTTCGGCCAGTTGGTGGCGAGCACCTTTTTCCAGGGTGCCGCTGGCGTGGGCCAGTTCCTGGCCGAGTTGGCCGAGGCCGTGGGAGTCGCGGGCGACGCCGTCGATGAGGTGGGTGATTTGTTGCAGGAAATGGTCAAAGCGCTTGGCAAGGGAGACGTGCACCTTGCCTTCACCTTTGGCGCTTTCCACGGTGAATTGGGTGGTGACGGCGAGCATTTTTTCCAGCATCTCCTCGCTTTCCACCGCCTCGGCCTGGCTGTTTACCGCGAGGTAGAGCAGGGCGATGGTTTCCATCACTACGTAGAAGGCGTGGACAAACACCATGGTCCAACCGCCGTGATGTGCCATCACGAACACCGGGAAGCCTTGATGCTGCAACGCATGGAACACCACGTGGTGCACGGCAATCGTCAGGGCGGCCACCAGGATCGGCAGCCAGTCTCGATAGAACGTCAGCACCGCCAGCAGCGCGAAAATCCCGAAGTGCGCTTCGATCACGCCCTGGGCCTGATTGATGTGCAGCGCCGCCATGACCATCAAGCCCGCGCCCAGTGCGCAACGCATCACCCGTGTGCCGCCGATGGCGCGGTAGAGCGCGGTGAGCACCGTGCTGGTGCCTCCTCCCACGACAATCGCCTGGGTCAGGGTGTCGTGCCAGAACGCAAGCCCGACGGAGAACAGCGTCATCAGCCAGATCAATGCCAGCATGATGCGGTCGGCCTTGCGGTAGTGCTCCAGGAAACGTGCGCGTGCGGGCATTCACTCTTACTCCATGTGGTCTGGCAAGGATCAAAGCATGCGGCGTGCCACTACGGCCCGCGTTCAGGCACTTTGCGGGTGCAGGGAAACCAAAAAGTTTATCGGCTTTGCGGGAGGGGACTTTAAGCGCGAATGCGTCCGGAGGGGGCAGAACACATTCGTGGTGACAAGCCGGGGGGCAATGTGGGAGGGAGCAAGCCCCCACATCAGGACCCCCGTTCGCCAGGTGGATCAGAAGCTGTATTTGGCCGTCAGCATCATGTTGCGTGGGGTGCCGTAGGCGTCGCCGCCATAGCTCACGGAGTTGGCGATGGTGGAGTAATAGCGGCGGTCGAAGATGTTGTTGGCGTTGAGCTGCAGGTCGAGGTGGTCGTTGACCTTGTAGCCGGCCATCAGGTCGGTGACGGCGTAGGCGTCCTGTTGGAGGCGGTAGGTGCTGCCGTCAGCCAGCTTGACGTCGTTGTACAGGCGGCTTTGCCAGGAGATGTTGCCGCCCACGCGCAGTTTCTCCAGCGGGCCCTGGAAGTTGTAGCGGGTGGTCAGCTTGAACAGGTGCTCCGGAACGTCCGTGTCGTACTGCTTGTTGACCTTCTGCGGGTTGGCTTCATCCTTGATGGTGTGGGTACGCGCGTAGGTGTAGCCACCGCCGACCTGCCAGTTCTCGGTCAGCGCGCCTTGCAGTTCGAAGTCGATCCCCTGGCTGCGAATCTCTCCGGAGGCCTCATAGCACTCCGTCTGTGGGCAGTTTTGCACGGTCACCTGGGTGGCGCGGTTTTCCTGGTCGACACGGAACAGCGCCACGCTCGCATTCAGCGCGCCACCCAGGTATTCGCCCTTGATGCCGACCTCGTAGTTTTTGCCGACAATCGGCTTGACCGGGGTACCGGACGTGTCCTTGGAACTCTGCGGCGTAAAGATGTCGCTGTAGCTGACGTACACCGAGTGGTGATCGTCCAGCTCGTAGATCAGCCCCGCGTAGCGGGTAAGGTTGCGGGTGACGTGATAGTCGCCGTCGTTGCTGCCGTGGGCATCGTAGTCATACCAGTCCAGGCGCCCGCCGAGGATCAGCTTCAAGGGGTCCGCCAGGCTCAGGCGCGTGGTCACGTAGACACCGTCCTGGGTGGTGACCTCGCGATCGTCCGTGGTGTGGACGAAGTCCGGTTTGCCCGCGGTGAGGGGCCAGTTGGTGTCGTAGGGGCTGTAGTTGTGGGTGGTCATGTCGTAGATGCGTCGGCTGGCACCCACCACCAGTTCATGGGTGCGCCCGAATGCCTGGAACGGGCCGCTGGCAAAGGCGTCGACACCGGCCTGGTTTTCATCGTAGGCGGCCTGGTAGACCGTGCGCGCCAGGGTGTTGTTGACCCAGCGCGACTGGTAGGAACCGGAAAACAACGCGTTCTGTTCGGCGTAGTTGGCGTTGACCTGAAGCTTCCAGTCATTGGCCAGGCGCTGGCGCAGTTCGGCGAAGACCGTGTTGATTTCCTGGTCCTTGTTCTCCCAGTCGGTACCGGGATTGTAGGAGCGCGGCAGGTCCAGGTGATGGCCGTCCTGGCCGATCATCGACGAGCCCCAGAAGTAGTTGGTCTTGTCCTTCTGGTTCGAGAAGCCGAGGGTGAGGGTGGTGTCTTCGCTCAAGTCGGCTTCGGTGACGGCATAGAACAGGCCGTGATAGGACTCGGCGTTGTCGATGAAGCTGTTGGCGTCGCGGTAGGAGGTGACCACCCGGCCGCGCCAGGTGCCGCTGTCATTGAGCGGGCTGGAGGCGTCGAGCTCGCCACGGTAGTCGTCCCAGCTGCCGGCGGCACCGGTGAGGGTGACTTTCTGTTCGTCCAGCGGCCGCTTGCGGACCAGGTTGATGGCCGCCGACGGGTTGCCCGCACCGGTCACCAGGCCGGTGGCGCCACGCACGACCTCGACACGGTCGAACATCGCCAGGTTCGGCTGGTCGCCTACGGAAACGCCGTTGTAGCCGCTGGGGATGCCGTCGTACATCAGGTTGTCGATGTCGAAACCGCGTGAGGTGTAGGACTGCCGGCCCGGGCCGCTGGAATAGTTGAGGAATAGCCCAGGCGTGGCATTGACCACGTCGTTGATGCTGGTCATCCCCTGGTCATCCATGCGCTGGCGTGTGATGACGGTGACGGCCTGCGGGGTTTCACGCAGGGTGAGGGGCAGTTTGGTCGCGGTTTTCATCGCGCCGGTGGTGTAGGACTGCGTACCCTCGGTGGTTTCGCCCAGTTGTTGCTCGCCGGAGATCTGGGTCGCACCCAGTTCCAAGGTGGTTGCCGGCGTTTCAGCGTCGGCGGCGAAGGCCGCGTGCGAGGTGGCGAGACACACCGCCAAAGCGATCAGACTGGGTGTAAAACCTTTACCGCCGTGTTGTTGCACAGACATGGAACGGACTCTCCCCTAAGTGCCGTCCGTGGCGAATAATAAATCTGTTGATAATTATTCGCATTAGTTTGGCAGATTAAATCTGTCGGAAAAAGCCTTTGGGGAGAATTAGTTAACGAATTTTTCACATCTGCAGGGCAGGCTTTTTGCCATTACCTGCCGTCGGCGAGTTGTTTTTTTGCGTGTTCAATCGCGTTTCGGAATCGCCATCCGACTCGTCGCTTTCACCTCCCGCAGCGCCAGGCTCGACTGGATCGACGCAATCCCCAACTGCCGCCGCAGCACGCTTTCGACAAATTCGCTGTAGCTGTCCAGATCCTCCGCCAGCACCTGCAACAGGTAATCCGCGTCGCCGGTGATCTTGTGGCACGCCAGCACCTGAGGAAGCTCCTTCACCACCGCTTCGAACGCATCCGGAGCATGGTCGGTGTGGATCGCAAAACGCACATGCACAAACGCCATGATGTCCAGGCCGAGCAACTTGCGATCGAGGTTGGCCTGGTAGTCCTTGATCACGCCTTCTTCCTCCAGGCGTTTGCGCCGCCGCCAGCAGGGGGTGAGGCTCAGGGCCAGGCGCTCGCTCAGTTGGGCGTTGGAAATACTCGCGTCTTCCTGCAGCAGGGCGAGGATGGCGAGATCGGTGTCGTCAAGAACGACCTGCTTGGTTTTATTTTTCATATTTGGCTGTAACCAGGGTAAAAACACCCGATAAAGCTATCAGTGTCAGAAGTAAAAGCAAAGAAAGCCCTGCGCAGCCAGAACAAAATAGACCCTGTCTTTTTCTGGCGGATGTATCCAAATGCTGACTGTTTTTAGTGATGACCACCGTTTGCACCACGGCACCGAACTCAAGGACGGCGTGCTCAAGCCCTCATTCGAACAACCCAGCCGCGCCGACACCGTGCGTGACCGCGTCCGGCACGTCGGGCTGGGCGATATCATCGTGCCGCGCAGCTTCGAGCGCGCCTGCTACGTCAACGCCCACAGCGAGCGCTACGTCAGCTTCCTCGAAACCGCCTGGGCCGAATGGACCGCCATCGGCCGCCGCCATGATGCGCTGCCGCTGGTATGGCCGGTGCGCGACCTCGCCAATGAGCAGGTGCCGGACTTTATCGACGGCAAGCTGGGTTTCTTCGCCATGGACGCCGGCTCGCCGATCACCGCCACCACCTGGCAGGCGGTCAAGACCAGCGCGGACATAGCCCTCACCGGACTGGCGCTGATCGACGAAGGCCATCACAGCGCCTTCGCCCTGTGCCGCCCACCGGGGCACCACGCGGCCCGCGAATACATGGGCGGTTATTGCTACCTCAACAATGCCGCGATTGCCGCGCAACAGGCCATCACCCAGGGCGCCAGGCGCGTGGCGGTGCTGGATGTGGATTTCCACCACGGTAATGGCACGCAGAATATTTTCTACGACCGCGCGGATGTGCTGTTCATCTCCCTGCACGGCGACCCGTCGGTGTCCTATCCGTATTTTTCCGGCGCCGGCAGCGAACGCGGCGCAGGTACGGGGGAGGGCTTCAACCTGAACTACCCCTTGCCGAAAAACACCACGTGGGCCCAGTACAAAACCGCGCTGATCCACGCCTGCCAGCAACTCAAACACTTCGCCCCCGAGGTGCTGGTGATCTCCCTCGGCGTCGACACCTTCAAGGACGACCCCATCAGCCACTTCCTCCTCGACAGCCAGGACTTCCTCAGCATGGGCGAGATCATCGCCGGGGTGGGCGTGCCGACGCTGTTCGTGATGGAAGGCGGCTACATGGTCGACGAGATCGGCATCAACGCCGTCAACGTCCTGCACGGCTTCGAAAGCAAGACTGCCTGACCTAATAACAACACTCGCTCGATTCTTTTTTCTGCCAAAACTCAAAAACATAACAAGAGGTTTTGTGATGAAAACAACCACGTCCGGGCTGTGTGAAAAGCCTGCGTTGCAACGCACCCTGAGCAACCGCCACATCCAGCTGATGGCCATGGGCGGTGCGATCGGCACCGGCCTGTTCATGGGCTCCGGCAAGATCATCGCGTTGTCCGGCACCTCGATCATCCTGATCTACATGATCATCGGGCTGTTCGTGTACTTCGTGATGCGCGCCATGGGTGAGCTGCTGCTGTCCAACCTCAACTTCAAGAGCTTCGCCGACTTTGCCGGCGCCTACCTGGGCCCGCGTGCGGCGTTCTTTCTCGGCTGGTCGTACTGGCTGAGCTGGAGCGTGGCGGTGGTGGGGGACGCGGTGGTGGTCGGCGGGTTTTTCCAGTACTGGTTCCCGCATGTGCCAGCGTGGATGCCGGCGGTGGGCATGCTGTTGACGCTGTTCGCGTTGAACGTGCTGACGGTCAGGCTGTTCGGCGAAGTGGAGTTCTGGTTCGCGATCATCAAGATCATCGCGGTGCTGACCCTGATCGGTGTCAGCGTGGTGCTGATTGCCAGCTCGTTTGTCTCGCCCACCGGGGTCACGGCCTCCGTGAGCCACTTGCTGGACAAACAGGCGGCGTTTCCCAATGGCCTGTTCGGTTTTTTCGCCGGCTTCCAGATGGCGATCTTTTCCTTTGCCGGCACCGAACTGATCGGCACCGCAGCCGCCGAAACCCGAGCACCGGAAAGGACCTTGCCCAAGGCGATCAACTCGATTCCGCTGCGCATCATCCTGTTCTACGTGCTGGCCCTGGGGTGCATCATCGCGGTCACCTCGTGGCAACAGGTGTCGCCGAGCAAGAGCCCGTTCGTGGAACTGTTCCTGGTGGCGGGCTTTCCAGCTGCGGCGGGGATCGTCAATTTCGTGGTGCTGACCTCGGCGGCATCGTCGGCCAACAGTGGGGTGTTCTCCGCCAGCCGCATGTTGTTCGGCCTGGCTGACCTGGGGGACGCCCCGGGTATCTTTGCACGCTTGTCGAAAAGCAGCGTGCCGTTTATCAGCCTGGCCTTCACCACCTTGCTGATGCTGCTGGGCCTGGTGTTGCTGTTTGTGGTGCCGGAGGTGATGACTGCCTTCACGATTGTGTCGACGGTGTCGGCGATCCTGGTGATTTTCACCTGGTCGACCATCCTCGCGTCCTACATTGCCTACCGCAAAAAGCGCCCGGACCTGCACGCCAGATCTCTCTACAAGATGCCAGGCGGTGTGCCGATGGCCTGGTTTTCCCTGGCCTTCATGGCCTGCGTCCTCGGCCTGCTGGCGTTGCGGCCGGATACACGCCTGGCGCTGTACGTGATGCCGGCCTGGTTTATCTGGCTGGGCATTGCCTTTCAGTTTTCACGCTTCAAGGCGGCCGGGGTGGTCAATCCCGGTCATAGGTGATTCACGGGTTCCCTAGAACTCCATTCTCAAGCCCACCGTGCCCTGGCGGCCGTTGAAGGTGTTACTGTCCAGGTTGCGGTTGTAGCCCACCTCGCCGTACAGGCTGATGCCCGTGGTCACCTTCAGCGTGGCGCCGGCGGTCAGGTCCAGGGTGGTGGACTTCTGCTCGGTGTCGATGGCCGTCACACCGTTGAAGGTGACGGTGTTCTGCCCGGCGCTGGTGCGCCAGACATTCGCCCGTACGTAGGGTTGCAGCGGCATGCTGCGGACCTGGTAGTCGCCGCGCAGGCGCACACCCAGGCGGCTGGTGACCTGGGTGTCGGCGTCATAGGAAACGTCGGAGATCCCGTCGTTTTGCTTAGCCAGCTTGGTCTTGCCGACGATCAGTTGCGCCTGGGGTTCAACCACCCAGTTACCCACCCACGCAAACGGCCAGCCGACTTCGGCGGACGCCGTGACATTGTGCCCCCGGGTGTCCATCTTCACGCCACGATCCGACTCGTTATTGCCGTCGAAGCGGGTGCCCATCAGTACCAGGTCGAGGTAGGCCTGGTTGGCGCCAATCAGCGTCCAGTAGACCCCCAGGCTGTCCCCGCGCAAGGTGGTCTTGCCGGCGTCCTTGTCCTGCCAGCCGCCGTTGAAGCCCTTGATGTTGCCTTTGAGGGTGCTGTGGCCGACAAAGAACCCGCTCCGTTGGGTCAGACCATTGTCGTAGGTGCTGGCGTACAGGTCGGTACCCACCTGGAAGCCGGTCACCGAACTGTCGAGCGACGGGCTGACCGTTCCGGTGAAGCTCTGGCGCGTGCTGTTGCCGTAGGTCCGTCCCCAGCCCGACGTGAATGGGCCGGTGTGCAACTGCTGGCTTTGGTCACCCATACGCTGGTGGAAGGTGCCGAGCATGCCCTGCACGAGTTGTTGTGCGGCGGGAAACAACGCAGCGTAGATCGGCACTTCCGGGCGATAAATAGGGATCGGTTCGGTCCCGGGATTGGGCGGCAGCGGTGGTTCACCGGGAACGGGGGTGGGTAACGGCACGATAATCACCGGGCCAGGCGGCACCACGGGGACCGTCGAGCGCAGGTAGTAGTTCTCCGCCGTACCGGCCGTGACACCGCCTTTGAACAGGTAGTAGTCGAACGCGCCGGCAGACACCGGGCCCGCCAGTGTAAACGCGCTGCCACTGCCAGACGCGCCGTTGAGGGCCTGCACCACCTGGATGCCGTCCTGCAGGGTGGCCGCACCCGCGCCGCCGAGGTTGGTGACGCTGATGGCGGTGGTACCGGCGAGGGTGCCCTGGTTGATGATCAGTTTGTCGCTGGGGGAATCATCCGCGCCCAGGGCGCTTTGCAATGCAAGCCGCCCGTTGTCGCCGGTGTAATTGCCATTGATGGTCAAGGTGTCGCTGGTGCGGGTGTTGCCGGTGGTCATGTTGAGGGTGCCGCTGTTGGTGACGTTCACCCGTTGGCCGGCCGTAAACGGGTCGATCACCCCCGTGCCGATCAACAGTTCACTGGTTCCGTCGATGCTCAGGCTGCCCGTGCCGGTGTCGCTGTCACCCAGTTTCAGCGTTCCGCCCAGGATCAACTGCGACTGGTTGTCCAGCCGAATGCTTTCCCAGTTGGGAAACAGGCCCGGATCGCCTGCCTTGGTATTGTCCAGTGTGAGCGTGTCGACACCCAGGCCAGCGTCGATCAACTGCGCCGCGGCCAGTTGGGTGTTGACCAGGTTCTGCAGCACCGCCGTGTCGTCACCGGCGCCCAGCAGTACGAACGAATGCAGGTTGCCACCGGTCCATTCGAAGTGATCGTCGCCAAAGCTGAGGAGTATCTGGCCGTTGACGTCGCCACCGGACACCGCCACGTGATCGTTGCCCCCGCTGACACTGATATTGCCGCCGACAAAGGCCGAGCCCGAGATCAGGATGGTGTCGTTGCCGAAGCCGGTCACCAGGTTGCCGATGATCCTGCCACCCGACATGTCGAACAGGTTGTTGTCGAGCTTCATGTCGACCCGGCCGATGGTGCCGCCGCTCATCCTGGCCTGGTCGCCATCCTCGAAGGCTCCGGTGATGGTGCCGCCACTCATGTTGAAGGTGTCCAGGCCATCGCCCTGGGCCAGTGAGGCAATGGTGCCGCCGCTCTGGGCGTAGCTGTCGACGCCTGCGCCCTGGCTGACGGCGCCGGCCTGTCCGCCGGTGATCTGCGCCACATCCGCGCCCGAGCCCTGGCTGACGCTGCCGGTGATGCTGCCCAGGTTGAGCCGGAAAATATTACTGCCATCGCCCTGGTTGAGGTTGCCATCAATCCCGGCACTGGGCCCGTTCACATCCACCAGATCGTTGCCGGCGCCGTAGGTGACATTCCCGGTAATCCGCCCCGTGGCGCTGAGGTTCAGGGTGTTGTTGCCGGCACTGTCGGTAAAGCCCGGTGCCGTGCCGCTGTCGCAGGAAGAGAGGTCGTCGCCGGCGGTGTTGCTGATGGTGCACGCCCCGTAAGAGGTGCTCGGCAGTGCCGCCAGGGCAATCAGGTACAACAGGGTCAGAGTCCGTGAGCGCATGATCCATCCTCGTGCGAGGGGAAAGTTGCCCCGGCACCGGCAAAGGCCGGTGCAGGCCAGACCATGACAACGTGACACGCGATACGGAGCAGGGAGTGCGGGTTACCTGTTCGAAAACACCGGCCAATGCAAGGAGTTGGCATGGCTTTCTCGACTGCACCTCAACGGGTGCAGCGCTGTTTGCACCCTAGCCATACATCGTGCAGGGCGCTACTGTCAGAGTTGACAGGTATAGACGAGCTGCCGGTCTTACGAAAACACGATCTCGTAAGGCTCGCGCATACGCTCCAGCAGCACCTGGGCCAATATCGGCGCCAGGCCGATCTGCGGGTCGCCCGCCAACTGGCTGGCATACGCATGGACGGCGTGGAGTTTGCGCGCCACGGTCCAGGTGTCCAGGCGTACCTTGCGCGCCCGTTGCCAGGGGATCGTCGCACCCTCGCGGGCGGGGCAGTGCCAGGCCCAGATCGGCAGTTCATAGAGTTGCGCGCCCACCAGCCTGCAGGCGTTGGCGCTGGCACGGCCGACGGCCTCATGGTCGTCATTGCCGTCGTTGCGCCAGGTGGAAAACACCACGTCGCCCGGTTGCAGGTAGCGCGCGATAAATTGGCTCAGTTGCGGCTCGCGAGCGGCGAGGGCGTTGTCGCAGAAACCGCCGCGAATCCACTTCAGGCTGTGCAAGGGCATGCCCAGGCGGCGCAGCGCCTCGGCGCTTTCCTGGGGCCGCACCACACTCAGGCGGCTGGCCGGCCATACGTGGGAACCCGGGTGGCTGGCACTGCCGTCCGTGATGGAGATCATTTGCAGGGGGTGTTCCAGGGTGCTGAGCAATTGCAGTAGACCGCCGCAGGCCACCACCTCGTCGCCGGGATGCGGCGCGATGATCACCACGCGCGCGCCAGCGGGCACCAGGGAGGCGGTAGAGATAGGCGGGATTTGCGCCAACTGCGGTGCGCTGTTCCAGATTTGCGCGGGGCCGCGACGGCCTTCACTGAGGGAGGCAGGCTTCATGGGCGTTACGTCCTTGTCGGTTGATGCTGGGTCGTGCCCCGTTGACGGGACGACTCTATTTATTCACCACAGACTCCGCCGTGGTGCACGCGTGGTAATCCAACCCTGAATTACCAGCAAGGCGTCATCAGCATAGACAAGGATTGGTCGCTTTTACATTTTGCAATGTCGTTTTTTTCAAGACGCGCACATCAGGCTCTTCAAATAATCGCCGAACCCGCCCTGGGCACGGGCCTCCAGGCGCGCGCTGGTGATGACTTGCGGGGCGTGGCTCCAGGCGATGGACGCCCCGCAGCGCTCGAGGTCGCGCACCAATTGCACGTCTTCGTGACAGGGCAGCGGCTCGAACCCTCCGGCCCGCACATAGGCCCCGGCACTGATGCCCAGGTTGGCACCATGGATATGGCGATGACCGTCACGGGCGTGGTACGCCGCCTGATAACGGATCTGCGCCGCCGGGTCGAACCCTTCGCTCCAGGTGTCGACGGTCACGGTGCCGCACACCGCGTCGGCGCCCAGTGCCAACTGGGCCACCAGCCAATCGGGGGCCACGCGGCTGTCGGCGTCAGTGCACGAAATCCAGCGTGCACCCTGGTTGAGCAGGTGCCGCGCGCCCACCCCGCGTACATGGCCCACATTGCGCGCCTGCACCTCCAGGCGCTGCACCGGGAACCCCTCGGCAATCGCCGCACTGGCATCGCTGCAACTGTCGAGCAGCACCAGGATCTGCACCGCTTCACCCAGCAGGCCTGGATGACGGGCAGCCACCAATGCGGCCTCCAGACACTCGCCGAGCAGCGCCTCTTCGTTATGTACCGGGATCAGAATGCCGATCATCGCAGGCCCTCAAGGGTGGCAACCGAAGTGCCGTCACGGCTCCACAGGTCGAGTAGAAAGTCGGGTTCGTGGTGGGTGGCGACCAGGGGCATCCCCAGCCGCTCATGGAGCAGGGCATGCACCTGTTCAGCGGTCTGCGGGCACCCGTCGATCGTCGGGCGCCAGTGGCAGGCCAACACCTGGCCGTTGGCGGTGAGGCTGCCGAGGGCGCGATCGATCAAGCGGCACAGGTCATCGCGGTCGAGGTAGTAGCACAGCTCGCTCAAGACGATCAGATCGAATTCGCCGGTCGGCCATTGCCCGGGCAGGCGGCTCTGCTCCACCCGGGCATGGGCAAAGCCCAGCAAGCGGCTGCGTGCCAGGGCGACGGCGGCCGAGGCGGTGTCGCAACACAAAAGGTGATCACAGCGCGGGGCCAGCTCGAAGCTCAATTCGCCATTGGCGCAACCGGGCTCGAACACCGAGGCATAGCGCGGCCGGGTCAAGAGTGCCAGGGTCAGCGCCCGTTTGCGGCGCTCGTACCAGCGTTGGCGAAAGGCCCAGGGGTCGTCGTTACCGGCAAACAGTTGATCGAAATACGGCGTCGCCACACTCATACGAATACCACTTCAAAAGGTTGTAGCAGACGCTCCACCACATAGGGCGCCAGCACCGGCGGCAGGCCGATCTGCGGGTCACCCTCCAGCTGGCTGGCGAACGCATGGATGGCGTGGCGCTTGCGCGCGACGGCTTCACAGCTCAGGGGGATTTTGCGGGCACGGTGCCAGGGCACTTGGCTGTTCTCGGGAGACGCCCAGTGCCAGGTCCACACCGGCAGTTCATAGAGGGTCGCAGCCACCGCATGCGCCGCCCTGGCGCTCGCGCGGCCGACGGCCTCGTGGTCGCAATGGCCATCTTCGCGCCAGGTGGTAAACACCACATCCGTGGGTTTGAGGTGGCGCTGGATAAAGGCGCTGAGCTGGTCTTCCCGCGCTGCCACCTGGCTGTCGCTGAAGCCGGCCCGCAACCATTTCAGGCTGTGCAACGGCACACCGAGGCGGTGCAGGGCCTGGGCCGACTCCTGGGGGCGCACCACGCTCAAGCGCTCCACCGACCAGTGGGTGGAGCCGGGGTGACTGGCGCTGCCATCGGTTACCGAAATCAATTGAATGGGCCGGCCCAGTTCGGCCAAGCCTTGCAACAGGCCGCCACAGCCCAGCACTTCGTCATCCGGGTGTGGGGCGATGATCACCGCGCGGTGGCCCTCGGGTACCAATTGTTCGACGCTGATCTGCGGCAGTTCGGCCATCAGCGGCGAGTCCTGCCAGCGCTGCAGGGGCGTGCCCTGGCCGACGATCGGGTTGGGTTTCATAACTGCCACCTCCCTGTGGGTTCCCCTGCGACCAGTTCGCCGAGGCCGGCCAGGTCGCGTTCGGCATGGCTCTGGCGGACATACACCGGCAGGTCCGCCATCAACTGGGCGAAGTGCGGATCCTTGCAGTACGGACCCGCGCCCACGGCTCTGCCCACGTGCCGCATGACCTGCTCGACGGTGTCCTCGATGCTCGCGCGCACCTGCTGGGCCAGGTGCCGGGCATCGGCCCTGGGGTAGCGGTCGATCTGCTCCGCACTGGCCCGCAGCACGCAGGCAGCGCTGTTCAAGGCGCTGTCGACCGCCCCCAGATGGGCGAGGGCGTGAGGCTCCGAGCGCTTGCTGCAGTGATCGCGCAACACCTCGGCCAGGCGTTGTGCCGCACCGTACCAGCAGGCGGCGATACCGATGCCGCCTTGCCAGAATCCGGGACGCCCGAGGTAGTCGCCGGGGCCGCCCACGGCAAGGCCATGGGCGCCGTCAAAGACGACCTCGACGCTGCCGGTGGCGGCCATGCCCACGGCATTCCAACCGTCGTGGGTGACCGTGATGCCCGGTTGGTCCATCTGCACCGCCACCAATTGCTGGCCGCCTTGTTCATCCCACGCCGTCAGCAAACCATGGCTGAGCACCGCCGCCCCGGAACACCAGGCTTTACGCCCGTCCAGACGCAGGCGATGGCCCTCGCAGCGCACCTGCACCTTGGCATTCGGCGGTTCTGCGGCCCACATGCCCCACAGACTGCCCAAAGGCGGCGCCGGGCTACGCAGCTCGGCAATGATGGCCAACGCATCGGTGTGGCCTTCGAACAGCTTGCACAAGCGCAGGTCATGACCCGCCACCTGCGCCAGGCGGCTGAACCGCCCCAGGGTGTCGCCGCTGCCAGGCAGCGGCAACTGATCGAGGCCTTCCTCCTGAAATGCCCTCAGGGCCTTGGCCAGGTCCTGCGTGTCCGCATAGCCCTGGAAGCCTTGAAGGAATCCATGCAGTGCCATGTCACACCTCGTCGTCACGCTGCAGTTCGAACAGCAGCAGCGAGCGGCCGGTCACACCGTACTCGTGGTCGAACTCGAAGCGTTCCTGGCCACGTACCGCCGGCTCGTTGGTGTCGAGCATGCAGGTCCAGAACTCACCCTCCGGCACCGGCGGCAGGCGGAAATTGACCACGTCGTGGTGGGCGTTCACCACCAGCAACAGGGTGGCGTCGGCACCGGCGCGGCGAATCCCGGTTTCCTGGGCGCGGCCATCCATCAGCATGCCCAGGCAACGGCCGTGGCTGTCTTCCCACTGTTCGGTGGTCATCTCGGTGCCATCCGGCGACAACCAGGTGACGTCCTTGACGCCGATGTCTTCGTTGTAGTCGCCTACCAGGAAGCGCCCACGACGCAGGATCGGGTAGGCCAGGCGCAGCTTGATCAGGCGCTTGACGAACTTGAGCAACGCCTTGCCATCCTCGTCCAGGTCCCAGTTGACCCAGCCGATCTCGCTGTCCTGGCAGTAGGCATTGTTGTTGCCGTGCTGGGTCCGCGCGAACTCGTCACCGGCGACCAGCATCGGCGTGCCCTGGGCCAGCAGCAGCGTGGCGAAGAAGTTGCGCATCTGGCGCAGGCGCAGTGCGTTGATTTCCGGGTCGTCGGTGGGGCCCTCGACGCCGTGGTTCCAGGACAGGTTGTTATTGCTGCCGTCCTGGTTGTTTTCGTCGTTGGCTTCGTTGTGCTTGTCGTTGTACGACACCAGGTCATGCAGGGTGAAACCGTCATGGGCGGTGATGAAGTTCACCGAACTGTACGGGCGGCGGCCACGGTGGTTGAACATCTCGCCCGAGGCGGTCATGCGCCCGGCGAAGTCCGCCAGTTGGCCGTCATCGCCTTTCCAGAAAGCCCTTACGGTGTCACGGAAGCGGTCGTTCCATTCAACCCAGCCTGGCGGGAAGTTGCCCACCTGGTAGCCACCGGGGCCGCAGTCCCAGGGCTCGGCAATCAGTTTCAGCTGGCGCAGCACCGGGTCCTGGCGGCAGGCCACGAGGAAGCTGTGGCGTTCATCGAAGCCATCGCGGTAGCGGCCCAGGATGGTCGCCAGGTCGAAGCGGAAGCCGTCGACGTGCATCTCGTTGGCCCAGTAACGCAGGGAGTCGGTGACCATCTGCAGTACGCACGGGTGGCTCAGGTCCAGGGTGTTGCCGGTGCCTGAGTCGTTGATGTAGAAGCGCTTGTCATCGGGCATCAGCCGGTAGTACGAAGCGTTGTCGATGCCGCGCATGGACAGGGTCGGGCCGCGCTCGTTGCCTTCGGCGGTGTGGTTGTAGACCACGTCGAGGATCACTTCCAGCTTCTGCTCGTGCAGGTGCGCGACCATCTCCTTGAACTCGGCGATCTTGCCGCTGGCCAGGTAGCGCGGGTCGGGGGCGAAGAACGCAATGCTGTTGTAGCCCCAGTAGTTGGTCATGCCTTTTTCCAGCAGGTGCTGGTCGTTGACGAAGGCGTGCACCGGCAGCAACTCCACCGACGAGATGCCCAACTGGCGGATGTGCTTGAGCACATCATCTTCCATCAACCCGGCACAGGTGCCGCGCACGTCTTCGCCCACCGAAGGGTGGCGCATGCTGATGCCGCGCAGGTGGGTTTCGTAGATGATCGTACGGTCCCACGGCACCCGCACCGGCTGGTCGTTGCCCCAGGTGTGCGCCGGGTCGATGACCTTGCACTTGGGCACGAAGGGCGCACTGTCACGCTCGTCGAAACTGAGGTCGTCGTCCGGGTGGCCGATGGTGTAGCCGAACAGCGCTTCGGACCATTTGAGTTCGCCCACCAGTTGCTTGGCGTAGGGGTCGATCAGCAATTTGTGATGGTTGAAGCGATGACCATTGGCCGGGTCATAAGGCCCGTACACACGGTAGCCGTAGATCAGCCCAGGGTGGGCGTCGGGCAAGTAACCGTGGAAAATTTCGTCGGTGTATTCGGGCAGTTCGATGCGCTCGAGTTCCACTTCGCCGGTGTCGTCGAACAGGCACAGTTCGACTTTCTCGGCGTTGGCCGAGAACAGCGCAAAGTTGACACCCAGGCCATCCCAGGTAGCGCCGAGGGGGAAGGGCAAACCTTCACGAATCCGCGACGGCTCGCTGCCCGGCGTCGAAGGGGTCTTATGGGGTTTGCTCATTGAGTTGCTCCTGCAAGGCTATTTTTTCGGGCCGAACGCGGCCGTGCTGACGAGTTTTCAGCTGATGATAAGAAGAGTGAAGTCACCTTTTGCCGACCGCGCCGGCAAAAGGTTGATGGCGCCGTGCGCGTTAAGCCTTGGGCTTTTTCGGCGCGGGTGGCTTCTTGGCCGCCGGCGGCGCCGGCTTGCTTGCGGCTGGCGCCGGTGGCTTGGCCTTCGCCGCCGGCTTGGGTGCGGTCTTGGGCTTCGCGGCGGGTTTGGGTTTGCTCGGCGTCAGCGCTTCGGCTTCGGCCAGCTTGCGCGCCATCTCCCAGTGGCGCGCGTCTTCCCCGTGGGGTTTGCCTTCAGACTCCCAGATCTGATGCGCCAGTTCGCGTATGCGTTTGTCTTCAGTACTCATCACAATGCTCCTCACAGAAAATTTTCAGCTTTCTTGATCATCAGGATTGATAAAGACATTGACCGGGAAATCCCCCAGGGCAGTGCTGATCAACAGCTCCTTGTCTGGTGTGACTGCGCCTGTATGAAAAAGTCCCTTCCAGTTTTGCGTTGGTGCGGCGAACGGTAATTTCACCCGTGTATCGCCCCAAACCCGCGCATTGATCTGGGGACGCACACCGTTTTCAAGCAGCTCATGGGACCAGCGTGGCACCACCACCAGCACGCGTTTGCCTTGGTGTTCGCGGCAGAATGCGACCACCCGCTCGGCGTGTTGGCCGACCACTTCCAACGCTGTATAGCGGCCGCTGCGGAACACCTGCGGATGGGCCTTGCGCAAGGCCAGTACGTGGGCAATCAAGGTTTGCTTGATACGCCCATCACGCCAGTTGAACAACAGTTCGCCGATGTCCGGCGGGGTATTGAGTGCCTGTTGCCGCGCGGTGAAATCCACCGGGCGACGGTTGTCCGGATCCACCAGGCTGAAGTCCCAGAACTCATCGCCCTGGTACAGGTCCGGCACACCCGGCACGGTAAGGCGAAGCAAGGTTTGCGCCAGTCCATTCAGTGCGCCGGCGGGGGCGATGGCCTGGGCTGCGTTATTGATCGCACTGCGCAGGGGCCGACCTTCCTCCGTGAGCAGCAGGCGGGTGAGAAAAGCCTCGACACCCTGTTCATAGGCCTCATTGGGCGCGCTCCAGCTGCTCTGCAACTTGGCTTCGCGCAGGGCTTTTTGTTGCCACTGCCACAGGCGCTGGTGATAGCCCTCGAAGTCCTCGGCCTGGTCCAGCGGCCAACTGCCCAGCAACACCTGGTACAGGATCAGTTCATCACCGGCCGACGGTGTGGCCGCGTCGTCGCGCAAGGGCGCCGCCAGGGTACGCCAATGCTCCACTTGCTCGACGTACCACGGCGCGCACTCGCTGAGCACGGCCAGGCGTGCCCGGGTGTCTTCGCCGCGCTTGTGGTCATGGGTGGCGGTGGCCAGCAGGTTGTCGGGGAAGGCCTGCAAGCGCTGTTGGTTGATGGCATGAAACTCGGCCAACGGCGCGCTGAACTGCTCAGTACTGAAGCCCACATCGTTGCGCGACAGCAGCACGGCCGAGCGGTAGAACGCGGTGTCTTCCACGGCCTTGGCCGCTGCCGGCGAGGTCAGTTGCTGGAAGCGCACACAGGCATGCTTGAGCATCTTGCGCTCGCGGCCCACCGGACGATTGCGCCAGGGCTGGCCGCCGAGCCAATTTTCCAGATGCTCGAGCACCGGCCAGTCGCCCTCGCCAAGGGTCGTGCGGGCGCCGTCCAGGGCCTGCTGGAACACCTTGTCGTCATCTGCGCTGCGACCACGGGCACTGATATAGGTGCGGTACACCGGGAAGTGCACGATCAGTTCCTGCAATGCGCGACGGATCGCGCCGAGGGTCAGGTCGCGGGTCATCACGTCGTCGCGGGCCACCTGCAACAGGGCCTGGGCCACGCTTTCAAAGTCGCCGCCCAGGGAGCCGTTGAGGATTTGCTGGCGGGCCAGCCGCGCCTCTTCGATAAACGCCGAGGGCCGTTCGCTGTGGCGTGTCCACACCTCGGCCAGCGGCGCAAAGCCCTCGGGATGGTGTTGCAGCAACGACAACTGGTTCATGAATTCGTAGCCGGTGGTGCCGTCCACTTGCCAGTCTTCGCGAAGGGTTTCCCCCTCGCCGAGGATTTTTTCGACGAAGATCGGCAAGTGCCGCTCGGGCGACAGCGAATCCACCCGACGACGCAGCTTGCGGCAGTAACCGCGCGGGTCGGCCAGGCCGTCGATGTGGTCGATGCGCAGGCCATCCACCAGGCCTTGGCTGATCAGTTCGAAGATCTTGCCATGGGTGGCTTCGAACACCGCCGTGCGCTCCACGCGCAGCCCGCCCAGTTCGTTGACGTCGAAGAAGCGCCGCCAGTTGATATCGTCCGCCGCCGTGCGCCAGCTGGCCAGGCGGTAGGCCTGTTGCTCGAGCAAGTGGTGCAGACGCTTGAAGCCCTCCGGCGTGCGTCCGTCGAACTCGGTCAGTCGGCGTTCGATAAGCTCGAGGACTTCGGTGGCACGCTCGGCCAATGCCTGCTTGAGCCAGGCGGCTTCGGCGTAGGCGTCATCCTGATACGCCAGGGCGCTGAAACGGTCGGCCAGGGGTTTAAGCAGCTCGTCGGCGCCGAGGATCGCCGCGTAATCCCGTGGGCAGATCGGGAAGCGATGTTCGTAATGCTCGACATGAAACGCGCCGTGGGCGGCATCGAAATGCAGCGTCAGCGTGCCGCTCTGCAAGGCTTCGCCGTAGTCGCTGCCGAGGAAGGGCATGAGCAATTGGCCCTTGAGCAGCGGGTCGGGGGAGTGCCACTGGATATCGAAGAATTCGCTGTAGGGGCTCAGCCGGCCCCATTCCAACAGGTCCAGCCACCAGGGGTTGTCGGCGCCGCCCACGGCCATATGGTTGGAGACGATATCGAGGATCAGCCCCATATCGTGCTCGCGCAGGGCCGCGACCAGGCGACGCAGGGCCGGTTCGCCGCCCAGCTCGGGGTTAACGCTGGTGGGGTCGACCACATCGTAGCCGTGCATGGAACCGGCACGCGCACTCAGCAAGGGCGAGGCATATAGATGGCTGATGCCCAATTGGGCGAAATACGGTACCAGGGGGACCGCGTCATCCAGGGTAAAACCTTTGTGGAATTGCAGGCGCTGGGTCGCGCGCAGGGGCAGGGCTTTCATCGGTCACGCTCATAGGCTTGGTTACGCGCGACGGCCAGCAGTTCAAGGCGGCGCGCGGCACCGGCGTTGTCGAGCAGGCTGGAGGCCTCGCCCGGCAAACGGCGGCGCCAATTGGGGTGGGTGTCGGTGGTGCCGGGCAGGTTGGCCTGTTCTTCCAGGCCCAGGGCGTCTTCCAGCGGCAACAACACCAGCGGCGCACGGGTGTGGCCGAGGTAGCGCACGCTGGCGTCGATCATGTGGTCGGTTTCATTGCGGATCTCATCGACGAAGTTCTGCGGGTCCTGGCTCAAGGCCTGGCGCAGCGCCTGGCGTTCACGCAGGCGGTGCTCGCTCCATTGCTCCACGGTGGGCGCATCGATCAGGCCCAGCTGGACGTTCCAGTCAATATCGCGGCTGTGCCACCAACCGTTGAGGGTCGGTAAGTCGTGGGTGCTGGTGGTGGCCAGGGCGTTGTCCGGCCAGTCGAGGATCGGCTTGAACTGGCCATCGTGGCCCTGTTCGAACAACAGCACGCGCATGCCGAGGATCGAGCGGGCGATGAGTTTTTCGCGCAGCCCATCGGGCACTGTGCCGAGGTCTTCGCCGAGCACGATGGCCTGGTGGCGGTGGGATTCCAGCGCCAGAAGGCGCAACAGGTCGTCCACCGGGTAATACAGGTAAGCGCCCTCACGCGGCGAGGCGTCCATGGGGATCACCCACAGGCGTTGCAGGCCCATCACATGGTCGATGCGCAAGCCGCCGGCATGGGCGAAGTTGGCCCGCAGCATCTCGATAAACGCGCGGAAACCGTTGCGCTTGAGACCTTCGGGCGAGAACGCGGAAATGCCCCAGCCCTGGCCGGCGCGGTTAAGGATGTCGGGTGGCGCGCCCACGGTCAGGTCGGCCAGCAACTCATCCTGGCGGCTCCAGGCCTGGCTGCCACCGCCGTCGGCACCGACGGCCAGGTCAGCGATCAAGCCGACGCCCATGCCGCTGCCTTTGGCGGCTTGTTGGGCGCGCTCCAGGCAACGGGCGATCAGCCATTGACCAAAGGCGTAGAAGCCGATCTCGACGTGGTGCTCTTCTGCGAACGCCACTAGCGCCGGGCTTTGCGGCGAGCGCCACTCTTCAGGCCAGTGGCGCCAGTCAAGGTCCTCGCCTGCAGCGGCGCGCACGGCCTGCACGGCTTCGAAGCGACAATGGTTTTCCAGCGCCTCGCCACCAGCCTGGCGAAAGCTCAGGAAGTCGGCGTGCTGCGGGTGATGGCCGTGGCGGAAGTCTTCATACAGAACGCGCAACAGCCGTTGTTTGGCCCGCGCAGCGGCCGGCCAGTCGATCAGGCTGTGCTGTTCCAGCGCGTGCAGCTCTTCTTCCAGGCCAAGGGCTTCAATCGCGTTGCGCACCTCACGTTCACCGAGAATGCAGGCGGGCGAGGCATACAGGCTGTTGAGGAACAGGCGGCTGGACGGCGAGTACGGGCTGTAGCGCTCGGTATCGGCGCTGAACATCGCGTGCATCGGGCTGATCGCCAGGGCATCGGCGCCGCGTTCGGCGGCGGAACGGACCAGGTGTTCCAGGGCCAGGGTGTCGCCGAAACCGCCATCGCCCAAGCGGCGCAGTGAATACAGCTGGGCGCTCAGGCCCCAGGCGCGGGCGGGGCGGTTGTCTACCGCTTCGGCCACGCTGTAGCAATGGGTGGGCGCGACGGCCAAGGTGAAGCTTTGATCGTCGATATGCACCTGGTGGTAGCCCAGGGCGATAACGCCGGGCAGCACGGAGTCGCCGTCGAGGCGTAGCTCCAGAGTCTCGCCGTCTTCGAGGTTGACCCGGCACAGGGTGTCGGGTTCGAAGTAGCGCGCCAGGTCGAGGCCTTCACCGCTGTCGACGGTCATCAGGGGCGGCAGGTGCTTGTCTTGTTGCACCCGCTCCAATTCAAGCAGGCTGGCGTTGATGTCGGCATCGTTGTCGGCCGGGTGGCCCAGGCCTTTGAGAACCGCGCGCAGGGCGTCGGGTGTCACTCGTTGCGGGCGGCCGTTTGCGTCGATCCAATCGACGGCCAGGCCCGCGCGGCTGGCGAGGATTTCCAGGTTCGCTTCGCTCAAGGGTGCTCTCCAACAGGGGATAAGGTGACGCGGGCGCTGAAGGGCGGCAGTTGCGCACCTTGCAGGGCCGGCGTTTCGAACAGGACCGGCGCGGTGGCCGGGTGATCCAGCGGCGTGGCGCTCAGGTTCAGGTCGATCTGCAACAGGCTGCCGTTGCCCAGGCGCCAGCGCGCACTGACGGCGGCGTAGGCCAGCACCTGCGCGCCCAATGCCACGGCGCCAGGCAGGTGCGGCACAATATGGCGATGGCGCAGGCCCAGCAGTTGGCGGTAGAGCTCGGCGTGCGGGTTATCGGCGATCACCGGGGCCGATTGCGCGAATGTCGACAGTGCGTTGGGATCCGGGATGCGTTCACGACGCTCGGGGTCATGGAACGCGGCGAAGTCGGCAAATTCATTGCGTCGGCCTTCGCGTACCGCTTCGGCCAGTTCACCGTGGTGGTCGGTAAAAAACAGGAACGGCTCGCTCGCGTTCGCCTCATCCCCCATGAACATCAGCGGAATCATCGGCGACAGCAGCAGCAGGGCGGTTGCAGCCTTGAGCGCCTGGGGCGAGCAGAGCTGGTGCAGGCGTTCGCCCAGGGCGCGATTGCCGATCTGGTCATGGTTCTGCAGGAATGCGACGAAGGCCGTGGGCGGTAGTTCAGCGCTCGGTTCGCCGCGCTCGTGGCCATGGCGGGTGGTGTGGCCCTGGTAGATGAACCCTTCGCCCAGGCACCGGGCGAGTTTGGTGGTGGGATCCTGGGCAAAGTCGCTGTAATAGGCATCGGTTTCGCCGGTCAGCAACACGTGCAGCACGTTATGGAAGTCATCATTCCATTGCGCGTCGAAATCCTCCTTGAGCAGGCTGGCCTGGTTCAGCTCGTTTTCCAGCACCAGCCACACATGCCGACCGGTATCCACCTGCTGGCGTACCCGATGCGCGAGTTCCTGGAGGAAACCGGGGTTGTCGATGGCGTGTACGGCGTCCAGGCGCAGGCCGTCGAAGCGATATTCGAGCAGCCACATCAGTGCGTTATCGAGGAAGAAATTCCGCACTTCACGGCGCTCGAAGTCGATCCCGGCGCCCCACGGCGTATGCACGTCTTCCTGGAAGAAGCCTTTGGCGTACTGGCCCAGGTAATTGCCGTCGGGGCCGAAGTGGTTGTAGACCACGTCGAGGATCACAGCGAGCCCGTGTGCGTGGGCGCTGTCGACCAGGTGCTTGAGTTGCTCGGGCGAGCCGTAGGAGGACTGTGGTGCGTAGGGCAGCACACCGTCGTACCCCCAATTGCGCTCACCGGGAAATTGCGCCAGCGGCATCAATTCAATCGCGGTGACGCCCAGCTCGGCCAGGCGTGGCAGGTGCTTTTCGACTTCGGCGTAGCCCCCCATCGCGCCGACGTGCACTTCGTAGATCACGGCTTCGTGCCAGGGGCGGCCTTGCCAGTTGGCGTGACGCCAGGTGTAGGCGAGCGGGTCGACCACCAGGCTCCAGCCATGCACGTCCGAGGCCTGGGCCCTGGACGCGGGGTCGGGAACATCCATTTCCCCATCGATGTTATAGCGGTAGCGGGTGCCCGCCGGGCACTTCACTTCAGTCTCGAACCAGCCATCTGCCTGGGGCAGCATGGCGATGGATTTACCGTTTTCCAATTCAACGCTGACATAAAACGCGTCTGGCGCCCACAAGGCAAAACGCGTGTGTTGCGCGTCCAGCATGATTGCGCCGTGGGGCCAGGTTTCCAAAGTCCGTAACGGCATCTATGAAGACCTCCCTTGATTATTTAGTCGATTTCCCCAAGGCCTTGGCCACCAGTTGTTCATACAGCTCGGCGTAGGGTTCCACCGCCTGGCACCAGTTGAAGGGTTGGGTCATGGCACGGCTGCGCATGGCGTTGAGCAGGCCTTTATTGGCGAAGACCCGGAACGCACGGCTCAGGGCTTCTTCGTAGCTCTCTACGGTGGATTCATTGAACAGGAAGCCGGTGACGCCATTCTCGATGGTGTCCGCCAGCCCGCCGGTGTTGCGAGCCACGGGCAGCGAGCCGAAGCGCTGGGCATACATCTGGCTGAGGCCGCAGGGCTCGTAGCGCGATGGCATCAGCAGGAAGTCACTGCCGGCAAACATGCGCCGCGCGTCGGTCTCGTTGAAGCCGATGCGCACACCGACCTGGCCCGGGAAGCGCAGCGCCAGTTCACGCATGGCCTGTTCTTCTTCCGGCTCGCCGCGCCCGATAATGGCGATCTGGCCGCCGTTCTCGACGATAAAGCTCGCCACCGCTTCGGTGAGGTCGAGGCCTTTCTGGTAGACCAGGCGCGAGACCACCGCGAACAGCGGGCCGGTGGAGTCATGCAGGCCGAACAGTTCGCGCACGTGGTCGGCGTTGATGGCCTTGCCTTCCCAGTCACCGATATTGAAGTTGTGGGTCAGGTGCGTGTCGGTGGAGGTTTCCCAACTTTCATCGATGCCGTTGGGGATGCCACTGAGCAGGCCCTGCTGGGTCTTGGCGGCGAGGAAACCGTCGAGGCCGCAGCCGAATTCCGGCGTGGTGATTTCCTGGGCGTAGGTGGCACTCACGGTGGTGATGTGGCTGGAATACGCCATGCCCGCCTTGAGGAACGACATCTTGCCGTAGAACTCCATGCCTTCCTGCTGCAAGGCGTGGGGCGGAATGCCTAGCTCCGGCGTCGAGGCCAGGCTGACCACGCCTTGATAGGCGAGGTTATGGATGGTGAACAGGGTCGGTGTGCGTGACCCACGCCAGTGCATATAGGCGGGGGCCAGGCCGGCGGGCCAGTCGTGGGCGTGCACCAGGTCCGGGCACCAGTGGATCTGGGCCAGGTTGGCGGCCATGTCGGCGGCGGCCAGGCCCAGGCGGGCGAAGCGAATATGGTTGTCCGGCCAGTCGCGGCCGTTGTTGGCGCCGTAGGGCGTGCCTTCGCGCTCGTAGAGCTCGGGGCAGATCAGCACATAGATGACCAGGCCGTCCTTGAGGTCCATGCGCCCGATCTTGCACGGCGGCAGCGCGGCGTGGCCACCCAGCTCACCGATGATATGGATCGGGTTGTCGCTTTCCATCACCTGCGGGTAACCGGGGATCAGGACGCGCACATCATGCAAGTGGGCCATGGCGCGGGGCAGGGCCGCGGACACGTCGCCCAGGCCACCGGTTTTCACCAGGTCGGCGAACTCGGAGGTGACGAACAATACCTTCTTTCGATTGGGATTATTACTCACGATCGGCCGCACAGTGTTGGGCAGGTCGGCCAGTGACGTTGGCCCCTCTGCCGCCTTACTAAAACGCTCTCCCTGAGTATCTACAGCGGCACTGATCATAGTTCTCTCCCAATGTTGGTTGGCTAATGGCCCGCTGCCACTAGCTCCGAAGACCGCATCCTGCGGCCAGGCGCACAAGCGCTATACAAACTGGCAAGGCTTATGCCAGTTGCACGGTCGGCTTAAATAGATTGGATGGACGGGCATCGGGTGTGAACCGCGTGCACTCGCCCTACCTTAAAACTGGACCTACGGCAGAGTTCGAAAGTTTAGATTTTTTGCGGGGTTTTTGTTTTGGAAGGGACCCATCGGTCATCAGTCTAGGACAGATTCCAGAGCCTGTAGGGTTTGTGCGGGAATTTTGTAGGACAAAAAACTTGTAACCATATGCAATTGAGGAAGGCGATAGGGTGTGGTGAGCAGGCTTGCGCCGGTTCAGGGCCGCTTCGCGCCCCAGCGCAGGGCAAGCCTGCTCACCACAAAAATTACGCTCACACCCTTAGTGCGGACCGCACCTGATTGGTGCGTCAGCCCAGCACCCGAATGGGCGCGCCCTTGGTCCAGGCCTGGATATCTTCAATCATCTGCTCATAGAACTGCCGGTAGTTCTGCTCACTCACGTAGCCCACATGGGGCGTGGCGAGTACGTTGGGCAAGTGGCGAAACGGGTGATCGACCGGCAGCGGCTCCTCGGCGAATACATCGAGTGCCGCGCCCGCCAGGCGACCAGTGGTCAATGCCTGCACCAGCGCCTGCTCATCCACAATCGGCCCGCGCGCGGTATTCACCAACCGGGCCGTCGGCTTCATCCAACTCAATGCTTCGGCATCGACCAGGCCACGGCTGCGGTCGCTGAGTACCAAATGAATCGTGAGAATGTCGGCCTGCTCAAACAGCTCGCGCTTGCTGACCCAGGTCGCCCCGGCCTGCGCGGCGCGCTCCGGCGTGAGGTTTTCACTCCAGGCAATCACCCGCATGCCGAATACCTGGGCAAACTGCGCGACCTTCTGGCCAATACTGCCCAACCCGAGAATTCCCAGGGTCTTGCCATGCAGGTCGCCACCCAGTCCCACCTGCCAGCCACCCGCGCGCAGTGAGTTGGCTTCGGTCAGCAGATTGCGCGTAGACGCCATGATCAGTGCCCAGGTCAGCTCCGGCGCCGCCTGCTTGTAGCTGTCGGTGCCGCACACCTGGATGCCCATGGCCTTGGCGGCGGCAATGTCGAGGGCGGCATTGCGCATGCCGCCGGTCACCAGCAACTTGAGGTTGGGCAAACCCTGTAACAGCGCTTGGTCGAAGGTCGAGCGTTCGCGCATGACGCAAATGACCTCGAACGCCTTCAAACGCTCGATCATCGTGGCGGTATCTGCCGGGTAATCGTGCAGGAAGTGCACCTGCCCAACCGCCTCCAGCACCGACCAATCCACCACGCCCTTGGCCACATTTTGCCAATCATCAATGACTGCGATCTGTACCGACATGCACGCGTGCCTCGAAAAGTTGGATTAAAGGGCGCTCAAGCCCTGCAACAGCGCCTGGTGAAACTTCGCCGGTTCTTCCATCTGCGGTGCATGGCCCAGGCCCGGGAACTCCACCAGTGTGGCATGGGGAATCAGTTTGGCCACTTGCTTGCCCAGTACCGCGTAGTTGCCGATCCTGGCCTTGACCGCCGGCGGCGCAACGTCTTTGCCTATGGCGGTGGTGTCGGCGGTGCCGATGAGCAACAGGGTGGGCATCTGCAGATGCTTGAACTCGTAGTACACCGGCTGGGTGAAGATCATGTCGTAAATCAACGCCGAGTTCCATGCGACCAGCGCGTGGCCGGGGCCATTGCTCAGGCCCGCATACATGTCTACCCAGCGCTCGTACTCCGGCTTCCAGCGTCCGACGTAATAAGTATTGAGCTGGTACTTGCGAATCCCCTCGGCGCTGACTTTCTGTTCTCGCGCATACCATTGGTCGACGCTGAGCGTGGGCACGCCCAGGGCTTTCCAGTCTTCCAGGCCGATGGGATTCACCAGCCCGAGCTGCTCGGTCTGCTCGGGGTACATCAACGCGTAACGGGTGGCGAGCATGCCGCCGGTGGAATGGCCTATGAGCGTGGCCTTTTGAATGCCGAGTTTTTCCAGCAATTGATGGGTGTTGAGGGCCAATTGCTGGAAGCTGTACTGGTAGTGGTCGGGCTTGCTGGCACTGCAGAAACCGATCTGGTCCGGTGCAATCACCCGATAACCGGCGTCGCTCAGGGCCTTGATCGTGCCTTCCCAGGTTGCGCCGCAAAAGTTCTTGCCGTGCATCAGCACCACATTGCGCCCGTTCGGCTGGCCCTTGGCCGGCACGTCCATGTAGCCCATTTGCAGGGCTTTGCCTTGGGATTGGAATTGGAAATGTTCGAGGGGATAGGGGTATTGGAAACCTTGCAGCTCAGGGCCATAGCTGGCGGCGAACGCCGGGGCGGCGCCGGCCGTCAGCAGGCCGGCGATGCAAAAAACGCGGGATAGAGGCATGGGCGGGGCTCCGGACAGAATGCTCGGATGCTGTTTGCGCGGGATTAACGGGGGATTAACACCCATTGCAGGGTCACGGCGGCGAGCACCGCGTATCGCAGGCCCTTGGCCAGGGTCACCAGCAGCAGGAACCGCCACAACGGTTCACGCATCACCCCGGCCACCAACGTCAGCGGGTCGCCAATGACCGGCAGCCAACTGAGCAGCAGCGTCCAGTGCCCCCAGCGCTGGTAATGATGGCGGGCCTTTTCCAGCTGCTTGTCGCTGACCGGAAACCAGCGACGCTGCTTGAAGTGCTCCACCCAGCGCCCCAGCCACCAATTGACCAGCGAGCCGAGGACGTTGCCCAGGGTGGCGATACCCAGCAGCAGCCACAGGCTGTAGTGCCCGCTGATCAAGAGGCCGACCAGCACCGCTTCCGATTGCAGGGGCAGTAACGTCGCCGCGCCGAATGCGGCAAGAAACAGCCCCAGGTAACCCATCGGCACCGATCAGTGCGCCGGGTAGTCCGCCAACACCACATCCTGGCCATCGCGGGTCAGGCCGATGACTTGATAGGCCTCGGCATGGCCGTCCATTTCCATGCCGGGCGAACCCATGGGCATGCCCGGTGCGGCAATACCCAGCAGGTCGTCGCGCTTGCGCAAGGCCAGTACCTGCTCGGCGGGCACATGGCCTTCGACGAACTTGCCGTCGATCACGGCGGTATGGCACGAGCCCAGGCGCGGGGCCACGCCCAGCCGTTGCTTGACTGCACTCATGTCGGCTTCGACATGGTCTTTGACCTTGAAGCCGTTGCTTTCCAGGTGGCTGATCCACTTTTTGCAGCAGCCACAATTGGCGTCGCGGTGCACATCGATGGGGATCAGGTCGGCGGCCTGGGCCAGGGTGGTGGTGAACAGCACTGAAAGCAGGGCCAATCGCAATGGAATTTTCATGGAGGTCTCGTCCAATACCGGGCAGTAAGCCGGGCATTCTCCCTGCTTTTATCCGTGGGACGTCGGGTTAATGTTTCAAAATTATACGGAGAGCGAGTTTTCCATCCGCTGCTTGAGCCGGTCCAGTGCAATCGCCGACAGCGCGATCATGCGTTCATGGAGGCTGGCCAACTGCAATTCGGTTTCATAGGTCAGCACGCGCTTGAACAGGGTGCCGTCGCGAAAGGGCTGCAAAAAGTAATGAATCGAGCCGTCGACGGCCAGTGAGGTGAACACCGTCTTGAACTCGTCGGGACGCCGGGCGATCTGCACGCGGTAGCTCATGGGCACGCGCACGCCCAGCAAGTCGATCATTTCGGTAAAACGTGCGCCGGCGGGGAGGGGGCCGCTGGTGCCGGTGTCGGCACCGAGGGAGGTGGGGTGCCATTCGTGCCAGCGATCCGGTTGGGTCACATAGTCGTAGACGGCATCGATAGGGGCCTGGATAAAACGTTCCTGACTGATCCGATCCAAGCGGACCGACTGCTCGACAGCGCGCATGGCACACCTCCTGTGTGGCTGTGAACTGTCAGAATAGTCCCACTCCCGCACATTGCACGGGAGTGTTTCAGCCATTTATCAGCGCACCTTGAACCGGCCCATCAACGCAATCACCCGGCCATTGGCGTCCAGCAGGCTTTGTGTATTGGTTTGCGTGGCATGGCCGCTCTGCACCAGCTCTTCGACCATATGTCGGATATGCACCATGCTGCGGTTGATCTCCTCGGTCACCGCGCTTTGCTGTTCGGCAGCGGTGGCGATCTGGGTGCTGAGGTCATTGATATGGCTGACCGAACCGGCCATCTCGTCGAGGCCGGTGTTCACCCGTGCCGTGGCATCCGCCGCCGACTGGCAGCTGGCCTGGGTGTTTTCCATGGCCGCCACCGACGAACTGACACCGGTGGTCAGGCGTGCGAGCATTTCATTGATCTGCGAAGTGCTGGCCTGGGTACGCGCCGCCAGGGCGCGGACTTCGTCGGCCACCACCGCAAAACCACGACCCTGCTCGCCGGCCCGCGCGGCTTCAATCGCGGCGTTGAGGGCCAGCAGGTTGGTCTGGCCGGCAATCGCGCCGATCACGCCGAGGGTTTCGGTGATGCGCGCGGCGTCCTGGCGCATGTTCTCCACGGTGTGAGTGGCACTGGCGACTTCGCCGATCAGCGCACTGACGCTGGTGGACGCTTCCCCCACCACCACGCGGGAGCGGTCGGCGTGTTCGTTGGCGCGCTGGGTGAACGAAGCGGTTTGCGCCGCGTTCTGCGCCACCGTATCGGCGGTGGAGCTCATCTCGGTGATGGCGGTAACGGTCTGGTCGGTCTCCGAGGCGTGGCGCACCAGGATGCTGTTGGTGTGCGCCGAGGTTTGCTGCAATTGCTCAAGGCCCGATGACATGGCACCGGTGGCCTGGGTCACTTCGCCGATCATGTCTTGCAGGTAGACGATAAAGCGGTTCACCGAATGACCGATGGCGCCCAGTTCGTCTTCGGCGCGGATGGTAATGCGCCGCGTCAGGTCGGCATCGCCGGTGGACAGTGCGTCGATGTTGGCCTTCAGGATTTTCATGCGCTGCACCAATTGGCGGATCGCATACACCGCCAGCAGCACCAGCAGCAACACCATGGGGATCTGCAACAGGGCCAGGCTGCCGAGTACGTCATCGCGCTGGGCGGTGATCAGCGAGGTGGGCAGGGCGGTGGCGAGGAACCACGGCGTGCCTTCGATGGGGCGCATGTAGAAGGTGCTGGCCACGCCCTGGTTGTCGAACTCGTTGCGCTGCAAGGCCTGGTCGCGATGGGCCAGGGCCTTGCTGACCTGGGCGGCAAAGGCCGAGGTGCCGGTCAATTCACTGATGTTCTTCAATACCACCGGGCTGCTCAGGCGCGTGCTGTTGCTGATGATCTTGCCATCGCCTTCGACGATCAGCATTTGCCCGCCGATGTCCTTTTCCTTGCTGGCTACCAGTTCGTTGAAGAAGCCCAGGGTCACGTCGATGGTGGCCACGCCGTACGCCGCGCCGTCACGCTGGATCGCCATGGCGCAGTTGGTGCGCGGCTCCTGGCTGGCGTCGTCCTTGTAGGCCGCGGCCCAGGCACATTGGCCGCGTGGCGACGCGAGACCGCCCTTGTACCAGCTCTGGTCGTAATAGTTGGGGGCGGGGTCGCTGTTCCAGAAGGTGTTCACTGCCAGCTTGCCCGAGGCATCGCGGTGCCAGAAGGTGCTGTGCTTGTTGCGCCCCGGCGTGCGCTGGTTGGGCAGCGGCCAGATACCGCCGCCGAAGACCTTCAGCTCACCATATTGGTCGACCAGGCCCGGCAGGACCTTGTCGATGGCATCGCTGTCGAGCAGGGGAATGGTCTGGGTGATGGTGCGTTGCTGGGACTGAACCTTGTTGAGTTCGCCCTGGATCTGCTCGGCCACCTCACTGATGCGGTTGAGCACCACCTGTTCCTCGGTATGGCGCAGCGTGGGCGCGACCAGTTGGCCGATGCCGACGACCGTCAACACGAACAACACCAGGACGAACAGCACCAGGAACAGGGTATAGCGGGCTTGGATGGAACGCAGTGGGGGCATGGGGGTCGTCCTTACGAAGCGTTTATTATCGACGCGGCTGTTTTGGAGCTTCGTAGGGCTATCGGCTTGGCGAGGAAGAGCTTTAGGTACGGAGGTGCCAAATCAGGTTTTTAACATGGCGAGGCCAGCAGTTGCCTCGCCATGGGGATTACCGCTTATCGAATCAATGCCTGGCTTGCCGGCGCTGTATCACTCGCCGCGACCTTGAGGGCTGGGTGTCCATAAGTAGGACTGCCTCAAGGGTTTGCCCATTTCTGCATTCAGGGCGTTCTCGATGAAGTGTTTCGGATTGGTTACACGCGCTGATGTCGAGGGGGGGTGCCGTCCTCGGAAGGTTCTTCAACGTAGGGTAAACCGATGACTTGACGTTCACCATTCTCGACAAGGCCGTCGTCCCCCGGCGCTTCGCGGGTGTACCCATGCTCGGTTGTACCGGTTGCGTAGGTGTAGGCGTGGTTTATCTCATGGGCTAGACCGGTTACGGGCACGATTGTGTGGGTACGCTCGGCGTTTTCGATAATAGATGGCGGGTCATAGTGAATGATGCCGCGAGTGACGCGGAAACCGGGAACGCCATCCGTGATATGCCCGTAGGTTCCGGCTTCTGCGCTTTCGCGCTCCTCGGGCGTCAATTCATCCAGTTCACTACTGCCAGGAACGTATTGGGTACCGCCGTTACCGATCGGCTTGATGGTAACCTTGCCGCCATTTGCCACCGCGAGCTCATCCATTTGTTTGAGTGCTTGTTGCCCTATGGGTGAACTGCGCAGAAATTCAAAATCGTCGGCGACGCGCTGCTTGAAAGCCTGTGCGTCCTCCTCCGGGGTATCAGGGGGAGTTTCTACACTGAATCCCAGGTTGCCGGCATTGCTTGGCTTCACTTCGGTGAAAGTCGAACCCCTGGTGCGGTCGAAACCATCCCTGGCCTTGGCGTAGATAAGGTCCTTGGGCTGGTTGTTCCAGATAGTGTCGTTTCCTTTGCCGGTGTAGAAGGTCGTGCGCTCGTACCCTGCAAGGACGTCATCGCCATTGCCCCCATGTGCAACGGTATGTCCGCTGCCTGCAAGAAGTACATCGTTGTCGTCGCCACCGTCCAGACAGGTCTGCCTGGTGGAGGGGCCAAAGCCTGCAATGAGCAGGTCCTTGCCTTTATTACCGTACATTACGCCATTGCCGGGACCTCCCATGATTGTGTCATCGCCGTCGTTGCCCTCGGCATAACCCAGGCCGCTGCCCACCTGCAGGATATCGTTGCCAGCCCCTCCGAAAAGCCTGCTGCGACCTCCGCCCGCCTGGAGATAATCGTTGCCGTCGCCGCCTTTCACGCTCACGCGAAGCTTGACGTCATCGTCGATGATGACCGTGTCGTCACCGCCGTGGCTGTCGATGAAAAGCTCGTGCTCGCTTCTTTCCTTTGTATTGATATCGACTAAATGCGGTTTATCGTTGATGAAGATCTGCAGCTTGTCCACCGACCAACTGCGCACGTGGATACGGTCGGCGGCATTACCGGTTTCCACGTGGAGATAACTGGTCAGGATCTTCGGTCCCTTGAGGTCATCTGGGTTCCAGTCAACGACCCTGCTGATTTTGGTGTCACCGTCGACAAGCAGCGTGTGGGTGCGGCGGTTCACGATGCCTGGCGTCAGGTCGGTGGGAGGGGTGAAGTGCGAAGCGTTTGTTTCAGCGAAAGGCTGGGGGAGTTGGGCGTAGAGTCCGGATGTCAGGGAATGGGCAAGTGCAGATAGCATCGGCATGTCCTCTTGGGTGTGCGTGTAAGGGCACCCTGATTACGTATCAGGGTTGCTATTACGTGGAACTCCGACTGAGAAGGTTCCCCGCCCCCGGAGGGGCTTTAGTGCTAAACGTGTTGGCGTCGGAGCACCGCAAACCGGGTGCCCCTTGAGCTTGGCCGTCAGATATCCAGCATGGCCATCACCTCTGCGGGATAGCGCAGGCCGGCACTTGCATCGGCCGGAAAGATCCTCTCCAGTGCCGCCAGTTCAGCCGCGCCGAGTCGTATCGACACGGCCGCCACGTTCTCCTGCAGGTACTTGCGCTGCTTGGTGCCAGGAATCGGAATAATGAAGTCGCCTTGTGCCAACACCCACGCCAGCGCCAGTTGCCCGGCAGTGACGCCTTTGTCTGCCGCGAGGGTTTGAACCTGCTTGACCAGTTGCAGGTTCTTCGCGAAGTTTTCGCCCTGGAAGCGTGGGTTGGCGCGGCGGTAGTCATCGGCATCGAAATCCTCCGGGCTTTTCAGTGCGCCCGTCAGGAAGCCTCGGCCCAGCGGGCTGTAAGGCACAAACGCAATCCCCAGGCGTTGGCAGGCCGCGAGGCAGCCGTTGCTTTCCTGGTCGCGGCTCCACAGGGAATATTCGCTTTGCAGGGCGCTGATCGGGTGCACCTTATGGGCGCGCTCCAGCGTGGCGGCGGATGCTTCGCTCAGCCCCAGGTAACGCACCTTGCCTTGCTGCACCAGCTCGGCCATGGCACCGACGGTTTCTTCGATGGCTACCTGCGGGTCGATTCGGTGCTGGTAGTACAGGTCCAGGGTGTCCACGCCCAGGCGCTGCAAGGTACCGTTGATGGCATCGCGAATGTACTCGGGGCGACCGTTCACTCCACGCACCGCCGAATTGGCCGGGTCACGCACAATGCCGAACTTGCTCGCCAGGAACACTTGGTCACGTTTGCCGGCAATGGCTTTGCCGATCAGTTGCTCATTGGTGTGGGGGCCGTACATATCGGCGGTATCCAGAAAATTGACGCCCAACTCCAAGGCGCGATGCAGGGTGGCAGTGGCCTCCGTGGTGTCGGTGCCGGGGGTATAGAAGTCACTCATGCCCATGCAGCCGAGGCCGATGGCACTGACGTGGGGACCGTTCTTACCGAGTTGACGAGTGTGCATGGGTGCAGCTCCTGATGAGGTAGGACGCCATTGTTACCCTCGACAAAACCTGGATAAACCGGCTAAAAGCACTATCACTATTGGTAATTTCTAAATAATCCTCCTGGAGTCGGCCCTTGGATCGTTTTAACGCCATGCGTGTGTTTACCCGGATTGTCGAGTTGGGTGGATTTGCCAAGGCCGCCGACAGCCTGCAACTGCCGCGCGCGTCGGTGACCATCCTGATCAAGCAACTGGAAGCGCACCTGGGCGTGCAGTTGCTGCAGCGCACCACGCGCCAGGTCAGCCCGACCCTGGACGGCGCTGCGTATTACCAGCGTTGCGTACAGCTGCTCACCGATCTGGAGGAAACCGAGGCGGTGTTCTCCACCCGCCGCCAGAACCCACGCGGCACCTTGAGCGTGGATATGCCCTCGGGGATCGGGCGCTTGATTGTGATTCCCGCGTTGCCGGCGTTCACCGCGCGCTATCCGCAGATCGAATTGGACATCGGCCTGAACGACCGCCCGGTGGACCTGATCCGCGAAGGTGTGGATTGCGTGCTGCGCGGCGGTCCGGCCCTGGATGAGTCGCTGGTGGCCAGGCCTTTGGCAATGATGGACCAGTTGACCCTGGCGAGTCCTGTGTACCTGGAGCGCATGGGCATACCGGCGGGCCTCGACGACCTGGCCAATCACCAGATGGTCGAGTATGTCTCCACGGCCAGTGGCAAGCGGTTCGGCCTGGAGTTCCTGGTCGACAACGCCGTGCACTCGATCCAGTTGCCCAAGCGCGTGGCGGTCAACAGCTCCGATGGTTATTTCGCTGCGTGCGAAGCCGGCTATGGCCTGATTCAGGCGCCGCACTATCATGCGATGCGGCAACTGGCCGAGGGCCGCCTGGTGCCCGTGCTGGCGCAGTTGCCGGTGCCGAAAATGGCGCTGACGGCGCTGTATCCGCCCCATCGCCAGTTGTCACAGCGGGTGAGGGTGTTTGTGGATTGGCTGGTTGAGCTGTGTGGTCGGCCGGGCACCGGTTTGCAACGCTAGGCCTGGGCCTTGCGATAAGCGCCGGGTTGCTGCCCGGTCACTTTGTGGAAGGCTCGGGTAAACGCCGCCACAGACTGATAACCCACCGCCACTGCGACATCCGCGACCGTCTGGTCCTGCTTGAACAATTGGCAGGCGTGGCGCATGCGCATCATCAGCAGCACCTGGCCGGGCGACTGCCCGCACAATTCAGTGAAGCGCTTGAAAAAAGCCGAGCGCGACAAGCCGGTGCAGGCCGCCATGCTTTCCAGGGTCCAGGCGTCTGCCGGGCGAGCAATCAGGTGTTCCAGCAGGTTCGCGAATGCCGGCTGGCGACCCAGCGCGGCCAGGCCACCGAGTTGGTTGTTATCGAGCACTTGCTGGCGCAGTACATACAGGAACAACAGGTGGCACAGGCGCTCGAGCAAGGCCGCGGAAGGCGCCGGGTCGCGCTGGCACTCCTGCAGGATCAGCTCGAACAGGTTGCGGGCGGCCGTCAGCGAGGGGTCGCCGGCCCGCAGGACGATCCACGCGGGCAGGGTATCGACGATCATCGCCGACAAGCCCGACTGGAAGTGAAAGAACCCGCACACCAGCCCCACGCCGTCACTGGCGCTGCTGTCCAGGGGCAGCATCGGGCGTCGCGGACATTCCCGCGCGCCGGCCGCCGTGGCTTCTCCGGACAACCGATACTCAAGGTCACGGAGCAGGAACACCGCGTCGCCGTTGTTCAACTCGACGGGCGTGGGTTCGCCGGCGATATGCAGCCAGCACTCGCCCTGCACGATCAGGTGGAAACTCGCTCGCGCCAGGCCGTGGGTGCTGGCATGCCAATCGCCGCAATAGCGCCCGACATGGAACAGGCTGGTGTTGAGTTCGAGGCTGTCTAATAACCAATCGACAAGGGCACTGGAAGAATTCATCTAATGGAAAGACTCAAGAGCAAGTAATCGCTACTTTAGCCTATTGAGAGGATTTCTTATAACCAACAGACTGGATACACGACCCCTCAGGAGACCGCTCCATGTCCCGTGTACCGCTGCTCACCCCGCAAACCGCGCCACCCGCCGCCAAGCCGCTGCTGGAAAATGCGCTGAAAGCCTCGGGTTTCATCCCCAATCTGCTGGCCGTGTTGGCCAATGCCCCGGCGGCGCTGGAAACCTACATCACCGTCTCGGGCCTGAACGCCAAGGCCGAGCTGAGCCTGGCCGATCGCGAAGTGGTGCAGTTGATTGCCGCCACCACCCACGGCTGCGATTTCTGCGTCGCCGGCCACACCGCCGTGGCGCGCAACAAGGCCAAGCTGCCGGAAGAGGTGATCGACGCCCTGCGCCAGCGCGGCGAATTGCCCAATGCCCGTTATGAGACACTCGCTGCCTTTACCCGGGAAGTCATTGCCACCCGTGGCGATGTCAGCGATGCCGGTTTCGAGGCGTTCCGCGCCGCCGGGTACACCGAAGGCCAGGCCCTGGAAGTTATTTTGGGGGTGAGCCTGGCAACCCTGTGCAACTTCGCTAACGTGTTTGCCCGTACCCCGCTGAACCCGGAGCTGGCGCAATACCGTTGGGAAAAACCGGCCAGCTGAAGGGCAGGTGGCCCTGCTGCTTTGACAAGGAGAAACATGAATGCTTGACCCGATCTTGAGCCGTTGGCTCGATGTTCAAGCGCAGGCCCTGGATGTGGGCAGTTGCGATCCCCAGGAAGTGCTGCCACGGCTGGCAGAGGCCAACGTACTGCGTATCGGTGTGCCAAAAGCCTTCGGCGGCCTGGGCGGCGATGTGGCCGGCGCCGTCGAGGCCATCGCCAATGTCGCCAGCCATTCGTTGGCGGCGGCGTTTGTGTGCTGGGGCCAGCGCTCGTTTATCGAGTATTTGCTGCAGAGCCCGAATGAGCGGCTGCGCGAGCAATTGCTGCCGGACCTGCTCAGCGGCAGGTTGGCGGGGGCCACCGGTTTGTCGAATGCAATGAAGTTCCTGTCGGGCATCGAGACGCTGCAAATCAGCGCCGAGCCGAACGACCATGGCTGGACCCTCAACGGTCGCTTGCACTGGGTGACCAATCTGCGCAAGAACGGCTTTGTCGCGGCAGCGGCGATCGAGCATGCCGGCGGCGGCGCGCCGTTTATCCTGGCGATTCCGGATTCGGTGGCGGGCCTGCAACGTTCCGGCGACCTGGAGCTGCTCGGCCTGCAATCGAGCAACACCGCAGCCCTGGGCCTCGAAGGTGTCGAGCTGAGTCGCGAGTGGTTGCTGCACGAGGATGCACGCAAGTTCCTGCCGGCCGTGCGCCCGGCGTTCCTGGGTTTGCAGTGCGGTATGTCGATCGGCCTGGCCCGGCGCTCGCTGGCGGAAGTCGCCCATCACCTGGGCGCGGCCCGCACGGTGCTGCGCGAAGAACTCGAAGGGTTGCGCGGGACCTTGGATCACCTGGTGACCGAGCTGCAGAATGGCCTGCTCGCCGGGCGCTTCGCCGCTGAGCCGGTGGCGTTGTTCAAGTTGCGCATCGGCCTGGCCGAGACCGCCGCCAGCGCAGTGCAGCTGGAACTGCAGGCCAGTGGCGGCAAGGCTTACCTCACGGCCCATGGCAGTGGGTTTGCGCGGCGCTGGCGGGAATCGGCGTTTGTGCCGATCGTTACGCCCAGCCTGGTGCAATTGCGCACCGAGTTGCAACGCCAGGCCAACCTGTGAGCCCGGTGGTATTGAGTGCCCGGGGCATTGGCCTGGGGTACGGCGGCGGCCCGGTGTTGCAAGGCTTCGACCTGCAATTGCAGCGCGGTGAAGTGGTGTCGATCCTAGGGCCCAGCGGGGTCGGCAAGTCCAGCCTGTTGCGGGTGCTCGCCGGCTTGCAGGCGCCCCAGGATGGCAAGGTGCAGGTGTTGGGCGAGCCGTTGAACGGACCCCATCCACGTGTCGCCGTAGCGTTCCAGGACCCCAGCCTGTTGCCGTGGTTGAGCCTGGAAAAGAACGTCGCGTTCGGCCTGGATTTCGCCCGCCAGCCGCACCTGGGCGCTGATGAGCGCCGCCGGCGCGTCGACCACGCCATCGCGGCGGTTGGCCTGGAGCACGCCCGCCAGCAATTTCCGGCGCAGCTGTCCGGCGGCATGGCCCAGCGCACCGCGTTGGCCCGTTGCCTGGCACGCCAGCCCCAGGTGCTGTTGCTGGATGAGCCCTTCGGTGCGCTGGATGAAGTGACCCGTGCCGATATGCAGCACCTGTTGCTCAAGGTCAACCGTGAGCAGGGTTCGGCGGCGGTGTTGATCACCCATGACATCGACGAAGCGCTGCTGTTGTCCGACCGCATCCTGCTGCTGGGCAACCGCCCGGCGCGGACGCTGGGCGAATGGCGCATCGACCTGCCGCAACCACGGGAAGAACAGGTGGAAGCCATCGGCGCGCTGCGCATCGAGATTCTTAAAACCCTACGGCAGGCGAGCCGCCCTCAACCCCAACCCCTTGACCTGCTGGAGCCCAGCCATGTGCCTGGATGACCTGACCCACTCGCGCCGTGACTTTCTCAAACTTTCCGCAGTCCTCAGTGCCGCCGGCGCCTTGCCGCTGCTGGGCAGCCTGCAGGCCCGCGCCGCCAGCGAGCCGGATGCGCCGGTGCGCATCGGCTACCTGCCGATCACCGACGCGACGCCCTTGCTGGTGGCGCATAACAACGGCCTGTTCGAAGCCGAAGGCATCAAGGCCGAGCGCCCGGTATTGCTGCGCAGTTGGGCGCAGGTGATCGAGGCGTTTATCTCCGGGCAAGTCAACGTGATTCACTTGCTGTCGCCGATGACCGTGTGGGCACGCTATGGCAGCCAGGTGCCGGCCAAGGTGGTGGCGTGGAACCATGTGGGCGGTTCGGGGCTCACCGTGGCACCAGGCATTACCGAGGTGAAGCAACTGGGCGGCAAGTCGGTGGCGATCCCGTTCTGGTATTCGATCCATAACGTGGTGGTGCAGCAACTGTTCCGCGACAACGGCCTGACCCCGGTGGCGCGTGCCGCCGGCAGTGCGATCGGCGCCAATGAGGTCAACCTGATCGTGCTGCCGCCTTCGGACATGCCGCCGGCCCTGGCCAGCCAGCGCATCGACGGCTATATCGTCGCCGAGCCGTTCAACGCCCTGGCGGAGAACCTCAAGGTCGGGCGTGTGCAGCGGTTTACCGGCGACGTGTGGCGCAATCACGCGTGCTGCGTGGTGTTCATGCACGAACACGACCTGAACAATCGCCCGGAGTGGTCGCAGAAAGTCGTGAATGCGATCGTCAAGGCCCAGGTGTGGACCCGTGATAACCGCGCAGAGGCGGTGAAACTGCTGTCCAAGGACGGCCCGAACCGCTACACGCCACATGCCGAGCCGGTGTTGAGCAAAGTCCTGGCGCCAGCCGCTGCCGACCGCGCGGCCTACCTGGCCGATGGCGCGATCCGGCATGCCGACTGGGACGAGCACCGCATCGACTTCCAGCCCTATCCATTCCCCAGCTACACCGAGGAATTGGTGCGACGTTTGAAGGACACGCTGATCGAGGGGGACAAGAAATTCCTCGCCGATCTGGACCCGGCCTTTGTCGCCAAGGATCTGGTGGATGACCGCTTTGTGCGCAACGCCATCGAAGCGGTGGGCGGCATGGGCACCTTCGGCTTGCCCGAGGGCTTTGAGCGGACCGAGGAGATTGGCGTTTGAACAACCGCAGAGTCCCGGGCTGGTTGCTCGGGTTGAGTGGCCTGGCCGGCCTGTTGTTGCTGTGGTGGCTGGGAGTGAAGGTGTGGGGCGATGGGGGCGGCCTGGCGGCGCGCTTTTCGCTGGCCGCCACCTTCAGCAGCCTGTGGGAATTGCTGGGGCGCGGTGAGCTGTATCTGCATATTGTCGTGAGCCTCAAGCGCATCTTCGTCGGGCTGTTCCTGGCCTTGCTGGTGGGGGTGCCGCTGGGGCTGCTGGTGGGCAGTTCGCGCAACCTGGAAGCGGCGACCACGCCGGCCTTCCAGTTTCTGCGGATGATCTCGCCGCTGTCCTGGATGCCCATCGTGGTGATGCTGATGGGGGTAGGGGACCAACCGATCTACTTCCTGCTGGCGTTTGCTGCGGTGTGGCCGATCATGCTCAACACCGCCGCCGGCGTGCGCCAGCTCGACCCGCGCTGGCTGCAGTTGAGCAGCAGCCTGAGCGCCACGCGCTGGGAAACCTTGCGCCGGGTGATCATCCCCGGCGTGGTGGGGCACGTGCTGACTGGCGTGCGGCTGGCCATTGGGATCCTGTGGATCGTGCTGGTGCCGTGCGAAATGCTCGGGGTCAGCGCGGGGCTTGGCTACTACATCCTGGATACCCGTGATCGCCTGGCCTATTCGGAACTGATGGCGATGGTGTTGCTGATCGGGCTGCTGGGGTTTGCCCTGGATGCGCTTGCACGCGGGTTGCATCAGCGGTGGGTGCATGGGGGGAGCCAGTGAAGGCATGGCCTGAGCCCGGCGGCCCACCGCCGTCGGGGTGAGCGGCACACTGGAGGAGCCAAAGCTTTTCATCACCTGTAACATAAGACCCTGTCGACCCCGTGCATCCCGTCGCCGGGTATGTGCCTGGCGTGTTCGGCGATACACAGTAAATACATTCTTCCGGTTCAGGAACCCGTCATGACCCAAAAGCAACGCTTGAAATACTCGATCCTGATCGCCCTGGCGGTACTGGCGACGATGTTTGGCCTGTCCTACCTGCAGAACATCGGGTTTATCAGTGAGAAGACATTCCAGACCATCGCCATCGCCGTCGCGGTCATCGTGGTGGTGATCAACGGCATCATGCGCCGCAAGGTCAAGCTTTAAGGTCCGCCTCAGCTTCGAGCGTCGAGTACCTTGGCAGCCTCTTCATGGAGGCTGTAGCTTTTATCCGCGTTAAGGGTGATCACGCCTTCGCTGCACAGGCGCTTGAGCACCTCGCGCACACTCAGGAACGACAACGGGATCCCCAGCTCCAGCAAATGGCTGTGCACGCCACGTACCCCCAGGGTGCGCTGGTTGTTGGCGGCGGTGAGCAGGGCGTCGATGACCTTCAGCCGGATCAGGCTGGTGCGCAGGCCGAAACACTTGAGCAGGTGGCGAATACGCTGGTTGCCTTGCTGTTCGGGGGTTTTGCCGAACGCTTGGGCGCCGTTGCCAAATTGGCTGTCGGCTGCGGGTGAATGTCCGTCCGTGGGCACTTGCGGGTTGTACATGCAAAAACTCCTTATCAGAGCCTGATCAGGAAAATGATGGCGCTCTTAGTCAATAAGACGAACGAGCGTGCAAAATCATGAAGGGTGTGATGTAGAAAATTTGTCGGTATCGGCTTTGTCACATCTGCAGCGCCTCGGATAAACCCGCTCCAGGGTTAAATTTCTCCCGGTTTTTTGCGTCCTTACGGTGGGGTGGTTACCCCTGTGAGGGTGTTCAATTTGACTGCGGAGTCTGTGTGATTATTTCCAACGGGTTGGCCAAGGTGTGCGTGACGGGGCTGTTGCTGGGGGCGAGCCTGGCTGCAACAGCACGGGAATCGACAACGCAGGCGTCGGCGGATATCCGCCGCACCAGTTTCGGCGTGCCGCATATTCGCGCCAATGACGAGCGTGGCCTGGGCTTGGGGATCGGTTATGCCTATGCCCAGGACAACCTGTGCCTGCTGGCCAATGAAGTGGTTACCGTAAACGGCGAGCGGGCCCGGTACTTCGGCCCCGAGCAGTCGACCCTGGAAGAGCGCAACAACCTGGCCAGCGATGTGTTTTTCACCTGGCTGAATACACCGGGCGCGGTGGCGGCTTTCTGGAAGGCGCAAAGCCCGCAGATCCAACAGCGCATGCAAGGCTACGTGGCCGGCTACAACCGTTACCTGAAAGAGCAGGGCGCACCCGCCCAGTGCCAGGCGGCCTGGGTGCGGCCGCTGGTGGTTGAAGACCTGGTGAAATTGACCCGCAGGTTGTTGGTGGAGGGCGGTGTCGGCCAGTTCGCCGAAGCCCTGGTCGGCGCCGCGTCGCCCCAGGCCACCGCGAGTGTGCCACCCAGCGCCAAGGCATTCGAATTGGCCGCCGCCAATCAACAGCGCTTCAGCCTGGATCGCGGCAGCAATGCCGTGGCGGTGGGCCGCGACCGCTCGTTCAATGGCCGTGGCATGTTGCTGGCCAACCCGCATTTCCCGTGGGTGGGCGGCATGCGCTTTTATGAAATGCACCTGACCATCCCCGGCCAGTTGGATGTGATGGGCGCCGCGCTGCCCGGCCTGCCAGTGATCAATATCGGCTTCAACCAGCATGTGGCGTGGACCCATACGGTGGACACGTCCAAGCACTTCACCCTGTATCGCCTGACGTTGGATCCCAAGGACTCCACGCGCTATATGCTGGATGGAAAATCCATCCCCCTGGAAAAAACCTCGGTGACGGTCCAGGCCCGGCAAGCGGACGGCAGCGTGACGCCGGTAACCCACTCGGTCTACAGCTCGCAGTTCGGCCCCGTGGTGCAATGGCCCGGCAAGCTGGATTGGGACACTCACCACGCCTTCAGCCTGCGCGATGCCAACCTGGGCAACGACCGCGTCCTTCAACAGTGGTACGCCATGAACCGTGCCACGAGCCTCAAGGACCTGCAAACCTCGGTGCACACCCTGCAAGGCATCCCGTGGGTCAATACCCTGGCCGCCGATGACCAGGGCCAGAGCCTGTACATGAACCTGTCGGTGGTGCCCAACGTCAGCGCGGCCAAACTGGCGCAATGCAGCGACCCGCGTGCCGGCCTGCAGATGATCATGCTCGACGGTGCCCGCAGTGCCTGTGCCTGGGACGTCGACCCGCGTGCCGCCCAGGCCGGCATCTTCCCCGCCGACCAGTTGCCGCAGCTGGAGCGTAGCGACTACGTGCAGCACTCTAACGATTCGGCGTGGCTGGCCAACCCCAAGGCACCGTTGACCGGCTTCTCCCCGGTGATCAGCCAGGACCACATCGGCCTCGGCCCGCGCGCACGCTTCGCCCTGCAACGCTTGCAATCCCTGGAGGCGCAACCGATCAGCGTCGCCGACCTGCAAAACATGGTCATGGACAACGAGGTGTACCTGGCCGGCCAGGTCATGCCCGACCTGCTGGAATTCTGCGCCAAACACCTCGGCACCGACGCGACTGCGCTCAAGCCACTGTGCACCAACCTCACCGATTGGGACCGGCACGCCAACCTCGACAGCGGCCTGGGCCTGGTGCACTTCATCAATTTGGTTGAAGACCTGCAGCACCTCCCCGATGCCTGGCGCGTCGCGTTCGACCCGGCCCAACCCCTGACCACCCCACGGGGCCTGGCCATCGAGCGCGCCCCCGTGGCCAAGGCCCTGCGCGAAGCCATGCTGGCCTCCACCGCAGCCGTGGCCAAACTCGGCCTCAACGCCGACAGCAAATGGGGCGATATCCAGGTCAGCGGCCAAACCCCGATCCACGGCGGCCCGCAAGCGCTGGGGATCTACAACGCCATGCAAACCGTGCCCCGGGCCGACGGCAAGCGCGAAGTGGTCAGCGGCAGCAGCTACCTGCAGATCGTCACCTTCGACGACCAGGGCCCCCACGCCCAGGGCGTGCTCGCGTTTTCCCTGTCCAGCAACCCGGCATCCCCCTACGCCAAGGACCAGACCCAAGCCTTCGCGCAGAAAAAACTCCGCCCACTGCCGTTCACCGACGCCCAGATCAAGGCCGACCCGCAGTACCAGCAGCAGCTCATCAAGGAGTAGGGCAGGCGCGCAACCCCTTGATGCCAATGCGAAATATTTTTGAAATCAAGGGGTTGCAGCCAAAAGCAAATGAGTACATAATGGCGCCCATGAACGCAACGAAGCATTAAAAACTTCAATGTATTCAATGAGTTAGAGTAGAGGCAGGGCTTTATGGCCCACTCAAGTTTTTATGCGGTGAATGCCAGTGGCAAGGGCATTGATCGTTTGAGGCCGAGTAGCAAAATGGTTATGCAGCGGATTGCAAATCCGCCTACGCCGGTTCGATTCCGACCTCGGCCTCCACTCTTAAAGCCCCGTAGATCAATAGTCTACGGGGTTTTTTATTGCCTGCGATTTGGTAATCGCTTCCGCAACTTTTGGGATGTGTTCCGCAACCCTACGCGTTTTTGATCGCAATGAGGCGGCAGAACAGCGCCGAGTGAGGGTGTGGTTGGCCTCTTACTTCGTGGGGTTAACGATCTCACCGACGCGCCGATAGACCTTCTTTGTCATCTCCTCAGTGGAGTGGCCGAGCAGCCGACTTGCATGCGCAAGTTCTATCTCGCTGGCGGCTTTGGGGCGGATGTCTTTGAACTGAAACTGACGGATTAGTACAGCAAGGGCGGGATCGCCGTCGGCACCGGCCTTGATGGCTGCTTTATCCCGGGCTTCATCCCAGCGGTTTCGTAACATCTGCTGGCTCATCCTAAGGCCGGACGCGTTCGTGATAAGCGTTGAAGTCTTAATCCCATTTAACGATCTGCGTTCGAGCAGGTTGTCTAGGAATAGACTAAGCGCAGATTGTTCGCCGGCATCGTCCAGGCGAATACGCAGAAGTTTGCCGCCCTTGCCCTGGCGAACCCCTACAAAGCCGTTGGCCAGATCGGTAGTTGCCACCTTCAGTACATCTGCAGGGCGCTGGCCGGTCAGGTAGGCAAGGTCCATGGCATCCTTTAGTTCCTGCACTGTCGAACAGCGCACCCATTAGATGATTGGGCTTTAGTGGTTCGCGGCGTTCCAGTCGAGCCCACTCGACCTTCGCCGCGTCCAGATCACTGCCCAGCGGTATTTCTTTTCGGTTACCGTCGGCATCCCTGCCGTTGTAGTAGAACGAGGTCCACACGGCGCCGCTTTTACGCTTGCGAATGCGCCGTATCATTCGAGGCGGAAGATCGCGATTGGCTATGCTTTTCTGGCGCATGAGTCAGCTCACGTTCGCTAGGTCGAGCGACCAGGTTTCAGTTACGGCGTTGACCCCAGAAGGTTTGACGCCCGCGAGCTTCAGTCGGGCGTAAACCCGACCCACTATTGGGCGGCGAGCGCCTGTCAGAACAAACTCCCAGCGATTTTCGGTCAACCATAGAATTTGTTTGGACGGGATCTGATATCCGGTGATGGTCGCCAGTTCTTCGTCGGCGAGGGTTTCGCTTTGGAATTCCATCATGCGGCTCTCCCGATCAGGTCTGTCGGCCCATAACTTCGGCGTGCGTTCTCCTTAGGAGGCAACTCGATAGTGCCAGGAGCATGCGTATACCCCACGGCAGGCTGCGCGGGTGGGCGTTCCTGAGCGCTTAGCATTGCATCATCGACCGCTGCCCCGCGCAGCTTTTCGAGGGGTATAAGCGCCTCGTTTGGGGCGCTGGAAGGAGCAATAATACCTGCTGCTGCGCACCAGAGACTGTTTGTTTCTGAGGTGTCGACACCACTGGTGATACGGAGCAAAGCGGCCTCGGCGCCGGCGTTTTTCTGTTGGTTCTTCATGCCGCTTTCCTCCGGTGTTCGATGGCGAGTTGGTCCATCAGGCGCTGGTGGTAGGTGAGTCGGGCTTCTGCGGCAGACCATGGCCGGATGGTTTCAGCCATGGGTTGTATGCCGACCAAGCAATCCCAGATAACCGGATCGGTTGGCATGAGGTCGCGGCGTTCGGTGGCAAGCGCAATCAAGTCGGCCTGGTGAACGCAAGCAGGAAGTTCTGCAGCGATGTCGAAGCGCTGGCACACGCGTTGCCATACCCAGTCTTCGAAGTCTTGGTATGCATGTATCCGCTGCTTAAGAGGCTTGGTCATGTCGCCTAGGTACGCCTCTGGCGCGTCGTGGAGCAAGGCTGCGAGCTTGTGTTCTTCCGGCACCAGCTCGGCGACGATGCAGCTGTGTTGCGCCACACTGTAGAACTCGCGGGTGTGTCCGTTGAGGCGGCAGAGGTGTGCCAGTGAGTGGGAAATATCGCGTGGATCGATCATGTCGGCGTCAGGTTCGAACAGGTCAAAACGCTTACCGGTGTGGGTGAGGATCCAGTTCATGCTGCCTCCTTCACGAGGTCGGCCAGCAGCAGGGCGTCAAGGCCGACATCCGGGCGATGGTGGGGGTGCAGAAAACCGTTGAAAAGCGCTACCTGATCATCACGCCGCCGCTTGGCGGCAACCCGACACCGGGCACGTCGACGGGGGAGGGGGTCGGTACCGCCACCTACAACAACTGTGTCGCGCTGGAAGATTGGGCCACCACCGAGTACGGCGATCGCGTGATCAAGATCCGCGAGTGGCTGATGCAGTTCAACGACGGCAGCGCCGACGATCTCGACGACGTGGCCAAGGGCGTGGTTCCGCGTTCGCTGCGGCTGGACATCATTCACAACACCACGATCAGCAACGGGCATATCGCTCGTCGCATTGCCTATGAAATTAACCGGAGGTCCTGGTAATGGCCGGACAAAAAACCGTACTGGATGGCATCACCTTCACCGATACGACGTTGCCCATTCTGCGCTCCGATGCGTTGCTGAGTGCCGGGTTCTGGCCCCATTCGTTTGAGTGCAGCACCGTCTAAAACGAACTCAACAGAGTTTATTCCACCTCTAATCCCCGCCGTTGTGCGGGTTTTTTTCGTCTGGAGAAAAGGCTATGGCACGACTTTCTACCACCCAAGCGGGCAGCCGCAATGCTCTGGCTTTCCTCGACATGCTCGCTTGGTCCGAGGGGACCAGCACATCGCCGGCCACTGCCCTGGATGGCTACGACGTCATCGTGACGGGCATCGACAGAAAGCCTGAGGTCTTCACAGATTTCAGTGATCACCCCTTCGCAAAGGGACGCCGCTCGAAGGTCATCAATAGCAAGGGCCTGACCTCAAATGCCTCGGGCCGGTACCAGCAGATGCTCAAGGACTGGCCGCATTACCGAACGTTTTTGGCCTTGCCTGACTTCAGCCCTATCAGCCAGGACCTGCTGGCTATGCAGCACATCCGCGAGTGCCGCGCACTACCGGATGTGCATGCCGGCCGGGTCGAATCCGCAATCGCAAAGTGCCGGAATATTTGGGCAAGCCTGCCTGGCGCAGGGTATGGCCAGCGTGAACACCGGCTTGATGATTTGATCCAGCGGTACCGCCTTGCGGGTGGGGCGCTGTCATGACGGCATTACGGAAAGTATCCCGGTGCCTGGCCCAAGCCGAGGCGGATCGTCTGTATTTTGAGTGTCCAGGTTGCGGCCTGGCTCATGGCATTTCGCACGGCGCAGGGGTTGGTCCACGGTGGGGGTGGAATGGGAGCTTGGAAGCTCCGACGTTCACGCCGAGCATTTTGGTTCGATACACCTGGTCGGACGGCCCGAGGGTTTGCCATTCGTTCGTGACCGGTGGGCGCATTCAGTTTCTCGATGACTGCACCCACCAGTTGTCCGGGCAGACCGTCGACCTGCCTGATTGGGAGGAGGAGCAATGTTGACCACACAACAGAAATTAGCAGTTTTGTTGGTCGCTATGGCCATCGCGTTCGGCGCGGCCTGGCAGGTGCAAGCGTGGCGTTATACGGGCAGGCTCGCGAGCCAGGCCGCGCTTCAGGCTGACGATCTGAACAATCTGACCCAGGCCGCGCTCCGCCAGCAGCAGACCGAACAGGACAAGCGCCTGGCCACAGAGCAACAACTCGCCGTCTCCGATCAACAGCACACCCGAGAACTGTCCGATGCCAAACGTAATCAGGCTCTATTGCGTGACCGCCTTGCTACTGCTGATGTGCGGCTGTCAGTCCTTCTCGACGCCTCGGATTCAGCCAGTGGCTGTAAAGTGTCTGCCGCCCCCAGCTCCATCGGCGTGGTTCATGCAGCCGGTCGAGCCCAACTTGACCCTGCGCATGCTCAACGAATTATCGGCATCACCGATGCCGGCGACCAAGGACTGATCGCTTTAAAAGCGTGCTAGGCATATATAAATGCCGTAATGCGATAACCTATACGTATGCTGCGAGTACGATAGTAATAGTTCTACGTAGAAATAGAGTTTGCGTGCTGTGTAAATGAAGGGCGCTGTTTGGTCAACGTAAAATCAGTTCAAGCTCCGGCTACTGTTTCTCTGCACGCGAAATCTTTCCATCACCCACCTCATCTGAATAGCTTAATAATTTAACTTCCATGTCATGATAGTTTAACGCCATCGTCATGATTTCGTTCGCACCTGTCTCATCCCCCTGTGTAAGAAGGGTTTCCGCTATCCTTAGAAGGTCGATGCTGGCCCATTTTAGAAGAGCGGCCGCTTCTCTGAGGTCTCGGCTAAGCTGCTGACATGGTTTAGGGAGCGACATAGGCTATGTGCTCATCAGACCTCTTAACTCAGCTACTGCAAGCTTTAACTTCTCTGCTTGGGACAAAACAGCCTCTCCCAGGCTGTCAAGTCCGTTATCTTTTAACACTGTACCCTCACGTGTCAAGCCTTCAGCCGCCTGTTCGAGTTTTCTTGCATATAGCTCAACCTGAAAGTTAGCCGAATGCCCCATAAACGTTCTCCAACTTAGGTGATTTGGACCAATACAGTCCTATGCGAATACATAATCTAATACGCTATTTAGTACGCTGCAACAACCTCTGCCCTTTGCCAATAGTTGTAAGTTTTTTGTAAATAGTTAGCCTTTGCGCTGTTTTGGTGCGCATGCTCAAGTCTGGTGCGCTATGCTTTTTGTGCGGGTGATCAACGTTTTTTTGGCGCCATAAAAAGTGCAAAAGATTTTGCCAGCCCGTCATGTGTTTTCTTGTTTTTATTATTTGCAGATTTGGTTGTTTTTAGGCTAAAGATAGTTCGTCGTCCGTCGACATAAGAGGTGACACGCCTTTAGCGTGAACGCTCCGTTATCTAATGATGCTTCGTTAGGAGAAGGTCATGACCAGCAGCAATCAAATGGCTCGTTCGGGGTTGACCGTTAAGTGGCGGTTAATGCTCTCTACTTTCATCATCATTGCCGCTTTCTTTGGATTGTCGGCTTATCTGATTTATCAGATAAAAGTAGCGACTGATAATACCGGTGCGTTGTTTAATCAGGACTTTGCTAATATGGAGAAAGTCGATGGTATTGATGGTCTGCTCACTAGGGCAGATATCAATATTCTACGGATGATTGCAATAGGTGACCCCATACAGATTCCTGAATGGAAAAAGCAGAACGAAAGTTCATTTGTTCAGATTGATGATTTAGTTTCTTCTCTGGCAGGACGAGCATCCGGCGCACCTTCAAATAATGATGCTGAAAAACTTAAAAGTGATTATGAAAAGATGCGTGACGGTATGCGCCATCAAACTGCTGTTATTGAGTCGGGAGATATTGCTGGTGCTGCGACGGTTAACCGAGAGGAAGTGAAGCCTTTTGCGGAGCGGGTTTTCCAGACGCTTCACTCGATGCGCGAACTGGGCAAAAATCAAGCAGGTCAGAGGTATAAGGAGCAATTAGCGAGCGCTGATTTCACTCGCACAATGGCCTTAGCTACGACGCTGTTAATAGTGGTGCTTAGCGTTATTATAACACTGTTAACCACGCGTAGTATTATTGGATCAATCGGCGGTGAGCCTAGTATGGTTGCTGATTTTACTCGCAATATTGCTCAAGGCGATCTTACCAAGTCGATCACGGTTTCGAAAGGCGATGAAAGCAGCGTCGTATTTGCAGTAGGTGTAATGCAGGAACAGCTAAGACAAACGCTACAGCAAATTTTTAATTCGTCAGTACAACTCTCTGATGCTGCCGAAAAATTGACGACTGTTACTGAAGTTAGTGCTAGTAGCATGAAGCGGCAAAATGATGAGTTGGATATGGCTGCAACAGCGGTGAACGAGATGACCAGCGCCGTCGAAGAGGTTGCGCGTAACGCTGAACATACTGCTCGTTCCTCGGGTAGTGCTACCGGCGCAGCAGAGGAGGGTATGGCACTAGTTAGGCAAACCTCTATAGCAGTCGACAATGTGGGGGGGGATATCGCTAAGACATCGAATTTGCTCGGCGATTTGGCGGAGCAGTCTCGTGATATAGGCAAGGTTTTAGATGTCATTCGGGGCCTTGCAGAACAAACAAATCTGCTTGCATTAAACGCTGCAATCGAAGCGGCGCGAGCGGGGGAGGCAGGTCGAGGCTTCGCGGTGGTAGCCGATGAAGTCCGTGCGCTTGCCCATCGCACACAACAGTCAACTACCGAGATAGAGCGTTTGGTAACTAATGTTCAGAATGGTACAGAGCTTGCTGTAGATTCTATGCTTAGTAATACTGAACTGGTGACAAAAACACTTAGCATTGCAGAAGGCGCCAACGAAGCGCTGGGTAGAATTAATTCAGCTGTAAGTGAAATCAATGATCTAAACCTTGTGATTGCCAGTGCATCGCAAGAGCAGGCGCATGTTGCGCGAGAGGTCGATCGCAATCTGGTAAATATCCGTGATCTGTCCGCTCAGTCAACTCAAGGCGCTGCTCACACGATGGGAGCGAGTCAAGAGTTGTCGCGCTTGGCTACAGATCTTAGTGCAATTGTTAGTCGTTTTCGACTGAGCTAACAAGTCAGGATGATTTGGGAGTTACCTGTTAAAGACTTTTCTTGGGCTAATGGGTGACCTCTACATTTGTGGGGGCTCGCCCAAGAGCTACCTATCCCAGCAGAACTGGATATCAGCATCTATCAGATTGCAGTTTTACCACTAGCCCAGTTCCGCCAGTCTGAGGGCATATCAGGTTCTCAAAGAAGTATTTACAACGAAGTAAAGGAGCGGCCGGGCAAGATGCGTCAACATCTAACCCGGTCACTTTCCCCGCAGACCATACCTGCAAGTCCAGCCAAGGCTCCTGCTTCGTGCACAAAGCGATATGAGCCTAGCACTGTTTATCCATACAGCAAAGGTCTTGCTTTTATGTCTACACCCATCGTTCCTTGGATGGGCGGCAAACGCCGCTTGGCCGATCGCCTTATCCCTCTCTTCCCACCCCACGAATGCTACGTTGAAGTCTTTGCCGGCGGTGCCGCGCTTTATTTCATGCGTCCCCAGGCAGCGCCTGTTGAAGTTCTCAATGACATCAATGGCGACCTGGTTACGCTGTACCGCGTCGCGCAGAACCACCTGGAAGAATTTGTGCGTCAGTTCAAATGGGCGCTTAGCTCCCGCCAGGTGTTCGAGTGGCAGAAGATTACCCGCCCTGAAACCCTCACCGACATCCAGCGCGCCGCCCGGTTCTTCTTCCTGCAGCATCATGCCTTTGCCGGCAAGGTGACTGGGCAGACTTTTGGTACCGCGACTACAGGCCCGGCCATCAACCTGCTTCGGATCGAGGAGAACCTCTCAGCAGCGTGGCAGCGGTTGTCCGGCACCTACGTCGAAAACCTCCCTTGGCTTGAATGTGCTGAACGCTACGACCGTGCGCACACCTTTCACTATATGGATCCGCCTTACTGGCAGACGGCTGGCTATGGCGTGGACTTTCCCTTTGAGAACTACGAGCGGATGTCCGATTTTATGCGCCGTTGTAAGGGCAAGGTGATGGTCAGCATCAACGATCATCCTGAGATCCGGCGCGTATTTGATGGGTTTCACTTCGAGATGATTGATATTCGATATAGCACCGCCAATCAGCGGCAGGGGAAAGCGGAAGTCAGCGGAGAGTTGGTCATCATGAATTGGGAGCCGGCAGCATTGGGCAGCCTGTTCTAATAGGAGCACGCCGCCGTGTTGAGCAGTGGCGCGTTGTCCTCATTGAACTAACGTTGCCCCTTTAGCTCGTATTGCAGTCTTTCAATCTCACATTGGGTAACGGATGGATAAGCAACTCGCAGGTCTTTCATTTCTGCTTACCCTCGTGTGAATCTCCGCAGTCGCCTTTGTCATGTGGTACCTCAGTTGATGGGCCGGCTCGATCAGTTCTGACCCCTGATTTCTAACATTACCCACGGCCTTGCCTACGGGGAACCATTCAAACTCTTCCGTGGGTTAGCACAACTCCTTTGCAATTTCCTCCGCTCGCGACGGAGTTATGGTGGGGTCAAGCCACTCGTTGGCATGCTCTGGGGTCAGTACTAAGTGGCGTCGGTCGTGGCGTGCGCATCAACACCGGTGGCCAAGAGCGGACGCAAAAATATACGGCGAACGTCCCCCAAACTGTGCGCTGATCGCCCAGGTTCTCTGCAAACCGCTCAAGTTTCAACGCCTGGCGTGGATAGCGTATTACAACCATTTACTCGCAGTCCGGAGCTTCTACATGTTTGCCCACTTGAAAGTCCGCACAGGCATGATCGGCGTGTTGGTGTTATTCGTCATCGCGCTGATGTTCTCGATCGTCAACAGTTGGTCATCTGCTGTGCGCAGCTATGATCAGGTCGACGAGCTCAGACACACTTCACAACAGATTGACGGCATCAACAATTCGCTGTTGTTGGCCATTCGTACCAGTGCCAATGTGTCATCGGCCTTTATTGAAACGGTAGGTGGTCGATTTGAGGATGCAGAAGCCCGGCTGGTGCGCAGTGAAGGCATCTGGAACGATGCCATCGCCAAACTCAATGCATCAACGGCCGACATTAGCGACCCAAAACTTCAAGCGCTAGCCAGCGAACTGAAGGCCGCGTTCGCCGAGTACGGTACCGCCATCGTCGGCCAACGCGCCGCGACGCGTGCACGCTCGGCGGACCAGTATTTTGTGGTCAACATCAGCGCTGGCAAGGGCATGACCAAACTTCAGGAGATCCGGGTGAATCTGGTCGGCGCCCTGGATGCCCGCGCCGCTGAAATCAATCAAGAGGCCAGTGACCGCCTGGCAACTGCCAAGCGGCTATCCCTGGCACTGGCATGTATCACCCTGGCGCTGGCGGTGATTTGCTGGATGTTCATCTCCGGCCGTGTACTGCGTCCGCTTCGTGAAGCCGGTGAGCATTTCAAGCGCATCGCCAACGGCGACCTGACCCAAGAGGTCGTGGCCCCGAGCCGCAACGAAATCGGTGACTTGTTCGTTGAACTTCAGCGCATGCAAGCCAGCCAGCGGAACACCTTGATCCTGATTTCCGGTTCTGCGACTCAGTTGGCCTCGGCGGCCGAAGAACTCAACGCAGTGACCGAGGAAAGCAACCGTGGCCTGCAGCAACAAGACATGCAACTTGAACAAGCCGCCACGGCGGTTAACCAGATGACCAGCGCCGTCGAAGAAGTAGCGCGCAATGCCGTCTCCACTTCGCAAGCGGCGACAGCGTCAAACACGCTGTCGGAGAAAAGTCGTCGACAAGTTCGCGAAAACATCGCGGGTACTCAGTTGATGACAACTGAAATCCAGGGCAGCGCAGAGCGTATCCAGCACTTGGCCGGCGAAGTGCGCAACATCGGCAAGGTGTTGGACGTGATCCGTGCCGTGTCGGAGCAGACTAACCTGCTCGCCCTCAATGCCGCTATCGAGGCCGCCCGCGCCGGCGAGGCGGGGCGCGGCTTTGCCGTGGTCGCCGATGAAGTCCGAACACTCGCCTATCGCACTCAGGAGTCCACTCGCGAGATCGAGCAGATGATCGGCAGCGTGCAGACCACCGCCGAGCAAGCTGTTGAGTCGATGCGCGATAGCACCCTGCGCGCGCAAGGTACTCTGGAAATCACTCAAGCCTCCGGCGCGGTACTTGAAGACATCTTTGCTGCCATCGGCCAGATCAACGAACGCAATCTGGTCATCGCCAGTGCCGCGGAAGAGCAGGCTCAAGTTGCCCGTGAAGTGGACAGCAACCTGGTTGCCATCCGTGACCTGTCCGCGCAGTCTGCAGCCGGCGCTCTGCAGACCAACGCGGCGAGTTACGAGTTGTCGCGTCTGGCGGTCGAGTTGAACAACCTCGTGTCCCGTTTTCGTACCTGAGTGAACCGAGATCAGATATAGGCTCCGACCACCCGCTTTACGGTGGTCAGCGCTTCACACAGGGTCTCCATGCTCACCGAGCCGAGCGCCAGCCGTATGGCATGAGGTACGTGAGCCGAGGTGCAAAACGGCTCGGCCGTCGAGACCGACACGTGCTCGCGCATCAATTCCAGCGCGACTTGGTCCGCCCTTGCATCCTCTGCCAGCGGCAGCCACAGAAAGTACGAAGCGGGGTGACGTATCACTGGCAACCCTGACAGCACCAAGTCGGCCAAGGCCTGTTGGGCTCGGGCATCGGCGCGTTTTTGCGTTTCCAGTGCGGCGACCGTGCCATCGTCGAGCCAGGCGCAGGTGATGGCCGTCATGACGCCGGGTGTGTTCCAGGTCGTGGCCTTGCCCACTCGATAACTGTCCCATCATGCTGCGTACTCTCCCGCTGGCCGATGAGCAGATTTTGCCCCAGGCCATTCATAGGAAACAAAGCGCGTTTGGGCAGACCTGGTGTGGGGCAAAAATGGGGCAAATCGTACGCCAACCTATGCCACCCAATGCCATTTATGCATCTATGCAACCTGCTGTGAACAGCCGCCGTAGCCAATAACCACGGGCCTATGCCTCAAAATCACAGACATACTCTTACACAATCGGGGTGTGTAGCACGCGGCGCTGGACCAAATTTTGAAACCCAGTCAAGCTCCGATTTTCTCCGTGGACCATTCGAAAATGAAAGCGTTGATAGTCCCTGAAAGCATGAAGCTGGCTTCAATATGGGTGGTATGGAGTTTTATCTCAATGGGCTTTTTGGGCTGGACTCTCTGGGTGGTAATAAAAGCTGTCGGATCGACTGAAAACATGAGTGCATGGGTGCAAGCCATAGGAAGCATCGGCGCGATTTTAGCCGCAGTCGCGATTGCGCGTCGGGGAGTGATGCAACAAAAAGAGGACAAGCTATTTGAGGGCTACGGCTATATGGAGAAAGCTTTCGGAGTCGCTGCCTATGCGAGCGAAGTGATTGCGGGAGCAAGTCAGTACATCTTGCAGGGGGTGCCCACCCCAGCGATGCTAAAATATCACTCAAATTTGTTGGAAATATGTCTTGAGGACTTAAAAGAAATTGAATATACCCGACTTGAAGATTTAGATGTTGCAAATGCATTCCTCTCGCTCAAGCGTAGTGTCAATTTGACGCGGTCTGCAATATTGCTGCAGCTCGAAACCAGTGGAGGGTTTGCTAAAAGCCAAGTCGCGGCTTGGGGACAAAGCGCAGATAGAGAATCAAAAACAATGAGTGCTGCGATAATCCGTTATTTGGGAAGGCATCCCTGGTTACTTGATGAGGCCCACGCGCATCACCAGAGCCGGCGTGCTTGAATGAGAGTTAGACGTGTTGCTGCTCCCTCAGAAGGCCAGGAGGCCCATATGATCCTTGTTAAAACAACTGCTGCTCCAATACTGCAACAAATAGGAGAGCAGGTGTTGGACCTCGTCGCCGACAATGTAACAGACCTCTCTATGCGACACCCTCCGGTATCGCACCCTCTGTTCAGCGCATATCGGCTCAGTCTGCTTACCGAGGTGAGGGCGTACTTGGCGCGGCCAGCTCCCTCCCAGATAGAGCTAGTTACTGCTACTGATGATGGTCAACTTGTCGGGTTCGCCCTTTGTGGCCTATCTCCCGGGTCGCGGCCCGAGTGCGGCATCTACTACGCGGCAGTTTCCAAGCCTCGTAGATGCGAGGGGATTCTTAGCTTAATGGTGCTTGAGATCATATCCAGGTATGCGGTGGTCAGCCTGTCTTGTGACGTTCGCTTGGTGTCTGTCTACAAGGGTTATGGATTTGAACCTATATCCCTACGCAAACAGCAGATCGTTATGGCTATAGGTCAGCCGCGTGAGGAAACTCCCATCCTTGACCCGGACGAACTCGCACGTCAGCCTCCAATCATTCGGGAGCAAATGGAAGCGTCTGCTCGGTCCACAGAGCAAGCAGTGAAGGCGGCGAACAAAGCGATGGAAAAAACGTGGAAAGCCGAGAAGACTAAAGCGAAAAATTTCCTAGCCCAATACATGAAGGCGAAACGTATGTGAGCATTGGGGGGAGTCGCATCGTTTTAGGGCAGAAAATGGGCCGCTGTAGCGCGCGTTGCGCTTTCTAATACCAAGCAATTAGCCGTAATTGCTTGCCTATAGCTGCCTGTATGAATGAGGAAGGGGTCCGAATCCCTATCTCAGACCTTTGAATGGAAGGCTTGATAGGGCCAGCCGTAGGGCGATTCGGCTGTACTCGACGAAGCATAGAAATCCATTCCGCAACCGAAATAGAACTTCCCGATTTTAGAGGGCTCCAGCGAGAAATAAATGTTGGTGATGCGGAATAGATTCTCAGTAACCGTCCGGGCAACACACCTTCCTGATGCCATCGCTTAAGGCGATGGTGGCGGCTACAAGGCCAGCTTTGAACTCGGCGTGACCGAGATCGGCTGCATGGCCCATGCACGGCGCAAGTTCTTCGTAAGCGTCTGGTTAAACCAGGTTGACGACGGGATTGGGTCGGAGGGGTCGTCATGGCTGACTTTTTCTCCGTGTCGTAATTTTTGGATGCTTACCCGAGCAGCAGTTTGAGTCCTGACATCAGAAGAATCGCTCCAAGTATCTTCTGCACCGCATTTGTCGGTAGGAACTTGGTTCCGAGGTGGGAACCGATCAACGCTCCCAAGAGTGCAATCATCGCTAACCCCCAGACGTTCTCGGGGAGTTGACTGGTGCTGCCCCAATGTCCTGCCAGAGCAGCTAAAGAGTTGAGAAGAATGAACGGAGCAGAAATTGCCGCTGCCGTTTTCACGCTAGCCCATCTGCAATAGATCAGCAGGGGCGTAATCAGAACGCCACCTCCCACTCCGGTTAATCCAGATAGAACCCCTATTACGCTACCAACGAGTAAGGCCACCGCAACTCTGGGTGGCTTAATGCTTTCCTCATTAGGTTTTTTCAAAAAGAAGGGGATTCCGGCGACCAGTAAGAGCGAACCTAGTAGCCGGTCAAACCAAAGCACTGGCAGAGTCAGAGCACCGCCTAGCAGTGCCATGGGCACCGCTGCTAAAGCAAAGGGCCACAGTAATTTCCAATCCACCCGGCCTGAGCGCATGAAGCGCCAAGTAACCAGTAGAGAAACCAATGTGTTCAGAACTAATGCAGTTGGTTTAATACTTTCCGGGGCAAACTCAAGCAGCGCCATGACTGCTATATAACCTGAAGCCCCCGCCTGGCCGACGCTGGCGTAGAGCAATGCGATCAAAAGGAAGGATGCATAAACCATAAAGGAACGCGACTAGCCTTAGGAAACTGAATTGTGGGTCGACGAGGCGGAGCAATTTCAAATCTTCAAAAACGTCCCATGGTTACAGAGCTTGCCATTGATGCGGTAGCAAATTTGTCACCTCATGTGCTTTTTGGGTCGGCAGACGATTCAACACGTCTTTAAGGTAAGCATAGGGATCATGCCCGTTGAGTCGTGCCGATTGGATTAAACTCATGATCGCCGCTGCCCGTTTTCCGCTACGTAACGAACCCGCGAACAGCCAGTTCGAGCGTCCAAGAGCCCACGGTCGGATTTGATTCTCGCACCAGTTATTGTCGATGGGCACAGCACCATCATCTAGATAGCGCGTCAGCGCTATCCAGCGTTTAAGGCTGTAATCCAAGGCTTTCGCGATGGCTGACCCCTCAGGCACAAGCTGCCTCTGAGCGATCATCCAGGTATAAAGTGCATCGATGATCGGCGATGCTTTTTCCTGCCGTATGAGCTGCCGGATACTCGGCTCCAGCTCGCGCGCCTCTCGTTCAACTTCGTACAAGGACGCGATGTAGTGCAGCGCTTTTTCGGCAATCTGGCTCTTATTAGTCGCGTGCAAGTCGAAGAACTTTCGGCGTGCATGGGCCATGCAGCCGATCTCCGTGACGCCTAGTTCAAAGCCTGCCTTATAGCCAGCAAAGTCATCGCAGACCAGCTTGCCGTTCCAGTGGCCGAGGAAGTTTCGAGCATGTTCGCCAGCACGGCTCGGGCTGAAGTCGTAAACGACCGCAGCCAGATCCGAGAACTGACTGGTGGCATAGGCCCAGACGTAAGCGCGATGAGTTTTCTTCGCGCCAGGCGTCAGCATTTGTACCGGCGTTTCGTCAGCGTGGACGACGCCGTGCGTCAGTACGGCTTCGCGCAGCGCATCAACCAGCGGCTGTAATTGTACGCCGCAGTTGCCCACCCACTGCGCCAAGGTCGAACGGGCGATGGGCAGCCCGGCGCGACCGAAGATTTTCTCTTGGCGATACAGAGGCAGATGGTCGGCGAACTTGGCTACCATGATGTGGGCCAGCAGGCCCGCTGTCGGAATGCCTTTGTCGATGACGTGCGCCGGTACCGGCGCCTGTATCAGCGTTTCGCACTGTTCGCAGACCCACTTGCCACGGATGTGGCGCTCGACGGTGAACACGCCGGGCGTGTAGTCGAGCTTTTCGCTGGCATCTTCGCCGATACGCTTGAGGGCGCAGCCGCACTGGCAGTGGGTGTTGTCCGGTTCGTGATGGATCAGAGTGCGAGGAAACTGCGGTGGCAGCGGGGCGCGCTTGGGTTGCAGGCGCACTTTGGCTTCGACAGATGCCGGTTGTAGCGCCTCAAGTTCGGCTTCGATAGCGGCGATATCCGTATCGATCAAGTCACCGAGCAGGCTGGCTTGATCCGGGCTCAACTGCTCGCTGCGCTTGGCAAACTTGAAGCGTTTGAGCAGCGCGATCTCGTGGGTCAGTTTCTCGTTGACCGACTTGTGATGAGTGATTTTCTTGTCCATCGTCTCGACGCGCTGGATCAACTGCGCCGCCAAGGCACGCAGTTCTTCAAGGGTTAATTGATCGAGATTCGGATGCGAAGTCATGTCGCCGATTTTGCCAAAGAGGGCTAGTGGCGGCGATAGACTGATGGGCCAATTGCGTTGGCAAGCGCGCCATGGCAGGCGAGTTAGAGCACCGTGATGGCCCCTCCGGAACCGACGCGTTGCCAAGGTAAGCCGAGCACTAAGGCTTGAAGTTGCTCTGCGTCCAACGCGACTTCAGAGCCGTGCCGCACGCCAGGCCAAAAGAAGCGTCCTTGATTCAAGCGCCGGGCGGCAAGCCAAATCCCCACGCCGTCATGCACCAACACTTTCATACGATTGGCGCGGCGGTTGGCGAACAGATAAGCACAGTGCGGCTTCGCCGCACCGAACACCGCGACGACTCGCGCCAGCGCGGTGTCAGTGCCGGCGCGCATGTCCATGGGCTCGGTGGCGAGCCAGATCGAGTCGATGCGGATCATCGCAGCAGATCTCGCAGGAAAGCAGAACACGCCGCTGCATTTTCTGCCGGCCAACTCACAACGACTATGCCTTTTGAATGAGGCACTTCGATTCGGATCGTGGCGGGAAAAGCTGGATGCTTCGCTATCGGCGGCGCTGCCTTGACCGGAATGAAAGCAGCTTGCAGTGCCAAATTTTTCTGCGCATGCACTCGTATCCATTTATGGACGAGGTTGGCATTGAGGTTGTGGGTCAATGCGACATTGGCAATCGAGGTGTCAGGCTGCGCACATTCGGCAATGACCTGGGCCTTGAAGGATTTGGAATAGGAACGGCGTTCTTGTGGCATGGGCGTCCGCTTAAGAAAGGCTAAAAATGGTGTCCACTTAAATTTTGGTGGACACCATCGCCTCAAGCGACGGTGTCAGGAAGGTGTGTTGCGCGGACGGTTACGATTCTCATATAACTTATTGAAAATGATGAGGATATTCGTGGATTGCAAATCCGCCTACGCCGGTTCGATTCCGACCTCGGCCTCCACTCTTGAAAACCCCGTAGATTAACGTCTACGGGGTTTTTTATTGGGCGTAAGAAAAGGCCCGGGTGCCAACCTCTCGAGCAGGCCGATCTACCTTCCTCCGCATCCGCCTGTGCAGGCGCCATTCCCTTCCCGTTGTGTACAGCGTTGTGCCGTGTCCCTCCCACGCTCGAAGGTTTTTTCGACGAGTGACGTGTCTAGATCAAGGGTCAGGAGGCTTTTAAGGTTGTCATGGCCCGTGTTGGCGACTACCCTGAAAATGTTCGTATTGTTACGAATAATTTCGGTTGTGGCTGTTTTCAAGTCACGCTACTTCAGGATGAGGAACGAAAATGTTTTCACACGAAGGTCCCGCAATAGAGCTGCTGCTATTCATTTTTGGTCTGGCGATGCTACTTTTGGTCGTTTGGTTTTTTCATCATCAATACGAGCGGAAGACGGGGAAGGGTGTTAAAAAACTACATGATCTCGACGAGAAACGCTCAACCTGACGCTGCTGTCGAATGACCTGATCGAGTCGGCTCCCGCTGGCTCGCACTATTCGCTGACGTAAAGATCGAGGGCTGGCTACGATTTCCGAGTCGAGGCCCTCATTCTTGAGCGTACTGAACTCTATCTTCAGCGCCAGTCTCTGACCTGCTGATGCGCTGCGCCTTCACTTCAACCGCGTAGCAGGCGATTTTATCCCGCTGAGTTGCCAGCAACGTGCCGATCTTCATTAGCGCCAACGCCTCACTCGGCGTCCTGCTGCTGTTCGCCAGGGCTGTCAGTTCAACCACGGACCAGCCAATGACTGCAGTTGCATCTTCCAGGTCATAAAACAATTCCTGCTGGGCAGTTCTGGGTCCATCGAGGCCCTGTATCAACTCTTTCATCTACTTCTCCCTTTGGTGCTGATCAGGTAGCGAAGTTGGCCTTACTCGCATCAACGAATGACGTGTATCCACCCCAACACAAACCCTACCAAGACGTTACACGAAACTCATGACGGACTTCATTTACCGAGGTCTTAATTGACGTACACCCAACCTTGTAAAGCAGAGAGCGTTGTCATGAAGTTGAATTACCTAACCAAGGCGGCTGTTGTTGTCGCGCTGTTGTCGACCTTGTCGGGCTGCTGGATATTCATGCCGCCGGGCGGTGGCGGGGGTGGTGATCACGGCGGTGGTGGTCATGGTCAAGGCGGTGGCCCAGGCGGTGGTCCGCGTTAACCGTTAGTCAGCCAGAGGTGGGCCATGAATTATGGCTCACCTCTTTTTTTGCCCCGGATAAATCCCAGGCAAAGAAAAGCCCGCGATGGGGAGCACGGGCTAAAAGGAATGTTCATTAGGAGCTGGGTTCACCATAAGGCCGCGTCTGTGAAAGCTTTGTGAAAACGCCGGAGCCATCTGAACCTGAAGTGTATGCCTCGATCCGTGCCTGGCTGTACGGGGCGCCGGGCGGCATAACCCACTACTGTCGCAGGCCTACCACACTGCTCGGATGCCGCACCATGTCCATGTCTACCAGCCTGCTGTCAGCCTTTGTGCTGTTCGCCTTCGTGTCCTCGATCACCCCAGGGCCGAATAACACCATGTTGCTTGCCTCGGGGGTGAACTTCGGGTTTCGTCGCTCGATGCCCCATGCGCTGGGGATCAGTATCGGCTTCATGCTGCTGGTGATTTCGGTCGGCCTGGGCCTGGGCGAAGTGTTCAAGGTATTCCCGTGGGCCTACACGGTGTTGCGCTATGTGGGCGCGGTGTACTTGCTGTACCTGGCCTGGAAGATCGCCACGGCGGGCGGCATGTCCGATAGCAATGATGAACACGGCAAACCCATGACGTTCTTGGGCGCGGCGGCGTTTCAGTGGGTGAACCCCAAGGCGTGGATAATGGCGCTCGGGGCCATCACCACCTATACGCCGGCTGAGGGCTATGTCACCAACGTGCTGGTGATTGCGCTGGTCTTTGCCGTGGTCAACCTACCCAGCGTGTGCGTGTGGGTCGGGTGTGGCAGCGGCTTGCGTAATGTGCTGCGCGAGCCGCGCTGGTTGAGGCTGTTCAATTGGTCAATGGCCGGGTTGCTGGTGCTGTCGCTGTACCCGATGTTGTTTGCCGGCTAGGTGCTAAACCGGCGAGATGGTCGCCAGCAGGCCGATGCCGATGGTCAGCACCAAAAAACCGAACAGGAAAATCGCCATCTTGGTCATAAGGCCTCCGAAGGAAGGGGGTGGGGATGGGGGCCATTGTCCGCCCAGGCGGCGTTTCAATACAGGCGCAGATAGCAAAGAAAAAACCGTATCAGATGCGTCGGCGAGGGTTCTGCCACGGGCTTTTGGCGCCCGTGGTTTTTTCAAGATCAGTGCCTGAGACAGCCAGCGTTTTTCCCCCTAAGATGGCGCCCATTGCATCAACAATAAAAGTGGGCCAATCCTCGATGGAAAGACGCCAGTTCAGCGGTGGCATGAAAGGCAAGAACCTGCGCTACCTCAACGAAACCTCCCAGCCGGCATCGGTCACTCGCGTCGGCTTCCTGCTGCTCGAACATTTTTCCCTGCCGGCATTCACCCAGACCCTCGACACCGTGGTCACCGCCAACCTGCTGCGACCTGATCTGTTCGCCACGCGCACCTTCGGTTGTGACGACGGGGAAGTCATCAGTGACCTGGGCCTGGTGATCCGGCCGGATGCGCGTCTCGATGCACCCGCGCTGCAAGGCCTGGATCTGCTGGTGATCTGCGGCGGCTTTCGCACCGAACTCAAGGCTGACGACCAATTGATCCAACTGCTGCGTAGTGCCGCCGAGCAGGGCGTGAGCCTCGCGGGGTTGTGGAACGGCGCATGGTTCCTCGGCCGTGCCGGCCTGTTGCAGGGCTACCGCTGCGCCATCCACCCCGAACACCGCCCGGCCCTGGCGGAAGTGTCCAAGGCCACCCACGTTACCAGCGAGCCCTACGTGATCGACCGCGACCGCCTCACCGCGTCGAGCCCCTCCGGCGCCTTCCACATGGCCCTGGACTGGATCAAAAGCTTGCACGACAAAGCCCTGGTCGAAGGTATCGAAGACATCCTGGCCTTCGAGGAATCGCGTTATCGGCGGATCAAACCCACTGAAAACGTCAGCGTCAGCGCGCCCCTGCGCGAAGTGGTCAAGCTGATGGATGCCAACCTCGAAGAACCGCTGGAACTCGACCAACTCGCCGTCTACGCCGGCCGCTCGCGCCGCCAACTGGAGCGCCTGTTCAAGGAACAACTGGGCACCACGCCGCAGCGCTACTACATGGAACTGCGCGTCACCGAAGCACGCCGGCTGTTGCAGCACACCGAACTGTCACAGGTGGAAGTGCTGGTGGCGTGCGGGTTTGTCTCGCCGAGCCATTTCAGCAAATGCTACAGCTCGTATTTCGGATATCGCCCCTCCAAGGAGAAGCGGTTGGTCAAGTAAAGTGACTGCCGCTCCGTGCACTCCGACATGATTTTTCAAGGAGGACCCATGTCTCTTACACGTTTGGATCGTTATCGCGGCAGTTTGCTGGGCTTGGCCTGTGGCGATGCAGTCGGTACCACGGTCGAGTTCATGCCCCGTGGCACATTTACTCCGCTCACCGATATGGTGGGAGGAGGGCCGTTCAACCTCAAGCCCGGCCAGTGGACTGACGATACTTCAATGGCGCTGTGCCTCGCCGAAAGTCTGTTGCGCAAAGAGGGTTTTGACGCGGCGGATCAGATGGGTCGATATCTGAATTGGTGGAAATGGGGCTATTTGAGTTCCACCGGCGACTGTTTCGATATTGGCCTGACCGTGAGTAAGGCGCTAACGGCGTATCAAGACAGTGCAAACCCCTTTTCAGGCTCTACGGATCCGTATTCCGCCGGAAATGGTTCGTTGATGCGCCTTGCACCGGTGGTGCTGTTTTACTTTCCGGACCTTCAACGTATCCGCCATTACGCCGCCGAAAGCTCGCGCACCACCCACGCTGCTCAGGAAGCAATCGAGTGCTGCCTGGTGCTGGCCCAGGCAATCAGCAATGCGCTTGAGGGTGTTTCAAAGGATCAGGTATTGCAGTTGGCGCAGATGGACCTCGCGACCGCCAAAGTCGCCGCACTTGCGCAGGGCAATTACCTGGATAAGTCCCGTGATGACATCGTCGGCACCGGCTACGCCGTGGCGTCTCTTGAGGCCGCACTCTGGTGCTTCCACCATACCGACAGCTTTGCGGCGGCAGTGCTGATGGCGGCCAATCTGGGCGATGACGCAGACACTACCGCAGCCATCGTTGGTCAGCTGGCCGGTGCGTATTATGGCGCCCAAGCAATTCCTGGCGGCTGGTTGGAAAAGCTGTGGATGCGCGAAGAAATCCAAGGCACGGCGGATGCCCTGTTGGCTGCTTCGACCGGTAATCTCGTGCAGTGAAGCGAGCACCGTCTGCAAAACCATGAAGATCAAATGTGGGAGTTGTCGAGCTCAATTGTGGTGAGCGGGCTTGTCCCGCGTTGGGCTGCGCAGCAGCCCCAAAACCAGGCGCAGAGGAGTGCCTGAGACTCGGCATTCGTCTTGATCAGGGGCGCTTCGCCCCCCACGCGGGGCAAGCCCGCTCACCACATGAAATAGCTTGTGCAAGTTGCTGTGCTTGGACGTGGCGGTTCTTCTCAAAACCGCCCCAGTCGATACGGCCCTAGCGCCGGCAACCCCGAAAACGCAGGCGCCCCCGACGCCAATTGCCCCACCATCTCCGCCGTCACCGCCGCCTGGGTCAGCCCCAGATGCTGATGCCCGAACGCAAGCAGCACCTTCCCGTCACACACCCGATCAATAATCGGCAGCGAATCCGGCAGCGACGGTCTGAAGCCCATCCACGGGGTCGCGTCCTCTGCACTCAAATCCTCACGAAACAACCCCTGGCTCAACCGATGCAACTGCCACGCCCGCGCCATGTTCGGCGGGCGGTCGAGGCCGGCGAATTCCACGGTGCCGGCCAGGCGCAGGCCGCCTGTCATGGGTGTCATGATGAACTTGCGCTCCAGGGACGTGACGGCAAACGGCAGGCGCTGATGTTCATGGGGCAGCATCAGGTGATAGCCGCGTTCGGTATCCAGCGGGACTTTTTTGCCGGTCAGGGCGGCGGTGAGTCTGGCCGAGTGGGCGCCACAGGCGATCAGCACCTGGCGGGCGGCAAAGGTGCCTTGATCGGTGCTCACGGTGACGCCATCGCCTTCAACCCGCGCATCCAGCACCTGGTGTTGGAGGAACTGCACGCCACTGGCCTTGGCCGCCTCCACCAATTCGCAGACCAATCGGTAAGGGTCGAGGAAGTGCCCTGTTCGCGGGAAAAACAGGCCGCCCTGGATCTGGGCGCCCAATTGCGGGGCAATCCCTCGAATGGCATCCGCCGACCAGAAATCCACCGGCACGTTTTGCGCCTGCACGCGCCGTTGCAAGCCATCGATGGCCGCGCGGGAGTCTGAACGTTCGAACACCAGCAGCGAGCCATCTTCGCGCAACAGCTCCGGGCGCTGAATACTGGCCAGCAACCGTTGCCAGGCGCCAAGGCTCGCTTCATTGAGCGCGCGCAGACCCGTCACCGTGCCCTGGTAACTCGCCGGGCGCAGGTTCAGCAGCAGGCGGATGAACCAGGGCAGGGCGCGTGGCAGGTATTTCCAGTCCAGGCGCAGCGGGCCCATGGGGTCCATGAGCATGGCGGGCAAGCGCTTGAGGATCGACAGGTCGGCGATCGGGAACACTTGCTCGGTCGCCAGGTGCCCGGCGTTGCCGTAGGAGGCGCCCATGCCGGGCGCCTGCTGGTCGATCACCCGCACTTTCCGCCCCTGGCGCGCCAGCTGCAGGGCGCAGGCAACGCCAATGATGCCGGCTCCGATTACGGCGATATCCGCGGGGTCAGGGTCGTGCATCAGCTACGCCTCTCTCGACCAGTTGGCATACCACTGGCGAAACAGCGCGTACTGGGTTTCGGCGTAACGCCGCTGGGCATCGCTGAGCACGTCGGTCTCGTTGAAGTGCAGGGCGTAGCCCTGGTCGCCGTTGAGTACCATCAGGTGCTTGTAATACAGCACCAGGTCGCAGCCTTCGTCGAAGGACGACAACACCGCCAACGCCGCTTCCAGTTCCCGCGCCAGGCGCCGGGCCTTGGCATCGCCCTTGGCGGCTTGCTTGCTCAGGGCCACCAGGTGCAGCACTTCGCGGGGCAAGGCATTGCCGACGCCGGTGATTGCGCCCGTGGCGTTGCAGTTGACGAAACCGTGCACCACCTGGGTATCGACGCCGACCATCAGTGTCACGCTGTCGTCCTGGGAGGTGATGTGCTCGGCGGCATAGCGCAGGTCGGCAGCGCCACCGAACTCCTTGAAGCCGATCAGGTTCGGGTGTTCGCGACGCAGTTCGAAGAACAACTCCGCGCGAGTGGCGAAGCCGTAGTAGGGGCTGTTGTAGATCACCGCCGGCAGGTTGGGCGCGGCCTTGAGGATCGCCGAGAAATGCGCCTTTTGCGCCGTGGCGGACGCACCTCGGGACAGCACGCGCGGAATCACCATCAAGCCCTGGGCGCCGACCTTGGCCGCGTGGGCGGCGTGGGCCACCGCCTCGCGGCTGTTCACCGCGCCGGTACCGACAATGGTCGGCACGCCGGCCGCCACCAGGCGCGCCACGCCTTCCTGGCGCTCGGCTTCGGTGAGCAACGGCCAGTCGCCCATGGACCCGCAATACACCACGGCGCTCATGCCGATATCGATCAACTCGCGGCCCTTGGCGACCAGCGCGTCGAAGTCCGGCTTGCGCGCGGCGGTGCATGGGGTCATCAGCGCGGGGACGCAACCGGTGAAGATGTTGTCGCTCATTGTCCTGGCTCCTTGCAGCGTTCAATCAAAGGGGTTGGGCTCAGATGCCCCAGGCAAACGGGTCCTGCTCGTCGATCAGCAAGGTGCTGTCGGCGGTCATGTAGGCGCGGCCGGTGATGAAGGGGATGACACGTGTGCCGTCCCATTCATATCGGCCTTCGAAGCGGCTGCCGGTGATGCTGGCTTGTACCCAGGTTTCACCGGGGTTGAGTTTCCCATCGGCGGCCAGGCACGCCAGCTTGGCGCTGGTGCCGGTGCCGCAGGGGGAGCGATCGTAGGCTTTGCCGGGGCACATGACGAAGTTGCGGCTGTCGGCGTGGGCGTCGTCGGCGAACAGTTCGATATGGTCGATCAGGGCGCCGTCTGCGCCGTGGATGCCCTGGGCCTCGAGGGCCTTGAGCATCGCCCAAGTGTAGTCGGTGAGAGCGTCGACGTTGCTCATCTCCAACGCCATGCCATGCTCGCAGACCAGGAAGAACCAGTTGCCGCCCCAGGCAATATCGCCCTGGACTGCGCCATGGCCCGGTACATCCACCGTCACCTGCTGGCGATAGCGATAGGCAGGCACGTTGCGCAGGGTCACGGCACCGTAGTCGTGCAAGGTCGCGGCCACCGTCCCCACCGGGGTGTCGAGGGTGTGCACGCCCGGCTGGATAAGCCCCAAGTGCTGCAGGGACGCCACCAGGCCGATGGTGCCGTGGCCGCACATGCCCAGGTAACCGGTGTTGTTGAAAAAGATCACCCCGCAGGTGGCGCCCGGGGTGACGGGCGCACAGTACAGCGCCCCCACCAGTACGTCATTGCCACGGGGTTCCAGCAAGCAGGCGCGGCGCCATGGGTCGTGCTCCGTGCGCAGGTTTTCCAACTGGTCGGCGATGCTCGCGCCCTTGAGCGCGGGGAAGCCGGTCATCACCAGGCGCGTGGGTTCGCCGCCGGTGTGGGAGTCGATCACATGCAGTCGCTTCATAACGCGCTCCATCAATAAGAGCTGTGGGCTGCCTTCTTGTGAGTGTAGGGATAGGCATGCAGTGGCCCTATCGTGAACGCGCAGGCTGGGCGGCGATTGATGTTTTTTGCCGACATCGATGACGAAATCAGCACAGTTCGCCCTGCTCGACAGCACCCCAGGCATGGGGCAATCTGCTTGCCATCAAGGTGACAGCCGGGGAGAGACACTCATGCTTCAACGCGCGTTTGCGAGCCTTTGCCAAGGGGCCAGCCCTCCCCACAGCATCGAGCAGCTACTGGCCGGTGTGGCGCAGCTGCTGCCAATGCTCGACGTGATCCCCAATGCCGCCATCTTCATCAAGGACCTGGAGGCCCGTTACGTCCTCGCCAACCGCACTCTGGTGCAGCGCTGCGGCCTCAAGCAGCTGCAACCATTGCTGGGCAAGACCAGCGCCGACGTCTTTCCCGCACCATTGGGACCGGGCTACACCGAGCAGGACCGGCGCGTGCTGCAGCAAGGTTTTGTGCTGGAAGACCAACTTGAACTGCACCTGTACGGCAGCCGTGAACCCGGCTGGTGCCTCACCCACAAATGGCCGCTGTACAACCACGAAGGCCGCATCATCGGCCTGGCCGGGATCTCGGTCGACCTGCAATCGGCCAGCCAAACCCACCCGGCCTACCAACGCCTGGCCGCTGTGGACGAGCATATCCGCACGCACTTCAACCGCCGCGTCACCCTCGGCGAACTGACGCGCATCGCCGGGATTTCCGTGGCGCAACTGGAGCGCTACTGCAAGCGCGTGTTCCACCTGACACCCCGGCAGATGATCCAGAAAGTACGCTTGGAACACGCCCATCGGTTGCTGCACAGCGACATGCCGATTACCGAGGTCGCGCTGCAGTGCGGCTATACCGACCACAGCGCGTTCACCCGGCAGTTCAAGGCATCGACGGGGTTTACGCCGAGGCAGTATCGGGAAACCTGCTGAGCGCCCGAGCCCCCGTTCAGGCACGCCACATTGCAATGCAACGAATGGCCCACCGAGCCCTCATATGTTCACGAGTAATGTTTAACCACGACAGGTACCAAGCTTATGACCGCGGCTGAAAACAACCATGTGAACTGGCTGGTGGAACAATCGATGCTGCACGCGGCACGCCAGCGCGCCAAGCTCTATTCGGGCCAGGGCCGGTTGTGGCAACAGCCGTATGCGCAGACCCGGCCCCGTGATGCCTCGGCCTTGTCGTCGGTGTGGTTTACCGCCTACCCGGCGTCGATTGTGACGCGCGAGGGCGGTACGGTGCTGGAGGCGCTGGGGGATGAGACGCTGTGGCATGCGCTGTCGAAGATCGGCATCCAGGGCATCCATAACGGCCCGCTGAAGAAATCCGGTGGCCTGACCGGCACCCGGCACACGCCGACCATCGACGGCAATTTCGACCGCATCAGCTTCGAGATCGACCCGCAGTTGGGCACCGAGGCGCAGTTGCAGGCGTTGACGCGCATGGCGGCGGCGCACAATGCGGTGATCATCGACGACGTGATTCCGTCCCACACCGGCAAGGGCGCGGACTTTCGCCTGGCGGAGATGGCCTACGAGGATTACCCCGGCCTTTACCATATGGTGGAGATCCGCGAGGAAGACTGGCCGCTGCTGCCCGACGTGACCGAGGGTCGTGATGCGCAGAACCTCAGCCCGGCCCAGGTGGACGCCCTGCGCGACAAGCACTATATCGTCGGCCAGTTACAGCGGGTGATCTTCTTCGAGCCCGGCGTCAAGGAAACCGACTGGAGCACCACGCCGGTGGTCATCGGCGTGGATGGCAAGCCGCGTCGCTGGGTGTACCTGCATTACTTCAAGGAAGGCCAGCCGTCGCTGAACTGGCTCGACCCGACCTTCGCCGCGCAGCAGATGATCATCGGCGACGCCTTGCACGCCATCGACGTGATGGGCGCGAAGATCCTGCGCCTGGACGCCAATGGTTTCCTCGGCGTGGAACGCACCCTCGATGGCACGGCCTGGTCCGAGAGCCATCCGCTGTCGATCACCGGCAACCAACTGCTGGGCGGGGCGATTCGCAAGGCCGGTGGTTTCAGCTTCCAGGAGTTGAACCTCACGGTGGATGACATTGCGTCGATGTCCCATGGCGGCGCCGACCTGTCCTATGACTTCATCACCCGCCCGGCGTACCAGCACGCGCTGTTGATGGGCGATGCCGAATTCCTGCGCCTGATGCTGCGCGAAATGCACCGCCAGGGCATCGACCCCGGCTCGCTGATCCATGCCTTACAGAACCACGATGAGCTGACCCTGGAGCTGGTGCACTTCTGGACCCTGCATGCCCACGACACCTTCCTTTACCAGGGGCAGACATTCCCCGGCAATATCCTGCGCGAGCACATCCGCGAGCAGATGTACGAACGCCTGGCCGGCGAGCACGCGCCGTATAACCTCAAGTTCGTGACCAATGGCGTGTCCTGCACCACCGCCAGCATCATCACGGCCGCGCTGGGCATTCGCGACCTGGAGGCGATCAGTGCCGCCGACATTCAACAGATTCGCCAGATCCATTTACTGCTGGTGATGTACAACGCCATGCAGCCCGGGGTGTTCGCCTTGTCCGGCTGGGACCTGGTAGGCGCGCTGCCGTTGGCCGCCGAGGAAGTCGCGCACTTGATGCAGGATGGCGATACCCGCTGGATTCATCGCGGCGCCTACGACCTGGTGGACCTGAACCCGGACGCAGAATTGTCGGCCGGCCAGATGCCGCGCTCGAAAAGCCTCTACGGCAGCCTCAACAGCCAGTTGCAGGACCCGGACTCGTTCGCCTCGCAACTGCAAAAGATCCTCGCCGTGCGCCGCGCCTACGACATCGCCGCCAGCCGCCAGATACTGGTGCCCGACGTGCAGAACCCCGGCCTGTTGATCATGGTCCACGAATTGCCGGCCGGCAGAGGCACGCAAATCACCGCGCTGAACTTCGGCGCCACGCCGATCACCGAAACCCTGAACCTGCCGGATATCGCGGCGGGGATGGTGGTGGACATCATCAACGAACGGGTGGAGGGCGACCTGACGGCGGAGGGCGCGTTCACCATTACCCTGGATGCGTACGAGGGGTTGGCGCTGCGGGTTATCAGCAGCACGCCGATGTAACCTCAATCTTCCAAGCACCGAAGAACCCAATGTGGGAAGGGCGGTGCGACGATTCGACTTGCCCCCGATAGCGGTGTGTCAGTCACAGAGTTGTTAACTGACCCACTGCAATCACTGTCCAGCCTGTTCAAGGCCGGCAGTCGCCCCGAGCATCAGCCTGCCGATCTTCGATGCCGGCAGCAACCGCGCGACCCTGGATGCGGCCAAGGTCGAGAAAGAGATCCAGGTGAAGACCTACCAGCAAACCCTGCAAACCGCATTCAAGGAAGTCGCCGACGCTCTGGCCGTGCGCAGCACCCTGGACCAGCGCCTCACTGCCGAGCAAGCGCTGACCGAGGCGAGCCGGAAGAGCTACGACCTGTCCGACGCGCTCTACCGCGCCGGCTCGCAAAGCTACCTCGAAGCCCTGGATTCCCAACGCTCGCTGTACAGCGCCCATCAGGACCTGATCACCCTGCGCCTGGCGGAGCAGAGTAATCGGGTGAGTTTGTATAAGGTGATGGGGGGCGGGTGGCAATCGCTTTGAGCGTGATGATTGGGTCTGACAATGGCGTGTCAAGCAGCAGTAACGCTTAACACCCACGTTAAATAATTAATGCTCTTGACGCAATTGTCGTTCTTAGGGGTCAGGTCAGAAAGTGATATTCGTCATTTTGATCATAAGTGACGATAGTGCCATCCCAATGTTTTGAGTAGATGCCGATAATGTCTCTAAGGAAATCCGCATTTCTACTGGAGTATTCACTTAGCGTGTCTTTATATTCCTCAGGATCACATTCCTCAAAGCCGAGAGATGTTAGCTTTTTGCACCGCTCGGTACCGGCTTCAATAGTGCGGGAGTAGGTTTCATATGAAAGACCCGAGCTTCGGACGATAAAGGCGTCATTCTCGTCGAGCCCACCCCAGTTCAAAGGCGCTAGTAGATTTACTATTTTTCCCTCAAAGTGATTGTTTACGATGCTTTTCATTGAGGGGGTTTTATGCGTATCGGTCAGTCTTCCGATATATTCGGTTGTTGTGGTTTGTGTGTCGACCTGTATGGAGAAGTGTGGTAGAAAATTGGCTTCATCTTCTGGAGTGAGTGTTTTATATAGAGATAATAGAATGTGGTTGGGGTTGAATATGTAAATGCTGATTTTATTTATATTATTTTGTTTTTCTATCTCGGCAAACGTCCTGTTGATCTGCTCGGTCCATTGAGGGTTGTGGATCAAGCATTTCCTTATTTCTTCGCGGGTAGTGGCGAGATAGCGAGTGTCTTCTCCGCTCAACGTCTTCTTGTAATGCTGTCGCGTGTTCCCCTGGTCGCCGCATAATTCGCTGACGAGGGTTTCTTTAACCAGAAGATCGTTGTGCGCGAGGGCGCCGAATTTCAAAACATCCATAATCTCCCATTCATCATGGAAGAGCTTCTCGGCGAACTTCGCCGGATAACCCATTTCGTGGTCATCGTAGGGAACTTCAGGAGGCGCTGCCATAATTTGCTCATGGGCGTCATGCAGCAGCTGTTCGTTATTCTCGGTGTATTTCAAGGTGTCGCGCCATTCTTCCAGGGCGTCACCCTCAAGAAGCGTTTCGAGTTGCATCAGGCAGTACTCTAAATCAAGCTCCACCATCGCAAAGTACAACATGTATGGCATCAACGGTACGCGTTTTATGTAGTCGTCATAGGTTCGAGCAGGTCCTAGCTGCTCGAACAGTTTAGTGAGTTTTTCGTATTTCTTGCGGCGGTCTAATTCTGGTCTACCTTGGGCGGCGCTGAGTTGAATAAGCACATAGTCTTTGATGCCTTTTGCTGCGCAGGAAGCGATGTATTGCTCAGTCCCAATCCTCAGGTTCTCTAAAGACTGATAGCGAATTAAATGGTGTTGCGAGCTGAATAATCTGTCTGACCGCACCGGCGCTGGGGTGACAGGTTTAGCATGCGTTGGGTTCCCAGATGTATCAACGGTCAACTGGATTCCGGAAAGTCTGAAGTTTACTCGGGCTACTAGTGAGGAGAAGGGTATCAGCAGCTCCTTCCATTCTGTTGAGACAATCAAGATTCTGAGTTCGTCTTCTTTTAGTCCGAGATTTAGTTTGATGCCTTCGATGTACTTTAATATTTCATGAATGGCTTGGCGTGCTGCGGCATTGGTTTTTTTTAACTCAATCAGTACATACTTTCCATTTTTATCGCGGGCCAAAATATCCACAAAACTTCGTGTGCCTTCTGGGTTTGGTAAAAACTTTTCAGTTTTTTCCAATGTGAGGCCCTCTTCAAGAATGTCGAGGTTCTCAGCCAGTTTGTCTCTTATTACAGATTCGTCGACCTTCATTATCTATCCTTGATGTTGCGTTGAGTCAGTCCCTTCGGAGTACTGGGTGGCATATTGCCACTGATTGTGTGGAGTTCGCTAGTGGGGCTGTTGGTGAGTCCAATGGCCGTTGCCATTGGGCTACGCTCCAGGCGCCTTAAGCTTTACGGAGCAAATGAAACGTTGTTAAACGCCTCAGGGCCGCCGCTGATCCTGCGCCGCCTGCAACACTCGCAGCAAATTCCCGCTCCAGATATTCGCGATCTGCACCTCGCTATACCCCGCATCCAGCAACCGCTGGGTAATCACCGGCAACTGGCTCACATCGTCCAGCCCGCTTACGCCACCGCCGCCGTCCCAGTCGGCGCCGATACCGACGTGGTCCGGGCCGGCCACTTCCAGCAGGTGCAACAGGTGCTTCATGAACACGTCGAGGCTGGCCTTGGGTTGGGCGAAGCGTTGGTTGAGGCTGTCGCGTTCCTGATAGAGCGCCTTGACCTGCTCCGGGCTGAGGGCGGCGAGGTTGTGGAAGCGTGCGCCGAGCGCGGCCATGGCTTTGTTGCGATCCGGGTTGGGCGTGAGGGGGATCAGGTAGTCGCTGTAGGCGTTGACCTGGATCACCCCGCCCTTGGCCGCCAGTTGGCGCACGCGGTTGTCGTCGAGGTTGCGCGGGTGCGGGTTGACCGCGCGGCTGCTGGAGTGGGAGGCGATGAGCGGGGCGCTGGACAGCGCCAGCATCTGGTCGAACACCGCGTCGCTGGCGTGGGACACGTCGAGCAGGATGCCCAGGCGGTTGGCCCGTTGCACCAGGTCGCGGCCCTTGGGGCTCAGGCCTTTCCATTCCGGCAGCGCGGTGGCCGAGTCGGCCAGGTCGTTGTTCATGAAATGCACCAGGCCGAGCATGCGCAGGCCTTGGCGGTAGTAGGTGTTGAGCAACTCGGGATCGGAGCTGAGTGGATCGGCGTTTTCCATGCTGATAAACACCACGCGCTTGCCCTGGGCCGCAATACGCCGGGCGTCGGCGGCGGTCAGGGCCAGGGCGAAGCTGTCGGGGTTGCGGTCGATCACATCGCGGATGCGGGTGAGAGTGGCCAGGCCATAGGCGCTGGCGTAGGCGCGGCCTTCCTCGGTGCGTGGGCCTTGGGGCGTGTAGACGGCAAAGAACCCCCCATCCAGGCCGCCTTCGCGCATGCGCGGCAGGTCGACCTGGCTGCCGTCCTGGCGATAGTCGTGGCGCTCGAGGATGTTCCAGCCGGGGCGGGTCAGGGTCAGCGGCGTGTCCAGGTGGCTGTCCAGCACCAGCAAGCGCTGGTGCAGGGCCAGGGTGGTGGGGCTGACGGTGGTGTCGGCGTGGGCCAACAGTGGCAGCAGGGCGAGCAGCAACAGGCGCGTGTTCATGTTCAGAACTCCATGCTCAAGGTGCTTTGGAAGGTGCGCGGCGAACCCGGTCGGAACACGGCGGGGCCGCTGGTGCTGGTGAGGATGTAGCCGAGGTAGTCCTTGTCGAACAGGTTGTCGACATTGAAGCGCACCTTCACATTCTTCAGTGGGCCGTAGTGCAGGCGCTCGCCCCCCAGATCCAGGTAGGCGTTGTACAGGGTGTAGCCGGGCACGGATTCACTGTTGGTGAAGTTGCTGTAGCGCTCTCCGATATAGCGTGCCGAGAAGTTCAGCAGTGCCCATGGCGCCAGCTCATAGGTAACCCCGGCCTGGGCCAGCCAGCGCGGGCTGTCGGGCACCTCGTTGCCTTTGATCGAAAGGCCGCCGGCGTCGTTCCGGAACGTGGAGGTGTTGTAGGTCAGGTTGCCGTTGAGCACCACCTTGTCGGCCAGGACCGGGGGTTTCCATTGCCCGCTCAGCTCGGTGCCGTAGGCCTGCACCTTGCCGACGTTCTGGTAGTAGGTTTCCACCTGGCTGCTGCCGGGCACGGCTGAGGCGAAGGCTTGCAGGCGGTTGTCGAAGTCGGTGCGGTACAGCGCCCAGGCCGCGTTGAAGGTCGGGCGGTTGATGCGATAGCCCACCTCGTAGTTCTTCGCCCGCTCCGCCTCCGGTGGCGGCGCGCTGGGGCTGGCCGCGCGGAAGATGTCGTCGGCGCCACGGGGCAGGGCCATGTTTTCCGAATAGGAAGCAAATACCTGGGTGTCATCGGTGAGGTTGTAGACCAGCCCGGCCTGGGGCAGGAAGGCGTCGTTCCACTGGGTGGCCAGGCGCGGCTGGCGGTCGTTGATGTAGTCGCCGGCGTTGCGATAGCCCTCGATGCGGTACTTGAGGTGCAGGCTCTTGAAACCGAACTGCAGGCGCAGGCGGTCGTCGAGCAGGGTCCAGGTGTCCTTGAGGTGGTACTGCAACGAGTTGCGCGTAGAGCTGAAATCCCCTTGCAGGTGCACCGGCTCATTGAACAGCGGCTCGCCGGCCGGGCTGCCGTCGGTGAGGTTGTAGCGCGCCTGCTGGCGGTTGAACACATCGGTCTCGGCCCACACCCCGGTGTCGATCTGGTGCTGGCCGATGTCCCATTGCAGCCCGGTGCGCCCGCCGAAGCGGTGGCCGCTGAGGGACGACAAACCGTATTGCACGCCCCGTGGAGCAAACAGGCCATCCACCGTGTTTTCGGCATTGTGCAGCGCCAGGGAGGTGGCGTAGGCCTCCGGGGACACGCCAAAGCCTTTCTTGGCCTCGTAGTAGAGGGTGGTGTAGTTGAGCAGGTCCGGGCGGATCTCGAACTGGCCGCCCAGGCTGTACAAGGTGTCGCGGCGCTGGTTCACCGCCTGTTTGTAGAACTGGTTGTAGTTGGTGTTGCTGTAGCGCACGCCGGGCACGCTCTCGGGTAAGTCGGGCAGGCTGCCGAGGTAGGCGAAGTAACGGCCCGAGCGACCGAACGGGTCATTGGCGCTGCCGTCGTACTGGGCGCTGCTCACGTAGGGCGAGTCGTAGTCGTAGAACGCGTTGTGCACGGCGCGCAGCCACACCTCGTCACGTTCACCGAAGCGATAGCGCACCTTGGCTTCCAGGTGTTCACGGTCGATGGTGCCGGGGCCGCGCCATAGGTCGCCGTCGATTTTCGAGCGGCTGAAATACGCCGACAGGCCCTGGTATTCGCCGCTTTGCAGCTTGACGAAACTGCGCCGCAGGCTGTCGCTGCCGAGGGTGTAGGACAGGCTGGCGCCCGGCTCGAGTGTGGGGTTGCTGGTCTGGTAATCCACATACGGGCCCAGGGACGCATAGCCCGATTGCGACACGTCGCCCGCGCCGGTGGAGGCGGTGACCCGCTCGGTGTTTTCATTGTCGACGTAGCGATAGATCGGGCTGCCGCCGAACTGATCGGTACGTCCCAGGGGCACACCGTCGATGGAAAAGCCGATCTGCTGCAGGTTGAAGGCACGCACGAACACCGAGTTGCCGAACTCATACAGGCCCAGCGCATCGTTGACCTGCACGTTGAAACCGGGCAGCGCCTCGAGCATTTTCAGCCCCGAAGTGCCGGCCGGCGCCGACAGCAACGCCTGGTGCGAGATGCTCAGGGTATTGCTGATCTTGTCTTCGCCAATGGCGGCGCTGGCTTCAGTCACGCGGGCACCGACCACCTCGACTTTGCTCAGTCGGGGTTCGGTGGAATCGGCGGCCTGCGCCGCCCAACTTGAATCGGCGACCAACAGGCTGGCCAGCAGGGTCTTGCGGTACTGAGCAATCATTGTCTGTCCTTGGCAAGGGTGTGGCGTTAAAGCCCGGTGTGGGCTTGGGCGAGAAACTCGGGCTGGGCCCACTCGTGCACGCTGAAGTCGTTCTGCAGGAAGCCGCGTTGCACCAGGAAGTCCTTCTTCAGTTCCAGGGCCGCCAGGTTCTGCGGCGCCAGGTTCGGCACAAAATCCAGCTCGGCAATGGCGCGGCGGATAAACCCGGCGTCCGGCAGGAAGGTCACGCGGGTGAACAGCTCGGCGGCGGCATCGCGGTGCTGGTTGATCCAGCGCCCGGCGCGGATCGCGGCGCGCAGGAACGCCACCAACACCTGGGGATGCTCTTCGGCAAAGGCGCGGTTGACGGTGGTGGCGTAAGGGCCGTTGTGGTTTTTCAGGGTCCAGTCCGGGTAGCGTTCCAGGTCTTCGATTACCGTGAATTCACCGCTGGCGAGCAGTGCCGGCACATGCCCGGCGGCGACATGCAGCGCGTCCACACGGCCTTCGGCCAGGGCCTGCACCTCATGCCCGGGTTGGCCATGCAGCCCATGCAGTTGCGACCAGAACGCCGAAGGCCGCACCGCCGGCAGCAAGGTCTGCGGATCACCTTCATCCTCCAGCTCGATCAGGCGCACTTGCGACGGCTCCAGCCCGGCCAGTTGCAGTGCATTGAACAGGCCATGTTCGGCCAGCGCCTTGAGCACATCGACCCGCGCCTTGTTGCGGCTCACCGGTACGCCGATGCGCTTGCCGAACAGGTCGGCGACCTGGCGGATACGCCCCTCGGCACGCACCAGGATCTGCCCGGCGCGTTGGGTGGCGGTGCTGGCCACCAGCAACGTATCGGCCTGGTCGGCGCGCGCCCACAAGGCCGGCACTGCGCCGCCGTCGCGAATCAAGCGCGCTTCGCCATGGGTGAAGTGCGGCAGCCAACCGAGGTTGTCGGGCAGTGAGCGCAGGTAGATCGCGTCGGCGCCGACGCGTTGGTATTCCTCGTCCAGCCAACCGAGTTCAACGGCAATATTGGACGCGACCAGCAGCGGGCAAATGCTGTAATGGGTGGGCAGTGCTTGGCTCATGGCAGACTCCTTGGGGAATGTGGGGTGGTGCTCAGGCGTTCGAGGCCTTGTTGCAGGTCGGCGAGCAGGTCCTCGACGGCTTCAAGGCCTACGTGCAGGCGCAGCAACACGCCTGGTTCAATCAGTGCTGAAGGGTGGCGCTGCTGTTGGCGAATCAGACTCTCGAAACCGCCCCAGCTGGCGCCCATGGCGAACAACTGCAGGCTTTCCAGGAAGGCGTTGGTTTGGGGCTCGAAATGCGGCTTGAGGACCACGCCGAACAGCCCGGTGGAGCCGAGGAAATCGCGCTTGAACAAGTCGTGCCCGATGGCCCCCGGCAGCGCCGGGTGCAGCACCTGGGCCACTTCGGGACGCTGTTGCAGCCACTGCGCGACGGTGAGCGCCGAGCGCTGGTGTTGGCGCAGGCGTACACCCAGGGTGCGCAGGCCACGCAGGCCCAGGTAGGCGTCGTCGGCGCTGGCGATATAGCCCAGTTGGCGGACGGTCTCGCGCACCGTCGAATACAGGGTCTGGGTGGTGACGATCACGCCGAGCATCGCGTCGCTATGACCCACCAGGTACTTGGTGGCGGCATGAATCGAGATGTCCACGCCGTGGGCGAACGCCTTGAAGAACAGCGGCGTGGCCCAGGTGTTGTCGAGCATCAGCAATGCGCCGTGGGCATGGGCGGCACTGGCCAGGGCGGGAATGTCCTGGACCTCGAAGGTGCTGGAACCGGGTGCTTCGGCGTACACCAGGCGCGTATTCGGGCGCAGCAAGCCGGCGATGTCGGCACCGAGCATGGGCGCGAAGTACGTGGCCTCAATGCCATAGCGCGGCAGGATCTGGTCGAACACCTGGCGCGCATGCCAATAGCAATTGTCGGTCACCAGGATATGGTCGCCGGCCCGCGCCACTGCCAGCACCGCGCCGACAATCGCCGCCAGGCCGCTGGGCATGATCAGCCCGCGAAAGCCGCCTTCCAGCTGCGCCACGGCGTCTTCGAACGCGGCAGTGGTGGGGTTGCCGTTACGGCCGTAGATATGCCCGCGATAGTGCGGGTCGGCGGCCTGTTGCAGGTGGTTTTCGAGGGTGCCGGTGTCGGGCCAGATAAAGGTCGAGCTGCGATACACCGGGGTGTTGACGCTGCCTTCGTGGCTGGCGGGGTCGCGTCCCAACCGGGTCAGCAGGGTATCGTCATGCATGGGGTCAGTGCTCATGTGCGCTCCAGCCGTTTGGCCAGGCAGGAGAGGGGGTAGATGTAGACAAAGAAGGCGATGAACACCAAGCCGTAGGCGGGCAGCAGCAGGTCGTTGCGCAGTTGGGTGGACAGGTGCGATTGCACGGTGGTCATCAGCTCTTCCACCCCCAGCAGATTGGCCAGGGAGGTGGACATGGTCACCGCGCAATACAGGTTCATCCACGGCGCCACCAGGCTGGGCAGGGTCTGCGGGATGATCACGTGGCGCAGCGCCTGGCCATGATGCATGCCCAGGGCCCGGGCGGCTTCCCATTGCCCCAGCGGCACCGCGCGTACGGCGCCGCGCACGATCTCCGAGACATAGCCGACAGCGGGCAGGGCCAGGCCCAGCGCGACCTTGAGCCAATCCGGCAATTGCCACCAGCGCCCGGCCCAATGCACTTCATAGGGCAACAGGTAGGCCACGTAGAACATCACCACCAGCCACGGCAGGTTGCGCAGCAGGCGGCTCAGATGCCCGGCACCACGACGCAGGCGCGGCCGGGCGCTGACCTGCAGGCTGCCGAGCACGACACCGGCCAGCGTGGCCACCAGCATCGCGGTGACGCCCATGAGGATATTCAGGCCGAAGCCTTGCAGCAGCGCCGGCGCCCACTGCCACAACAGCGCGGGCCAGGACGGTTCAGGCAGCATCGGGCAACTCCTGGCCTGGCAGGCGCAGATGGTTTTCCAGGCGGCGCAGCAGCCAACTGCTGGCGCCGATCAGCAGCAACCAGACCAGCAGCAAGACCTGCATCATCTCGGCGACGTTGAAGTTGTCCGACCAGATCCGATTGCTCGCATAGAGCAATTCCGGCACCGCAATCGCGTAGGCAATCGAGGTCGACTTGATGGTTTGCACCACCGTATTGCCCATGGCCGGCAGGCTGTTACGCAGCGCCAGCGGCAGTACGATATGGCGCAGTACCGTGACCCCCTGCATGCCCAGGGCCGCAGCCGCGTCGAGGGTGGCGCGGGGCACGGCATCGATCCCGGCGCGCAGGTTCTCGGCCTGGAATGCACCGCTGTGCAGGGCGATCACGATGATCGCCCATTGCGTGCCGTTGAGCAGCCGCACGCTGGTGTCGTCCGCCAGCGGCAGCCAGGCGCCGACGCCGAAGTAGAAAAAGAACAGCTGCACCAACAGCGGCGTGTTGCGAAACAACGCGACGTACCCCGCGCTCAACCGGCGCCACAGCAAGCGACGCGAACCCAGGCCGGCAGCGCCCCACACGCCGATCACCAGGGACAGGGCAATACTCGCCACCGACAGCAACAGTGTCAGGCCCAGGCCGAGCAGGAAGCGCTGGCGGTCCATCGGGTCCCACAGGATGCTCAGCGACAGGCCATGCTGTTCCAGCCACAGGCGCAGGTTGGCCTCACTCATGGCTGGCCCGCGCATGCTGCTGCGCTACCCAGGCATTCGGCGCCAGGCCGTAGCGCTGTTCCAGGCCGATGATCACGCCCTGGGCATGCCAGCCTTCGACAATACTCGACACCGCTGCCAACAACGCCGGCTGGCCCTTGCGCAAAGCAATGCCCCACGGCGCCGGATCCTGGCCCGGCAGCTTGACCTCGTAATCGGCCCATTCCGGCTGGCGCGCCAGGGCGCTGTACAACGCATCGTCACCCATCGCCCCCAGGCAACGGCTGTCGGCCACCGCCTTGCGCACTTCGGCCGTGCCGTTGAACGAGGCGAACTGCACGCCGTAGCGCGTTTCAAACGGGCGCACCCACACACTGGTGGCGGGCGCACACAGGGTCTTGCCGCGCAGGCTTTGCCAGTCCGGCACGGCGGTGCTTTTCGGCGCAAACACCGTGGCGGCCGAGCTGTAGAAACCGGGGCTGGCGAAATCCACTTCGCGCCGCCGTGCGGGGGTGTCGAGCAGGGACGTGACCAGCACTTCACAACGGCCCTGTTCGAGAAACAGCAAGCGGTTGAGCGGATTGACTTGCACAAGTTGCAGCTTGAGCGGCTGGCCGACCTTGGCAGACAACTGGCGTTGCAGGTCGACGATCAGGTCCAGGATCAACCCGCCGGGCTTGCCTTGGGCATCGAAGGTCTTGAAGGGGGGGAATTCGTCGCTGGTGCAGACGTTGAGGGTGCCACGGGATTGGGCCCGTTCCAGCAGGGGGGCGGCGTGGGCGTGGAGCGCGCCGAATGCAAAAATAACCAACAGCGCCCGCTGCCAAAGTGACCTGTCGTAAGGGCCGGAGGCAAGTCGAATCGTCGCACCGCCCCTTCCACTTTTATCAGGGCAACGAGTGAGCGCACTCATGTCGCACTCCAGCCCAGGCGCGACCGCTGCGCCGCGCCGCTGGGAAAGGGCTGCGGCGTACCGAGCTGCTGCGCCAGGAAGGTCAGGTAGGCCGCTTCTTCCAGGTTCACCAACAACCGCGTCGCCGCCAGCACGTCCCGCTCCGACCACGCAAACGGCCCGTGATTGGCCAGCAACGCCGCTGGCGCACGCGGATGTTCGCGTAACGCCGCCACCACCGGCTCCGGCGCATACCGCGGCCCCCACGCCGTCAGCGGCACCTCCTGGTCTTCATCCAGAATCCCCAGCAACTGCGTGGCATGGGGGCGCAACGCTCGGCCGGCAATCGCGAAGGCGGTGAGATACGGCGAGTGCGTGTGAATCACCGCATTCACCGAGGGCCGCTCGCGGTAGATCGCCACGTGCAGCGCCGCCACTTCCTTGAGGTTGTCGGTGAGGCTGCCCTGGCTGTGTTGCAGGTCGAAATCGACAATCGCCGCCACGCCACTGTCGGCGCCGCTGAGCGAGGCGATCACCAGCCGTGCTTCGCCGGGAATACGCAGGCTGATATTGCCCGCCTCATTGCTCGACAACACCTGGTGCTTGATCAGCAGTTGCTTGGCCAGGGCAAAGTCGTGTTCGAACACTTGGGTAAAACGCACAGCATCAAAGCTCATGGGAACTCCTTGGTTGAGTCAGAAGCGGTAGTCGGCTTTCACGTAGTAGAAGGCGCCTTCGGCACCGGCCGGGGAGATGCTCTGGTAGGCCACGCGCCCGCCGACAAAGCGGTTGGCCACGTCGATCTTGTCCGGGTAGCTGTCGAAAATATTGTTGCCGCCCAGGGTCAGGGTGAGCGCCTGGTTGATGTCGTAGGACAGGCTGGCGTTGCTCACCCATTGCGCCGAAAAGGTCTGGTCGCGGGCTTCGCCAAGGTTGGAATCGAGGGTGTAGGCGCCGTAGCGAATCGTGTTGACGCTCGCCTGCCAGGCACCCTTGCGCCAGTCGGCACCGAGGATCAGCTTGCTGTTGGGCGAGGCGCTTTCCACATAGCTCAGGGCTTCGCGATTGATCAGGGTGATGCCGGTGCCGGCCAGCGGGCCGGGGTTGTCCTTGATGTCGGTGACCTGGGTCTTGCTGTAGTTGAAGGCGCCGTTGAGGGTCAACTGGCTGGCGTCGGCCAGGTCCAGGCGATAGTGGGCGGCGAGGTCCACGCCGCTGGTCTTGGTGTCGAGTGCATTGGTGAAAAAACTCACCCCGGAGTAGTTGCCATAGCCTTGGTTGGCGAGGATCTGGCTGACCTGGGGGCCGCTGAGGGTTTCCGACAGGGCAATGCGGTCCTTGATGCGGATGTGGTACGCATCGAGGCTGACACTTGCACGCTCGAGCGGCTGCCAGACCACGCCGAGGGACAGGCTGGTGGATTTTTCCGGCTTCAGGTCACTGGCGCCCAAGGCGCGGGCGACCGGGGTGTTCACGCTGACGGTGCCGACCTGGTAGGCGGTGGGGTCGCCGGCCTTGAACTCGGTCTGGGTCGCCGAGGTGCCGATCTGCCCCAGGGTGGGCGCGCGGTAGCCGCTGCTCAGGGTCGAGCGCAGGCCCCATTGCGGGGTGAAGTCGTAGCGCGCGGAGAACTTGCCGGTGCTGGTGGTACCGAAGTCGTCGTAGTGCTCGCTGCGCCCGGCCAGGCCCAGTTGCAGTTTGTCGGTGACTTGCTGCTCCAGGCCCAGGTAGCCGCCGAACACATGGCGGGCGTAGCGGCCTTCGTCGCTGTCCTGGGTGCCGGGGAAGCCCTGGGCGCCGCCGGCACGGGCGGGCAGGGCGCTGCCGTGGGTCCAGGAGGCGAGGTCGCCGGCGATCACTTCATAGGCTTCGTTGCGCCACGCCAGGCCGCTGGAGAACACCAGCGGGCCTGCGCCCCAGCCGACCTTGAGTTCCTTGATGTGGTCCAGGCCGACGTTGGTTTGCTCATTGACCAGCGCCCCGGCATTGAAGCTCGTCGGGCTCGCGGCGCCGAGGCTGGCGTTGAGCGAATCGCTGAGGTGATAGTCGATGCGGTTGCGCCCGTAGTTGGCACTGAGGTCGAAGCTGCCAAGTTGCTCATCGCGAATCTTCACGCCGCCGGTGACCGAGGCATCCCGCGAGCGCACGTCGAGCAGTGGCAGGAAACCGTTGGGGTACACGGCCACCAGGTTGTTGGGGTCGATGGGGCGGCGAAAGGTTGCCTGGGATTCGCCGGTACGGTCCTGGTAGGTGGCGAAGCCGTACAGGTCGACCGTGTCGCTCAGGGACAGGCCGCTGTTCAGCGCCAGGTTCCAGTCTTCAAGGCCCGGCGAGCCGTAGCGCCAATGGCGGTCGGCATCCGCTTCACGGGCGTCGCCGCTGGGGTAGAACTGCCGGCCATCGGTGCCGCCGGTGGAGGTGCGTTCGCTGCGCAGGCCTTCGCCGCTGAGGGTGAGGAAGCCATCGCCGGGCAAGGTGAAACCGCTCCAGCCCCCCACCGACCGGCGAAAGCCATCGCCCTTGGTGTACTGGCCGAAGGTGCTTTGCACGGCGCCGCCGTGGTCCTGCTCCTTGAGCACGATATTGACCACCCCGGCAATCGCATCCGAGCCGTATTGGGCCGAGGCGCCATCGCGCAGCACTTCGATATGGTCGACGGCGCTGACGGGAATCGTCGACAAGTCCACCGCCTGTGAGCCACGCCCCAGGGTGGCCTTGGTGTTGACGAACGCCGAGGCATGCCGACGCTTGCCATTGACCAGCACCAGCACCTGGTCGGCGGCCAACCCACGTAACGACACCGGCCGCTGCGACGACACGCCATCGGTGCCGTTGACCTGCGGGTAGTTCACCGACGGCACCAGGGTTTCCAGGGCCTTGGCCAGGTTATCGGTGCCGGCGCGCTGCAGTTGCTCGCTGCTGATCACATCCACGGGGGCCGCGCTTTGCAGTGCGGTGACGTCGCTGCGCCGGGTGCCGATCACCTCCACGGATTTCAGGCGTGGCGCCAGCGGTTGGCTGTTGGCCGCCGCTGCAGGGTCGGCCAGTCGATGGATCAATACCGCACCGCTGGCCGTCTGGCTGAAGCCCAACGGGGAGCCGCCCAAGGCAATGCCCAGCGCCTGTTCCTGGCTCAGTCGGCCCTGGATCGCGCGGCTCCCACGGCCTTCCACCAGCGGCGGGTCGAAGGCGATAGGGTGGCCGCTTTGCTGGGAGATGCTCAGCAGCACCTCATCCAGGGGGCCTGCGGGGATATTGAAGTCAATCACCCGTTGTACCGACGCCGCGTCGTTTTGCGCCAACGCCAGGCTTGGCAGCGTCAGCCCGCCCATGGCCAATGCACACGCCAAAGGCGCCAGGGTGAATCCTGTTTTCAACATGTGAATCTGCTCCGGGTCGTGATGTTCTTTACGACCTTGAGCAACTTCGCGTGTGGATTTTCACTACTAAGTTAGAACGATTAGTTGGGTGTCTAGATGATTTAGTTGCGCTTATAAGCTTCGATCAAATGGGTCTAAGTGCGCAGTGAAAATATAAGGGACTATCTGCACAAGGGTACTGACAGCCAGAACGGGTTGTCCGCGCAAAGCATACAACGTTCACCGCGATGAACGTGTACGGCGGTCTGCACGCTTACGGAGAAGCTCATCAGGAGACAGATACCCATGTCTGAAGTGCAAGTTCTACAGGTTCATGTCCAACGACCTGGCCGTTCGGTCAGTTGTGGAGAAAAAACGTTTCAGCTTAGCCTTCTCGCGGTAATCAAAGGAGGAGATTGCTATGTCTGAAGCCCTGGCTATTCGTTGCGAAAACACCGTGCCGCGCAGCATGGTGCACCGTGCCGCCGTCAGCGAAGTGTTCCTGACCGGCGCGGAACTGGTAAAGGAAGGACACTTTCGCTGCAGCGCCCAACTACCGCGTACCCACAGTTACTTCAGTGAACATACCCACCGCGCCGCCCACTACGACATGCTGTTATTGCTGGAAGTATTCCGCCAGGCGTCAATTTATATCTCCCATGCGTTCCTCGACGTCAGCGCCCAGGACAAGTTTATCTACCTGGACAGTGTGACCCGCGTGACCGACCGGAGTTTATTGGTGGTGGGGGATCGTCCGGCATCCGCCGAGATCGATGTCTACGTGGTGGATGAATACCTGCGCCACGGCGAGCGCAGTGGCGTGACCCTGAACATGTCCCTGAGCATCAATGGCGAAGTGGCTGCACGCCACGAACGCATGAGCATTCGCTGGATGAGCGGCGCGGCCTGGAACAAGATGCGTGCCCGTGGCCTGGCGGCGATTCCCGCCAACGCCGACCCATTGGCACAGTTGCCGCCACCCTTGAGTCCATCCGCCGTCGGGCGTCACTGGCTGAACAATGTGGTGCTCGGCCGTGAACTGGAGCAGGGCGCCGCGACGCTGGTGGCGCCGCTGATCGTCGATCTGAACAATCCGGCGATCTTCGACCACCCCCTCGACCATATCCCCGGCATGCTGTTGCTCGAAGGCTTCCGCCAAGTGGCGCTGGTGGCGGCGGACCGGCAGTTTCAGGTGGGCCCCGAGCAGTTGCTGTTATCCCGCTGCCATGTGGTGTTCACCCGCTTCGGTGAGTTTGGTTTGCCAACCCAGGTCCGTGCGGACCTGACCTCCCTGGCCCGCGACGAACACGGTCGCATCACCCTGGCGCTGGAGGTCGAGCAGGGCGGCGCGGTGATTGCCACCGCTGAGCTGGAGTTGCTGCCGCTGGTCGCCAGCCAACCCTTGGCCCTGGTGGCGGGAGGTGTGCGATGAGCGACCTGCAATTTATCTGGTTCGATTTCGGTGGCGTGCTGTCGCCGCCGATTCCGGCGCTGTTCGAGCAATACCAGGTCAAGACCGGCCTGGCTCCACACGTGCTGCAACAGGCCATGGGCGATGTGGCCGATGAGTTGGGCGTGCCCATGCTCGCGCCGGTGGAGAGTGCCTTGCTCACCGAGCGCGAGTGGGGCGAGCGCCTGGCGCAGGCCCTGCGTCGCCGTGACCCGCAGGTCGATTTATCCCGCGCTCACCTGCACACCTTCGGCGCGCAATGGTTCGCCGGGGTGCCGGCCAATGCGCCGCTGGTGGCCGCCGTGCGCGCACTCAAGCGTTCCGGTTTTCGCGTCGGCATCCTCACCAACAACGTGGTGGAGTGGGAGCGGCATTGGCGGGCGATGGTGGGCCTGGATGAGGTGGTGGACCTGATCGTCGATTCCAGCCAGGAGCGCAGCCGCAAGCCGGAGCCGGCGTTCTTCCAGGTGGCGACCGCGCGCTCGGGCGTCGCGCCGCAGCACAGCCTGTTGATCGACGACGTCGCGGAAAACATCGACGCCGCCGCCGCGCTTGGCTGGCAAGTGCTGCACTTCATCGACAACCACCAGGCGCTCGCCCAGCTGCAGCGCCTCACCGCTGTCAGCCTGTTGCAACCTGCCGTGGAGCCTGCCTGATGAATATCGCCGTGATCGCCAGACCCGAGGTCACCGTGGCACGCATCCCGCAGTTGGATGCACCGCCGGCCTATCAACCTGCCAGCCCCGCCAATGGCCTGCCGAGGATTCTGCTGCCCAGCGGCCACCTGGCCTTTCACCTGACCCGTTACCAACACGTGCAGGCGTTGCTGCTGGATAACCGCGCGATACGCGCCCCGTGCAACGAAGAAGACGGCGCGAGCTTTTTGCCGACCATCACGCCGCCTGAACTGCTGCTCAACAATGACATCCCCGACCATGGTCGCCTGCGCAAGGTGGTGGCCCGGGACTTCAGCCCCAGTGGCGTGGCGTTGCTGCGCGACAAGGTGGAACACGCCACCCATGAACGCCTCGATGTATTGCAGCGCCAGGCGCCCGGTGCCGATCTGTTTGCCCAGGTGCTTGACCACATCCCCGCCACCGTGGATTGCCAGTTGCTCGGCATCCCCTTGAGTGACCGTGAGTATTACCGGCCCCTCAGCCACACCGTGCAGGTGGCGTCGGATGCGGATGTACCGGAGCTGCTGAACCAGTTCTGGGGTGTGTACAACTACCTGACAGACCTGGTCACCGGTGCGCGGCCCACCGATCCCGATGGGCTGATCCAGCGCTTCGTCGCGACCCGTGCCGACAGCGAGCCGCCGCTCAACGACAAGGAGCTGGTGGGCATCCTCCTGGGGGTATTGATCGGCGGCGACCAGAACATCCTCACGGTGCTGACCAAATCGGTGTACACCCTGTTGGCGGCCCCTGAGCTGTGGCAGCAATTGGTCGACGATCCGGCGCTGATCCCGGAGGCGGTCGAAGAACTGCTGCGCCTGATTCCCCTGGGCACCATCTCGACCTTCCCGCGCCTGGCCAGCGTCGACCTGGAAGGGCCGTGGGGGCTGATTCCCGCAGGCAGCATCATTTACGCCGATGCGTTTGCCGCCAACCGTGATCCGGCGGCGTTCCCCGAGCCCCTGGCGATTCGCCTGGACCGCAAGGGTGCGCGGCATTTGCAGTTCGGCTACGGCATGCACAACTGCATGGGTGCCGCCCTGGCGCGCCTGGAAATCACCACGGTGTTGCAGATCCTCGTGCAGCGCTTCCCGAACCTGCGCCTGGCGGTGCCGGCGGACCAGGTGCCCTGGGTCGACGGCATCATCCTGCGCCGTCCTGCCCGCTTGCCGGTGCACGGCTTCACTTCAACCTGACCTTGGAAGGACCCATGAAAACGACCTTTGCCGATACGGCTTTACTGACCATCATCCTGCTGGCGATTTTCGTCGTGCCCAGTTCCATCTCGGGTACGGCGCTCGCGTTGCCGGCCATCGGCGCCGACATCCAGGCGCCGTTGACCAGCCTGCAATGGGTGGTCAATGCGTTCAACCTGGCGTTTGCCTGCTTCACCCTGGCGTGGGGCGCGCTGGCGGATCGGCTCGGGCGCAAACGCTGTTTTGTCGCAGGCGCTTCGCTGTACGTGGTGGCCTCGGTACTGTCCGCCGTGGCCGAGAGCGCCTGGCTGCTGGATGCGGCGCGGGGGCTGGCGGGCATCGGGGCGGCGGCGATCTTTTCCTGCGGCATCGCGATTTTGTCCACCCACTTCAGCGGCCCGGCGCGGCTGCGCGCGTTTGCCCTGTTCGGCACCGTTGCCGGCCTGGGCGTGAGCCTGGGCCCGACCTTGTCCGGCCTGCTGCTGGACAGCGTCGGCTGGCGCGCGATTTTCTGGGCCCATGGGGTGACCCTGGTGATCGTGCTGCTGGGCAGCCCGTTGATTACCCGCGATGGCGTGCTGGCTGAACACACCGCGCGCTTCGATGTGCCGGGTGCGACGCTGTTTGTGCTGGCATTGTTGGCGCTGATGGTGGCGATTGTGCAGGGCTCGCAATGGGGCTGGAGCAGCCGCGGTGTACTCGGCCTGGTGGCGGTCGCCGTGGTGCTGTTGGCGGTGTTTACCTGGCAGGAGCGTCGCCACCTGCAGCCAATGCTCGACCTGTCGCTGCTGGCGCGCGGGCCCTTTGTCGGCCTGGCGCTGGTCACCGTGGCGGCGTCGTTCGGCTTTGTGACCTTGCTCACGTACCTGCCGAGCTACCTGTTCGGCGTGCTGCAATTGAGCGCGACCCATGCGGGCCTGGCGATGTTGCTGCTGACGGTGCCGATGCTGTTTTGCCCGATCCTGGCGGGCAAGTGGGCGGCACGCGGGGTGTCGGCGATCGGCATTCTCAAGGCCAGCCTGATTGCGTTGTTGGTCGGTGTGGTGGCGTTGGCGCTGGTCAGCCAGGTCGGTGTGGCGCTGTGGCAACTGGCAGTGCCGCTGTTGCTGGTGGGCATCGGCATGGGCCTGTCGGCCGGGCTGGTGGATGGCCTGGCGCTCAAGACCGTGCCGGAGCAGAAGGCCGGGATGGCGGCGGGCCTGCTCAACACCTTCCGCCTGGGCAGTGAGGCGATTGCGGTGGCCTTGTATGGCTCGCTGCTGGCGACCTTGCTCGACAGCCAGTTGCGCGGCACGTTGAGCCGCCTGGCGCCCGACCCGGCGACCCTGCAACGCTGGATCGACGACGTCGCCGCCGGCAATCTCACCGGGTCCCTGCAAACCCTGGGCGCGGAGCAGGCGGGGGCGGTGCACAGCCTGTTTATCGGCGGCTATGACAGTGCCTTCCATGGCGTGCTCTGGGCGCTGGCGGTGATCCTGCTGGTGCTGACCGTAGTGGTCACCTGGCTGGTGCGCCCCTTGCGCGAACAGGAACGCAGCGAGGCGCAACTGGCCACGCACTGAGCCACGCGCCGCATCGCCTGCGACAGCCGCAGGCGGTGCTTTGGCGTGCCCGTAAAAGCGCCGAAGGTTATGCAGAAAATGCAGCTTGATGGCTTTTTTTATTCTTTTATCTGGTGAAGCCCCCTGGGGCAAACTGGACTCACCTGCCCGGACGCAGGTCTACCTCAAACCGACAGGCCCACCACCACTTGTCCGCTGGCGTGTGCAGTCCATGAAGATTATGGACCTATGGACCCGAATGCTTTGCTCAAGACCCGCCTTATCGGCCAGATTTTCCAGCAGCACTACAGCTGGTTGTGTGCGCGTTTGTCGTACCGCACCGGTTGCAGCCACAGCGCCGAGGACATCGCCGCCGAGACCTTCCTCAAGGTGTGGATGCTGCCCGACCCCACGGCCATTCGCGAACCGCGCGCGCTGCTGACCACCATCGCCCAGCGGCTGATGTACGAGAGCTGGCGCCGACGCGACCTGGAAAAAGCCTACTTGCAGATCCTGGCCGACGTGCCCGAACACGTGCACCCATCACCCCAGGAACAACTGATTCTGATCGAGAGCCTGTTGGCCATCGACCGGCTGCTGGACGGCCTGTCGGGGCAAGCCAAGGCGGTGTTCGTGCACAGCCAGTTGGACGGCATGACCTACACGCAGATCAGTGAACGCCTGGGCCTGTCCCTGGGGCGCATCCACCAATTGATGACCCAGGCCCTGCGCGCCTGTTACCTGGGGTTGAGCGAGTGAGCAAACAGCCTTTGAACGACCCGGTGGCCGAGGAAGCCATCGGCTGGCTGGTGCAGATCCAGTCCGGCGACTTCAGCCCCGCCCAGCAGCAGGCGCTGGATGAATGGCGGGGCACCTCGGCCCATCATCGCCAGGTATATGCGCAACTGCTCGCCGGTCTCGATCAGCTCAAGGCCTCACCCTGGCGCGGGCGCTCCAGCGCGCAGTTGCTGCGCAGCCTGGAGCAACCCAACAGCCGTCGCGCATTTCTGCGTACCAGTCTGTGTGCGCTGGGACTGGCGGCCGGCGCGGGGTGGGGCTGGCGTTTTGAAGACGCGGGGCAGACCTACGCCACCGGCACCGCCGAGCGTCGCACCTGGCAACTGGCCGATGGCAGCACCCTCAAGCTCAATGCCCGCAGCGAGGTGGTCTCGACGTTGGCCGGGGACGCGCACAGCCTTGAACTGCGCACCGGCGAAATGCTGGTGAACCTGCTGCGTCCGCTGCAGGTCAAGACCCGCGCCGCCCATATCAGTGCCACCACGGGCCGCCTGATGCTGAGTGAACAGGACGGCGCGATGCGCCTGGTCACCCTGGATGCCGATGCGGTGCTGCACTTCGACGGCGGTGCGCAGCAACGGGTGGCCATGCACCAGAGCACGCTGTTCGACCACCAGCGCATCCTCACCCAAGTGCCCATGGCCGCCACCGAAACCGCCTGGCTCGACGGCTGGCTGGTGGTGCGCAACCAGACACTGGCCAGCGTGGTGGAAGCGATCCGGCCCTACCGCAAGGGCATCGTGCGCCTGGATGCCGCGGTGGCGCAGCTGCGCGTGAGTGGCCGGTTCCCGCTGGATGATGCGCGCCAGACCCTGGAGGCCTTGGAGCAAAGCTTGCCGATCAGGGTGACGCAGTGGGGTGGGGTGCTGGTGTTGATTGGGGCGCGGGTGTAGGCGAGGGTAATGCCCTCTTTGTGGGGCGCCTGTGCGGTGCGGGACTGTTGGGTTTCCATGCGTTGGTGCTCCCCTCGATATGCATCGGTATCGTAGTAGTCACCCCCGGTAACCACGATGCGAAGCGAGCCGCCCTTGATCTTGCTTTAGATCTTGATCTCAGGCGCCCCGTTAAACCACGCTGGCCGGAATTCGATAGTAATTTGGGGGGTAAACCGGCAGGGATGCCGGTTTAGCCGCCGTAAGGGCGGAACCCATAGCCGCCGTTACCGAAGCAACGGATATGTACTCGGTCTGATCCAACATCCTGGTCGGCCCAGAGGCCGCCGTCGGAGGCAAGTCGAATCGTCGCACCGCCCCTCCCACATTTAGGTAGCGGGGCATCAGTTAGATAGGCGTCGGCTCCCTCGCCACAGGTCCAGGGCCCTACCAACATTGTGTAGATACCCATGCCCTGATCTGAGGACATACGGAGCGGGCGAGGCTCTGAAAAGCGGCTAACCAGCCCCGGCTCGATGTCGATATCAGGCGACTGAGTGCCGTTATCAGGCTATTTTCGCGGCAGGGATGCCGCGTACTGTGACCCGTCATTAAGAAACGATGATCGCCTGACCTTCCAGTCAGTACGTCTTAACGTCGATCACAGAGAATAAAAAACAACGATGAATAGCCTGATTTCCAAGGACTCCAACGGCCAGCTGGCGCAGGGCTTCAAGCCGCGTCATGTCACCATGCTCTCCATTGCAGGCATTATCGGCGCGGGGCTGTTTGTCGGCTCCGGGCACGCCATCGCGGCGGCGGGGCCGGCCGTGATGCTGGCGTATCTGTTTTCCGGCCTGTTGGTGGTGCTGGTCATGCGCATGCTGGGGGAGATGGCGGTGGCCAACCCCGACACCGGCTCATTCTCGACCTACGCCGACCAGGCCATCGGCCGCTGGGCCGGGTTTACGATCGGCTGGCTGTACTGGTGGTTCTGGGTGCTGGTGATTCCCATCGAAGCCCTGGCCGCCGGGCATATCCTCAACCAGTGGTTCCCGCAGATCGACGCTTGGCTGTTCGCCTTGTTGTCGATCTTTTTGTTGGTGGTTACCAATTTGTTCAGCGTCTCCAAGTACGGTGAATTCGAGTTCTGGTTTGCCATGGCCAAGGTGGTGGCGATCATCGGCTTCATCGGCCTGGGAGGCGCGGTGCTGATGGGCTGGATTCCCGAGCGGGAGGCCAGTGGCCTGAGTCGCCTGATGGAAGAACACGGTGGTTTCGCGCCTAACGGCCTGTCGGCGGTGGTCGGGGCATTCATCACCATCATGTTCAGCTTTATCGGCACGGAAGCCGTCACCATCGCGGCTGCCGAGTCCAATAACCCGGCGCAGAATATCGCCCGGGCCACGCGCTCGGTGATGTGGCGCATCGGCGTGTTCTACGTGTTGTCGATTTTCGTAGTGATTTCCGTGGTGCCGTGGAATGACCCGCTGTTGGCGTCGGTAGGCTCTTATCAGCGCGCCCTGGAGCTGATGAACATTCCCCACGCCAAGTTACTGGTGGACGTGGTGGTGTTGATTGCCGTGGCGAGCTGCATGAACTCGTCCATCTACATTGCTTCACGCATGCTGTATTCCCTGGGCAAACGTGGGGATGCGCCCACACTGATGAAAAAGACCTCCGCCGCGAGTGTGCCGAGGGCCGCCGTGATCGCCAGCACGATCCTCGGGGCTGGCGTGACCTTGCTCAGTTACTTCATGCCCGCCGGATTGTTCCAGTTTCTGCTGGCCAGCTCGGGCGCCATCGCCTTGCTGGTGTACCTGGTGATCGCCGTGTCGCAACTGCGCATGCGCAAGGTCCTGCAACGCCGCAATGTCACCCTGACGTTCAAGATGTGGCTGTTTCCCTGGCTGACCTGGGTGGTCATCGTCTTCATCTGTTGCGCATTGGCGGTGATGCTGCTGACGCCCGAGCACCGCTTCGAGGTGTCGTCGACCATCGGCCTGGCCTTGCTGATTTCCCTGGTCGGCGTGATCACGGCGCGGCAGCCGGACCGCACCCAAAAATCGATCCCCCTGGCTTCGCGCCCATGAACCCCCGGCCGGTCACCTGTTTGGTATTCGTGCTGCTGGATCAGTTCACCCTGATCTCGTTGGCGTCGGCGGTAGAGCCGCTGCGCATGGCCAACCAACTGGCAGGCCAGGAGCTTTATCGTTGGCACACCGCCAGTGTCGACGGTCATCCTGTGTGGGCCAGCGACGGCATGCCCATCACGCCGGACTGTTCCATAGCCGCTGCGCCCTCTGCGGATATCGTCGTGGTGTGCGGCGGCACGGGTATTCAACACACCCTGAGCGACGAACTGATGAAGTGGCTGCGGACCCAGGCGCGTTATTCCAAGCGCCTGGGCGGTATTTGTACCGGCAGTTGGGTATTGGCCCGGGCGGGGCTGCTCGACGGGTTTGAATGCAGCGTGCATTGGGAATGGCTGGCGGCCATGCAGGAAGCCTTTCCACGGGTGAGCCTCAGTGCCAGCGTGTTCACCCTCGACCGCGAACGCCTGACCAGCTCGGGCGGCACCGCGCCCATGGACATGATGCTGCACCTGATCGGGCGTGAGCATGGGCATGAGTTGTCGGCGGCGATTTCGGACATGTTCGTGTACGAGCGCATGCGCAACGAGCAGGATCATCAGCGCGTGCCGCTCAAGCATATGCTCGGCACCCAGCAACCGAAGCTGCAGGAAATCGTCGCGCTGATGGAGGCCAACCTGGAAGAACCGATCGACCTGGATGAACTGGCCGAGTACGTGGCCCTGTCACGTCGGCAGCTTGAACGCATGTTCCAGAAGTACCTGCACTGTTCGCCCTCGCGCTACTACCTGCGGTTGCGGCTGATCCGCGCGCGCCAGTTGCTCAAGCAAACCCCCATTTCGATCGTGGAGCTGGCCTTGCTCTGCGGGTTTGTGTCCACGCCGCACTTCTCCAAATGCTACCGCGAGTACTTTGGCGTGCCGCCCAGTGACGAGCGCCTGGTGACGGCAGGCGAGCGAGCCGGCATGTTGAGGCCGATGATTCGCGCCGTACCGGTGACGATGCCGATGCCAATGAGTGCCTTGGAGCAGGCGCGGGGGGAGTCGACGTTTGCCAGTGTCCGGCTCAAGGCCAGGAACTGAGAACACGATGAGTGGCGCTGATCAGCGACGCTTGCGTTTCGAGTTTCAGCCCCCACTTACGCCGGGTTCAAACCCGCATGAACGCCTTGATTCTCTCGCCGCACTGATCTGCACGAATCATCCCAGGCGCCGCATCCAGCGCAACCAAGCCGTCTTCCATGAAAACCACCCGGTCGGAAATGGACAGGGCGAAGTCCATCTCGTGGGTCACGATCAGCATGGTCATGCCTTCTTTGGCCAGGTCGCCGATGACCTTGAGCACGTCGCCTACCAGTTCCGGGTCAAGGGCTGACGTCGGCTCATCAAACAGCATGATATGTGGATCCATGGCCAGTGCGCGGGCGATTGCCACGCGTTGTTGCTGCCCCCCAGACAACTGATGCGGATACTTGTGCGCGTGAGCCAGCAGTCCGACCTTGTCCAGCAGGGCGTAGGCGCGCTGCTCGCTGATCAGCTTGTCGCGGCCGTGATAGCGCGGCGCGAGGGTGACGTTGTCGAGAATGGTGCGATGGGGAAACAGGTTGAAGCCCTGGAACACCATGCCGATGTGCTGTACCCCACGGCGTACTTGTTGCGTGTTGGTGTTATCACCGGCGTGGATATAGCTTTCGCCGAACAGAATGATCTCGCCTTGGTCGATGCTTTCCAGGGCGTTGACGGTGCGGATCAGCGAGGTTTTTCCCGAGCCCGACGGGCCGATGATGGAAATCACCTGACCCGCATTTACATCAAGGTTGATGCCCTTGAGCACAGCGTGCTGGCCGTAGCGCTTGTGAATGTCGACCAGTTGCAGGGCGGGTGCCGAGCCAGGCCCGGAGGTTTTCCGAGCGCTTGCCGAAGGAGGGGCGGGTTGTGATGCGCGTAGGCGCCCCATGCTGGTGTCATCCAGCGTCTGGGGGGTGCGGTTGTTGAGTTCCAGGTGGTGCTCCAGCCAATGAAACAGCCAGCCGAGCACGGTCACGATCAGCACGTAATACACCGCCACAGCCGATAGGGTTTCCATCACCAGGAAGTTTTGCGCGTAAAGGCGCTGGCCCACGGTCAACAGTTCGGTCAAGGAAATCACCGAGACCAGTGAGGTCAGTTTCACCACGGTGATGTATTCGTTGATCAGCGTCGGCAGGGAAATGCGGAACGCCTGGGGGATCACGATCAGGCGCTGCAAACCGATCAGGCCGATGCCCAGCGCGCGGCCGGCCTCTTTTTGACCTTTGGCCACGGATATCAAGCCACCACGGTGGATTTCCGCCATATAGGCCGCTTCGGTGACCACCAGGGCCAACAGGCCGGAATAGAACGGGTTGGACAGGACGCCACGGGTGACCGGGAACATCTGCGGCAGGTTATAGACGAACACCACCAATACCAGCAGCGGCACGCTGCGAAAGAACCAGATATAAATCGACGCCGGCACGCTGATCCAGCGCGCGGCCGAAAGCTTGGCCGAAGCCAGCAGGAAGCCCAGCAGCATGCCGATGAACCAGCCCAGCGTGCTGAGCTCCACCACCGTAATGCAGGCTTTCCAGAAGTCCGAGAGCGAAAACAGAGAAAAAAAGTAAGGCCATTCAAATTGCATGTGTCTCTCCAACTGCTGGCGTCGACACAGGCTTTACCTGGGCCGGGCAGTCAAGCGAAAGCCGCCGACTGTGGGAGCGGCAGCGCTCCCACAGGGCTGCACCGGGTCAGTTAGTCGGTTCTTCGAGGTTGTATTTCTTCAACAGGGCGGTGTATTCACCGGAAGCCTTGCTCGCCTCAAAGGCCTTGAGCAGTGCTTGATAGAGCGCGTCGTTGCCTTTCTTGACGTAAATACCCAGCGTCTGCTGATAGATCGAGTGCTCGGTGCTCACCACGACGCGGCCCTTGGTGCGTTCTGCGATCATGCCGGCGGCGCCGTCGATCTCAACCTGAGCCTGCACATTGCCGGAGAGCAGCGCCTGGGTTACCTCCGGTGCGGACGGGAACTCGCTGACCATAATCGCGCCCTTGTTATTCGGGGTGCAGTAGTCGGTCGAGAGCGTGTTGAACTGCGTCACCCACGTGGTGCCTTTTTCCAGGCCGACTTTCAGGCCGCAGAGGTCTTCCGGTACTTTCGGTTTCAGCGGGCTGTCCTTCAGCACCATGATCGCTGCGCCGGTCTTGGCGTAGGGGATGGTTTGCGCTTGCGTCTGCCGCTGGGGCGTGATGTACATGCCGGAGATGATCGCGTCGTAGTGGCCGGCGTTCAGGCTGAGGATCAGGTTGGAAAACTTGGTGTCGACGAAGTCGGCCTTGAGGTCCAGGTGCTTGGCGAGCAGGTGCGCCAGCTCGGGGTCGGAACCGACGACGTTTTTATGTTCGTCGTATGACTCAAAGGGCGGATAGGTGATTTCCATGCCGATCTTGAGTACGCCGGGCGTCACCGTCGTTGCTGCATGGGCGCCGGCCGCACCAAGGAGTGCGACGGCCAGCAGGGTCAAGCGGACAGCATGATTGATTGGATTGCGCATCATCGATGACTCCACGTCGGTAAAGTAGGGTTGGGCGGGTGGTTAAACAGGGCGGTGTGACCAGGCTGAGGGTTGCATCAGGACGCGTCCTGCGCCTGGCTCTTCAAGTGACCGAAACTCGATGGCTTGCGCGCTTTCTCGTACAGCGTGAGTTCGCCCTGTTCGACTTTGCGGCGCAGGTACTGATAGGTCTGCAACGCTTGGCCGAACATGTGCTCACCGATGGTGATTTCCTGGTAATCCCTAGCGCCTTCAAGAAAAGCGCCTTCAAGAAACTGTGGCAGTGGCTTGATCTGCGTATGAAAGTCGCACGCGTAGAAGAGTGGGAAGGCGTAGCGCTCTTCGCTGACGGTTCGCACTCGGTGAGCCGTAGCGACGAACGTACCCGCGGTCATGACCTCCAGCATGTCGCCGATGTTGACCACAAAGGCACCGTCCACGGGCGGCGCATCAATCCATTGGCCTTGATCGTTCATCACCTCGAGGCCTGGCTTGTCGGCAAGCAAAATGGTGAAGCACTCGTAGTCGGTATGCGCACCAATGCCGGGTGCGTCTTGGGCGGCCAGGTCAAAGGGGTAGTGAATCAGGCGCAGTTTCGACGGTGGGCGGGTAACCAGTGCCTCGAAATAGTCCTCTTCCAGGCCCAATGCGAGCGCGAAGCCCTTGAACAGGCGACGCCCCAGCGCAAACACCGCAGCGTAGTACGCTTCGACGGCGGGACGGAAACCCGGCAGGTCCGGCCATTCATTGGCCCCGATCAAGGGGGTCCCGGCCCTGACCAGCGGATCGTCTTCGCCCACTTCAAAACCGATATCGAACGCTTCCTTGTGGTCCGGTTTGCCTTTGGCATAGACCTCTTCGCCTTCAGGCACAAACCCCTTGTGGCTGCGGGAGGTGCCGATGTAATGCTGCATCTTGTACTCAAGAGATTGCGCAAACAGGTCCTTCGCCGCGTGACGCACGCCGTCGATCAGCGACGACTCGATGCCGTGGTTCTTGATGTACAGAAAACCCACTGCGCGGGCGGCGTTACCGAGCTCTTCGGCCACTGCCTGGCGCTGTGTGATGTCGTCGCTGTACAGCCCGGCGATGTCCACCAGCGGAATGCGATTGAAGTTGGCGGCCTTTGGCGTTTGGTCAGGCATGAAGTAACGCTCCTTATCGGGTTGAGGCACCGCTGAAGCGCCGGAAATGCTCGCGCTCGGTATTTGCCATCCATACGTTCAGCGACCACAGGTCGGCCACCGGCACATTGGTGAAGGGCAGGTGATGCAGGTAGCCGTCGGCACCGAACTCCGGCGTCAGCGTGGTGACCTGATAGCCGCGACTTTCCTGGGATCGCCAGATGGCCTCCCAATGCTGCTGATGGAAGGCCAGCGCCTGGGCGTACTCGGGAGCGGCGGGGTGGGGAACCTGGGGCCCCTGGTCATAACCGACCCGGGCTTGAATGTGATGAACGCGCTCGACGAAAGCGCTGAGGTCATCTTCCGGATCGTTGAGCAGGCGCTCGCAGGTGACGACCCAATGACTGATGTCGCTGGTGAAGCGCAGGTCCGGCAGTTGACGAATCAGCTCGAGGGTGACCCAGGGGTTGAACAACGAGCGCGCACGATGGGTTTCAAAGGCGCACACCTGGCCGTGCTTGCGCGCGACGTCCATTGCGCGGCCAAAGAAGTCGACTTGCTGTGCCAGTGGCCAGCGGTCGTTGCCAGCCAGCAGGTTGATGAAGCGCGGCGACAATTCAGCCGCCCAAGCGAGTTTTTTATCGAGGTCCAGAAGGTGTTCGTCGACGCTCGCCGATTGTTGCGGCAGAACATCGTAGGCGCTGAAGACGGTACTGATATAGCTGACATGGTTGGCGCGTAGAAAGGCTGCGAACTCGGCGCGTTCGCTGGCGGTCATGGGCAGGCGGGCTTCCATCCCATCGAACCCGGCCTCAAGCAACTCTTCGAGCGCTTGTGCCTTGCTTGCGGTGTAGCCCCACAACGTTCGGAATACTTCCAATTTCATCGATCTGCTCCAAAGGTGCCTTCGCATGATTGACACAGCGGCGTTTCGGCGTGGACCGAAACGCACAAAAAACGGCAGTGACAATCAGAAAAGGCAATCTTCGGGCCCCATCTCTGTGGAAAGGCTCCTTTGTTGCCGCCAATAGTAGGGAGGGGCGCTTGGCGGAAAGAATAGGGAAGTGCAAATAGATAGTTCAGAGATTTCTAAACTATTGTTCAGTGCGGCTCAGGGTGGCGTCATGGGTTAAAACTCGGTTATGACGGTTACCCCTGCCGTCTCGAAGCGGTCCATGTTCGTCAACGCGTCGATGGACTGTTCCAGGCTGATGGTTTTACCCACGAGTTTTTCAGGCGCCAGCTTGCCTGAGGTGATCATCTCGATCATGGCGCCATAGCGATGCGCCTGCATGCCGTGGCTACCGTAGATCTCAAGCTCATGGGCGATAACCTTGCTCATGGGGATCGCCGGCGTGGCGTGATCAGCGAGCATCAGCCCGACCTGGACGTGCTTGCCGCGACGGCGCAGGTTGTTGATGGAGTTGAAACAGGTGGTTGGGTGGCCCAAGGCGTCCAGCGAGACGTGGGCACCGCCCTGGGTGATTTCCAGCACGGCTTCGGTGACGTCTGCGACGTACTGGGCATTAATGGTGGCGACAGCGCCGAGGGCGCGCGCCAGATCGAGTTTTTCCTGGGAAATATCGATGGCGATCACGTTCGCGCCAATGGCCTGGGCGATCATCACCGCAGACAGGCCTACACCTCCGCAGCCGTGAACCGCGACCCACTGACCGGCGCTGACGTTGCCTTGGTCGACGACTGCACGGAACGAGGTGGCGAAGCGACAACCCAGGCTTGCGGCGGTAGCGAAGTCCATGCTCTCAGGCAGCGGGACCAGGTTCAGATCGGCCTGGTGGATGCCGACGTACTCGGCAAAAGACCCCCAATGAGTGAAGCCTGGCTGGAATTGCGTGTGGCACACCTGCTGATTGCCGCTGTTGCACTGCGCACAGGCACCACAGCCACCCACGAACGGCACGGTCACCCGGTCGCCGACCTTCCACCGCGTGACGCCGTGGCCCACCTCGGCCACGATGCCCGCCAGCTCATGACCCGGTACATGGGGCAGTTCAATGTCGGGGTCATGACCTTTCCAGCCATGCCAGTCGCTGCGGCACACCCCGGTGCCAAGCACCTGGATCACCACGCCATGACGTTCCGGGGATGGATCGGCCACGTTCATCAGGCGCGGCGGTTTGGAAAAGGCTTCGTAGACGACTGCTTTCATTCAAATTACCTCGGCTTGGAGGGGCGATTCAGGCATTGCCATTATGAATGAGCGCCTTGAAATTACCTTTCAAGTTGCAATTGACCGAGCGCAAGAATTGAAATTAACCTTCATTTTTAAGCCTGAATTTGAGGGGTTATTTCATGGTTGAGCAGCTCGATAAAGCGGACATTGCAATATCGGAGCGTTTGCAGCGGGACGGCAAGCTGTCGAATGTCAAGCTGGCCGAGCAGCTGTCCCTCAGCGAAGCGTCCTGTTGGCGCAAGCAAAGACGGCTGGAAGAATGCGGGGTGATCGAGGGATACCAAGCCATTCTCAATCGAAAGAAACTCGGGCTGGGCCTGAAGGCGTTTGTCCAGATCTCCTGCACGGATCACAGCGAAGAAGCCACGGCAACGTTTGAAAAGATTATCCAGGCGGCCCCGCAGGTATTGAGTTGCCATAACACAACGGGGGAGGCGGACTTTCTACTTGAGGTGGTTGCACGGGACCTGGACAGCTATAGCCGCTTTGTCGAAACAGTGCTGAGGAAGCTCCCTGGGGTTTCAAGTATTCGCTCGAACCTCTCCCTGCGGGAGATGAAGACCACTCATCGACTGCCCGTCAGCGAGCTCTTGAGCATCTGAAGGCTGTCGGGCACGTCGAGAACCATCGTTCGTCCGGACAATCGAGCATTTCGGCACTGTTATCGAGCATTTCGGCACAGTCTCCCGGTTTTGTTCAACCTAGACTCGAGCTTCACTTCAAGACTCAGCTGGAGCCGCAATGAACATCAGATTAATCCTGCCTGCACTCTCCATGGCCGTCACACTCAGTGGCTACGCTGCGGATTTCTCACTGACCAGCCGGGATATTGCTGACAACCGCCCGCTGACCCGTCGCGAAGTGTTCCAGGGCTTCGGTTGCGAAGGTGGCAACACGTCTCCTGAGCTTTCGTGGAAAAACGCCCCCGCAGGGACTAAAAGCTACGCGATCACCGTTTACGATCCCGATGCCCCCACCGGCAGCGGTTGGTGGCATTGGACGGTGGTCAACCTGCCAGCCTCCACCCATAGTTTGCCCAGCGGCGTGGGGGCAAACCTGCCTGCGGGTGCAGTACAAGGGCGAACCGATTATGGCCAGCCGGGGTTCGGTGGCGCTTGCCCTCCTGTCGGCGATAAACCCCATCGCTATCAATTCACCGTGTGGGCCTTGAAAGTCGATAAGCTACCGCTCGACAACCAGGCCAGCGGAGCCTTGGTCGGTTACATGCTCAACGCCAACGTCCTGGCCAAAGCGACCATTACTTCAACTTACGGACGTTAAGAACCATGCGCCCTTGTGACGGCATACAGCACCGGGAAAATATTATCGATGCCTGTGTCATACGGGCGCGACATGCCCTTACCTTGCCCAGGGTGCCGGTGTTCGTGACCACCTTGTGTCGAGTGCGGCAGGGGGAAAAACTGTTGCAATGGGATGACCGGGAAATGCGCGCAGGGCCTCGGCATCTGATTCTGATGCCGGCCGGGCGCGAGCTGGGTATCTCAAACTTCCCCGGCCCTCAGGGTCACTACATCGCCGATGCGGTGACCTTTCCCGTCTCGACATTGCGTCAATTCAGCAGCCGATATAGCCAGCAGATCAAGAGTGGTCGCGGTGCACTGAAGAGCGATCTATGCGTTCCCCTGGACAGGCACACGACCCAGGCATGGGAGCAGTTGCTGGTCGCCATCAATGCAAACGCCCCGCAGGCACTCTGCACACATTATGGGGAAGCGGTGCTGCTGAGCCTAAGCCTTGGCGGCCAGGCCGGACCTCTGCTGATGGGGCGCAACGATCCCTTGTGCGAGCGGGTGCAGCAGCTGGTAATGGCCAGCCCGGAGAGAGACTGGACGGTTGCGAGCATCGCACAGCACATGAACCTGGGGGAGTCGACCTTGCGTCGCCAACTGGCGAACGAAGGGAATAGTTTCAGGAATATTCTGGAGGGCGTTCGACTGGCGACAGCATTACAACGGCTGCAAACAACGTCTCGCCCGATCGGTGAAATTGCCGGCGCCTGCGGCTACGCCTCGGCCTCACGTTTTGCCGTGCGCTTTCGCTCACACTATGGCCTGTCACCCCGTGAGTTGCGGGCAGCGATTTGAGCATTTGCGGGAGGGCTTTCCCTAGTCTGCCGGCCGGCAGTGTCAACTTGTGCCAGCCTGGGCGCGTCCATTCGTCTGTTGCCCGGCACTCTGGGGGGCATGGTGTTTCTCAACCTTAAGCACGGATATCCCGAGCCCAAGAACGGAGAGCCAGCATGGAAATCAATGAGAATGCCCCGGGCAACATTTCACAGCAGGCTGTTACGCGCGGCACGGACAACGAGACAGGGCACGACCCGAAGCGTGATGAGGATAAGATCCCGCTGCCGCCGGACGACGATGCACCCCTTGAGGAGGATATGTCTGATGTGGACGCTGCCGATTCAGTGGCGAGCGAGCACCCTGACAACTGAGGTGTTTCAGATCAACGAACCCGGCCGGGGTGTCGCAGGTGGCTGGGAATCCGAAGGCGGCTGTAAAGCCGCCTTCTGGGCGATGGCTACCGGGCGTTCAGCCCGTCGAGAAACTCGGTGTGTTGCAACGTCCTGGAAAACATCGGCAGCGTGAAGCGTTCTGCGGCCTGTTGTTGTTCGTCGGTGAAGGTCGCGGTGCAATCGATCAGGGTCACCACGTTATAGCCCTTCTCATAACCTGATCGTACCGTGCCTTCGACACAGCAATTGGTCAGGAAGCCCGCCACCACCAGGGTCTGGATGCCGTTGTTGCGCAGCACCAGGTCCAGGCCCGTGGTGGCGAAACCGTCCAGCCCGCGCTTGCCCTCCACGAGGATGTCGCCGTCTTCCCGGGTAATCGCCTCGCTGATGTCGGCACCCCAACTGCCGGTGCGAAAGGCGCTGCCATCGGCAACGCCCTTGAGAATCCCGTAGTCGCGGGTGGTCAGCTCCGGGTAGCCCTCGGCGAACTGGATCGGCAGGTGGATGATCTTCACGCCGAGCGCGCGCGCCTGTTCAACCGTGGTGGCGGTGTTCCCGAGCATATTGGACGTGTGCATGACGTCTTTGACGGCGTCATGGAACACGCCGCCTTGGGTGGTGAAATCGTTCTGGTATTCGATCAGGACCAGGGCGGTGGTGTGTGGGTTCATGTCGGGTCTCCGATAAGTGGGTCGAGCAACAAGCGTAGAACAGCAGGCAGGGTTGAGTGGGGCGGCAGTCAAACACAAAACTATGGCTCGGAACGCCGCATCCGTTCACAGACCGCGAGCAAAGCGGGCACTTTGATACTATGCTCATTGCCAATGCGAGCCATCTACGGGTTTCAATGTTCGGCCGCCAAGGGCACCGACCCTGGCAAAATCATTGACGTTGGCCAGCAGCCTTGTATCGGCAAGACAGCCGGTGGGCGGGCTTCAGGCGTTTTCAACGGCTCACGCAACAACCCGCACGCGGCATACAGGGAAACGTTCAATGCCTGCCTCAAACCTCACCTGCTCGAAAATCTCCAATGTGGGGGCCAACGGCTCCAACCAGAACACGCCGTCGATCCAGGCTGTAAGCCGGTACGGGTGGATGACTGTTGGTAAATGCCAAGCACGATGGAGAACAGCATGAACACCCAGTCGATCCACAAGACCTTGGGGCGCTTCGCCGGCTGCGTGGCGGGGCTGGCGATAGTTGCCGCCAATCCGGCCCAGGCTGCCGCCGACGGCATCGCCAGCGGCCCTACCGCGAGCTACAGCATTGCCTTCAGCAATTCCTACGCAGGTAGCGATTTTCGCAAGGTGATGGTGCGCAACTGGCAGGAAATTGCGCTCCAGGCGCAAAAGGAGGGCTTGATCCGTGAGGCTCCCGTCATCAGCGCCAATAACTCGGCTTCGGAACAGGCGGCTCATATCCAGGACATGATCGTCAAGGGCGTCGATGCCATCGTGATCCTCGCTGCCTCCGACACGGCCCTCAACGGGGTGATCCGCGATGCCTGCAACGCCGGCATCGTGGTGGTCGTCATGGCCAGCCTGGTCACCGAGCCCTGTGTCTATACCGTGGATTACAACTGGTCCGCCATGGGCCGTGTGGAAATGGACTACATCGCCGAGCGCCTGAAGGGCAACGGGACATTACTGGAGATCCGTGGCATCGCTGGCGATGCCACGGATAAAAACATCAGCGATGGCATTCGCAAGGCCGCCAGCGACTATCCGGGCCTGAAATTCGTCAAGACCGTATACGGGAACTGGACGGCTTCTGTCGCCCGCAGGGAGGTGACGCTGGCGCTGCCGTCGCTGCCCGCCATTGATGCCGTGGCTACCCAGGGTGGCGACGGATATGGTGCGGCCATGGCGTTCAAGGCGGCGGGACGCCCTTTGCCGATCATTGTGATGGGGAACCGTCAGGACGAACTTGCCCTGTGGAAACAGGAACGCGATGCCAATGGCTACGAGACCGTCTCTGTCTCTGCCTCCCCGAGCGTCTCCCAGATGGGGTTCTGGGTGGCCCAGCAGATACTGGCGGGCAAGCAGGTGCCGAAGTTCGTCGAGGTGCCGCTGGTACGTATTGATGCCAAGGACCTGGACGCCTGGCTTGCCACTATGCCGGTGGGCGGTGCCGCCAATCCGTTCTACGGCCAGGCTTCCGTTGCGGCGATGATCGATGCGGCCATCAACCATACGGCGCCGCCGGCGCCTTTGCCGGAGGTGACGAAACAGTAGCGGCGGGCTAGGAGGCGAGGCCCCATGTTGACATTCAAATCAGCCACGGCCAGGCCTATTGCGGTCAGGATCGGCCTGGCGGTTGCCGCACTGGTGTTGCTGATGCTGGCGGTATCGCTCGTGAACCTCTACGGCCTGCGAGGCATGGTACGTGCGGTGGATTCCGCCAGCCATTCCGCGGAAATTCTGGCCTCGGTCAACGGGGCTACCGGGCGGGTGGAAAACTTCATTGCCACCCGCGACCAGGACAGCGTGTCCCAGGCCGAAGGCTTGGTCGCGACCGCTATCAACGGCCTTAACGCCATCCCGGCGGCAGAGGCGCAATCGCTCAAGGGCAGCCTGGAGAGGCTCGCTGCGGCGATCGCGTCCTTGCGGGTGGCGACGCTGACCATGGATGGCGAAACCGAGAATATGACCGCCCATTACGCCCGGATGCGAGAGGCGACGGCCCTCGTTGAACAGGGTATCGCCGATGGGCTGAAGGGTCTGGACTCCCGCGCCGCCGACCACCAGGCGCGGGTGAGCAACGCCCAGAGCGCCCATCGCATCCTGGATATCCTGCGCAACGGCGAACGCATCATTACCGCCAATGTGGCCCAGGTGCTGGTGAGCGGTGATGGTGCGGCCGCCACTGCGGCGCGCAACGCCTGTGCGGCGCTGCCGCCTGTGGTCGAGCAATTGCGTGAGTTGATGGGCGCGCCGCAACAGGTGGAGACCCTGGAGCAGTTGGCGACGGCGGTGGCTGCAGCCAGCCTGGCGCTCGAGCAGCTTGGCGAGGCTCCCAGGCTCCGGGGCGGCGAGGCTTTGCGGCATCTGGGGGCTGTTGGAGGCGTGGCAGAGCGCCTTGAAGTCATGTTGGCTGAAGTGGACGAGCACATTGCCCATGACGCCAGTGACATTCAGGCCGCCATCGGTTTGCTGCAAAACGCCGCCGCGTTGTCCAAGCGTTTCGCCGAACGTGTTGCCACCCTGGAAGCGCAGACCTTGTCGTTTCGCCTGGCGCCGTCGGCCGAGGTCGCCAGTTCTGTAGGCGTCATCCTCGATGAACTCTCCCGTCTCGCCCGGGTTCTGCCTTCGTCTGTGGGGCAGCAGGCCAACGCTGAGCCCCTGACGGTCAGCGATCAGATTGTTGGCTACCGGGCGGCATTTGCCGGGTTCCATCAGGCGAGCAACGCCTTGGGCGACGCGCGCGACCAGGTTCGTATCGAGGCACGCAGCGCTGGCCTGTTGGTTGCGCGCTTCGCAGGCGAAGCGCGTTCAGACGCCTTGGTCCACAAGGATCGCGGCATGCTGGCGACAATAGTCGCTGGCGCCGTCGCCATCCTGCTGGCCGGAGCCATCGCCTGGAGCACCTCGCGGTTTGTCGCGCAGCCCATCGTCGCCCTGGCTTCGGTCATGCGCCGGCTGGCTGCCGGTGACTTGACCGCCGAAATCGCCAGTGCTGGACGCGGCGATGAGATTGGGATCATGACTCGCGCCGTCCGGGTGTTCCAGGAGAATGCCTTGCGCATCCGGGTGCTGGAGGCCGAGGCCGAAGCCGAAAGACAGCAGGTACAGGCCTCTCTGGAGAGAATGGTCGCCGAGCGGACCGACACGCTGCACCGACAGACCGAGGTGCTGGAGGCGCAGGCGGTTGCACTTATTCAGGCGCGCAACCAGGCCGAGACGGCCAACCAGGCAAAGAGTGATTTCGTCGCCACGGTCAGCCACGAACTGCGCACCCCTTTGACCCTTATTCTCGCCCCGTTGGAGCAGCTCTCGGTGGCGATCACGCCGCCGGCGGACTGGCGCGTGCAAATCGAGCGCGCACAACGAAACGCACTGCGCCTGATGAACCGCGTGAACGATATCCTTGACTTCTCCAAGGCCGAAGCAGGCAAGTTTGAGCTGTGTCCGGCGCCCGTTGATTTGAACAAGGCGGTGGGTGTGCTGGCCGAGGACGCCGCCATGGTGGCCAAGGGCAAAGGCTGCACGTTGACCTGCAGCATCGATCCTGCCCTCGGCACCGTGTTCCTGGACCCCCGACACTTTGAGAAGATTCTGCTCAACCTGGTGAGTAATGCCATCAAGTTCACCTCTGCTGGCGGTACGGTGCATCTGGCAGTCACTGCGCTTGATGACGAGCGATTTGAGCTCGCGGTGCAAGACTCGGGCATTGGCATCGCGCCTGACAAATTACCCCTGCTGTTCCAGCGTTTTTCCCAGATCGACAATTCCGCCACGCGGCATTACAGCGGTACAGGCATCGGCCTGGCCCTGGTCAAGGATCTGGTCGAACTGATGGGGGGCGAAGTCAGCGTCAACAGTGAGCCTGGAAAGGGGTCGTGCTTCCTTGTTCGATTTCCTCGAGGAACCGAGCAAAACACGGTGCCGACCGAAGCCGGTCATCTGCATGAGGGATCGTCATCCACCGCAATGATCACAACCGAGCAGCGCCACTTGCTGTTCGACGACGGCCGCCGTGGCAGTAGCAACGACCAGGCGTCCATGGGCGATGCAGACAACGAGCAGCACCCGGAACGCACCTCGCAGTCCAGGGTCCTGGTGGTCGATGACAGCCCGGAAATGCTTGGCTACCTCAGCGAGCTTTTGCGCGACGACTACAGCGTCGTCACCGCCGCTGATGGAGAGCAGGCCTGGGCCATGCTGCAGCGTCAACCGATCAATGTCGTTCTCTCGGATGTGATGATGCCGGAGCTTGACGGCTTTGGCCTGACCGCCAGAATCAAGGCGAGCGCCGGTTTTGCCCATCTGCCCGTCATCCTGTTGACCGCCCGCGGCGGCAGCGAGGCTTGCATCTCCGGGCTGGAGAGTGGCGCCGATGACTATATCGCCAAACCTTTCTCGCCATTGGAGCTCAAGGCTCGCGTACGCGCGGCGCTACGCATGAGCCAGGTGCAATCCGAACTGAATGCGAAATCCCGTCAGGCGGGCATGGCCGAGATCGCCACGACGGTGCTGCACAATGTCGGCAACGTCCTCAACAGCGTGAACGTTTCGGCCGAGTTGGTCAGCAGCCAGATGCGCACCTCCAAGGCCCAGGGCCTGGGCAAGGTGGCGCAGATGATGAACGAACACATCCATGAGCTGAGCGATTTTCTCACCCAGGACCAGAGGGGAAAGATGCTGCCCGACTACCTGCTCAAGCTGGCGCAGGCGGTGGCGGCAGAGCAGCAGGGCATCATCGAAGAGCTCGAGCAACTCACCAAAGGCATTGACCACATCAAGACCATTGTCGCTGCCCAGCAGTCCTATGCCGTTGCCGTCAGTGTCGTCGAGACAATACCGGTCTCGGAATTAATCGATGATGCCTGGCGCATGAGTGCCGGCTCACGGATGAATCAGGAGGTGACGGTGGTCAAGGACATTGCCGACTTGCCCCTGCTCTCGCTGGACCGGCACCGGGTGCTGCTGATTCTGGTAAACCTGATCAGAAACGCCAGGCAGGCGTTGGACGGCGTGGTCGATCGCAGCCCGTGCATCACGTTCAGCGCCTCCCTCATCGGTGACGGGGCAGTCTTGCGTATCACGGTGGCCGACAATGGCAACGGGATTACGCCAGAGCACCTGACGCGTATCTTTTCCCATGGCTTCACGACTCGCAAAGACGGTCACGGTTTCGGCCTGCACAGCTGCGCGCTCGCCGCGCAGGAAATGGGTGGCAGCTTGACCGTGCACAGTGACGGGGAAGGGCAGGGCGCAACCTTCATCCTCGAGATCCCTCTTGATGCGCAGCAGGGCAAGCGATGAGTATCGAACCATTCCAGAGTGATAGATCGGTAGTGCGTCGTTTTCGATTGGCCCGGCAGACTCGATGGGGTCGCCATCACCGCATGAGTGGCCGGGGGGCAGGGGGGGATGCGCATCAACCAAGCTTAATAGGTTGCGTTAATTTACGGTTAAGGCAGGTAAACCAATAGCGCACTGGTCACGGGCTGACTGCACGTCAAGTCAATCATTGGTGCTTTCTTCATCCCTGAGTTGCCGACTCATGGCATCGCAGCTCTGCGACCACGAGGTCAGCCATTCCGGCATCTCTGGCGACCGTTCGGGCAGTCCCAGTTCTCGAACAAACTCGCTTGGCGGAACAATACCTTTCGCTGAACGGAATAGACCTCGCATTACGACAACGCCGATCACTCTGCCTTTACTCACAAATCGATGCTCCATGAAGCTCCACTTGTCGTCCCAGCCAAGCATCCTTGTGTGGATTTCAAACGCTTCAAACAGTCTAAGCTCACGACGAAATTTACCCCAAGTGTCTCCGACGATGGGCAGCGCCTTTGCTCTAATAGCTACTCGATAGGCGCCACTGCGCAAAACGAAATCCATGCGTCCGACATCGGCCAGGGTGAAATATCGGCCGTTGGTGACATGTCGATTGAAGTCGAGGTCCAGTGGCCAGACGCGCATTCGGATAACGGTCGAATCCAGCGCTTTTGCCGGTTTGCGCCAAGGTCGACGAAGCAGCATGAGGAGAAGTCGAAACCAGAGATTCATACAGACGCCGATAGTTGAATGATTGGCGTACTTTAAAGTGCTGAGGGCTGAGCCAGGTAGGTCCCTAAATGACTTAATTCTGCGCAAAAGTACATTCCGATCACTCATTCTATGGTTTAAGTCTTTCGAGCGGGTTTCGCAGGCCTCTATCGCGCTATCTGCGGCCTGTGGTTTTCGCGACCTTTGTCTACCATCTACGCTCCAGGCTGCTGTCTGCGGTCGAAAATCGATTCAGTAAAATCTGCTGGACGGCTTTTAATCAGTGCCATCTATCTCAGGTCCTCTGTTAGATTAAATATATATAGCTTGCCGAGTGCAAAGCTGTTGGAAGTTATAAAAGGGTTGAGATGTCAGGAAGTACTCTGCCTTGTGCGAAAAAGTGTCATAAATAAAATTTCTTTTGATTCAATTGGCGAGAGCAGGCAGTCAGTAATTTAAGAAAGTCAATATGCGAAGTCATGAAATTTTATTCATATGGGTGGCTGAGGAACCCTGATTTGCGATGCTTGATATTGCTGCAACCCTTCAAGTACATTTCATTTGATTTCCAGTATCAACGCTCACCGACAGGAAGTTATCCTATGCCTGCGCGTATCAAGATGATATTGATGCGGTTGCGGCGACAGGAGCACACTGGATAGGCATATTTGCTGGTATCAATGAAACGTCACAGAAATATCGAATTAGAAAATCAAAAGCACAGATACAAGATCTCATTAAACGACGTGTGCTGTATGCAAAATCACTGGGCCTGAAAGTTCGCTACGCCGCCCGATTATCGGCGAGTACAGCTTCGTACATACCGCAAAGCTTCATGTGACCGCCAGCTCCCGAAATAGAAACTGCTATCACTGGATAGACCCGGTTTACTTGAGCGAGTAAGCCGTGCCATGAATCTTATGCGAGCACCTCAACATGATGGGTCATGAGTGGTTGACAGGCGTCGGTCTGATTTTCCTCGGAATAATAACGGGATTCGTCGGGACCAACACCGGTGGGAGTGTTTTTTTGACCGTTCCGGTGATGATCTGGCTGGGGATTGCACCTCAGTCGTCGATCGCCACTGCGCGCCTGGCCTCGGTAGGCACCATGTTTGCCGGCCTGCGGCACTTCCATAACCAGGGAAAGGTCGATTATGCGCTGGCCTTTCCAGCTGCGGTACTGGGGTTGGTTGGGGCTCTGGCAGGCGCGAGCCTGCTTCTTCAAATAGATCCCGCGCTGCTGCACAAGGTAATTGGCGGGCTGACATTGCTGCTCGTCGCACTGTCCTTTATAAAAAAACCTAGTAGCGGCGAAACACCTCCCTCAGCGATCAGACGTCTGTTTGGTTATATCCTCTTTATACCCGTAGGAATGATCGGCGGGCTATTTGGTGGGCAAGCCAAACTCTCGACGTATTTGTTCATTATCTTTTTCAGAAAAACCATCAGCGAATCGGTGGGGACCCGCAAAGTCGGTGGGCTGGTTCTCTCCGCGGGATCATTACTGATTTTCGGCGTCAGCGGCATCATTGACTGGCAGTACGGATGTTGTTTGATTATTGGCACGCTATTGGGTGCAAATGCCGGCGCGAAGTTTGCCTTGAAGAAGGGCGACCAGTGGATGGAGGCAGTTTTCAATCTAGTCGTGGTCGCGTTGGCATTGAGGATGCTGTTCTGGTGACCAGATTGGATGGGTACTCGCAAATACGTAAATGGTCTCACCTGTTTGCCAAGCCTTCATCCACAAATGGTCATGTCCTGTCTTTTATGTATTCGATCTCACAGGGTGTAGGCGCAAGCTTTGGGTTTTGCTTGCCTGGCGGCGGTATCAGGGAGTGCCAT
>NZ_JAOTNX010000016.1:0-122446 GCF_036346475.1 Pseudomonas sp. AM8
CTCCGATCTCTCGTTAGCGGGAGGCGAATAATACAGTATTGAATTACCTGGTCAACCCCTCTTCTGGAAAATCTTTTCCTTAACAAAGAACCCACACCGCGACGCAACGACGCCCGCCTTTAAAAGAAGCGCGTCGTTGCGTCTATATAGATAGAAGGGGTACTTGGCCAATAGGGGATGCGACTGCCAAGGATCACTCCGGTGTCCCCGTGAAGTCAGGCGACTCTTTAATACCGCAAGAGAGCCCGGTACGCATCGGGTCTTTGTTTTCACGCCCAGAACAGGGATCATCGCCCTCCCCCAACCCCAGAGGAACCGAGACCATGGAATTGACGCTGGAAGCTGTTGCGCTCTTTGCACTCAAGCTCGTGCATGAGGAGGACGGCGGCAGCCCGGTGTTGAGGGACGACCTGGTGATGGATAGGTATGAGCGGGAGGTGTTCGGGTTGCTGGTGCGACAGGGAGATCTGCCGGGAATTCTGTTGAAGATAGATGAGTGTGTGCTGCAGGCATTGGTCGCTTTGGGTGGGGCCGATACGGTATTGGGACGTGAGCTGCAGCGGTTGTCTACCGACGTACAGCAAGCCTCCACGCTGGAGGAACTCAAGCCACTGCTCGCGACACTGAAGGACTACCTTAAAGCCATTCAATAACGGACTCACCACAAGGACCTTCACATGATCGACTTCAATAACAAAGGCTTCTTCAAACTCAAGCAAAACAACGAATACGCCGAACGCGTCGCGGCCCTGCTGCTGGACGGAGAAGAAGTCATCGACGCCTACAAAGCCATGCGCGACGGCGTGGTATTCACCACCAAACGCATCATCGCAGTGAACGTACAAGGCATAACAGGCAGCAAGAAGGACTTCACCTCGCTGCCGTACAAGAACATCGTCGCGTACTCGGTGGAAACGTCCGGCACGTTTGATCTGGATTCGGAACTGGAGATTTACTTTTCGTCGTTGGGGAAAGTGAAATTTGAATTCACCGGCAAGACCTCGATTGTTGAAATCTCGCGCTTGATCTCCAAGCACTTGCTGAGCTGATCAGCAGGCATGCTTCAGAGCATCACCGATGACGCCTATTGATCGTCACCCACGCTGTTGAACCGAGCCCGATCACCTAAAAGTAAACCGACGCTGACTACACGCAACCTCATCAAATAAATGGAGCCCCCAGTCAACAGCTGACGCTTCACCGACACTGAAGTGAACGTGACAGTAAACCGTGCCAGCGGCCTATGGTCATTCGATTTCGCGCCGATGCAACGTTGAACCATGCGGCGAGCAAATCGCCGCGTGCCTTACCTGGCCACACTCGCCACCACTACCTGCTGCCTGCTGCCTGGCTTCTCGTCGACATGGATACGGTGAGTGTCATGCCAGTTGAAAACTCGGCCTTCACAGACAATTCCCACATTTGAGTCACTAAACGAAACAAACGAAAATCGAAATAATCGAAGCAGCGCGACTGACTCAAACATCAGTCTACTTTTCCGACACTAGCCAACGAATTAAGCCGATTGGACACATGGGACTAAAAATGAGATTGGAATGGTTCGACAGAACCACAGAGTGGCTACGCGGAACGGAGGACTCAGCGGACCTAGGAAACGACTACTCCGTGATTTCTAAACTTGGACTGTCGATAGACGAGGACGTCAATAACGGTATGTTTGAACTGCGGCGGGAATGGCTATCACAGATACAGACACACTTCTCTCATGAAATTGCTCTTTCAGAAAGCGACTACTTCATCGCGTTTGATTACGAAGGTGCAAACGAATAACACAGACTTAGAGAATTCATCTTCATGCGCAGACTGTCGTTCAGGCAGGCCTCCACGAAGTTGGCTTTCACTTCATCCACGAGGACGGAAAAGGAAACGTTTTCGAATCAGAGCATTGGTACTTCGGCGAAGTCAGCACGACCGATGAAGACCCTGGCGGAGAGCGCTGGAAGTATCAAACCTTCAGGTCCTTCCAAGCGCAGCATCCGCATTTGTTCGGCCGTCCAACTAACCCTCTTTCGCCTCACTCCCCTCCCCCCCAATCAGAACCCGTTTCCCCGGATCCGTAATATCAAACACCTGCTGCGCACACGCCGAAGGTTTGAACTGGAACTCCACCAGATACACCTTGCCCTTTTCAGGCTGGAAGCTACTTAGCAGAGGCCCGCAAATGGCGTAGATGCCAGGGCGTGAGTCGGTGGACGAACTGGCAACGGTCAACTTCTTGCCAGGATCTGCCTGGATCTCCAACTGCGGGAAGCGCTTGAACCCAGCGCTGGCCACCGTCTGGTTGAGCTTTGCAATCCAGTTGAAGACGCGGCCCTCACCTGTATCCATCACCGTGCCCAGGGTTTCCATGCGTTGATCGGGGTCGCCTTCGCGACGTATCGAGAACTCGACGGGAGCGGTGCCGCCGTAGGCTTTCATGATGACTTTGGCGTGCTCAGCATCGACAGCCACGGTTTTCTGGCGCAGCTGGATGCCGTCCTTGAGCAGGCTGGGCGATGAGTCACGTTGGTTGGATTGGCAGGCACACAGCGCCAGGGCCAGGGAGAGCAGTGCGATTCGCTTCACGGGAGGATGTCCTTATCAGGGTGACAGATGATGATGACTGGACCAGTGATTAAACAGAATGTTCCGCAGTGGAGCGACCGCGATGCAGGGGCTCGACAGCGCCCACATTTGAGCCGTGATCGCTTCAGGCCTCGCTGAACACCAACCGCGCGCACAACCCGCCCTGCTCACGGTTATGCAACGCCAACCGGCTGCCGATCTTGCCCACGATCATCTCCACAATCGCCAGCCCCAGCCCTGCGCCATTGGCATTGCCACGGCTGTAGAACCGCTCGAACAAACGCCCCATTTCCGCCTCATCAATGCCCGGCCCCTGGTCCTCCACGCTAAGGCAATGGGCACCAATCACCACTTTCACTTCGCTGCCCGGCGGGGAGAAGTTGAGGGCGTTGGTCACCAGGTTTTGCAGGGCGATGGCCAGTGCTACAGGCTCGGTTTCGATCCAGCAGTCTTCATCCCCTTCCAACACCAACTCCACGCCTTTTTCCATGGCCAGCGGTGTCAGTTCGGCGAGTTCTTCGCGCACCAGCTCGGTGAGTTGTACGCGGCTGCGCTTGGGATTGTTCAACTGCGGTTCGATACGCGCCATGGTCAGCAGTTGGCTGCCAATGCGGGTGGCGCGGTCGACGCCGTTGACCAGGAAGTCCAACGCTTCGCGCCGCTGGGCCTCGGTACCGGCGCTTTGGGCGTTCTGCGCGTGGATGCGCAGGATCGCCAGGGGGGTGCGCAGTTCGTGGGCGGCGTCGGCGATAAAACGGCGTTCGCGTTCCAATAGATCATCCACCTGGACCAGTAGCCGGTTGAGCGCGGTTTGCATCGGCTCCAGGTCACTGGGCAGCGGCTTGAGGTGCAGCGGTTGCAAAGTCTCGGCGGTTCGCCCGCGAATTTTACGGGCCATGGCGCGCAAGGGTTTGAGGCCCCAGCCGATCACCAGCCAGATCAACACCGTGAGCAACGGCACGCCGATCAAGGTGGGCCAGAGGGTGTGGCGCATGATGCGCTGGATCACGTCCTGACGAATATCGTCGCGCTCGCCCACCCAGATCAGCAGGCCTTGCTGCGGGTCGGCAAGGAGGAAGGCGCACCAGTCGTTGCCGTTGTCCATGATGTCGTGGGAGCCCAGGGTAGCCGGCGGTGCGGCCAACACTGGCGCTTCGGCGGAGCGTACGAGTAATTGGCCGTCGCTGCGCCACACCTGGAAGGTCAACCGGGTTTCATAAGGGTGGGCAACGCCGTCTTCGCCGACACGGCTCATGGCCTGGTCGAAGGCCTGGTACAGACGGTCCCAATCAGCCTCGCCGGGGTCGCGTTGGCGCAGCACGCCTTGCAACAGGCGCGCGCTTTGGGCGAGCTGGGCGTCGTAGACTTCTTCGATTTCGTGGTGGCTATCGCGCAGCACCAGCCAACTGATCAGGGCGTCGCCCAACAGGATCAGCACCAGGACAGGGATGAGGATGCGCGCGCGAACCGAGGTCATGGTTTAAGCGCCAGTACATAGCCAACGCCGCGCACGGTGCGGATCAGCTCGGTGGATAACTTTTTACGCAGGTTGTGGATCAACACTTCCAAGGTGTTGCTCTCGACCCGGTCCTGCCAGCCATACAACGCGCGGGACAGGCGCTCGCGGGTCACCACTTTGCCGGGGCGTACCATCAGTTGGTGCAGCAATTGGTATTCCATCGGGGTGACGATGATGTCCGCGTCCAGGTACCGCACTTGCTGGGTAGCTGGATCGAGGCTGACGCCGGCATGTTCCAGCATCGGTTGCGCGCGGCCCTGACTGCGGCGCAACAAGGCGCGCACGCGGGCCTTGAGTTCTTCCACATCGAAGGGTTTGACCAGGTAGTCGTCGGCACCGGCGTCCAGGCCGGCGATGCGCTCGGCGGTGCCGTCGCGGGCAGTGAGGATCAGCACCGGCAGGTCGTGCTGCTCGGCGCGCAGTTGCTGCAACAGGTCCAGGCCATCGAGGCGCGGCAGGCCGAGGTCGAGCAGCAACAGGTCGAAGCTTTCCATGCGCAGGGCATGCAGGGCCGCAACGCCATCCTGCAACCAATCCAGGGTGTAGCCTTCAACGCCCAATGCCACGCGAATCCCTTGGCCAAGGGCACGATCATCTTCGACAAGGAGTAGGCGCATAGCAAAACCTCTGTAGGAATCGGCGGCATCATGCCGGGTTCTGGCCGAGGCTATTTCGGCAAAGATGTTACCGCGCGTTGCCAACTAAGGTTGCGCTAAGGTTGATTTTGCACTGTGAAATCTCCCACATCTGCTGAGAGCTTTTCCATGCGCAAAATTCTCCTGCTGTCCCTGATTATCGCCAGCCCCCTGGCCCTTGCCGGTCCGCAATGCACCACCGCCGAACGCTCGCAATGGCAAGACGAAAAAGCCTTCCAGGACAAGCTCAAGGCCGAAGGCTACGAGATCAGCAAGTTCAAGGTCACCGACGGCAACTGCTACGAAATCTACGGTTTCGACAAGGACAAGCGCAAGGTAGAGATCTACCACGATCCGGTCACCGGCAAGGCCGTGAAGACTGAGATCAAAGGCTGATGCCAGTCGAATCCCTACGCCTGTGGGACCCGCTGGTGAGGCTGTTTCATCTGTCGATCGCCGGGGTCTTTGTCGCCAATTACTTCTTTAACGAAGCAGGCGACGACTGGCATGTCTGGCTGGGCTATTACGCCATGGCCTGGCTGCTGGTGCGCGTGGTGTGGGGATTCATCGGGCCGCGCAGTGCACGTTGGGCGGATTTCTGGCCGACCCCGAAACGCTTGAAAAACCATCTGCGCTCGCTGCTCAACCGCCGCCCGCAGCATCGCCTGGGCCACTCGTCCCTCGGCGCGCTGGTGATGCTGTTGATGTTGCTGGCGTTGCTGGTCGTCGGCATCAGCGGCTTTTTGATGCAGGAAGTGGATGCCCTGTGGGGCGCCGATTGGCCCCTGCAAATCCATGAGACCGCCGCCAATGTGCTGTTGGGCCTGGTGTGCATCCATGTGCTGGCCGCGGTGTTTGAAAGTATCCAGGTGCGGGACAACCTGCCGTTATCCATGCTCACCGGTCGCAGGAAGCGCCTGCCGGATGAGCCTGCGCAGTAATCCTTTTCTCGACAGGTTCTCTATGCGCTCCGCCTTACTGATCTGCAGCCTGCTCGGCGTGTTCCTGGCCGCATGGCTAAGCCATCCGCCCCATGTACTGGCACACTTTGCCCAAGTGGCGCCGAACACCTCGAAGGTGGCGGCGGCCCCGCAATACACCAGCCGTTTTGTGTCCTCGCAGCTCACTGACTTTGTCCACGCGTCCTCGGTCACCGCCCTGCCCGGTGGCGACTTGATCGCCGTGTGGTTTGCCGGTTCCCGTGAAGGCGCCGCCGATGTACAGGTGCGCACCGCACGCTTCGATGCGCGCAGCGGCGAATGGGGTGCCGAGCAGGTGCTGGCCACGCGGGAAAGCACACGCGACGGCACCCAGCGTTATATCCGCAAGCTCGGCAATCCGGTGATCGCCCTGGGGCCGGATAAACGCCTGTGGATGTTTTATGTGTCGGTGTCGGTCGGTGGCTGGGCCACCAGTGCGATCAACCTGATGGTGTCCGACGACCTCGGCGCCAACTGGTCCGCGCCCCGACAGTTGGTGACCTCACCGTTTTTCAACATCAGTACCCTGGTACGCGCCGCGCCGGTGTTCCACGCCGACGGCTCCATCGGCCTGCCGGTGTACCACGAGTTCATGGGCAAGTTTGCCGAGTACCTGTACTTGAGTGCCGACGGCGCGGTAATCGACAAATTCCGCATCAGCCGCGGCAAGAATTCCCTGCAACCCACTATCGTGCCGCTGGATGGCAAGCGCGCGGTGGCGATGTTGCGCTACGCCGGCGACACCCACCACCGCGTCCTGGCCAGCCGCACCGAAGATGCGGGGCAAACTTGGAGCGAGCCGTACCCGCTGGAACCGGCAAATCCCAATTCATCGTTGGCGGCGGTGGGTACCGAGGACGACGGGCTGCTCGTGGCCCTCAACGACCTGCAGGACGGCCGCTTCAAGCTCAGCCTCTACGGCACCGACGCCCAGCTCAGCCAATGGCGCACCGTGGTGCAACTGGATGAGTCACCCGACCCGCTCGGCCAACCGTTCTCCCCCGAGGCCTATAAAGCAATCATCGGCGAAGGCTTCCGCGCCTCCAGCGGCGCCAAACGCCTGCCGCTGGAACAGCGCTTTCTCAGCAACCTCGATTACCGCGTATGCAAACCCCAAGGCTGCGATTTCGAATACGAGTACCCGTACTTCAGCCGCAGTCCGGACGGCATGTACCACGTGGTGTACTCGTGGAATAACACCTTCATCAAACATGTCAGCTTCAACGAAGCCTGGCTGGCGGAGCGTCTGTGATGGTTTCTGTGTGGCAGGCCCATTTGAGTTTTGTGCTGCTGGGGTTTGTGCTGTTGAGCGCGCTCAGGTTTACCGCTCCCTGGCGGCCATGGCTGCTGCCGGTGCTGGTAGCGGTCAGTTTTATCCCGGTCAACGAGCTGCCGCTGGCGGCGTATGTGCGCAGTTTTACCGATGACCTGGCCATCTGCACATTGGTGCTGTTGGCGTGGGTCATGCTCAGCCGCCTGGGCTTAGTGCAACCGCTCGCTCGTCGGCATCAAGTGCAGACGTTGCTGCTGTTTGGCCTGCTGAGCCTGGTGCTGTACCCGGCCACGTTGGGCCTGACCTACTTCGACCCGTACCGTTGGGGCTTCAACCCGCGACCGATGATCGCCCTGATGGCGGCGGCCGCACTGTTGATGCTGTGGCTGCGTAATACGCTGGCGGTGTGGATGCTGGCGATGGGCACGTTGGCTTTTGCGTTACGGCTCAAGGCGTCGGAAAACTATTGGGATTATCTGGTCGACCCGTTGCTGACCGGTTACTGCCTGATCGCCGTCGCGGGGCTGCTGATCAGCGCCGCCTGGCGCCCTCTTTTGAAATGGCACCGGGGTCAATGATGAGTGCGTTGCAATCACGCCGCCTGCGCTACGGCCTGGGCGCGATCGGGTTGGTATTTGTGTTGCTGGCTGCGTTGCGGCTGGTGTTTGTGCTGGTTTTTTCCGGCCTGGACTTGAACACCCCGGCGCTGCTGGAAACCCTGGGAATCGGCCTGCGTTTCGACCTGCGCCTGGCGGTGTTGATCCTGCTGCCGCTGGCCGTGCTGGCGTGGTTGCCGCGCTGGAACCTCACCACCCTGCCGGCCCTGCGCTGGCTGGCGCGCGGTTATCTGGTCATCGCGCTGGCGGGGGTGGGGCTGGTGTACATCATCGACTTCGGCCACTACGCCTACCTCGGCGTGCGTATCAATGCGACGGTGCTGCGTTACCTGCAGGATGCGCAGATTTCCCAGCAGATGGTGTGGGAAACCTACCCGGTACTGTGGATAACCGCCTGCTGGCTCGCGGCGGTGGCGCTTTGGGTCTGGGCGTTGGTCTGCCTGGAGCGGTTGACCCTGGATCGAGCGCCCACCGCCATCAGCAAACCGGCACTGGCGCTGGTGAGTGTGATGGGCGTCGTCGCGGTGCTGCTGGCCCTGCTGGGCCGTGTCGCCCATCTCAACCTGGAAAACCCGGTGCCCCTGCGCTGGAGCGATGCCTTCTTTGCCGGCAACAGCCAACTGGCCGCCGTGGGCCTGAACCCGGTGCTATTTTTGTATGACACGCTCAAGGTCGGCCAATCGCAGTTCGATGAGGCCCAGGTCCGCCAGTATTACCCGCAAGTCGCCGAATACCTGGGCGTGCCCCAACCCGATGCCCAGTCCCTGGACTTCATCCGCGAACAAGGCGTGCAGCCCTATCGACTGGCCGGCGAGCGCCCGCCCAACGTGATTTTCGTGATGCTCGAATCCCTCGGCACCAGTGCCGTGGGTGCCTATGGCAACCCGCTCAACCCCACGCCGAACCTGGACAAACTGGCGACGCAAAGCTGGTTCTTCAAACACTTCTACGTCCCCGTCACCGGCACCGCGAAAACCGTGTGGGCCAGCATCACCGGCGTGCCCGACGTCACCCGCCAGGAGACCGCCACGCGCAACCCGTTGATCACGCGGCAACACACGTTGATCAATGCATTCGAGGGCTACCAGAAGTTCTACATGATCGGCGGCAACGCCGGCTGGGCGAATATCAATGCACTGATCCGCCAGAGCATCGACGATGTGCAACTGTTCGAGGAGAGCGACTGGCAATCGCCACGGGTAGACGTGTGGGGGATTTCCGACCTGGACCTGTTCAAGGAAGCTGACGATCTGTTGAGCACGCTTCCCAAGGACCAACCGTTCTTTGCCTACCTGCAAACCTCCGGCAACCATCGCCCCTTCACCATCCCCAAACACAACGATGGCTTCCAGATCAGCCACGTGACGCTGGAACAGGCCCAGGCCGCCGGCTCCCGCAGTGTCGAGCAGTACAACGCCGTACGCCTGCTGGACTACAACATCGGCCGGCTGATGGAAATCGCCAAGTCCGGTGGCTACTACGACAACAGCATCTTTGTGTTCTTCGGCGACCACAACACCCGCATCAGCCAGATCCCGCACATGGCGCCGGCCTTCGAACAGCTGGGCCTGGAAAGTAACAACGTGCCGCTGCTGATCCACGCTCCCGGCCTTGCGCCTCGGGTGATCGAGGAAGCTGTAGGGCTGGCCGACCTGCTGCCCACCGTGGCCGGCATGGCAGGCGTACCGTTTCGCAACGGTGCGATGGGCCGGGACATCCAGCAACCGGCGCCCGAGGGCGAACGCGTGGTGCCGCTGGTATTGCGCGAAGGCACCTTCCCGATCATCGGCGGCGTGACCCGGCACTTTTTGCTGCAGATGCAGCACGACGGCAGCTCACCCACCTTGCATGACCTGGCATCACTCACCCCGCGTGACGATGTGGCCGCGCAGCACCCCGAGGAATTCCAGCGCCTGCAGGCACTGACCCGTGGGCTGCACGAGAGTGCGCGATTGATGCTGTTCAGGAATGTGCGTGAGTGATTACTTGGATTGGAATGTCTCGAGGTACGCCAGGATATTGTCGATTTTTTCCGGGTCGCTGATGCCCCAGAAAATCATGCGCGTACCACTCACCACCTTTTTGGGCGCTTCGATGTAGGCCGCGAGCTTGTCGCGGGTCCAGACCACACCGGAGTTTTTCATCGCGTCCGAATATTGATAGTCGGCGGTGGTGCCGGCAGGTCGGCCGATGATGCCGTTGAGCTCCGGGCCAAAGCCACCGCGTGCGCCTTCGCCGACGCTGTGGCAGCCGCCGCAGGTCTTGGTGAAGAGTTTGCCGCCGGCCTCGGCATCGCCGGCGGCATTGGCGGCGCTGGTGTTGAGAATCAGCGCAAGGGTCAGCAGGACGTACTTCATGGGTGACTCCACATCGGTGTTGGCGGCGATTATGCCTGTTTGTCAGGAGCGCATGCCCATCCAGATCACCGCTTCGGTCCACGCCGTAACCACCGGCGTCAGCGCACGAAACCAGGGATCCTGCACATCGATCTGCGCAGCCGAGTGGTCATGGTGGTGTTGCTCTTCTTCAACGATGGAAGCAATGGCCGTCACGGCCAGTGGGTCGATTTCGCGTAACGCATGAAGCTGATGAGCCAGGTGCTTGAGCACCACGCTTTCCACCGCGACGGTGGTGACAACAATAGCCTTGCGCCCGCACACCCCGGTGAGCAGGCCCAGCACCAGCCCGCCAAGGCCGCAAAGCCAGTAGCTGCGGCAGCGTCGGTAACCCCGTCGTTGCAACTCGGCCTGGAACACCGCGCGATGGCGACGTTCGTGGGACAGGAATTCCTCGAGCTCACCCACCATGCCGGGTACAAACAATCGCGCCATAAACAGCTGGCCGCTGTAGATACAGATCGCGCCATGCTCGCCGGCGTGGTCGACTTTGATCATGCGATTGCCCAGGTCAGGGTCGATCAAGGGGGCTGCGGAAGCGTTCACGGTTGACGACCTTGTGCGAGGGCCCACGGGATTCGGGCCGATCCTGATTGCAGAGCGCCGGTATCCTGCCGTACCTCCGCGCAAATGCGCAACCTAGACCTTCGAAACTGACCACCCATCGCCCCATACGCATCCAATCGAACCTAACCGGCCCCGTTCCACTCCACCTTACTGAACCCTGATGGTGGAGTAAGGATCATGGCTCAGCCATCGATTTTGGTATTGGAAGACGACGAGATCATTCGGTCGTTGATGGTGGATGTACTGGAGGATTTCGGCGCGGTTGTGACGTCTTTTCCTTCAGCCGATGAAGGAATGATTTACCTGGAACGCGGCGATGATCCGGTGGACTTGATTGTCAGCGATGTGCAGATGCCGGGGTTGCTCAACGGCTATGACTTGAGCCGGGTGGTGGCGCACCGTTGGCCATCAGTGCCGGTGCTGCTCACCTCGGGCAACGCCAGACTCGCGGAGCAATTGGGTGGCTCCGTGCGGTTCCTGCCCAAACCGTGGAGCACCGAGCATTTACTTGAGTGCGTGCAAACGGCATTGACCCAGCAGGGGGCGTCCATGCATTGATAGCGTCGCGATATCATTGATGCCGAACTTCGCAGCAGCCCTTATGGTCACTTACTTAAGCAGGGAGCGACTTTTCTGATCCGCTGGTCAGCCTTTTCGCCTTGTGCGTTCAGCTGATGCTTATGTGTTGTGTAGAATCGTCGCCTTTTTCAACGCGTCATTCATGGCCGAAAGGCCCACAGTTCGAGCTCATTGAATGCATTCACAGGCCCATGAAGGTGGTGCGCCCTCATTGCTGGACGCGTTGCGCGCAGGCACCGGCCTATTGCACGTGGCGTTGGAAAAACGACTGCCGTTTTTTTCCGAACATTTGGATGCCGGCTGGTATCAGCGCCTGATCCAGGCGTATTACGGGTTTTACCGGCCGATTGAAGCAGCGCTGTACGGCTGTGAGTTTATCCCTGAAGGCTTCGACCCGACGCTGCGTATGAAAACGCCGACGCTGATCAACGATCTTCACGCCCTTGGTCTGGACGCCTCCGCGATCAACGCCTTGCCGCACTGTGTGCAATTGCCCGCTTTCGATACCCCCGCCGCCTGCCTCGGCGCCTTGTATGTGCTTGAAGGCGCAACCCTGGGCGGCCAGGTACTGCGTCGGGAAATGGCTCGACGCCTGGCGCTGGACGCCGACAACGGAGGGGCGTTCCTCGATGTGTACGGTGCCGAAACCGGTCGGCGCTGGAAAGATTTTCTCGACTACCTGGGCCGCCTGCCGCTGGACACGCCAGCCAAACAGCGCGCGGTGCACGCGGCCCGCTCGACATTCAGCTGCTTTGAGCAATGGCTCGACAGCCAGGAGGTACTGCTATGAAACCCGACGATTTTGAAGAGCTGCTTGCCAACTGTGCCGACGAGCCCATCCGCTTTCCGGGGGCGATCCAACCCCACGGTGTGCTGCTGACGCTGTCGGAGCCCGACCTGAACATCATTCAAGTCAGCACTAACGTCGCCAGCCTGTTCAACCGCGCCCCCGAGTCGTTGCTGGGCCAGCCACTGCACGCGCTGATCGGTGCCGAGCACGCCCAGGCCGTGCAGGCCATGGCCGAACACAACAGCTTCCTTGATGCGCCGCCTTTGCACGTCACCCTCAACGGCGCCGAGTTCGAAGGCCTGTTGCACCGCCATCAGGACGTGCTGGTGCTGGAATTCGAACCGCGGCTCAAGGACTTCCGGCCACGGGCCCTGAAAGGCCGCAGCAGTGACTTGGGCAAGATGCTGCAACGTTTGCAATCAGCGAAAACCCTGCAAGCGCTGTACGAAATCAGCGTGACTGAAATCCAGGCCATGACCGGTTACGACCGGGTGTTGATCTACCGTTTCGAAGAAGAAGGCCATGGCCAGGTGATCGCGGAAGCGTCGGCACCGTCCATGGAGCTGTTCAACGGACTGTTCTTCCCCGCGTCCGATATCCCGGAGCAGGCCCGCGAGCTGTATCGCACCAACTGGCTGCGCATCATCCCGAATGCTGCCTACGAGCCGGTGCCCCTGCTGCCCAAGCTGCGCCCGGATACCGGTGAGCCGCTGGATTTGAGCTTTGCCACCCTGCGCAGCGTGTCGCCGATTCACTGCCAGTACATGCAAAACATGGGCGTGCTGTCGTCCATGAGCATTTCGCTGATGAAGGGCGACAAGCTCTGGGGCCTGATCAGTTGCGGCAACCGCGAGCCGCTGCTGGTGCCCAATGACCTGCGTATCACCTGCCAGACCATCGGTCAGGTGCTGTCATTGCAGATCAGCGCCATGGAAGCCCTGGACCTGAGCCGTCAGCGAGAAGAAAAAGTCGAGGCCCTGGCGTTGCTGGATAAAGCCATGAAGGCCTCCGAAGAAAACGTGTTCGACGGCCTGGCCCAGCGCGGCCAGGTGCTGATGGACCTGACCTTGTCCGGCGGCGTGGCGATCATCGAAGACAAGCAACTGCACCGCTACGGCAACTGCCCGGAACCGGCGCAGATCCGGGCCTTGCACAAGTGGCTGCAGGACAGCGGCGAGCCGGTGTTCTCCAGCCATAACCTGGTGTCGATCTACCCGCCAGGCGCCGAGTTCCAACAGGTAGCCAGCGGTGTCCTGGCCTTGAGCCTGCCAAAGCCTGTGGATAACGGCGTACTGTGGTTCCGCCCGGAAGTGAAAGAAAACATTAACTGGAGTGGTGACCCGAAAAAGCCGCTCGACCTGGAAAACTCCGACGCCGGCCTGCGCCTTCGCCCGCGTACCTCGTTTGAAATCTGGAAGGTGGAGATGGCCGGTATTTCCACCAAGTGGAGCCATGGCGACCTGTTCGCCGCCAACGACCTGCGTCGTTCTGCCCTGGAAAACGACCTGGCTCGCCAGGTGCTGCGCGAGCAACAGGCCGTGCGCGCCCGTGATGACCTGGTGGCGGTGGTGTCCCACGACCTGCGCAACCCGATGACGGTGATCTCCATGCTCTGCGGCATGATGCAAAAGGCCTTCAGCTCCGACGGCCCGCACACCTCGCGACGCATTTCCTCGGCCATCGACACCATGCAACAGGCCGCCGGACGCATGAACGTCTTGCTGGAAGACTTGCTCGACACCTCGAAAATCGAGGCCGGGCGCTACGTGGTCAAACCCGTTGCCCTGGACGTCAGCCAAATGTTCGAAGAGGCCTATTCCCTGCTCGCGCCGTTGGCGATGGAAAAAGGCATCGACCTGTCGTTCAACGCCGAGCCTGGCCTGCAGATCAACGGCGACCCGGAGCGGCTGTTCCAGGTGCTGTCGAACCTGATCGGCAATGCCATCAAGTTCACTCCGCGCCAGGGCAATATCGGCATCAGTGCGATGACCAATGGTGAAGAGATCGTGTTTTCGGTGCGTGACTCAGGCGAAGGTATTGCGCCTGATCAACTGCCCCACGTGTTTGATCGCTACTGGACCCAGTCGGAAAACAATCCCACCGGCACCGGCCTGGGGCTGTATATCACCCAAGGGATTGTCCACGCCCATGGCGGCAAGATCATGGCTGAAAGTGAAGTGGGGCGTGGCAGTGAGTTCCGGTTTACGGTGCCGAAGGTGATTGAGGACTCCCATACCTGACCGCCTCTGTGGCGAGCACCGGTTACACCGGCAATACCACCACCGCCTCTAACCCGCCACCCTGGCGCTCCGACAGGGTGAGTGTGCCGCCGTGTTCCAGCACAATCGCACGGGCGGTAGACAGCCCAAGTCCGACGCCGCCGGTGCTCTTGTTGCGTGAATTTTCGAGGCGGTAGAACGGCAGGAACACCTGTTCGCGATACTGCGCCGCAATCCCCGGGCCGCGATCCAGCACGCGGATCACCACTTCGGCCGGCCCTTGTTGCAGTTCGATTTCCGGCGCCCGACCGTAGTGGATGGCATTGTCCATCAGGTTGGTCATCACCCGCTTGAGGCCCAAGGGCCGGCCAAAGTACACCAGGCGCGGCGGTCCGCTGAAAGCCAGTTCAATCGCCTGGTCGCGGTAGTCGTCGATCAGGGTTTGCAGCAGTTCCGCCAGGTCCAGCTGGGTGGCCTGCTCCAGGCGTGCGTCGTCGCGGAAGAACGCCAGGGCCGTGTTGATCATGGCCTGCATTTCATCGACATCATTGAACAGCCGGCGTTGCTGGTCGGCATCTTCGATGAATTCACCGCGCAGGCGCAGGCGGGTCAGGGGCGCACGCAGGTCGTGGGAGATGGCCGCGAGCATTTGCGTGCGGTCCTGGATAAAGTGCCGCAACTGCGCCTGCATGCCGTTGAACGCGAGGATCGCCTGGCGGATTTCGTGGGGCCCGACCGGCTCGATGGGCGGCGCGCGGAAGTCGGCGCCAAAGCGCCGCGCGCCCTGGGCGAAGTGTTGCAGGGGGCGAGCCAGGCGACGGGTCGCGACCAGGGTAACCAGCGCAGTCGAGATCAGCACCAGCAGCACCACAATCACGCTGCGCGCGCCCTCGTCCAGCCCCCAACTGCGGGCACGGGCGCTGAACATCAGCCAGGACTGATCGGCCAGTTGCATCAGCAGCACATAGTGGCCATCGCCGCCCGGCCAATCGGAGGGTTCGTAGGCTTCCATGGGACGCACCGGCCCCTGGAGCAGGTTCTTGAAGGCCTGTTCGCCCGAATGAAAATCCGGGTCGGCGAGCACAGGCAGCTCAAAGGCTTCCCGCTGCGCCGCCCACGTCACACTGAAGGATTCGTCGCCTACAACCTGCGCAAGGTGCGCGCGTTGCGCAGGTTGCGAACCTTCAACCACGCGCACCACCACGGCGATTTTTTCCAGCAGCCCGGTTTCGGTCAACGGCGGCCGCGCCCACACGCCCGCCAATTGCACAAACAGGGCGTTGAACGCCAACGCAGTCAGCATCGCCACCAGGATGGTCAGGGCGATCCAGCGGGCCACCGTGTCACGCGGGCGGCGGCTCATGAACGGCTCACGCTGGCGGTGAATTGATAACCGCCATTGCGCACGGTGCGGATCATGGCCGGGCGCTTGGTATCGAACTCCAGCTTGCGGCGCAGGCGGCTGACCTGCACGTCGATGCTGCGGTCGAACGCGTCATGGCTATGGCCCCGCGCCAGGTTCAGCAGTTGTTCGCGGGTCAGCACGCGCTGGGGGTGTTCGACGAAGACCAGCAGCAGGTCGAACTCACCGGATGACAGCGGGATCATCACCTCGTCGGGGGAGCGCAGTTCACGGCGCGTAACGTCCAGTTGCCAGCCCGCAAAGCGAATCAAGGGACGGGCAGACTCGCCCAACACCGGCCGCCCCTCGCCTGCCCGACGCAATACCGCACGCACCCGCGCCAGCAGTTCACGGGCGTCGAAGGGTTTGCTCAGGTAATCGTCGGCGCCCATTTCCAGGCCTACCACGCGGTCACTGAGTTCGCCCATGGCGGTGAGCATGATCACCGGTGTTGCGTACTGCTGGCGCAGGCGCTGGCACAGCAACAAGCCGTTCTCCCCCGGCAGCATCAGGTCAAGAATGATCAGGTCGGCGGGATGACGCTCCATGGCGGCCCACAGCTCGGTGCCACCGGCGACGGTCTCGACCGCATAGCCATGTTGCATAAAGAATTTCTTCAGCAGCGCGAGGACTTCAAGGTCATCGTCCACGATCAAAAGGTTGCTCACAGGCGGGCATCACTGGGTGTTGTCGATGCGCCATCTAAAACCATTCGACGCAGCCCGTCATATATTTCAATCGTGCAATAAAGCGTCAGCGCCGCAATAAACCAGACATCTTTGCGCAAGGGACGGCTGCCAGCATCGGCCTCCCTTTTGCGGAGACCGTGCTTATGCGCTCGCTGACCTATCCCCGGCACCTGGCTCGCCAGGTCGTGCTGTTGTTGACCGTGTCTTACCTCACGGGCTGCGCCAGCCCGGCCCCCTCGGGCACCACCACCCGCTGCGCACAGGTGAATTACCCGGTGTATGACCCGGCCGAATCGCTCAATCGCGGGGTGTTTGCCTTCAACCGGACGGTGGATAACTACGCCCTGGCGCCGGTAGCACGTGGCTACCGCTACCTGCCGGATTTTTTCCAGCAGGGTGTGCATAACTTTGCGAGCAACTTCAGCGAGCCGAAGGTGTTTATCAATGACCTGTTGCAAGGCAACCCAAGGCGCTCGGTCAATACCCTTGGCCGTTTTGCGCTGAATACCACAGTGGGCGTGGTGGGGCTGATCGATGTATCAGACCGCGTGGGCATCCCGCGCCATAGCGCCGACTTCGGCCAGACATTCGGCGTGTGGGGCATCGGCAACGGGCCGATTGTCGAACTGCCACTGCTGGGCACCAGCAACAGCCGCGATGCGGCAGGCAAAGTCTTGAGTTTCCTGGTCTCGCCGTTGGGAGACAGTGACACCGTACAGACCCTAGGCACCCTCAGCCTGGTAGGTGGCACCGTGGATACCCGGGCATCACTGTTGCCGCTCACCGACAGCCTGCAAAAATTGCCGGACTATTACAGCGCAATACGTAATGTCGTGGCACAAAACCGTGCGGCGTTTGTGCTGGATGGCAAGGACGGCGCGACCACTCCCGCGACCGGGGGTTGCGCGAACGGCGCCGCTGATGACTTCTGAGCCGAGTAGCCAAAGGTCGTCATATCTTGCAGCAGGACGTTTATAGCTCGCCAGCGCCCTGCTCTATAAGTTTGGCGGCACTTCGCTCCAAGGGGTGAAGTAACACTCGACTAATAGATAAAAGGACACTGCCATGCTCAGCTCCATCAACGCGACACCGCTCCCCCCTCCTCCCCCCACTACGCCGCAGGACGACACAGCCCTGCAACGCAAGAAACGCAGCATTGAAGACCCTCAGTTGCAACTGGAGCCTCAGGAAGCTGACGGTTCATCGCGCAACCGCCCCAGAAGTGGCGGCCTGGATAGCCTGGGCAAGGGGAACTTGCTCTGAACCGCAGGAAGAAGGGCAGCGTATTGCCCTTCTTCTTTTTTACAGACCGCCCCGCCTTAACAAAACACTGACATCCGTTGCGCTAACCTTGCCGGTTCAACCCTGGCCGGAGCCTGTTACCGCATGCCACATCCCGACACCTTGCCCGCCGTACTCGCCGGCCCTCTGCTGCGGCGCCTGGAACCCCGGCGCCTGGTGCTGTGGCTGGTGGGGAGCCGGGCATTGCCCCTGAGCCTGAAACTGCACTGTGCCGACCAGTGCCTGGACATACCGCTGGGCCAGGACCGGTGCCAGGTCGTGCCAGTGGGGCGCCAGGCGTACATCCATCTGATTGATGTACGCCTGGACGAGGCGCTGCCCCAGGACGTAGTCATCCACTATGATCTGCTGGTCGACGATGCCGGCATTGCCGAATGGGCACCGCACCTGCTGTACACCGACACACACTGCCCAAGTTTCGTACTGCACAGCCACATCCATCAGCTGGTACACGGCTCCTGCCGCAAACCTCACCACAGCGCCGACGAAGGCCTGCTCTGCGTCGATCGGCTGCTGGCCGATGCACAGACCCCGGCCGACCGCCCAGCCTTGCTGATGATGAGCGGCGACCAGGTGTACGCCGACGATGTGGCCGGGCCGATGTTGCGGGCGATCCATGGGCTGATTGCGCGCCTGGGCCTGTTCGATGAGTACCTGGAAGGCGCGGTGGTAGACGACAGCGCCAGCCTCTACGGGCATCACGCCAGCTACTACCACCGCGCAGACCTGCTACCCGCGCTGGACAGCAATGAGACCCTGCGCGAACGTTTCTTTGGCGGCGTGAAAAAGCCGATTTTCACCAGCAGCACCGCCGACAATCACCTGGTGACGTTCGCCGAAGTCATGGCGATGTACCTGCTGGTGTGGTCGCCCATCCCCTGGTCCCTGCTCACCGTACAGCCACCGCAACTGAGCGCCGATGAAGCTGCGCGCTATGCCCGCGAACAGGTGCAGGTGGATAAATTTCGCGACGGCCTGCCGGGCGTGGCGCGGGTATTCGCCCATCTACCCACCTTGATGATCTTTGACGATCACGACATCACCGACGACTGGAACCTCAGCGCGCAATGGGAAGAAACCGCCTACGGCCATCCGTTCTCCAGACGCATCATCGGTAACGCCCTGCTGGCGTACCTGCTGTGCCAGGGCTGGGGCAATAACCCGGACGCCTTTGATAAGCTGGTGGGCTACACCCAGGCACTGGCCAGCCAGGCGCAGAGCAATCACTTGGACGCCCAGGCACAGGATGCTTTGCTCGCGGCGCTGCTGAAGTTCCAGCAGTGGCACTACGTGCTGCCCACCACGCCGGCCCTGGTAGTGCTCGACACCCGCACCCGGCGCTGGCGCAGCGAATTCAACCTCAAGCAACCCTCCGGCCTGCTGGACTGGGAAGCCTTGAGCGAACTGCAACAGGAACTGCTCGACCACCCCTCGGCCATCATCGTCTCCCCTGCGCCTGTGTTTGGCGTCAAGCTGATCGAGACCGTGCAGAAGATCTTCAGTTGGTGCGGGCACCCTTTGCTGGTGGACGCGGAAAACTGGATGGCCCATCGCGGCGCGGCGCAGGTGATCCTCAATATTTTTCGCCACTCGCGCACACCCGGTAACTACGTGATCCTCTCGGGCGACGTGCACTACTCGTTCGTCTATGAAGTACTGATCCGCCATCGCAACGCCGGTCCCAGGATCTGGCAGATCACCAGCAGCGGCATCAAGAACGAATTTCCACCGCGATTGCTGGAATGGTTCGACCGCCTCAATCGCTGGCTGTACTCGCCACGTTCGCCCCTCAACTGGTTCACTCGCCGCCGCACCATGCAGGTGGTGCCGCATATCCCGGAACATGCCGAGGCCGGTGAACGGTTATGGAATTCGGCAGGCATCGGCCAAGTGTTCTTCAACGAGCGGGGGCAGCCTGACACGATTTACCAGCACAACGCTGATGGGAGGACACGTACAAGGATGATCGCGCCGAAGCAATAGCCCATTGCCAGCCCTCCTATAGTCGCCCATTCGTTCTATTCAAAGCGCACAAGCTCCGATGTACAGTAGCGCCAGCCACGGAGTATCGGCATCAACATGGTTGGCCCTGGACGCCAGCCCATGCAAGGAGCGCGCAGATGGACGATATTTCCGACGACAACAACCTGACGGGTGATTTCTCTCACCTCAATGCCGACATGCTGCATACCGTGCTGGAGCTGGTCAGCGACGGGATCTGGGACTGGAACGCCAATACCGGGTTCGTCTACCGCAACCCAGGCTGGTACGAAATGCTGGGCTACCCCCGCCACTCCCTGGAAAACAGCGTGTTCACCTGGGAGACCGTCATCCACCCGGAAGACTACCCCCACGTGATGACGCTGTTCGATGACTACATCCACCGTCGCGCCCCCCATTATCAAATCGAATACCGTTGCCGCAAAAAAGATGGCAGTTACCTGTGGATCGAAGACCGGGGCTACGTGATTGCGCGCAACCCCGACGGCTCGGTGGCGCGGATGGTGGGCGCCCATCGCGATATTCATATGCGCAAGTGCTCCGTCGAACAGCTGGAGCGGCGCAACCAATCCCTTGAGGCGCTGGTGGCCGAGCGCACGCGCGAATTGTCACGGGTCAACCAGCAGCTGCAATTGCAGCTGGACGAAAACCGCTCCCTGGCCGAACGGGATGCCCTGACCCTCGTCGCCAACCGCTATCGCCTGGAAAAAGTCCTGCTGGAAGAGTGCGACCGCGCCCAGCGTTTTCGCCTGCCGCTGGCATTGATCGCGATGGATATCGATGATTTCAAGCCGATCAATGACCAGCATGGTCACGGCGTGGGCGACCAAACCCTTTTGCAGGTAGTGGAATGCCTGGAAAGCTGCCTGCGCCCAGGCGATCTGCTCGCCCGCTGGGGTGGCGATGAGTTCATCGCGGTCCTGCCCAAAAGCGCACTGGAAACCGCCAGGGAGCTGGCCGAGAAAATCTGCCAAAAGATGCGCAAGATCCCGATGCGCGGCGGCCTCCACGTCACCCTCAGCGTGGGCGTGGCCGAGCGCCGTATGGATGAGTCCCCCAGCGCCCTGATGGCGCGTGCCGACCAGGCGTTGTATCGCGCCAAGGCGGCGGGCAAGGATGGGGTGTCGGCGTAGCATCGACGGGGCTACGGCGTTGCCAAAAACGAGCTTTTGGCAACAGCTCTTCCGATTTGGAATGACCCGGCGACTTTATTTCGTTTGCGGCAGGGCCTGGCCCACGGCTTAGATAAAAGCACGCCCGCCACTGCCGAGTCCGAGATTCATGAGCCGCGAAACCATCAGCCAGTCGATTTCCATCGTTCATCCCATCAGCCTCAGCCATGGCAGCAACGCCGAGGTCTGGGACACCACGGGCAAACGCTATATCGATTTTGTCGGCGGGATCGGCGTGCTCAACCTTGGCCATTGCCACCCGGGCGTGGTGGCGGCGATTCGTGAACAGGCGACGAAGTTGACCCACTATGCGTTCAACGCTGCACCGCACACACCCTACATCGAACTGATGGATCGCCTGGCCGGGTTTATCCCGGTGGACTACCCCGTCAGCGGCATGCTCACCAACAGCGGTGCGGAAGCGGCAGAAAACGCCTTGAAGATCGTGCGCGGCGCCACCGGCCGCACGGCGGTGATCGCCTTTGACGGAGCCTTCCACGGCCGCACCCTGGCCACCCTCAACCTCAATGGCAAGGTGGCGCCCTACAAACAGAAGGTCGGCGTCCTGCCCGGCCCGGTGTATCACCTGCCCTACCCCAGCGCCGATAACGGCGTGGGCTGCGCTGAAGCGCTGAAAGCCATGGACCGCTTGTTCAGCGTGGAAATCGACGTCGGTGACGTCGCCTGTTTCATCATCGAGCCGGTGCAGGGCGAAGGCGGTTTCCTGGCGCTGGATATCGAGTTTGCCCACGCCCTGCGGCGCTTTTGCGATGAACACAACATCCTGTTGATTGCCGATGAAATCCAGTCGGGCTTCGGTCGCACCGGACAGCGTTTCGCCTTCTCACGCCTGGGCATCGAACCGGATCTGATCCTGCTGGGCAAAAGCATCGCCGGCGGCGTGCCGCTGGGCGCGGTGGTCGGGCGCAAGGCCTTGATGGACAACCTGCCCAAAGGCGGCCTCGGTGGTACTTACTCGGGTAACCCCATCGCTTGCGCGGCAGCATTGGCCACCCTCGATGCGATGACGGATGAACACTTGCAGGTCTGGGGCTCGCAACAGGAAGAAGCGATCGTTGGCCGCTATGCCGCCTGGCGTTCGCAGCACCTGTCGCCGTACCTGGGCCGCCTGACCGGCGTCGGTGCCATGCGCGGCATCGAACTGGCCAACGCCGACGGCACGCCCGCGCCCCGGCAACTGAGCCAATTGCTGAGCCTGGCGCGAGACGCCGGGCTGTTGTTGATGCCCAGCGGCAAGTCGCGGCACATCGTGCGCTTGCTGGCACCGCTGACCATCGAGCCTGCGGTGCTGGAAGAAGGACTGGATATTCTCCAGGCGTGCCTGAAGCAGTTGGTTTGACGCCCTGCATTCGCCGGTCGGCAGCCTTGACCTGATCCCCCTCCCCGCTGAAAATGCGCGACGCTTTTTTGTCTTCCGTTTACTGAAGTAGTGAAATTTCAATGTCCGATTCTTACACCGAACACTCCGCCGAAGAATCCGTAGTCGCCTTGCACGCCAAGGCTGAATACGAAAACGCCATCAATCTTTCACAGCATGTGCCAGCCGCCAAGATCATCAGCGAGATGGTGCTGGACGCCTTTCACACCTCCAAGGAAAGCGACCAGATCCGCGAACTGCGCGTGGCCATTCGTCAGGCCCACGACGCCTTCGACGACGACAAGGCCTACGACCTGATGGGCCAGCTCAAGCAGCTCAAGGACGCCGAAGCCGCTGACAACCTCGCCCTTGAAGACCTGAGCGGCAAGTTCTCCATCAGCCGCATCCTGTCGAGCTTCAAGGATGATCCAGAGTTTCAGGAGCTGGTCTACGGGCTGGCCCTCAAAGTGCTGAACCAGTCTCACCAGGCCATCAGCAACCCAAGCGCCGGCAAAGGTAAGGCCGCTCGCCCCAAGAAAGAAGCCGAAGTGTTTGTGATCAGCAAGGACGGCATCAGCGTCACCCTGCCGCTGCGCACGCCACGCTCGCGGTTGAACGTCGACCGTGAGGCGTTTGAGTTCCTGGGCTTCAGCTTTGTAGGCGAAGGCGACGAAGCCGAGTTGGAGGTTGAAAGCTTTGTGGATAACGCCGGCGTCGAACAGCCGCTGAGCCGCAAGAGCGTGATTACTGCGCTGCAACAGCAGACGGCGTTTGAGGGCTACAGCATCGCGCAGCAGTGACACCCCTGAACTGAATGTGGGAGGGAGAAAGCCCCCCTCCCACATCGGCGCTAGACCGTCGCCGCAAACACCTCGCGAAACCGCTCCATCTCCCGCTTGTTCCCCACCGTCACGCGCACCCACTGCGGCCAGTTTTTCCACACCCGCCCGATGAACACCCCCTGTGCGGCAAGCTTGTCGATGACCTGCTCGGCCGGTTGCTTCACATCGATCATGAAGCAGTTGGCCTGGGACGCCGTGCAGGTGAAGCCACGGCCCTTGAGCCAGGTGATTGTTTCATCGCGCAGCTGGGCATTGAGCGTCTTGCGTTGTGGCAGCAGCTTCACGTCTTCCAGGCTGGCGATGCCGCCGAGCAGGGAGGAACCCGCCGGGACATTGTCACCGCCGAACACCGCCAGCCGTTCCAGCAGCGCCGGGTGGCCGATCGCCAGGCCCAGACGGGCGCCGGCCATACCGTAGATTTTCGAGAAGGTGCGCAACACCAACAGGTCGTCATGGTCCTTGACCCAGCTCACCACGCTTGGGGTGTCGGCGAAGTCGATGTAGGCCTCGTCCACCACCAATACGCTGCCTTTGGGCTTGTTCGCCAGCGCCTGGCGAATAGCCTCGGTGGAGGTGATGGTGCCCGTCGGATTGTTGGGATTGCAGACATAGAGCATCCCCGCCTGGGGATCGGCGGCGAGCATGGCGGGAACGTCGTGGGCGTGATCGGCGTCAAGGTCCACTTCGCGCACCGGCGCCTTACGGGACTCGGCGGCCTGGCGCGGTACTTCGTAGGACGGCGTGGCCATCACCAGGCCGCGGGTTTCGCTGGTGAACGCCAGCACCGCGTAGCGCAACGCGGCCATGGAGCCGGCGAACACCGCCACCTGCTCTTCGGCAATCCCGTGCTGCTGGGCAAACAAGCCGGCCAAGGCGTACATATGTTTGTACGGATACCGCCCGGCTGTCGCGATGCCGCGCTGCATCGCTTCGCGGGCCGCCGTCGAAGGCCCGTAGGGGCTTTCGTTGTAGTTGAGCAGTACCTTGTCAGCCTTGGTCGGCGCGGGTGCGGCGAGCGCCCAATCCAGGCGCCCGAGCAAAGGCAGGGCGGCGCCAAGAGCGAGAAGGGATCGACGACTAACGCTGACCATGGTGACTACTCCTTGTAGACGGGTGAGGAATTCGCACAGCTCGTATAGAAGGGTATGACGAGACAAGGAACAAATGATTTAACCGACCCGCCATAAAAAAACCCGTACGACTTGCGAAGACGGGGCTTTTTTCTGGCCAGGGTCTGCTACGTATTGGGGTCAGTTCAGCTGCAATTTCTGCTTCAGGCTCTGCATGACCACTGCCTTGTTCTGCAGGTAGTCATTCAAGCCACGTGCACGCAGGTTGCACGCATCGCATTCGCCACAGCCGGTGCCGATAATGCCGTTGTAGCAGGTCAGTGTCTGCTCGCGGACCAGGTCCAGTTGCCGGTGGTAATCCGCCAGTGCCCAGGTCTCAGCCTTGTTCAGCCACATCAACGGGGTTTCCAGGCGTACGTCGTACTCCATGCCCAGCTTGAGCGCCTGGTTCAAGGCTTTGACGAACTCATCGCGGCAATCGGGGTAGCCGGAGAAGTCGGTTTCACACACGCCGGTGATGACCGTCCCGGCCTTGACCTGATACGCGTAGATAGCCGCCAGGGTTAAAAACAGAATATTGCGGCCCGGCACGAAGGTGCTCGGCAGGCTTTCGCCGGAGCTGTTCACGGTCGGCACTGGAATGTTGTCGCGGGTCAGGCTGCTGATCGCCAGTTCGTTGAGCAGCGACACGTCCATCACTTTGTGAACGGTGGCCCCCAGTTGCTTGGCCAGCTTCCGGGCGACTTCGATTTCCGCGACATGGCGCTGACCGTAATCGAAGGTGATGCAGTGCACTTCGTCATACAGCGGCAGCGCCTGGATCAGGCAGGTGGTCGAATCCTGACCGCCACTGAACACCATAACGGCTTTTTTACTCATCACTTTGCTTCCTGCAGGGGTAGGGTTTGGTCGTAGTTTAAAGGTCACTCAATAAAAAACCCCGCGCTTCTTTCGAAGGCGGGGCCTTTTTATTACTCAGACACTCAGTGGGCGTAGGTCAGCAACAGCTCTTTCGGCACTTGGAAATCCAGGGACATCATCACGCTCAGCGCGGTGATGGTGAAGATCGAGAACACGAACAGCTTGCGCGCCCAGACGGTGTCGTCCACCGCCTTGTAGCCGGTCCAGGCCATGTACAACCAGTACATGCCCATGGCGGCGGCGACGGCAAGGTAGCTCATGCCGGCGTAGCCACTGAAGGTCAACATCAAGGTCGCCACGAGGAAGGCCAGGATGTAGAGCAGGATGTGCTTCTTGGCGACCTGGATGCCACGCTTGACCGGCAACACCGGAATCGAAGCAGCCAGGTAGTCGTTGAAGCGGAAGATCGCGATGGCGTAGGAATGCGGCATCTGCCACAGGCTGAACATCACCAGCAGCACCAGCGCAGCCATGTCGAAGCTATTGGTCACAGCCACATAACCAATCACCGGCGGCATCGCCCCCGACAGACTGCCCACCAGCGTGCCGTGCACCGACTTGCGCTTGAGGTACAGGCTGTAGAGGCCGACGTAGATGACAAAACCGATCACGGCAAACAACGCCGCCAACGGGTTGGCCACCTGGTACAACAGGGCCACACCGGCAACACCCAGGACGGTCGCGAAGATCAGCGCCAGTTTCAGGGAGATCAGGCCCTGGACCAGCACGCGATTCTTGGTGCGCTCCATCTTGATATCGATGTCACGGTCGATGCAGTTGTTGAACACACAACCGGAAGCTACCACCAGGGACGTACCGATCATCGCAGCCAGGAAGATGGCCAGATCGACATGTCCCTTGGAGGCCAGGAAGAAACCGCCCGCCACAGAAAGCACGTTACCGAAAATGATCCCCGGTTTGGTGATTTGGATAAAGTGCTTAAGCGACATCGGGTCTTACCTCACTTCGCCATCATGAACGTATGGATGCTGAACATGATCCATATCGACAGGCCAACCAGCAGCAGGATCACAAGACCTGCGAACACAAACGCAATCACGTTATCGCGCTGCTCTTTCGAGCGATCCAGGTGCAGGAAGTACACCAGGTGAACCAGCACCTGAATCACTGCGAACGCCAACACGATCATCAAGGTGATCGACTTCGGCAGGGTCGGGTACATCACCAGACCGAACGGGATAAGCGTCAGGATTACCGACAGGATGAAGCCGATGGCGTACGACTTAACGCTGCCGTGGCTCGCATCATGGCTGTCATGGTCATGGGAGTGTGCATTAGCCATTACAGAGTCCCCATCAGGTAAACAACGGTGAAGACGCAGATCCAGACCACGTCCAGGAAGTGCCAGAACAGGCTCAGGCAGCTCAGGCGAGTCTTGTTGGTGTTGGTCAGGCCGTGTTTATTGACCTGATACATCATCACCGCCATCCACAGCAGGCCGGCCGTTACGTGCAGACCGTGGGTACCTACCAGCGTGAAGAACGCCGACAGGAAGCCGGAACGGTGCGGGCCGTAGCCTTCGGAGATCAGCAGGTGGAACTCGTTGATCTCCATGCCGATGAAGCCCAGGCCGAACAGGAAGGTCAGTGCCAACCAGCTCAGGACGCCTTTCTTGTTGCCCTTGTAGAAGGCCAACATGGCGAAGCCGTAGGTGATCGAACTGAACAACAGCAAGGCGGTTTCGCCGAGCACGTAAGGCAGTTCGAAGATGTCGTGGCCCGACGGGCCACCCGCTACGTTGTTTACCAGTACCGCGTACACCGCGAAGATCGACGCAAACAAGATGCAGTCGGTCATCAGGTAGAGCCAGAAACCGAAAACGGTCATCGGCCCCGAGTCGTGGTGATGGTCATCGTGCCCATGGTCATCGACATGGGCGTGTCCAGCATTGGTCACTAAGTTCGACATGGTTTAAGCCTGTTCCAACGAGGTTTCTACACGGTTGGCCGGGATTTTCTTCTCGGCGACCAGGCGAGCGTGCTGCTCGGCTTCGATGCGCTCGATCGTTTCGACCGGCACCATGTAGCCTTGATCATCACGTGCTGCGTGGACAATGAAGTAGCCGATGGTGCCCACCAGGCTCACGATTGCCAGCCACCAGATGTGCCAGATCATCGCGAAACCGAACACGGTCAACAGCGCACCCATCACCACGCCAGTGGCGGTGTTGCTTGGCATGTGGATCGGTTCGTAGTGCTTAGGTTGCTGGTACGCAGTACCGTCTTCCTTGGCTTCGGTGAACGCATCGATGGTGTTCGCAGTCGGGATCACCGCGAAGTTGTAGAACGGTGGTGGCGACGAGGTCGACCATTCCAGGGTGTGGCCATTCCATGGGTCGCCGGATTCGCAAGCGTTCTGCTTACGGTCACGGATGCTCACGTACAGTTGGATCAACTGGCAGGCGATACCCACAGCGATCATGATTGCACCGAACATGGCGACGTACAGGTACGGCACCCACTCAGGGTTGGTAGTGGCGTTCAGACGACGGGTCATGCCCATGAAGCCCAGTGCATAGAGCGGCATGAACGCAACGAAGAAGCCCGAGATCCAGAACCAGAACGCAGCCTTGCCCCAACCTTCGTGCAGCTTGAAGCCGAACGCTTTCGGGAAGTAGAAGCTGAAACCAGCGATGTAGCCGAATACAGCACCACCGATGATCACGTTGTGGAAGTGAGCGATCACGAACAGGCTGTTGTGCAGTACGAAGTCAGCACCCGGGATGGCCAGCAGTACGCCGGTCATGCCGCCGATGGCGAAGGTCACCATGAAGCCCAGGGTCCACAGGACCTGGCTGGTGATACGCAGACGGCCGTGGTAGATGGTGAACAGCCAGTTGAATAGCTTCACCCCCGTCGGGATGGAAATCAGCATCGTCGCCAGGCCGAAGAAGGCGTTGACGCTGGCCCCCGAACCCATGGTGAAGAAGTGGTGCAGCCACACCATGAAGCCCAGTACGGAGATTGCGCCCGATGCGTAGACCATCGAGTGGTGACCGAACAGGCGCTTGCCGGTAAAGGTCGAGATCACTTCGGAGAAGATACCGAACGCTGGCAGGATCAGGATGTACACCTCAGGGTGACCCCATGCCCAGAACAGGTTCACGTACATCATTGGATTGCCACCAAGTTCATTGGTGAAAATGTGGAAATCCAGGTAACGGTCAAGCGACAGCAGCGCCATGGTAGCGGCCAGGATCGGGAACGAAGCCACGATCAGGACGTTGGCCCAGGTGCAGGTCCAGGTGAAGATCGGCATGTCCATCAGTTTCATGCCAGGGGCGCGCATTTTCAGGACGGTGGCCAAGAAGTTGACCCCCGTCAGCGTCGTCCCGAGTCCTGATAACTGTAGCGCCCAGATGTAGTAGTCCACACCCACGCCAGGGCTGTACTGGATGCCCGACAATGGCGGATACGCAACCCAACCGGTCTTGGCGAATTCGCCGACACCCAGGGACACGTTGATCAGCACCACGCCGGAAACCAGCAGCCAGAAGCTCAGGGAGTTCAGGAACGGGTAGGCAACGTCACGCGCACCGATCTGCAGCGGCACTGCAAGGTTCATCAGGCCGGTGAAGAAAGGCATCGCCATGAAGATGATCATGATCACACCGTGGGCGGTGAAGATCTGGTCATAGTGTTCAGGCGGCAGGTAGCCAGGCGAACCTTCGGTGGCCATGGCCAACTGGGTACGCATCATGATGGCGTCGGCAAAACCACGCAGCAGCATGACCATGGCAACGATGATGTACATCACGCCGATTTTCTTGTGGTCGACCGACGTCAGCCACTCGGTCCACAGGTAGGTCCACTTCTTGAAATAAGTGATTGCTGCAAACAGTGCCAGACCACCCAGCGCGATCATGGCGATGGTAATCATCACAATCGGCTCGTGGAACGGGACCGCATCCCAACTTAATTTACCAAACATCGTTTACTCCTCTGCCCCAGCAGTTGAATGCGAGCCCGTGTCAGAACCTTCAACCGCGGCCACTTCTTTCTTCTCGTGCTTGACCGGCTTACCTGGCTTCATACCTTCGTACTTGTCGACGATTTTCTGAAACAGGTTCGGCTCATACGCGGAGTACAGGGCGACAGGGTTGTTCTGGCTTGGTTTGGTCAGGGCGTCGTATTCAGCTTGATCAAGCTGTTTAGGTGCGGCCTTGACTTCGGCTACCCAGGCGTTGAAATCTTCCTGGCTCGTCGAGATCGCTTTGAATTTCATGCCGGTGAAGCCAGCGCCGCTGTAGTTCGCGGAGATGCCTTCCATTTCAGCTTTTTCGTTGGCGATCAGGTGCAGTCGGGTCTGCATGCCTGCCATCGCGTAGATCTGACCGCCCAGGGCAGGGATGAAGAACGAGTTCATCACAGCGTCGGAGGTGATCCGGAAGTTAAGCGGGGTGTTCTCAGGGAAGCGAATCTGGTTAACCGTGGCGATACCCAGGTCCGGGTAGATGAACAGCCACTTCCAGTCCAGCGCGACCACTTCGATGTTGATCGGCTTGACGTCGGACTCCAGCGGACGGTATGGGTCCAGCTCGTGGGTCGACTTATAGGTGATGTAACCCAGGGCGATGATGATGAGGATCGGGACCAGCCACACCGCGATTTCGATCTTGGTGGAGTGCGACCACTTAGGCGCGTAGGTCGCGCTGGTGTTCGACGCGCGGTATTTCCAGGCGAAGGCAAAGGTCATGATGATCACAGGCACCACGACCAACAGCATCAGCAGGGTGGCAGTGATGATCAGGTTTCGTTGATCCAGACCGATCTGTCCTTTTGGGTCCATCAAGGTCCACTTGCAGCCTCCCAGCATTAACATCATGCCAAGCAGCGGCAAAAAGCCTAGTAATCGGGGGTACCTGTTTTTACTCATCTCACGACCTCTAAAGCAGCTTGCGCAATGCAGTTGGGTTTTGATCGCCAACACTTCACCCTGCCAAGGGTTGGCATTTCTCTTCGATTGAATAAGAGCCTGCCCGTCACGTCATATAGGTACGCTTCACGAGCCTGCGGTGAGTTCTTATTCGATTTCGTGGTTAAAGGCCTTGTTACAGACCAATTCCCTTTGGTGCGGATAGTTGAAAGGCTGCCGGAACCTTGGGGTCGCACAGAGCCGTCCATCTGCCCCTCGACCGCTCCAGTGCTCAAAGATTGAGCAGCACCGGACATTCAGTGCGGGCGATTGTAGTTAGCTAGCGATGTATAAACCATGTCTTATAAAGAAATAATTTTTATCGATTACAGCAATAATCCTTCACCAATATTGCAATGGTTCGCGATCTTATCGCGTTCGATTCTCAACAAAAACCACAAAAATTGCCGTGTTATAGGGCAAACCGTCACAGCCCTTACACCCCGTAAGGGCCTACGAAACCTATGCAACCCCCCATAAAACAAGGCATTCGGACATCACTCAAAGCCTTGTACGACGTGAGGTACGTGGCGGCGTCCAAACCACGAACTGACAGCACATCCTGGAGGCTTTTTGCAAATTTAAGCGCGGGTTTGGCAGGTCAGAAACGTCCTGCGGCGGCTTCCGTGTGACAACATGTCGCACATTGCGCGCACCCAAAATTGTCCGGCGTCACGCTCTGTTCACAAAAGCCTACATGCAAAAACGCCCCGGCCTTCCTTGAAGAAAGACCGGGGCGTTTCACTCATGGGTTCAGCCTTTGTGGCGGCGATTGCGATAGATGCCCAGGGGCACCAGGATGACCGTCAGCACGAACGCCACCAGCGCCCATTGCGCCAGGGACAGGCCGAGCACCGGCGGGTAAGGGGTGCTGCAGAAACCGTCGACCTGGAAGCCCAGTGGGAAGACCTTGGCCAGGGGCAGGTCGTCGACGATCGGTTGCAGTACATCGACGCCGCAGCTCACCTGCGGGAAGAACTGGGTGTACACATGGTGACCGGCCGCAGCCACCCCGCCGAGAGCGCTGAGTACCACCAGGCCTTCGAACAGCGTGAGGGCGCCCTTGGTGCGCATGGCGGCACCGATGAACGCGAAGATCGCAATCAACAGCAAGGCATAGCGTTGCAGGATGCACAACGGGCACGGCGCCTCGCCCAACACCACCTGCATGTACAACGCTCCACCGATCAGCGCCAGGCAGATGATGCCCAGCAACACCAGAAAGCGCCGCTCCCTGCCTAAACGCAATTCGTCACTCATCCCCGTATCCCTTTGTTTGGTTGTGCCAATGGCCGCAAGTTTACACACAGAGAGTGGTTTAAACAGAGAGGGGTTAACAGGGGATTAATCGGGAGGAACAGAGATCCAAATGTGGGAGGGGGCAAACCCCCTCCCACATTTTCGACCGTGTTACTCCAACGCGGCAGCCGGGCCGAAGAACTCGTAGCGGCTTTGTTTCTCGGGTACGCCCAATGCCTTGAGGTGGCGCTTGATCGCCGCCATGAAACCTTTGGGGCCGAGGAAGTACGCGTCCAAGTCACGCTGCTCCGGCAACCACGCCGCCAATTGCTCCTGGCTCAGCAGGCCGACTTTATCCGCCGCAGGGCTCACGCCGTCGTCCTCGGCATAGCAATAGAAGCGCTTGAGCTGCGGGTGCTTGGCTGCCAGGCCGTCGACCCAGTCACGGAACGCATGCACCCCGCCATTGCGCGCGCAGTGGATAAAGTGCACCGGGCGCTGGGTGGCCAGTGCGGCCTCCAGCATCGGCAAGGTTGGCGTGATCCCTACCCCGCCGCTGATCAGCACCAGCGGCTTATCGCTGGCCGCCAGGGTGAACTCACCCGACGGCGGAAACAGGTCAATCGTCGCACCGACCTGCAACTGGTCATGCAGGTAGTTGGAAACCCGCCCGCCGGCCTCGCGCTTGACGCTGATGCGGTACTCACCCGCATCACTCAACGCCGACAGTGAATAGTTGCGACGCACCTCCTCACCGTCGAGCACCAGCTTCATGCCGATGTATTGGCCCGGCACGGCCGCGAGGATCGTCCCGTTGTCCGCCGGCGCGAAATAGAAGGAAGTGATCTCGGCGCTCTCCTCCACACGCTTGACCAGGGTAAACGCCCGCGCACCGCGCCAGCCGCCGGGGGCCTGGGCTTTCTCTGTGTAAATAGCGGCCTCGGCACCGATCAGGATGTCCGCCAGTTGGCCGTACGCGGCGCCCCAGGCATTCATCACCTCAGGGGTGGCGATCTCACTGCCCAGCACCTCGGAAATCGCCCGCAGCAGGCAAGCGCCCACGATCGGGTAATGCTCCGGCAGGATCTGCAACGCCACATGCTTGTTGATGATCTTCGCCACCAGGTCGCCCAGTTGGTCGAGCTGGTCGATATGCCGCGCGTACATCAATACGCCGTTGGCCAGGGCCCGGGGCTGGTCACCGCTGGCCTGGTGGGCCTGGTTGAACAGCGGGCGGACCTCAGGGTACTCGGAGAGCATCATGCGGTAGAAATGGGTGATCAGCGCTTCACCGCCGCTTTCCAGCAGGGGCACGGTGGATTTGACGATGGCACGGTCTTGGGCACTAAGCATGGGAGCCTCCTGGGCTTCTTTACTGATTACCCTTAGCTACTCAGTATCCATGCCAACTTATAAATCCTTTAATTTCAACAACCTGAACATTATGTAGTCAGTATGACCCCCTACACCTTATAGTCATATGGACTACAAGGAGTCATTATGACTGCACACTCGCTGCTCACCACCCTGCTGCCGCTGGTCGCCGACCTGTCGCGGGAACTGCCCGAAGGCGAACGCTATCGACGCCTGCTGCAAGCCATGCGCGCCCTGTTGCCGTGTGATGCGGCCGCCCTGCTGCGCCTGGACGGCGAGTCGCTGGTGCCGCTGGCGGTGGATGGCTTGAGCGCGGACACCCTGGGCCGCCGCTTCAAGGTCAGCGAACATCCGCGCTTCGCCGTGTTGCTCAGCAGCCCTGGGCCCACACGCTTTGACAGTGACAGCGAATTGCCCGATCCCTACGACGGCCTGGTCGATGGCGTGCACGGCCACCTGGAAGTCCACGACTGCATGGGCTGCCCGCTGTTTGTCGACGATCTGCCCTGGGGCCTGTTGACCCTGGACGCGCTGGACACCGAACGCTTCGAACGGGTGGAACTGGACGCCCTGCAAGCCTTCGCCAGCCTCGCCGCCGCCACCGTCAACGTGGCCGAACGTATCGAACGCCTGGCGTTGCGCGCCGAAGACGAACACCAGCGCGCCGAGATCTACCGCCAGGCCAGCGGCCAGCAGCACAAGGAAATGATCGGCCAGAGTAAAACCCACAAGCGCCTGGTGGAGGAAATCAAGCTGGTGGGTGGCAGCGACCTCACGGTGCTGATCACCGGCGAAACCGGGGTGGGCAAGGAACTGGTGGCCCAGGCCATTCACGCGGCGTCGTCCCGGGCGGACAAACCGCTGATCAGCCTCAACTGCGCGGCCCTGCCGGAAACCCTGGTGGAAAGCGAGTTGTTCGGCCATGTGCGTGGCGCCTTCACCGGCGCGCTGAATGAACGGCGCGGCAAGTTCGAGCTGGCCAATGGCGGCACGCTGTTTCTGGACGAAGTGGGCGAGTTGTCCCTGAGCGTGCAGGCCAAGCTGCTGCGGGTGCTGCAAAGCGGCCAGTTGCAGCGCCTGGGCTCGGACAAGGAACACCAGGTGGATGTGCGCTTGATCGCCGCCACCAACCGCGACCTCGCCGATGAAGTGCGCAACGGCCGCTACCGCGCCGACTTCTACCATCGCCTGAGCGTGTACCCGCTGCAAGTGCCGGCCCTGCGCGAGCGCGGGCGTGATGTGTTGCTGCTGGCCGGCTTCTTCCTCGAGCAGAACCGCTCACGCATGGGCCTGGGCAGCCTGCGCCTGACCAGCGATGCCCAGGCGGCGCTGCTGGCCTATAACTGGCCGGGCAATGTGCGGGAGCTGGAGCATTTGATCGGGCGCAGTGCGTTGAAAGCCCTGGGTAACTGTCGCGAACGCCCGAAGATTCTGAGCCTGAGTGCCCAGGACCTGGATTTGCCCGACGTCAGCACGCCGGTGATCGAAGCACCGGCAGAAACCGCCCTGGCCGTCACCGGTGACCTGCGCCAGGCCACCGAGCACTACCAGCGCCAAGTCATCAACGCCTGCCTGGAACGCCACCAGCACAACTGGGCCAGCGCCGCCCGCGAACTGGGCCTGGACCGCGCCAACCTCGGCCGGATGGCCAAGCGTTTAGGGCTCAAATAAACCAGACAACTCGGTCAAATGTGAGAAATGCAGGAAATGTGGGAGGGGGGCTTGCCCCCTCCCACACTAGACCTGCTTTGCCTGGAGGATCGGATTCACCGGCTGAGCCACCTTGGGCTTACGAAACACCAACACATTCCCCAGCATCACCAGTACCAACCCCGCCAACGCCGGCGCGGTCCACTGGTAGCCTTCGGCAAACGCCGACACATTCAGCGCCACCACCGGGAACAGCACCGTGCAATACGCTGCACGCTCCGGCCCCATGCGCCCGACCAAGGTCAGGTACGCGGTAAACCCGATCACCGAACCCGGAATCACCAGGTACCACAACGCACCGATGTACCGTGCGCTCCAGTCCATCTCAAACGGAATACCGCGCACCACGCAGTAGGTCGCCAGCATCAACGAACCATACAACATGCCCCAGGCATTCGTGGTCAGCGGCCTCAGACCGGCCTTCTGCTGCAGGCTCGAGAGCATATTGCCCGCCGAGAAACACATCGTCCCCAGCAACGCCAACCCCAACCCCAGCAAGGTCTGCGGGCTGGCGGTATGCCCCACCAGTTCCGGCCAGAACAGCAGGCCCAAGCCCGCCAGCCCGAGGCCGCCTCCCATCAACACAGTGCGTGCCACCCGCTGGCCGAAAAACACCCGGGCGTTCAGCGCATTCCACAGCGTGGCCGTGGAAAACACCACCGCCACCAGGCCGCTGGGGATCCATTGGCTGGCGGTGAGAAAGCACATGAAGTTGACACAGAACAGGCACAACCCCTGGGCCAGGCAGATAAGGTGCCCACGCCGATTCATCACCTGCAACTTGCGACTGACCAGCAGCAACGCAAACAACACCAGAGCCGCCAGGCCGAAGCGGTAGACGATGGACACGGGAATCGCCACCACGCCCAATTGCCATTTGAGGGCGATCCAGGTGGTGCCCCAGATCAGCACGGTGAGTAAATACAGGGAAAGGTTCATAGCGGGCTCCATCGATTGAGCCACAGTGTCGCCTTCAACCCGGGCAAGGCTCTTGCACAATCTTGCGCTTTTGTCGGGCGATGGGATCACAGCGCCAGCCTCGCGGAGTAGGATGCAAGGCGTCGGAGAACACACACCATGCCAGACCTGGAATCCCTGCAAGTCTTCCAAGCCCTTAACCGCTCGCCCAACGCACGCCTGGAAGCCTGCGCCGAGCTCGGTGACGGCTTGTCCGCGGCCTTGTGGAGCAACCATCATGATTCCCAGGACTACCAGGCGCCCAGCCATCACACCTTGTCCTGCTATGTCGGTGGCGGCACCGGCACGTTTCGGCGTGACCGGCCGGGCACCAAGGGCGGCCCCGACAAGCTGTGCATCCTGCCTGCCGAGCACCAATCGGCCTGGGTGATCAACGGTGAGATCCGCCTGGCCCACGTGTATTTCAGCCCGGAGCAATTTGCCCTGGGCTGCGTCACCCTGCTTGACCGCGAACCGCGCACGCTGGAGCTGCGGGAAAGTACCTTTCTGGAAGACCAGCGCCTGGCCCAACGCTTCCACCAACTGATCGCCCTCAACTGGCACGAGCCCGCCGAACGCCTGCTTACCAGCAGCCTCGCCCATGAAATGCTCAGCCACACCCTGCTCAGCCAGGTGGGCGCCCGCGAAGGCCTGCGCTTGAAAGGCGGGCTGGCCGCCTACCAACGACGGTTGCTGGTGGACTACATCGACCAGCACTTGGAGGAGCCCATCAGCCTTGGGCAACTGGCTGGGTTGTGTGCGTTGTCGGAGTACCATTTCGCACGGATGTTTCGCCAAAGCTTCGGACTGCCGCCCCATCAGTACCTGCTGGCGCGCCGGCTGACACGCGCGCAAAACCTGCTGCGTGGCGGCGCCCTGCCGTTGGGCGAGATTGCCCTGCTGTGCGGTTTTTCCAGCGCCAGCCACTTTACCCATCGCTTCCGCCAGGCCATGGGCGCCACGCCCGGCGAATACCGTCAGGCGCTCATCTAAACCATCAGGCCCAAGGTCTTGGCCTTGGCCACCGCCTGGGTACGCCGCTCTACGCCGAGCTTGCTGTGAATGCGCCGCGCGTGGGTCTTGACGGTGTGCAGGGAGATAAACAGCCGGTCGGCGATCTCCAGGTTGGAACTGCCGAGGGCGATCAGTTGCAGCACTTCCAGTTCGCGCTGGCTCAAGGGGTTTTCCACCGTGCCCGGGGTTGATGCCTGAGGCTCCAGGCCCAGCTCACTCAGCAATCCCGGTGCGCGCAGGCGCAGTTCGCGAATCGCTTGCTGCACCTGGCAACGCCCGGCCAGTTCCAGGCCGGCTTGCAGCGAGCGGCGCGCCAAGGCCGGATCACCCAACTGCCAGGCGACTTCGCCCAGCACCAGGTGCAGTTCGATTTCCAGGCACAGCATGCCGCGCTGATGGGTGGCTTGCAGCAAGGTGTGGAGCCGTTCCAGCGGTTGATCGGCGCAGCCCAGCTTCACCTCCGCCAGCACCAACAGGTATTCAAGACGCGGGATCAGCTCCAGGGTGGCCGGCGGTGCTTGTTTGGCCTGGGGCCCACGGAAGTGACGCAGCACGCGGCGCACCGCCTCCACGGTCAATTCGGCGCGCCCCTGCTGCAACCAGAAGTGCCCGCTGACCAACAGCAGCACCGCGCGGTACACCGTGTCCGGCACCTGGCGTTGCTGCATCAGCCGCTCGGCCTCACGCAACTGGACAAAGGCCTGGGCGTAATCGCCACGGTTGGCAGCCAACAGCGCCAGGCCGAGAAAGCCGTAGAGCACGCGCTTGTCCTGGCTGTGCAGGCACATCTTCAAGCCCGTGTCGAAACACTCGGCGGCCAGGCTGTCCTGGCCCTGGCGCAAGGCCAGGTGCCCGCGTCGCAAGGCGATACGCCCCACCAAGGGGCCGGCCTTGAGCCGCTGTTCAAGTAACATGGCCTGTACATTTTCCAGCAGGCTCTGGGCCCGGTACGGTGCCCCGCGCTGTTCCAGCAGTTGAGCGTGATCCAGCTCTAGCAGCGCCTCCAGCAGCAACGAACCATGGGCGCGCGCCAGGCACAGCGCTTCGCGGTTCAGGCTTTGGGCCACGTCCAATTCGCCGCGCAACAAGGCTTGCTGGGTCAGGCCAGACAGGCACATCAGCCGCGAGGTCCACGCGCTGTCGGGCAAGGCTTGCAGCGCCTCCAGAAAATGCAGGCGCGAGCCCTCGGCATCGCCGCCCAGGTGCAGCAGCCAGCCCCATTGCGCCTGCCAGCGCGCCAACAAATACCGCTGTTGCGCCGCCGTCGGTTGCGGGGCAAACCGGGCCAGTTGATCGATGCACACCGCTGCCTGCTCGAAACGCCCGGCAAACAGCAACGCCGCCGTCACCAGCCCCACCAGTTGTGCCGAGCCGAGCATCAACTCATCGCCATGTTGCTCATGCAGGTGCAACAGCAAGACGGCGTTCTGCTGGCGGAACAGGTCCTCGAAACTGAAATGCTGCAACAGGCTCACCGCCATTTCATATTCTTCGGCCAGCAGCGCCTGTTCGAAGGCGGCCTGCCAGTCCTGTTCGGCGCAGAACCATTGGCAGGCGCGGCGATGCCAGGAGCGTTTGGCCGGCCAGGGCTCGTTTTGCATCAGCTGCGCCAGGGGCGGAAAAACCTGCAGCCAGTCGGTGTCTTCCCACGGCTGGATAAAGGCGCCGAGCACCTGCAGATCCCTCAGGTACTGGTCACCGTCCCCCGCGCCGAACAAGTGCTCGCACAAGCCGGCGTTGAAGCGCGGCAGATGAGCCAGTACGCGCCAGGCCTCCGCCAGCTCCGGCGGCAGTGTGCTGAACAGTTCGTGTCGCAGGTAGTCGAGCAAGGTCTTGTCGGGGTGCCCATCCCCCAGCAGGGCGATGCGCACGCCCGCACACCAACCGGCGCTGAACTGCTGCACGCTGTCGACCGAATGCCCGGGGGCATGGCTGAGCAGATGCTGGATCTCCCCAGGGCTGAAGGCCAGTTCGGCGCCACATTCGAGCAACTCATCGTCGAGCAGCAGGCGCGGCCAGTTGCACGTCGGTCGCCGCCGCGCGCCCAGCCACCAGGTCAGGGCCGGGCTGCTGGCGGTGAGCAGGCGGTCGAGCAAGGCGTCGGTGTCGGGCGTGGGCAAGCGGCAAAAATCATCGAGGAACAGCCACGCCGAGGCCTGCCAGCGGCTGAGGTCGAGCAGCAAGGTGGTTTCATCGGTAAACGTCAGGCCCAGGTTTTGCGCCAGCCGCAGGCACAGGTCGAGGGGGCTGAGCACCGCGCCATTGAGCGGCAACCAGTACACCTGGCAACCCGCAGGCGCCTGCAACGCACATTCGGCGAGCAGCGCGCTCTTGCCACTGCCGCCGGGGGCGCAGAGTAATTTGACCCTGGCCTGGTCCGTCAGCAACGGCTCGGCCAGGCGGGGGCGCAGCAGATGGTGAGCGGACAGCCGGGGCATGAATCCAGGACGGTCCAGGCAGCGTGTCATGGCAGTCATTGCTGCATCCTGCTTTTTTATTGTTATGCAACCTGGTGCTTACCCTAGTCCTGTGGCGGGTGGTTGTTGAAGAAGTATTCAGCGGGGTGATTGAAGGCCATGCACAGAACCCCATGTGTACAAAACCCACTGTGGGAGGGGGCTTGCTCCCGATGAGGGACTGTCAGTCACTGGATTGGTTGACTGATACACCGCCATCGGGGGCAAGCCCCCTCCCACATTTGATTGCATTTCATATTGGGATCAGCGTACGCCTTCAGCCCTCAACGCCGCCGGGGTGTAGTCCGCTGCCTTGGCCGCAAAGCCGAACACGAAGCTGCTCTTCTCCTCGTTCTTCATGCCGAGTGCGATGTAGCGCCCGGCAATGATGTCGTACAGGGTCTCGACGGTGTAGGCCGGCACCTGATGGTCGTAGTAGAACTGCGCATGGCCTTCGGCGACGCGCCACAGTTGGCCACGACCGTCGTAGTGATCCACCAGCGCGACTTGCCAGCTGTCTTCGTCGATGTACATGTGGCGCTTGGCGTAGATGTGCCGCTCGCTCGGTTTGACCGTGCCGACCACTTCCCACACGCGGTGCAGTTCGTAACGGGTCAGGTCCTGGTTGATGTGACCGGCCTTGATGATGTCGTCGTATTTGAGCGACGGCGAATCGAGCTTGTAGCTGTTGTAGGGGATGTACATCTCTTTCTTGCCCACCAGCTTCCAGTCATAGCGGTCGGGGGCGCCGGAGAACATGTCGAAATTGTCGGTGGTGCGCAGGCCGTCGGACGCGGTGCCCGGGCCGTCATAGGACACTTGCGGCGCGCGGCGCACGCGGCGCTGGCCGGCGTTGTAGATCCAGGCCAGGCGCGGCTCCTTCACCTGGTCGAGGGTCTCATGCACCAGCAGCACGTTACCCGCCAGGCGTGCCGGGGCGGTCACCGATTGCTTGAAATAGCTCAGCACGTTGGCCGCCTTGGCCTGGTCGATATCGGGAATCGCCTGGGGCACCGCCACTTCCTCCTCGAAGCGGATCGGCGTGTAGCTGCCATTGGTCTGCGGGGTGGCCTGGGTGATGATGCGGCGCAGGTTGCCACCGTGGTAGCGGGTGATGTGGTTCCACAGCACTTCCACGCCATTCTTGGGAATCGGGAACGCGTAGTAACGGTTACCGGTGAAGTTTTCCAGGCCGTTGCCGTCGTTGATCGTCTTGACGTTCAGCGCGCTGCGCTTGATCGACTCGTAGATGTCCGGTGGCAGGTTGACCGTACGGTGGCTCGGGTACACCGGGATCTTGTAGGTCTCGGGGTAGCGCTTGAACATCGCCACCTGGCCGTCGGAGAGTTTGTCCTTGTACTTGTCCACCGTGGCGGCGGTGATCACGAACAGCGGTTTTTCATTGGCGAACGGGTCGGCGAGGAAGCCCTTGCTGTCCACCGCGCCGGCGTTTTTCGGGATACCGCCGGTCCACGCCGGGATCGAGCCATCGGCGTTGCCGGCTTTTTCGGCGCCGACCGGTGTCAGGGTGGTGCCCAGCTTGGCCGCCTCTTCCGGCGACACCGCCGCCATCACGTGGGAAGCCAACAGGCTGAGGGCCAATACTGCAATTGTCTTACGCATGGATTCTTGTCCTTCTTTAAGCCAAATCAGAAGTTCACGCCGAAGCTGAGGGCGAGGAAGTCGCGGTCGGTCAGGGTGTTGTAGTCGCCGCCAAAGAAGTCGGTGTAGCTGAGGCTGGCGGTGTAGGTGCTGCGATAGTCCGCATCCACGCCGACGCTGAGGGCCTTGGCGCCTTTATTGAAGATCCCGTTGGGCCCGTAGCCGGCCACGTCATGGGACCAGGACAAGTTGGGCTTGAGGTTCACCCCGGCAATCGCATTGTTGTAGTCGAGGATCGCCCGTGCGCGGTAGCCCCAGGAAGTGGAGGTGACGAAACCGTCGGTGTCCCCCTGGAAACCGTAGGCGCCATACACCGAGTCGCGGCCGTAACGCAGCTTGGATTTGTCTTCCAGGCCGGCCACATGCACAACGGCGGCTTCGCCCACCAGGGTCAGGCGTTCAGCGCCCAGTACCTGGTCGAAGAACTGGGTCATGGTGCTTTGGATCTGGGTGATTTCCTTGCGGCGGTAGCCCTTGTTGTCACTGCCGAAATTGCTGCGGATAGGCGAGGCCAGTTGGCCGGCGATCGGGTTGATAAGGGACAGGGTCAGGTCGGTGGAATTCAACTGCACCGGGGCATTGGGCCGGTAGCTGATTTCCCCGGTCCACGCTGTGCCGGTAGGCAAGGTTGTGGAGAAGCTCGCGCCGAACAGGCGAATGTCTTCCGGGTACTCGAGGTAGTACTGTCCACGGCCGAGCATGGTGCTCTGGGCCAGGGCCGAACCGAAGCCCGCCGGAGCAGCCGCCGCGATACCACCGATGGTCGCCAGATTGGTGTTGGCGGTAATCGTGCCCACAGTCGGCGTACGGCTGTGGTAGTTCATGAAATACAGGCCGTACTCCGTGTCATCGCCCAGCCAGCGCAAGGCTGCACCGAATTGGCCGGAGTCCCGTGCATCGCGATCACCGGCACGCTGCACCACCACACCTTCGCGGGTCACCACAAAGCCTTGGCCGCGAGCCGCTGCGATCGGTTGGAGCGGAGCAATCGCCGGACTACCCACCGTGTAGTTGCCGGTGCAGCCATCCGCCGCCACGTCATTGCCAAAGAAGGTGCCGCAGTTATCCAGCACCGTCTGGTCCCACTCCAGCTGGTAGAAGCCTTCCACGGTCAGTTGGTTGGTCAGGCTCTGGGACGCGAACAGCATGTTGACCGGGATCAGCCCTTCCTTGATCTCGGCACCGGGCCGACGGAACGCCGACACGTCAATCGGGTTGATGCTGTTGATGGAGTTGCCGATGAAGGTACTTTCGCCCCAACTGACCACCTGCTTGCCGGCACGCACGGTGCCCGGCAGGTCGCCCAGGGAGTAGTTGTGGTAGACGAACGCATCGAGGATCTGCGCGCCGCTGGACTTGGCGCCTTCCTTGCGGTTGTGGTCGCTGATCTGCTTGAACTCGCGGTCTTCGTCCTTGAGTTCGAAGTCGTACCAGTATTTGCCGCGCACGAACACACCGGTATCGCCGTATTTCAGCTCCAGGTCATGCAGGCCTTTGAAGATCTTGGAGAAGGTCTCGCCCTTCTTGAAGTTGAGACGCCCGTCATCCCCCGTGGAAGCCTGGCCCGTGCCGCCATTGACGGTGCCCACGAGCTTTTTATCGGCATCGCGCATGCCCCAGCTCGAGCCGACCGACAGCGAGGAGTCGAATTGCCCTTCGATCTCGCCAATGTTGAAGGAAACAGCCTGTGCCTGGGCACAGCAACCCAACGCAACCGCAGCGGCCAGCGCCTGTGGCGTGAAGATGGCGCGCATTGTTGTTTTTGTCATGCGTCTTCCCCGGTGAGTGACAGAAGGCCTCACCCTACTGCCGCGCATCAGGAGCGATAAGCGCACCAAGGAGGGATTCGCTCTATCGCTCGAAAGGATGACAAGCCGCTCTGGCCGGGGTGTGGGCGGGCCCATGGATTGGGTGGATGGCGGGTTATCAGGGGAATGGATGGCTCGCCCTCAAACTGTTGCGCTTTCAGTAACAGTCCTTGTCATGAATCGGGATTACTCATTTTGTAACAACCGACTATTCTTGCCTCGCTTTCAGGGCAAACAGCCCGTTTCCCCATCGGGAAGAACAGCCAGACTCGAATGGATTGATGCCTTTTTTCAATCTGTTACCCGTGTTCACTGACGTTGATTTGTCGCTCCTTGATCCAACGTCTGACTTCAGCCGCTGCGTTTGCAGCGGCTTTTTTTTGCCTGAAATAAAACGGGGCGCCATCAGCGCCCCGTGGGATTCAAGCTTTTTCAAGCAACGATCACAGGCTGTACTTCTGCAAGTTCGCCATCATCTCCTTCAACGCTTCGATGTTGTCGTTGGGGTGGGCTGCGCCTTCAAAGTCGCAGATCTGCGCCCAATGCGCCGCCACATCATCGGGGGAGAACCCGGCTTCAGGGTCGAAGCCCACGCCCAGGCTGCGCTCCCAGCGGGTCTTGCCGATCCAGCCGCCACCGACCTCGAACAGCCCGGACGTTTCCTGGCACGCTTCGCTGCCCAGGTACACCACCAGCGGGCTGACCAGTTCCGGCTTGAGGCGCTCGAACACTTGCGGCGGGATCAGGCCTTCGGTCATGCGCGTACCGCCGGTAGGGGCAATCGCATTGACCAGGATGTTGTTCTTGCGCCCTTCCAGGGCCAGGGTGCGGGTCAGTCCGTACAGCCCGAGCTTGGCCATGCCGTAGTTGGACTGGCCGAAATTGCCGTAGATGCCCGAGGTAGACGCAGTGAAGATCACCCGGCCGTAGCCTTGCTCACGCAGGTAAGGCCAGGCGGCGCGGGTGACTTTGTAGGCACCTTCGACATGCACGCGGTAAACCAGGTCCCAGTCGGCGTCGTCCATTTTGTGGAAGGTTTTGTCACGCAGGATGCCGGCGTTGTTGACCACTACGTCGATGCGACCGAAAACGTCGAGGGCGTTCTGGACGATCTTGTCACCGTCGGTGACAGAGTCATGGTTGGCCTCGGCGACACCGCCCGCAGCACGAATCACGGCCACCACTCGGTCGGCGGCGGACGCATTGGCGCCCTCGCCCTGGGTAGAGCCGCCGAGGTCGTTGACCAGGACCTTGGCCCCGTGCCTGGCGAACAGCAGCGCATGGGCCCGGCCCAATCCGCCGCCGGCACCGGTAACGATCACGACCTTATCCTGGAACTGCACTGACTCACTCATACCGAACTCCGCTGGCGACAATGGGAATGGTTCGAGTGTCCGGCAACGCGCCTGCGGTCACAATAAATACGGCGGAGGCTGAATGGTGCTCGATAAGGCTGGGGGATGATGACTCGTCTCTCTGTAGGAGCGAGCTTGCTCGCGAAAAATCCCAGAGCGCCGCGTGGTGTCAGGACTCCCGCGTTATCGTTGACGATTTTCGCGAGCAAGCTCGCTCCTACAGAAAAGGATTCGGGATCAGGAATAGGCCACTTGCGAGGCCGGCTGCCCGAGCCGATCACGAAAGGCCTGGTAGTGCCTGAGCACCTGCACCGGCGCCTCGATCTGCGGGTAGTGGCCGATATTGGCCAGCAACACCGTGTCGGCGTCGGGCACCAGTTGCTGGTAACGCTCGACCATATGCGCACCGGAGATCGGGTCAACTTCGCCGTCGATCACCCGCAACGGCACTTCGCCGCGCTGCATGGCGGCGACCCAGCGGTCACGCAGGCGACGGCGCTGGGGGACGTAGGCGATCAATTTGTGCAGGATGCGCGTGCCGTCGTTGCAGTTGATCAGGCTCCAGAAGTCATCCAGGGCACTTTCACTGGGACGGGTGTCGGGGCCGAATATCTGGCCGAAGCTGTCAGACAGGGCACTTCGCCCGAAGGTGCGGCCGATCATCCAGCCGAGGGGGCTGAGCAAGAGTTTTTGCACCAGCGCCAGGCGATGGGTTTCGGGGAACAACCCGCCATTGAGGAACACACAGCTGGCCATCTCAAACCGGCCTTCGTAGTGCCGGGCCAGGAGTTCCTGGGCGACGCTATCACCGTAGTCGTGGGCCAACACATGCACCGGCTGTTCCACTCGCAAGTGTTCGAGCAGGGCCTGTTGCAAGTCCGCCTGTTCCAGCAGGCAGTAATCGTGGTCCAGCGGCTTGGCCGAGTCACCGAAGCCGAGCATGTCGCAGGCGATCACCAAGTGCCGCTGGGCCAGGGGTTGCCATAGGTAATGCCAGTCCCAACTGGCCGTGGGGAAGCCATGGATCAGCAGCAGCGGTTCGCCCTGCCCGGCCACCCAATAGCGAAGGGTACGGCCGCGAAAGACGAAATCCTGGCCACGCTTGCGCCAGGCTCTGAGCGGGATCTCGGCGAGTGGCATCAGCTGTTATACCCAGGGGCTTGCAGGTCCAATTTGCGCAGCAAGGCCGGCCAGGCCAGCGCGCCGCCCATGCCTTGGGCGCTCTTTGTGACCGCCGCCGCCATCGCCTTGGCGCCGGCCAGAATCTGCGGCCCGATGGCGATCAATTCGGCGCCGCCGCTCTGCGCCAGCACCTGAATATCGCAGGCGCGCTGGAAGGTGAACATCATCAGAAAGGTGTCGGCGATGGTACTGCCGCAGGTCAGCAGGCCATGGTTGTGCAGCATCAGGAAACTGTTATCACCGAGGTCGGCCTGCAAGCGGGCTTTTTCTTCGTGGTTCAAGGCCACGCCTTCGTAGGCGTGATAGGCCAGGCTCGACAGCACGAATAGCGATTGCTGGCTGATGGGCAACACGCCCTGCTTCTGTGCAGCGACGGCCACACCCGCGGCGGTATGGGTGTGCAACACGCACGTCACATCGTGGCGCACTTCATGGATGGCACTGTGGATGGTGTAGCCCGCCGGATTGATTTCGTAGGGGCTGTCCATCAGTTTGTTGCCGGCCTGATCGACCTTGACCAGGCTGGACGCGGTGATCTCGTGGAACATCAGCCCATACGGGTTGATCAGGAAATCATCGGTGCCCGGCACCTTGGCCGAGATATGGGTGAAGATCAGGTCATCCCAGCCATGCAGCGCCACCAGGCGATAGCAGGCTGCCAGGTCGACGCGGGTCTGCCATTCGGCAGCGCTGACCTGGTCTTTGACATTCTGCGGCGATAGAACGGGGGCTAGGCTCACGGCGATGACCTCCTTGGCGCACTGTCTTATTGTTGTTTTTTTGTGTGATGGGCCAGTCTAGTCAGACCTCATGGCCGCCGGAGTTGCCTTGGCAGCCAGCTTGATGACCGAGCGGGTCAGTTCAGAGAATAGTTGAAATTTGTTTAAAGCGCGTCAGAGAAGCGCCGCCAGAAAAGGCACGGCAAACAGGTTGAGCAACCCCGTCAACACCATCACCAGGCCGGCGACCGAGCCCTCTTCGCCGCCCACTTCATGGGCGCGGCTGACACCCGCACCGTGGGCGCCCACGCCAAACAACGCGCCACGTGCCAGGGGTGTCCGCAGCGGCAGCCATTTGAGCAATACACCACCGAGCATGGCGCCGAACACACCGGTGAACATCACGAACACCGCCGTCAGCTCCGGCACGCCGCCCAGGTCGGAAGACACCGGCATGGCGAACGGTGTGGTGATCGAGCGCGGCACCAGCGACAGCGTCACCGCACCGTCCAGCGCCAGTGCCTTCGCCAGGCCGAACGAAGTCGCGATCGACGCCACACTGCCCGCCACCATACCCAGCAGCAACGCCGGCCAGTGCCGCGCCAGCAAGCGGCGCTGCTGCCAGATCGGCACGGCAAACGCCACGGTCACCGGGCCCAGCACCAGCATCAGCCAGTGGGTGTCGGTGGCGTATTCGGCATAGGCGGTGTGCATCGGCACGGCCACCGCCAACAACAATGCCGGCACCAGGATCAGCGGCGACAGCAGGTAGCGCCCGGTACGCCGGTAGAGCCAGCGGCTGAATACGTAGGCGCCCAGGGTCAAGGCGAGCCAGAACACCGGCATCAGTTCAAGCTTCATGGCGCAACCTCCAGCGGCACACGGCTTCCACCGTAAATGCCGTGACCAGCATCACCGCCAGCGTGCTCAAGCCGATCACCAACAGGATGCGCCAGCCATCGTTGCGCAGCAGGCCGCCGTAATCGAGCAGGCTCATCAGGGCCGGGATGAAGAACAGCAGCATCTCGGCCATCAACACCCCGGCGCCCAATTGCAGTGCCGCCGGCTTGACCAGGCCGCTGGCGAACGTTGCCAGCAACAGGCCCAAGCCCACCACGCCACCGGGAATGGGCCAGGCCAGCCAGGTCGCCAACTGGGTGCCCAGCAGATAAATCGCGAGCAGCACAACCAATTCAGTCAGCAAACGGCCAAGGTGTTTGAAGGAAAAACGTTTCATGGGCTTTGGGTCCTCGCAGGCCCCCATTTTAGAGCGCGGCCTTCCATCCCCACAGCGAATTGTTAGACTGCCAACCATTCCAAACTGGAATCAGGCCGATGGAATTCAAACAGCTGCGCAGCTTTGTCGAAGTGATCCACCGAGGGGGCTTTACCCAGGCAGGGAAAACCCTGCATATCAGCCAGTCCGCCGTCAGCAAGCAAGTCGCGCAATTGGAGCAAAGCCTGGGCACGCCGCTGCTCGATCGTATCGGCTCGCAGATCCGCCTGACCGCCGCCGGCCAGGTCGTGCTGCAACGCGCCGAAGCCATGTTGCGCCTGCAAGCCGAACTGCTGAGCGAGCTGGACGATATGCAGCAGCTCACCCGCGGCGAGTTGCGCCTGGGCCTGCCGCTGCTGGCGGGTGACACGCTGTTCGCCGGGTTGTTTGCCGAGTACCGCCGGCGCTACCCGAACGTCATCATCCAGTTGCTGGAGGGTGGCAGCCGCAATATCGAACAGGCCATCCTGAGCGGTGAGCTGGAAGTGGGCGGCAGCTTGAAACCCAATGACCCGGCGTTTGCCTGGCAAGCCTTTTGCGATGAACCCCTGGACGCACTGCTGCCGATTGACCATCCCCTGGCGGACAACGCCCAGGTGCGCCTTGAGGAATTGGCGGACACGCCGTTCCTGATGTACCAGCGCAGCTTTGTGCTTAACGACCGCCTGATGCAGGCGTGTCAGCAGTTGGGTTTTACCCCGAAGGAAATCGGCCGCAGCGGCCAGGCGGACTTCCTCGCAGCCTTGGTGGCCGCCGGCCAAGGCGTGGTGCTGCTGCCCAGCGTGGTCGCCCGTGGGCTGGTGCGACCTGGGGTGGTGCGCCTGACGTTGAAGGCGCCCGACTACCTGCGCTGGGACATTGCCTTTATCTGGCGTGAGGGCGCCTACCTGTCGAAAGCCGCCCAGGCCTGGCTGGCGTTGTTACGCGAGTTTCCGGTCAAGCGCGCAGTGCAGTGACCAGCTCGGCCAGCCATGGCTCGGCGTCGGCTTCCGGGGTGACGCTTTCGCTGGCGTCCAGGCGCAGCATCGGCAGCACTTCACGCACACCCAACTCGCCGAACAGCTCGCGCATTTGCTCGCCACCGCCACAGAAGGTGTCGCCGTAGCTGGCATCGCCCAGGCCGATCACTGCGCCGGGCAGGCCGCGCCAAGCGGCGGGCAGTTGGTCGCGAATGGTTGAATACAGGGGTTGCAGGTTGTCGGGCAATTCGCCCATGCCGGTGGTGGAGGTCACCGCCAGAAAGGCTTGCGGACTGAAGGCTATTACATCCGCCAAGGTCGCACGGGGATTGTGCCAGGCCTCAAAGCCGGCCTTGTTGAGGAGGTCGGCGGCGTGGCGCGCGACTTCTTCAGCCGTGCCGTACACCGAGCCGGAAAGGATGGCGACTTTCATCAATCTGATCCTGTAGTTGAGCGAAAGCCTGGGATATTAGCAGCTGGCGCAAATATTTCGGCGCCCGCCGTGCAAGATTCAAGGCATGTCTTAAACTGCCCACTCCAATCACAAGCCATGGACCGCTCAATGATTAACGCCAAGCTGATGCAAATGGTGATCAACGCTTCCAACGACGGCATCGTCGTCGCTGAAAGAGAAGGCAAGGACAAGCCGCTGATCTACGTGAACCCTGCATTCGAACGGCTGACCGGCTACACCCTCGACGAAATCCTCTACCAGGATTGCCGCTTCCTGCAATCCGGCGACCGCGACCAGCCGGCCCTGATGGCCATCCGTGACGCGTTGGAGAACGGCGGTGCCTGCCGGGAAACCCTGCGTAATTACCGCAAGGACGGCAGCCACTTCTGGAACGAACTGTCCCTTTCAACGGTTTACAACGCCGCGGACAAGCAGACGTATTTCGTCGGTGTACAAAAGGACGTCACGCTCCAGGTCAAGGCCCAGCAGCGTGTCGCGCAGCTGGAAAGTGAACTGGCCGAGGTCAAGGCCGAGCTGGCAGCGCTCAAAGCGACAAGCGGATTAAACAAAATTTAGAAACTGCGGCCATAACAGCGGATAATGGCACTTTAACACCCCTCCATTGAGCAAGCACGATGCAACGCAATGCGCTTCTGACCCAGGATGAGCTGGATTTCATTCAGAGCATGCAGCACAACCCGCAACTCAACCTGCGGGATGCTTCGTCGAGCCTGACCGTCAACGGCGGTGCACAGATTCGCGACTTGCTCACCCGCCTGGCCGCCCACGACCACCTCACCATCCAGGCGCAGTTCGACAACCAGCAACTGACCTTCCCCCTGCATCTGGTAGAGGATGAGTTCAATGCGGTGCATCTGCGTTTGGGCGTGCCGAGTATTTTCGAAGACGGGCCAATGATACGCCCGTGGCGCCTGGCGCTTGAAACGCCGGTGGCGCTGGAGAACATCCGTGGCGCTGCTGGCGCCCTGCGGGTGCATGAAGTGTCATTCAAGGGTGTGCTGGTGGAGATTCGCGGCCGGATCAAGCCGCCAAAAACCTTTTCCCTGTGGTTCAGCCCGTCGGGCTACGAACGCATCGCGCTGCGCGGCGCATTCGAGCGGGAAACGGCGCGGGGTTTGTTTGCCTACCGCTTGAGCCAAAGCGACGTGGATGAAACCGAGCGTCTGCGTCAGTTCATCCTGCACCAGCACCGCCTGGTCCACCCGCACATGCATGCCTGAAATCAGGTATCCAGCGCGCCGCTGAGAAACTGTTGCAAGCGCCGCCGCATCAAGCGACCTTCATTGCTCAGGCAGCCGATGGACGTGCCGGCCAGGCCGTCCTCGGCAAGATCCGACGCCGCACCTGCAAGCAGCAGCGGGCAATCCAGGGTCAACGCCAAGCGGTTCAAGCGCCCCGCAAGATCATGGTTATGCGAGTAATTGGAGAAGAGGATCAGCGCCTGTGGGTGAGTCTTCTCGCAGACCAGCGTCAACTCGTCAAACGGCTGTCCCATGCCCAGCACTTTCACGGCCAGGTCATCCCGGCTCATCAAGAGCGCCGCCACCAGCAACTCCAACTTGCGGCACTCACCCGCCATGGCCGCCAGCAATACCCGCGGCACGGGTGAAGCACACGCCAGTTGCAGGCGCTCCAAGGCACGTACTCGCAGGAAGTTGTCGAAGAACAACCACTCGCTGGCCTGGCCAAAACGCCCCTGATGACGCAACAGCTCATTCCACAGGGGCATCAGAATGTCCTGGAACACCACGTCGAGTGGGTAGGTCGCCAGGACCTGCCCATACACACGCTCCAGTTGACGGTCGTCGAAGTCGCTGACGGCCTGCATCAACCGCGTCTGCCACTGCGGCCATTCACTTTCCTCGACCGCATCGCGCTGCGCACGAACGGCTTCGGCCTGCTGATCGTCGCGAGCGAGGATCTTGCCCACTTTGCTCACGGCGACGCCGCGCTCGATCCAATCGAGAATACGATGGACTGCCTGTATATCGACCTTGGAATAGAGGCGATGCCCACTTTCGGTGCGCGTGGGCTGTATCAGCCCATAACGGCGCTCCCAGGCACGCAGGGTGACCGGATTGACGCCTGTCAATCTCGAGACTTCACGGATCGGAAACAGCTCATCGGAACCAGTGGAATCCAGATGCGAAACACTATCAAGCGAAGCAGTAATCACGGGCATTTTTAACCAAAAAACCAACGTCAACTGGGCGCTCATTTAACCCCTTTACACCTGTCTTTTTCAAGTTTCCCGCTTTTCGGACCAATGTCGCTGGTGTATTCGGGTAAAACAGGAATAATCCTTGCCTGCTTTTTACACGTCGCTGCAACACCCCGCAGCTTCGTCTGTGCGCCACCTACACGGTCCAGTGCACCCGTACATTTGGAGATACACAATGTCTACCTCTCCCGTCACCTTGATGGTTGCGCGCCGCGTGGCCAAAGGGCGCTATAAAGAACTGATGGCCTGGCTGCGCGAAGGCGAGCAATTGGCCACCGACTTCCCCGGTTACCTGGGCTCCGGCGTGCTGGCCCCACCGCCCAATGACGATGAATTCCAGATCATTTTCCGCTTCGCCGATGAGAAGACCCTGCACGCCTGGGAGTTTTCCGCCTCACGCAGTGCGTGGTTGAGCCGTGGCAGCGATTTGTTCGCCGACCCGTCCGAGCACCGTGTACGGGGCATCGATGGCTGGTTTGGCGCAGCGGGTGCGCGTCCGCCACGCTGGAAGCAGGCGGTGGCGATCTGGCTGGCGTTTTTCCCGGTGTCGCTGCTGTTCAACTTCGTCCTGGGGCCGCTGCTCAGTGAACTCGAGCTGGGGCCACGTGTGCTGGTCAGCACAATGGCACTCACGCCCTTGATGGTGTACTGGTTCATTCCGCTGTCGACACACCTGCTGGCGAACTGGCTGCACCCAGCGCCAGCACCTCGCAAGGCCTCCGAAGCGGCGGCGTAAGTACAGGGGCGGCCCGTCGCTGGTATGATTTGCGCCTGCCAGCGACGCGAGCCTCCCATGACTGCAACGAACGCCCCGATCCTGATCACCGGCGCCGGCCAGCGTGTCGGCCTGCATTGCGCCGAGCGCCTGCTGGACGAAGGCCAGCCGGTGATTTTCAGCTACCGCAGCGAACGCCCCGGCGTGCAGGCCCTGCGTGAGCGTGGCGCAGTCGGCGTGTTTGCCGACTTCTCCACCGAAGCCGGAATTCTCGCGTTTATCGCTGAACTGAACAGCCAAACCCAAAGCCTGCGTGCGATCATCCACAACGCTTCGGCCTGGGTCGCAGAGGCGCCGGGCGACGAAAGCCGTGCCTTTACCGACATGTTCAGCGTGCACATGCTTGCGCCGTACCTGATCAACCTGCATTGTTCACCCTTGCTGCAACGCTCGACACCTGCCGACATCGTGCATATCAGCGATGACGTGGTGCGCAAGGGCAGCCGCCAGCACATCGCCTACTGCGCCACCAAGGCCGGGCTCGAGAGCCTCACGCTGTCGTTCGCCACGCAGTTTGCGCCGCTGATCAAGGTCAACGGCATCGCCCCGGCGATGGTGATGTTCAACGAAGGCGACGACGCGGCCTATCGCACCAAGGTGCTGGCCAAGTCGGCCCTGGGCATCGAGCCTGGTCCCGAGGTGATCTACCAGAGTGTGCGTTACCTGCTGGACAACCCCTATGTCACCGGTACCACCCTGACCGTCAACGGCGGGCGGCATATCAAGTAAGCCGTTTGTGAGGATGTTGTATGACCTTATCTCTGCCCCACCATTACCGCGAGATCCTCAAGGGCCTGGGCGAAGACCCGGAACGCGAAGGCTTGCTCGACACCCCCAAGCGTGCCGCCAAGGCCATGCAGTACCTGTGTCATGGCTATGAACAGAACCTCGAGGAAATCGTCAATGGCGCACTGTTCGCCTCCGACAACGACGAGATGGTGATCCTCAAGGACATCGAGCTGTATTCGCTGTGCGAGCATCACCTGCTGCCCTTTATCGGCAAGGCCCACGTGGCCTATATTCCGACCGGCAAGGTGCTGGGCCTGTCGAAGCTGGCGCGTATCGTCGACATGTTCGCCCGGCGCCTGCAGATCCAGGAAAACCTCACCCGGCAAATCGCCGACGCCATCCAGGACGTGACCCAGGCCGCCGGTGTGGCCGTGGTGATCGAAGCCAAGCACATGTGCATGATGATGCGCGGCGTGGAAAAACAGAATTCAACCATGAACACCTCGGTGATGCTCGGCGCGTTCCGCGAGTCGAACACCACGCGCATGGAGTTCCTGCAACTGATTGGACGGAGCAAGTAGCAATGCCACAACTTCAACCAGGCATGGCGCGCATCCGGGTCAAGGACCTGTGCCTGCGCACCTTCATCGGTATCAATGAGGACGAAATCCTCAACAAGCAGGATGTGCTGATCAACCTGACCATCCTGTATGCCGCCCAGGAAGCCGTGCGCGACAACGACATCGACCACGCGCTGAACTACCGCACCATCACCAAGGCCATCATCGCCCACGTGGAAGGCAACCGCTTTGCCTTGCTGGAGCGCCTGACCCAGGAACTGCTGGACCTGGTGATGAGCAACGAATCGGTGCTGTACGCCGAAGTCGAAGTGGACAAGCCCCATGCGCTGCGCTTTGCCGAGTCGGTGTCGATTACCCTGGCGGCCAGCCGCTAACCCCTGAATTGTCAGTGAGCCCTATGAACGATCAACAACGCCTCGAACTCGAAGCCGCCGCCTTCCGCCGCCTGGTGGCGCACCTGGACAGCCGCAAGGATGTGCAGAATATCGACCTGATGAACCTCGCCGGTTTCTGCCGTAACTGCCTGTCCAAGTGGTACAAGGCCGAGGCCGACGAGCGCCAGATCGGGCTGAGCCTCGATGACGCCCGTGAAGTGGTGTACGGCATGCCGTACGCCGAGTGGAAAGCCCAATACCAGCAAGAAGCCAGCGCCGAACAACAGGCGGCGTTCGCCAAAGGAAAGACCCATGACTGATTTGAACACCCTGCGCGCCAGCCTCGACAGCGGCGCACACGTTTTTGCCGACACCCTGGCGTTTGTCGCTGCCGGTTACGATTACCAGCCGCAGGCCTTCACCAACGGCGATGTGGAAAACGCTGCCGGGCAGAACGAAGGTTCGTGCAAGACCTTGGGCCTGGCGCTGCTGGAAGGCTTGAGCGACCAGGAAGCGCTGCTGGCGTTTGGCGAGCATTACCGCTCGGTGGTGGCCACGCCTGAGGGCAGTGACCATGGCAATATCCGCGCGTTGATTGCCCATGGGTTGGCAGGTGTGAAATTCGCCGCCCAGCCACTGACCCGCAAATCCTGAGTCAGATGCAAATGTGAGAGAGGGCTTGTCCCTCCCAGATTTAAATTGCACCCATAAAAAAACCGGCCTCGCAGCCGGTTTTTTTATTTCAACAATTTAGAACGCAGCGTCCTTCAAACCGTCGAGGTAACGCTCGGCGTCCAGGGCCGCCATGCAACCGGCGCCGGCCGAGGTGATGGCCTGGCGGTAGACGTGGTCGGCCACGTCGCCGGCAGCGAAGATGCCTTCGATGTTGGTCGCGGTGGCGTTGCCTTCACGACCGCCTTGCACCACCAGGTAACCGTCTTTGGCTTCCAGCACGCCTTCGAACAACGATGTGTTCGGGGTGTGGCCGATGGCGATGAACACGCCGTCGACTTTCAGCTCGTCGAAGCTGCCGTCGTTGTTTTTCAGGCGAGCACCGGTCACACCCATGTTGTCGCCCAGGACTTCATCCAGGGTGGCGTTGAGCTTGAGGATGATCTTGCCTTCGGCGACACGGGCGTGCAGCTTGTCGATCAGGATCTTCTCGGCGCGGAACGTCTCGCGACGGTGAACCAGGGTCACGGTGCTGGCGATGTTGGCCAGGTACAGCGCCTCTTCCACGGCCGTGTTGCCGCCACCGACCACGGCGACCGGCTTGTTGCGGTAGAAGAACCCGTCACAGGTGGCGCAAGCGGAAACGCCCTTGCCCATGAACGCTTCTTCCGATGGCAAGCCCAGGTAACGAGCGCTGGCGCCAGTGGCGATGATCAGTGCGTCGCAGGTGTAGACGCCGCTGTCGCCGGTCAGGCTGTAAGGTTTTTTCGAGAAGTCGACCTTGTTGATGTGATCAAACACGATCTCGGTTTCAAAGCGCTCGGCGTGTTCTTTCATACGTTCCATCAGCACCGGACCGGTCAGGCCGTGGACATCGCCCGGCCAGTTGTCGACTTCAGTGGTGGTGGTCAACTGACCGCCCGCCTGCATGCCGGTTATCAGCAGCGGCTTGAGGTTGGCCCGGGCAGCGTAGACGGCAGCGCTGTAACCGGCAGGGCCGGAACCGAGAATAATCACTCGCGAATGACGGGTATCAGACATGACTCACTCCTATCGACCGCCCGGACTACAAGACGGCTGGAATAAAAAAGGGACCACGAAGCACTTGGGGAAGGCTTTAACTCGCAGGCCCTGAAAAATAATGGGTGCAGCGTATCGAGGGGGGCAAGATTAAGGAAATACGGAATAACAATCCAGCTCATAGGCGGTCTCTATGCAGTCAGGCCGATTAATCGACGCCTTTGTTACCGTTGATGTCGTCACACCGACCACGCTTTCGCCTTGAAGGCAAAGCCGGTAAGGTCGGCGCGTTCGTCATCCTGCTCGGAGTTCTCCATGCCCGCCCCTGTTCTTTCCGGCCCGCAATACCTGCGTGAAGGCCTCAAACTGGTGCTGAGCCCCGGCCTGCGCCTGTTTGTGTTGCTGCCGCTGGCGATCAACCTGGTGCTGTTCGTCGGCTTGATCTACTTTGCCGGCCATCAGTTCAGCCTGTGGGTCGACCACTTGATGCCGACCCTGCCCGGCTGGCTGAGCTTTCTGAATTACCTGCTATGGCCGCTGTTTGTGGTGCTGGTGGTGCTGATGGTGTTTTTCACCTTCACCATGCTCGCCAATATCATCGCGGCACCGTTCAACGGCTTTCTTTCCGAGAAAGTCGAAGTGGTGGTACGGGGTACCGATGACTTCCCGGCCTTCAGCTGGGGCGAACTGATTGAAATGGTTCCGCGTACCCTGGCCCGGGAAATGCGCAAGCTGGGCTACTTCCTGCCACGGGCCATCGGCCTGTTTATCCTGTCGTTCATTCCGGTGGTCAACCTGATCGCCGCGCCACTGTGGTTGCTGTTCGGCGTGTGGATGATGGCGATCCAATACATCGACTACCCGGCCGATAACCACAAGCTGGGCTGGAACGAAATGCTCGCCTGGCTGCGCCAGAAGCGCTGGCAGAGCATGAGCTTCGGCGGCATCGTCTACCTGGTGCTGCTGGTGCCGGTGGTCAACCTGTTGATGATGCCGGCCGCAGTGGCTGGGGCGACGTTGTTCTGGGTACGCGAACAAGGTGCCGAGGCGATGGCGCGCCCAAGGTGATCCAGTCATAAATCCATCGAACAACCGCTTTCGACCGCTTGTCTGAACAGCCCTTTCCCAGCCCACTGATACACAAGGCTGGTACATATGGCACTGATAGCACAACCATTCCGGCACCCCGACTCTGGTATCTATTACCTAAGGCGCAGGGTGCCAGATGACATACGACCGGTGATTGGCAGAACTGAAATTCGCCGCTCGCTGAATACACGGAATCACCACGAAGCGAAGGCAGCCTTTGCGCTTGCATACGCTGAGTCAGAGCGCTTTTTCCATCAGGTACGCAACGACAATTCTGTCCCAGTCGGAATTCCGCTCTGTAACGCCTTCTCCATGACGAACTGCGCCCATACAAAACCTGAATACGAAACCGCCAGTTCAACCAAACCCAACGCCATCAGGCTCTCAGAAACATTTCTTCGGTATACGGAATCAATAGGACTAGCGAGCAAACCTGCTCACGTGATCCGACGCCACACTGTTGACTATAAAAGGGCGGTTGATAGGTTCATCGCCCTGGTGGCAGACCACAACATTGCTGAAATCGGGCCAAAGCACATCCAAGACTTTGCGGAGAAGCTAACTAAATCATTTGTAAAACACAGCAACACGCCGCTGGCCACATCATCGATTCGGCTCATTATTGCCCGACTTTCATCTGTCTTTTCTTATGCAGTTGATACAGGACTGATGGCGCATAATCCCGTAAGCACATCGCGCATCAACAAGCGACTAGGGTCATCGAAACCGAAGAGGATGCTCGACGATGACAAGGGTTATGAATGGAATGAGTTAATCAAAATTTTCAGTCAACCCGAGTTCAAAGCTCTACGACATACAACGGGCCGACCTGGTAATGCGCTGTTTTGGTTACCAATAATCGCAGCCTACACCGGTGCGAGGCGCGAAGAAATTAGCCAATTGTATGTATGTGACTTACGACAAGACACCAAAGGGCAATGGTTTATGCGGATCGATGATGACAAACCAGACAAGTCCGTCAAGACCGAAGGAAGCCGACGCGATATTCCTCTGCATGATGACCTGCTTACCCTAGGTATACTGGAGCTGGTAGCCGGTAAGGACCGGGAATCCCGCTTATTTCCCCAATTGGTAAAGGTATCCGATGGCTTTGCGGGCATCGTTTCCAAAGCGTGGCGTCCAATGGTTATCCGTTGGGGTGTGTATCGAAAAGGTCGCCATCCCCTTCACGGTTTCCGGCATACATTCAAGACGCTTGCCCGAGAATACGGGATCGCGAAAGAAGTTTCTGACTGGATTACCGGCCACGCGTCTGGACACATTGGTGATAGCTATGGCATTAATCCATTGTCACGAATGTCCGAAGAAATCCGGAAACTACCGAGCATTGCGAAAGCAGCAGGTCTGTTACCCACCGCTGAAGAGATCACAAGCGAAAAGGGTAATTCAGATCAATTTCGTTTGACGAAGGACGTGCCAACTAATCACATAGAATAATTTTATAGAATAAGGCTTTGGACTTTCCCAAAGCCTTGCACACCATGACTTTGATGCAACTACAACTCACAAAACAAGGTCCCCACCGAGCAATACATCCAAACATTTGATGCAATTCACCCTCAACCTTACCTAAACACAAAGCCTTACAGATAAGTGCTAGTTATCAACCAATCAAAATTCATCCTAGCCAATGTTTATCAAGGCCCAAACTCGTGCAAAGATGGTGACAAGCAATCACGCTTTCATCTGAATTCAAAATGAACAAAACTATTCACATCGCTTTATCTCGACCCGGGACGGGTAAAACTCACAACGCGTGCCGAGTCGTTCCTCAGTGGCTGGCTACCGGCAAACAAGTGTTATTTGTGGTACCAACGATATCTCTCGCGGATGAAGTTTTCAAAAAACTATGCGCCCTCGGGCTTACACCATTGAAAATTGATAGCGGAGATGGAGTTGCTGCAATTGCAACATTAAACAAAAGCCTTGACCCTACCGAAGCTAACAATCTGATCGTATGTCAACAGGCAGCATTCCACCAGTGTAGAACCAATCACCTAAAGAACTGGATCGCGATTGTTGACGAGTTACCGACTCCAGTAAGGCCACAAGCTAACAAGGTAAAGAGTTCCCAGTTATCAGCATTACAATACCTTGACGTTGGCTTGTGCGGCCGCGTGACAATCAAATCAGGTTGCACAAAAAAAGTAGAAGATGAGCTGCGTGCATTTAATACAAACTCAAACGGTGCCGGACCGACATCATTGCTATCGAAGGATGCCCTCCAAATATACGAAGCAGCACTTGCTCGCCAAGAGATTTTCATTTCGAACGAAGATGATTCAAAGTATTCCCTAGTATACTTTGCTGATGAAGCTGGTTTTTTCGACAGATTCAAGCACTGCCGTGAAGTACATCTACTTACTGCTACATGGACTGGATCGCTTTTTGAGTGGTTCGCAAACGCACATGGCTTTAACTACCAAAAATCGAGCCTGACACCACACAAACCATCGAAACACAGAAAGAAAATCACAATTTACCCTATGCTGACATCAGATCAGTGTAGCAAGTCGGTTTTGAACTCCCCTTACAAACCAGAGAATGCAAACCAAGTAGTCGAAACAGGAACCCGCAACATTCAAGTTATTGCCGACTTAGTTTCCGAAATAGTTGATCCTGGTCGTCAATGCCTGGTATTCGTACAAGACTGGGCAAAACTTGACTACAAGAACAATTTAATTAAATGCAATATGGATAGCCGTGGGTTAAATCTTTGGTCGCACGTACACGATGCATTATGCATGTTTCACGGAAACCACGTCACCATTGCCACAAAGTGCTTGATGCAATTGGCTGAAAAATATAACCAGTCCTATGAATCACTGCGTAATGCATGGACGCAAACGTACCTGTTCGATGCAACGCTTCAAAACGTATACCGCTGCTCGTTACGAGACCAAACGTCCACCGCAGACGTGATTCTTTACGTTCAAACCTACGAAGTGGCCGAATATTTGATCAACACGTATCTGGAAGGTGCAGTCATTGATATGAAATATGCACGTACATACAGAAAGCTTGAAGCCCCAGGGCCAAAGCCTGAACCGGGTAAATCCGAAGCAATGCGTTTGCTGGCAACTGGTTTGAAGCCTGCCATCGTTGCAAAACGCACTGAAATTTCAGTAAACACAATATACAACTACAATAAAGAGCGAAAACAGACCAGCATGAAAATTAGTTCGGCCACTCAGAATTAGTTAATTCTCTTATAATCTTTAAAGGGATCATACTAAAAATCAAAAACATCCATTCGCGCAGCGAATAATTCGGGCGCGTAGCGAACGAATTCGTTAACCGACTTTAGATTCTAAATGTATACTGCCTGATCCCTTGCAGGGCAAGGGATACTCCGCTTCGCGTCGTATGTTTGATTATACAATCAATACTTTCAACCATACTCCAGCAACGTTCTAGCAACGTTCTGCATCAACCAACCCTGTACAAGCCTCTAGATCAATTTAGGAGTTGATCTAGGTCAAACCGCCACGGGTTACCCCGAAATCGTTTTCGGCCTCCAAAACGCCGTATAATCGTTCATGGCGCATGCTCCGCATTGCACGCTCGTCACCTCGCATGCAGTTCCAGAATATCGATCATCTAATACAACATCCAAGTATCAATTCAGTGAACTTCCGTAAAAACCGATCCAATCCTTAGCAATCACAAGCTAAACTTTGCAAGCTCGTAAATACATTCAAAACAGATCAGTTTTGGGTCTCCTTTCACAAAGCCAAATCTTCTGGCGTAAATGTCATTTGAAATGATCGGTACTTGAGTGTATCAATAGGTTTCATTTCCTGCATTTCAGTCAGTCGCCCAATGTTCTTGACTGCTGCTACTGCTGATTTATCAAATGCCAAGTCACCACTGGATTTCGCTACGTCAACTGATGTGACAGTACCATCTGGACTGATGCTGATTTGCAGTTCAACGACCATTTCCTGCCTTACAGATGGCGGCCGTGACCAGCCCTCGGAAGCTCTGGACTTAATAAGTTCGTCAAAGTGAGCAGCCAGATCAGGATATTGTAGTTTGATGGATATAGGTGTTGGTATAGGTGCGGTATTCGGCTGTCTGACTGGCTGTTTTACGATTTTCTTATTAGTAGTTAACCGTTCAATAACTAGCGTTCCGTACATATCTGTACCTACCACACGAACAAACTGCCCTTGTAGTTTTCGCCCATTGAAATCGCCTTCTTGCTGTTTGACCGCAACCCTCAAATTGTCACGCCCTCCCAATATGTAACAAAGGCCATCACCGCACGCAGTTATTGCGAACTCTTTATCCAGTTCGAATGCTTTGTTTTTGAACCAGTTTAATTCTTGGTTTTGGTTGCTTGCAAATGCCCTTGACAGCCCACCCCAGTACATCACGTTGTTGGCGTCTTCCAGTGCTTTCAAATTTGTTTCACTGTAACTCTGCCCAAGTGCAATCGCAGGCAAAAATATCAAGGCCGAAATAATTTTTCGCATAATACTTCCATTATTCTAATTATTGACAAGCCAGATAACACTATTAGCAAGAAGCGTTCCATGTGAAGCCCCCGCTAACGGGCATAAATATCTAGCGATGTGTGTTATTGAACAGGCGGTTTGTTTTGGTTAATAACTTGCTTCACAAACATCAGTTCTTGTACATCAACCATACTAACCCCATTACGATTCCGACCCAGACGGCGGCGATTGACGACCACTTCAATGCGGACAGAAAGCCCGCACCGCTTGCATTACCAAATCTGAAGCCAAGACCCCATCGCCACCACTTGTTCACTGCGTAAGCTACCGGTGGGGCTGCTAAGAGGAATGCCCATAGCAAATCATCAGATGTGCCCTTGCCAGTTTGGGTGGCTGATATAGCGCTGGATGCGGTTCCTGATGCCATCAACAACCAGGCTCGTCGAAAAAGCGTCATACGATTCGTCCTTGAGTGTCACTTGCTTGAGTTGGTCTGGATACGCAGAAGTCGCAAAGTCGAGGGAATCCCTGCCAGGAACAAGATCAAAGCCATCAGCAGCATCACAGAGCCCACCAGGACGCCAACGCCCAATGCTTGCCGGAAGCTGGAGACGTATCCGAATTCCAATGAACAGATTCCGGCAATACTTGCTACCGGCATGCTTAACGCAGCGCCAAAAAGCCCCAAGAACAATTTCATACAGGTTTCCTTTTCGTTTTGAATTGTGATTGCGGTGATGGATGTAAAATATCTGAAAATCAGATATCTGAAAAGCGGATATAGCTTATGGGGCTGTCATTTACGGATAGCTACCATGCCCAAAGCAATATATCGGCCCGAACACGACGTATTCTTGGCCATTTTGAAGGCTCGCAGAATCGATTCAGGGATAACCCAAGCTGCCTGTTCTCACGCATTGGGTCGCCCCCAATCGTTCATGAGTGATGTCGAGAGGGGTGTTAGACGGTTGGATATAATTCAGATTCGTGACTTGTGTAAAGTATTGGGCTGCGGGCTAGTTGATGTAATTCAAGAATTTGAAGAAGAACTAAATAAGACTGGATTTTAGCCTTGCTGGAGTTTCAATAAAATCAAATGTGGATTTTTGCTAATTCCACATGATACCCCATTGCTACTAACCGCTGCGAATATTGTCGAAAGTTGACTTTTGAAAAAAATGGCATGTGTAAGGCTCCTCGGCTACCCTGCATAATGGCAAATATAATATGATTATGCCTAGGTAAGGCACTTGGATTGAATTCAAACGTATGTGGACCTTGAGCGGCAAGATGAATGTTAACTTGTTCGATTATTTCTGGGGCGTGTATAAGCGATTCCGCTGAAACATACGCTTGGGAAAAAAGGTGGCTTAATACACTGGATGAAGAATACTTCTTGACGTGTACGATATGATTATCTGATGTAAGAAGATCACAGAATTCGATGACGCTAGAAGCACCATTGACGCGTACATTGTGCTGATCTAGTAGGTGAAATGCTATACCATCTGAAATTCTACGTAGGTAGTCTCCCTCGTGTGCACCATTGTATCTTGGGAAGGTAATATTTGATCGTGGAAAATCGTCAAAATAACGATTCACTTGGCTTGCGTAATCAATGTTAATGCAGTACCAGTCACCCTCACTTAAAAGATAATTTTCACCGTCCAGTTCTACTTCTCCACTAAGGCACTCGTATAAAGTCCATGTATCAATCTTGTTGTAGTCAGTGCCATACAGATAGATTTTTGTGGATTTCGAAATTTCCACGGAAAGGTTTCCGACTAGTGCTTTTTCGATTAGACAGCTTTGCAAATCTAACTCAAATCCTAGGACTGGCCCGTTTCCGTTTCGCCCACGCTGTGATGTGTATGAAAAGCCTGAAAAGCTTTCATAGTCTATTACCCTCGGTGCGGCTATCCATACTTCGTAATAATTACCTTGGTTCACTAAGTTAATTAACAATTCATCCAGCTCTGACGAAAGCGCACTATCCCGTACCGGTACGATATGGTCCATCCAAGGGTATTTTTCTTTTCCCCTTTCATCTTCGTATGCTGTTATCAAACGCTGTGCAATTGCCGGGAGTTGTGAGAGTTGTACGTCTGTGTGCAAAGAAAGCGAGTCCGATCCACTTACAACTTCGTGTTCGTCACCTTCAACTGACTCAACAATACCGGTAAGGGATTTGAGTATTTCCGAATCAAACTTGAATTCAAATTCTGAAATTGAAAGATTTTTTGAAGACTGCGAACGAGATCGTAGAGGGATTTTGTCAATATTTGATTTGTCAATCGACTTAATAAGCTGCGGATCGGTCATGCTCAATGCTGTTCTTAATCCAAAATATCTTTCAATTGAAGCCTTGTCGATTAAGTGCCGGGCGTGACCAAAGGTAAAGCAGAAGACTCGGTCGTTCACGGCAAAAACTAGCACGCCCTGTAATGATCTTCCTCGCATTTGGGTCGTGTTTATTTCTTCAATTCCGCTGAACAAGTCAACCCATTTTGGTTTTGACGGGTTGGTTTGGTAGTAAAACAGACAGTTTATATTATCAATTTGAAACTGCTGTGGTTGAATGGCGTGCTCGTCGGATAACGCATCGTAGATAGTCCGGCCGGACTTCAGAAGAAACACATTAATCGTAAGCTTCATTGGTCAGTCCCTGATTGAATGCAGTCCAGCAGATGGTGCAGTGGAGTGTAGCCAATTTCATACGTATGGTTGGATTCAGTCCCGAATCAAGGAACCCAGTCTCTGATACGTAACGGGATCATCAAACGACCGTTTGGTGATGCGTGACATTAGACGTCATAAACGCATCAAAAAAATAGCCTTGCATGTTTGTTGATACCAATTTATAGTGATCCCACGTTTAATGATACGTGAGCACACACCATGTCCCGCACATTCCTATACTGCCGTGTTTCAACATCCACTCAATTCACTGCAAACCAAGTGCAGGAAGTGAAAGCAGCCGGATTCGACGTACAAGCAAGCCGGGTAATAGAAGAAATCATATCGGGCAGCATCGCTGCCAGTGAACGCCAAGGGTTTCAAAAGCTATTGGATCGAATGGAAACAGGTGACGTACTGATCGTGACCAAACTGGACCGATTGGGCCGAAACGCAATGGATGTGCGCCAAACCGTTGAGCATCTAGCTGGAATTGGAATTCGCGTACATTGCTTAGCATTAGGCGGCGTAGACCTGACCAGTCCGGCAGGCAAGATGACAATGCAGGTTTTGAGCGCCGTAGCTGAGTTTGAACGTGACCTGCTGATAGAACGCACTCAGCAAGGATTGATACGTGCCAAAGCTGAAGGAAAGCAGCTTGGTCGCCCCATGGCGGTAGAGACTACAAACAAAGTGCAACGATTAAAAAAGCAGGGGTTAATCCAGACACAGGTTGCCAGCGAACTAGGTATTGGGATTGCGACTGTCAAGCGTCACTGGAACGCCCCCACCACCTGATAGCGGGGGCTAGAAAATGTACCGCCCTTATTTGGGGTAAAGGGCTTATAGGGCCCAACGATGAGTTTACATTTAGTTTGTCATCGCCCCGCTGCAAATCATCGGTAATCGGCTAGGACAACACTTGACAAAGGTGTGGTGCTGAAATGTACACCACACCATATCATTTAAAGATCATCCGCCTCAAATCCACCCGCGTCAGCAGGTGTAGCCCGGTTACGCCTACCAAACGGCGGGACGGGAGCGGCCCCGTACAACAACTGACCATTCGCGATTACATAAGAAATCGGAATTTTAGGGTTATTTATGTCCTTGCCACCGTCTGCGTGCCATTTCTGTTCCCACTTGGAAAAATAAAATTCCAATTGATCAGGCATCAGAATATAAATCGCTTGAATTGCGATATGTTTGTACACAGCAAAAATCCATGGGACTTTCCTGTACTTTCCGATGATAACTGGGTTCATGTGGTGATGAGTTGAAAAGCTCACAACCAGCTCAGAATTCGCCGATTTTAGCTCGTACTCTTGACCATCAGCATCTACCGCGTCATTCCCTTCTCGACCAGGTAATACTTTCAGACCGAGACTCAACAAAACTTGCAGTAATTTACCACCATTATCCTGAAACACATCATCGATACCATGTTTGTTCGCCAAACTTTGATAGCGTTGAATAGAAGGCCACAAGCTTTCAAGCTCACTTAAATCATTATGTGGAACTAATTTCACTGTCTTCCTCCAACAGCGTGGACGGAGACACCCCCAAAGCAATCGCAAGCTTTTCAATATTGTCAATTGAAATATTGCGTTCACCACGCTCCACAGACCCTACGTACGTCCTGTGTAGCCCTGAAGCATCAGCCAAAGCTTCCTGCGACAGGTGTACGGCCTCTCTCATTTTTCTCAGGTTCGATGCGAACAAACGCCTCGTCGCTGAGGGCTTTATGTTTTTAGTCATGCGGGGGATAATCAGAGGTTGATGACAATGGATCTACAGACTATGAGTAGCTTTTTATGATGCACGACGCGACACCGGCGTATTCCACGGCAAACGGATCCATGTTCATTGGCGACTCGATGGAACTGCTAACAAAGCTTCCTGACAACAGTGTCAGCCTTGTAATGACGAGCCCGCCGTTTGCCCTACAGAGACAAAAGGAATACGGAAACCTTGATCAACATGCGTACATTGACTGGTTCTTAGGGTTTGCACGGTTGGTACATCAAAAGTTAAAAAGCGATGGCAGCTTTGTTGTCGACTTTGGCGGTGCTTATATGAAAGGAGTTCCCGTAAGAACTCTATATAATTTCCGCGTACTTATCAAAATGGTGGATGAACTAGGATACTTTCTCGCGGAAGACTTTTATTGGTTCAACCCTTCAAAACTTCCCAGCCCAATTGAGTGGGTAAACAAAAGAAAGGTCAGAGTTAAGGATTCGGTAAATACCGTCTGGTGGTTTAGCAAGACTGAATGGCCGAAAGCCGATATTACAAAAGTTCTTGCACCTTACAGTGACCGAATGAAAAAGCTAATTGAAGACCCTGCAAAATTTTACACACCTAAAACTCGACCATCAGGACATGAGATAGGCGCGAGCTTCGGCAAAGATAACGGTGGAGCTATCCCACCGAATCTTTTACAGATTCCAAACTCTGAATCTAACGGTGCTTATTTGGCTGCTTGCAAGTCACTTGGACTGAAAGGTCATCCGGCTAGATTCCCAACTAAGCTACCTGAGTTTTTTATTAAGATGCTTACAGAGCCAGGCGACTTGGTAGTTGATATTTTTGGCGGTTCCAATACCACCGGACAAGTTGCAGAGGCAGAAGGCAGAAATTGGTACAGCTTTGAGATGTTGCCTGAATATGTTGCTGCTTCAGCATTTCGATTCTTGGACAAAAGCTGCGACATTGAAGATTTGAAAAACATTCATGAGAAAATCCTCAACCACAGTTACGTGAACCTAGAGTCGTATCAGAAACAGCCACAACTCACATTTGAAAGTTAAATGTTAGATGCTTGACTGCAACCAAGTTAATCAGCGTTCAAAAATGAGCGCTGATATGAAAAACTAGTAACACATAGTGAATTTAACGCTTTCGCTGTACCCACATCGCTGATACATTTCCTACTCACGCTCTTGGGAAAGGGCGGTGAAAGACGTGGCTTTCGGACAATGTATGCTCACTTTCCAATACATCGACTACCCGGCCGATAACCACAAGCTGGGCTGGAACGAAATGCTCGCCTGGCTGCGCCAGAAGCGCTGGCAGAGCATGAGCTTCGGCGGCATCGTCTACCTGGTGCTGCTGGTGCCGGTGGTCAACCTGTTGATGATGCCGGCGGCAGTGGCCGGGGCGACGTTGTTCTGGGTGCGCGAACAGGGCGCCGAGGCCATGGCGACGCCGAAAGTGGTCAAGTCATAAATCCATCATCTGCATGACACAATGGCGACATGGCCCACGGCGACACTGTGGGTCATGACGACAGCTTCGCTCCACATCACTCTCATCACCGAAACCTTCCCGCCAGAGATCAACGGGGTGGCCAATACCCTTGGCCGCCTGTGCGAAGGTTTGCGCGCGCGTGGCCATCAAGTCGAACTGGTTCGCCCGCGCCAGGGCGCCGATGCAAGCCGGCCCAGCGATGATGGCTTGCTGCTCTGCCGTGGCTGGCCGCTGCCGGGTTACCCAGGCCTGCAATGGGGCCAGTCGTCGATGCACAAGTTGCTGCGCCGCTGGACACGCCAGCGCCCCGACGTGCTCTACATCGCCACCGAGGGCCCGCTGGGGCTGTCGGCGCTGCGGGCGGCGCGGCGCCTGGGAATCAGCGTGGTCAGCGGTTTTCACACCAATTTCCAGCAGTACTCCAACCAGTACGGCCTGAGCCTGTTAAGCCGCATGGTTACGCACTACCTGCGTTGGTTTCATAACCGTTCGACCTTGACCCTGGTGCCCAGCGCCAGCCAACGCCTGGAACTGGAGCGCCGGCATTTCGAGCGCCTGGGGATGCTGGCGCGCGGGGTGGACAGCCAATTATTCCACCCGGCCAAGCGTGACAACGCACTACGGGAAAGCTGGGGCCTGGAAAACGACGATATTGCCGTGCTGCACGTGGGGCGCCTGGCCCAGGAGAAAAACCTCGGGCTGCTCAAGCGCTGCTTTGACGCGCTGCAGGCAACTTATCCACAGCGTCGGCTGAAACTGATCATCGTCGGCGATGGCCCGCAACGCCCGATGCTCGAGCGCGACCTGCCCGACGCGGTGTTCTGTGGCACCCAGCGCGGCGAAGAACTGGCGCGGCATTACGCATCCGGGGATGTGTTCCTGTTCCCCAGCCTGACCGAAACCTTCGGCAATGTGGTGCTCGAGGCCATGGCCTCCGGGCTGGGTGTGGTGGCGTACGACCAGGCGGCGGCGACCCAGCATATCCGCCATGGTTACAACGGTGTGCTGGCCATGCCGGGTGATGAGGACGCGTTTTTCGATGCGGCCAGATGGTTGCTGGAAGACAGCGAACATTTGCGCAGGGCCCGCCTCAATGCACGCCAACATGCGAGCCGCCAGGGCTGGCCGGCGATTATCGAGCAGTTCGAGAACCAGTTACGCGATGTGTGCGCAGAACATTTGGCAGCTCCAACACTGCCTGACATTCGTTGAACCCTCTACGAATGACGTAGGCCAATTCCCGGTCCTGCCTGCCTACCCCTTGAATATTGGTTTCAACGGTAGGAATCCCTGCTTGGGACTGCCTGAATCGGCACGCCACAACAGGATATTTCCGGAACGTCGAACGAATTATCACCACTGATATGACACCTGCCGTAAGAGGGGGTGTGTCCCTGTGAAACACACTCGAACGAGGCAGGTCATTCATGCTGAAAAACTAATAGAGAGCACTATGTCGACACTGATAAATGGATCAATGGCGCTGAGATTCCAACCATTCAACCCCTCCGCATGGGCATCCCCATCCGGAAGCGGTCAAAACCACCAGAACCACGCAAACACTGGCTGGAACCGCCCGCAACCTTCGCGCCCGCAAAACAACTGGCAAACGGCGCAGAATGACTGGCAACGCCCATCGCACAACCATGACAACCGCCCGCAGTCCACACGCCCGCAAAACGCCTGGCGGCTGGCGCAGAACGACTGGCAACGCCCACCGCACAACCATGACAACCGCCCACAGTCCACACACTCGCAAAACGCCTGGCAGCCGGCGCAGAACGACTGGCAACGCCCGCAGCCCACTGACCGCCTTCCACTACCTGGGGGTACGCGCCCAAACCAGGAGTAATGTTCCGTCAGGCCACCTCAATGGGCACGTTCCGACCAGACGGACAGCACTTCTAGCTTTAATCCATATGGACCAAGGACAAGGCAATAAGCATTGAGGCGAATGATGGCCTGAACACAAGCGGAAGGCCGGGTATTCAATACCCAGCCTTTCGCCTGAAACAGCTAAACCCTCACGCTCAGCCGTCGATAGTGAACGCAGGCCTGGGCTCCCCCCTACACCAGGGTCGTCAACGCCTCGCGACTGAACGGCAGAATGTCGCCTTCACGACCTTCACGCACCTTCACGGCCCAATCCGGATCCACCAGCAGCGCACGGCCAACAGCGACCAGGTCGAACTCGTCGTTGTTCAAGCGCTCCAGCAGCTTTTCCAGACTGGCCGGTTGGGCAACCTTGTCGGTGTTGACCATGAACTGCAGGAATTCGCCATCCAGGCCGACACTGCCCACGGTGATCGTCGGTTTGCCCGTGAGTTGGCGGGTCCAGCCGGCGAGGTTGAGGTCGGAACCTTCGAACTCCGGCTCCCAGAAACGACGGGTGGAGCAGTGGAAAATATCCACACCGGCATCAGACAACGGCTTGAGGAATTCACCCAAGGCCTCGGGGGTTTGCACCAGGCGTGCGGTGTAGTCCTGCTGCTTCCACTGGGAGAAACGCAAGATGATCGGGAAGTCCGGGCCGACGGCGGCGCGGGTGGCCTGGATCAGTTCGATGGCAAAGCGCGAACGGTTGGCCAGGCTGCCGCCGTATTCGTCGGTGCGCTGGTTGCTGCCTTCCCAGAAGAACTGGTCAACCAGATAGCCGTGGGCGCCATGGATCTCCACGCCGTCCATGCCGATGCCCTGGGCATCCTTGGCGGCTTGGGCGAACGCGGCAATGACATCCTTGATGTCCTGGGTGGTCATGCCGTGGACGACCACGTTGCCATCCTTGAGTTTTTCCATCGGGCCGTAGGCCGGCACACTGGCGTCAGGCTCGGTACCGATGCGGCGCACACTGCCCACATGCCAGAGCTGCGGGACAATCTTGCCACCTTCGGCGTGCACGGCATCGACGACCTTCTTCCAGCCGGCCAGCGCCGCCTCGCCGTAGAAATGCGGGACATTCGGGTAGCCGTTGGAGGCCGGGTGACCGACCACGGTGCCTTCGGTAATGATCAGGCCCACGCCGGCAGCGGCACGGCGGCGGTAGTACTCGATGACCTTGGAATCAGGCACGCCACCTGGGGAAAACGAACGGGTCATCGGCGCCATGACCACGCGGGTCGACAGCTGCAGTGCACCGAGCTGGAACGGTTTGAACAAGGCTTGGACAGGCATGGGAGCACTCCGCGGAAGACGAGGTTTATGATGCGGATAATATGGGGAGTGCAGAGCGCTGAACAGCACTATTGATTTGGGTGATTAAGGGGTATGAAAGCAGCAGCCAGCTTCAAATCTGAAACTTGAAGCTGGGCCTGCAGCTGCTCAATTCAGGGCTTTTTCGATGGCCTGCACGACCGTCGGATCATCCGGTGCAGTGCGCGGCGAGAATCGCGCGAGGACCCGGCCATCCTTGCCCAGCAGGAATTTCTCGAAATTCCAGGTGATATCCCCTGGAAACTCGGCGCCCTCGCCCGCCAGCAAACGGTACAGCTGGTGACGCTCAGGGCCGTTCACATCGAGCTTGCTGCCCAGGGGGAAGGTCACGCCGTAGTTCAGGCTGCAGAACTCGCGGATTTCCTCCTCGGTGCCCGGTTCCTGGCCAGCAAACTGGTTGCACGGCAGGCCAAGCACGGTAAAACCCTGGGCCTTGTACTGCTGATAGAGGTTTTCCAACGCAGCGTATTGCGGGGTCAGGCCACACTTGGAGGCTACGTTGACCACCAGCACAACGTGCCCCTTGAAGGGCGCCAGCGGCAGCTCTTGTCCGTCCAAAGCTTTGAGTTTCAGGTCGTGGAAAGCACTCATGACGAACTCCAGATTTCCCATGTTCTTAGCAAAGCAGCGCTTCGAGATTACAACCCGCAAGCCTGCAATCATAGACGCCGATTGCAAAACTTGCCTGCGGATTACTGAGCGGTCGGCCACGGCAGAATAGGAATCGCCGTCACCGCGTTCTGCGGGCTGCCTTCGATCAAGCGGTCACTGTAGACCAGGTACACCAGGGTATTGCGCTTCTTGTCGAGGAAACGCACCACCTGCATGGTCTTGAACACCAGCGAGGTGCGCTCCTTGAACACTTCGTCGCCGTCCTTGAGCTCGCCCTTGAAGCGAATCGGGCCGACCTGACGGCAGGCGATCGAGGCTTCGGCACGGTCTTCGGCCAAGCCCAGGCCACCTTTCACGCCGCCGGTCTTGGCGCGTGACAAATAGCAGGTCACGCCGTCGACCTTGGGGTCATCGAACGCTTCGACCACAATCCGGTCGTTGGGGCCGACGAACTTGAACACCGTCGACACCTGGCCAACTTCTTCGGCCGAAGCCAGCAGCGGCAGGGCCAGCAGCAGGCCGAGCAATCCCTTCATCACGCGCATCGTGTATTCCCTTTGTTTAGACCAGAATCAGGTTATCGCGGTGAACCAGTTCCGGTTCCGCCATGTAACCCAAGAGTCCGACAATCGCGTCAGACGATTGTCCAATGATTTTCTGCGCTTCCAGGGCGCTGTAGTTGGCCAGGCCACGGGCGATCTCACGACCGTCGGGCGCCACGCACACCACCATCTCGCCACGGCGGAAGCTGCCCTGCACCAACTTGACGCCCACCGGCAGCAGGCTCTTGTGGCCCTGAGACAACGCCGACACCGCACCATCGTCGAGCACCAGGGTGCCGCGGGTTTGCAGGTGCCCGGCCAGCCATTGCTTGCGCGCCGCCAGCATGCCGCGTTCGGGCGACAGCAACGTACCGATGCGCTCACCCGCCTTGAGGCGATCCAGCACACGCTCCAGGCGCCCACCGACGATGATGGTGTGGGCCCCGGAACGTGCTGCCAGGCGTGCTGCGCGCAACTTGGTCTGCATGCCGCCACGCCCCAGGGCGCCGCCGACGCTGCCGGCCACGGCGTCGAGCGCCGGGTCATCAGCGCGCGCTTCGTAGATCAGTTGGGCATCGGGGTTGTGGCGCGGGTCGGCGTCGAACATGCCGTCGCGGTCGGTGAGGATCACCAGCAGGTCGGCCTCCACCAGGTTGGCCACCAGCGCGGCCAGGGTGTCGTTATCACCGAAACGGATCTCGTCGGTGACCACGGTGTCGTTCTCGTTGATCACCGGGATGACCTTAAGCTCCACCAACGCACGCAAGGTGCTGCGGGCGTTGAGGTAACGCTTGCGGTCGGACAGGTCATCGTGGGTCAGCAGGATCTGCGCCGTGTGGCGGCCATGCTCGGCAAAGCTGGATTCCCAGGCTTGCACCAGGCCCATCTGGCCGATGGCGGCGGCGGCTTGCAGTTCGTGCATCGCGCTGGGTCGCGCGGTCCAGCCGAGGCGGCTCATCCCGGCGGCAACCGCCCCGGACGACACCAGCACCAACTCGACACCCGCCTCATGCAAGGCCACCATCTGCTCGACCCAGACGCTCATGGCTGCACGATCCAGGCCTTTGCCATCTGCCGTCAGCAGCGCACTTCCGATCTTTACGACCCAGCGCTGCGCACCTGTCACTTTGCTCCGCATCATCTTCAACCTTAGATAGAGGGCCGCGCGACCCAGCGCTGGCCATAACGTTATACCCGGATACCAAAACGCCGCTCCAGGGAGCGGCGTTCGAGTTTATCGCAACCTATCAGTCGCGCACGTAAATGATTTCCGGACCGTCTTCATCATCCACGTCTTCTTCGTCCCAATCATCGTCGCCGATATCATGGACCGACTTCACGCCGCTGCGACGCAAGGCACGCTGGTCGTCCAGGGCCTGCAACTGGGCACGGGCCTCGTCTTCGATCTGCTGATCGAGTTCGGCGAGTTCGGCCTTGAATACCGGGTCGGCCGCCAGACGGTCGGCACGGTCTTCCAGGTAGCGCATGATGTCGCGGGTCAGGCGCTCGGTGCCTTCTTTGGCGATCGCCGAGATCACGTAGACCGGACCTGTCCATTCCAGGCGATCGACGATTTCCTTGACGCGCTCCTCGTGCTCTTCCTCGAGGATCTGGTCGCACTTGTTCAGCACCAACCAGCGATCACGCTCGGCCAGGGCCGGGCTGAACTTGGTCAGTTCGCTGACGATCACTTCGGCGGCGTCCGGTGCACTGGTGTCATCCAATGGCGCCATGTCGACGAGGTGCAGCAGCAAACGGGTGCGGGACAAATGCTTGAGGAAGCGAATCCCCAGGCCAGCACCGTCGGAAGCCCCTTCGATCAGGCCGGGAATGTCGGCGATCACGAAGCTTTTCCAGCGGTCGACGCTGACCACGCCCAGGTTTGGCACCAGGGTGGTGAACGGGTAGTCGGCGACTTTCGGCTTGGCGGCCGACACCGAGCGGATGAAGGTACTTTTGCCGGCGTTCGGCAGGCCCAGCAGGCCCACGTCAGCCAGTACTTTCATTTCCAGCTTCAGGTCGCGTTGCTCGCCCGGCTTGCCCGGCGTGGTCTGGCGCGGTGCACGGTTGGTACTGGACTTGAATCGGGTGTTACCCAGACCGTGCCAGCCGCCCTGTACAACCATCAGTTTCTGGCCGGCCTTGGTCAGGTCGCCAATCACTTCCTGGGTCGCGGAGTCGATGATCGTGGTGCCGACCGGTACACGCAGTACCAGGTCTTCGCCTTTTTTACCGGTGCAGTCGGTGCTGCCGCCGTTGGAGCCACGCTCGGCATCGAAGTGCCGGGTGTAACGGTAGTCGACCAGGGTGTTGAGGTTTTCGTCGGCCATCATGTAGATGGAACCGCCGTCACCGCCGTCACCGCCGTTAGGGCCACCGTTTTCGATGAATTTTTCGCGACGGAAACTCATGCAACCGTTACCGCCGTCGCCTGCTTTTACTCGGATGGAAACTTCATCAACGAACTTCATAACAAAACGCCTCTCGCCGCATGGACGAGCTTAAGAAACCAAGACATAAGACTCTTGCAAAAATGAGCGCAGGGACCTCAATCAACAGCCGCAAATCCAGCTGCTTGAGCCCATTACAAACAGCTTTGCAAGAGACTCACTCCACAAACGAAAAAGCCCCGTCGCAAGACAGGGCTTTTCCAGCGATCGCGCAATTAAGCGGCGACAACGCTCACGTAACGGCGGTTGAACGCGCCTTTTACTTCAAACTTGATCACGCCTTCGATTTTCGCGAAGAGGGTGTGATCTTTACCCATGCCAACACCGTAACCGGCGTGGAATTGGGTGCCGCGCTGACGCACGATGATGTTGCCCGGAATGATTTTCTGGCCGCCATACATCTTAACGCCAAGGCGTTTGGCTTCTGAGTCGCGACCGTTACGGGTACTACCACCAGCTTTTTTGTGTGCCATGAGTCAATTCTCCTAGTGAGGAATTAGGCTGAAATTAAGCCTGAATACCGGTGATTTTGATCTCGGTGTACCACTGGCGGTGGCCCATACGCTTCATGTGGTGCTTACGACGACGGAACTTGATGATGCGGACTTTATCGTGACGACCTTGGGAGATCACTTCAGCCACAACGGTAGCGCCAGCAACAACTGGAGCGCCGATGTTCACGTCATCGCCATTGGCGACCAACAGAACGCGATCAAAGGTAACGGATTCGCCGGTAGCGATTTCCAGTTTTTCGATCTTCAGGTATTCACCTGGGGCGACCTTGTATTGCTTGCCACCAGTAACAATTACTGCGTACGACATGGTATTTCTCCGATAATCCTGCTCACCCAGCGCTTTATAAGAAGAGGTATTGGCTGGCATGGCTGCATGGGATGGACGTCCCGAATGCAATTGCGTAAGGCAGGTGCTGCCCAGGAAGTTCAGGGTGCGCGATTGTACGCAAGGTAAATGGGTGTTGCAAGTGGCCGTCTATCGCGCCTTGACACCCGGGGGTCAGGGTCCTAGCATGCCGCGCAACCCTTCTGGAGCGACTGTCGCTGATGCAACCCCAAGCTTTCTACCGCGCGGTCGCGGACGATTTTAGCGCCGTCGACGGCATCATCAAGCAGCAGCTGACGTCTAAAGTGCCGCTGGTCTCCAAAATTGGCGACTATATTACGTCGGCGGGCGGTAAACGCCTGCGTCCTTTATTAGTGCTGCTGTGTGGCAAGGCCCTGGGCCGCGAAGGCGATGACCTGCGCCTGCTGGCCGCCACCATCGAGTTCCTGCACACCGCGACCCTGCTGCATGACGACGTGGTCGACATGTCCGGCATGCGCCGTGGCCGCGAGACCGCCAATGCGATGTGGGGCAATGCCCCGAGCGTGCTGGTGGGCGACTTCCTGTACTCGCGCTCGTTCGAAATGATGGTCGAGCTGGGCTCGATGCCGGTGATGAAGATTCTTTCCCAGGCCACGCGCATCATCGCTGAAGGCGAAGTGCTGCAGCTGTCCAAGGTTCGCGACGCCAGCACCACCGAAGAAACCTATATGGAAGTGATTCGCGGCAAGACCGCGATGCTCTTCGAAGCCTCCACACACAGTGCCGCCGCGCTCTGTGGCGCGACCGCCGAGCAGGCCGAAGCCCTGCGTACCTTCGGTGATCACCTGGGCGTGGCGTTCCAACTGGTGGACGACCTCCTCGACTACCGTGGCGATGCAGAAACCCTGGGCAAGAACGTCGGCGACGACCTGGCCGAAGGCAAACCGACCTTGCCGCTGATCTACACCATGCGCGAAGGCACGCCGGAACAGGCGGCACTCGTGCGCAAGGCGATCCAGAAAGGCGGGATCGAAGACCTGGAGGCCATCCGCGCTGCCGTGGAAGCTTCCGGTTCCCTGGAGTACACCGCGCAACTGGCGCGTGACTACGTAGCCCGTGCGATCCAGTGCCTGCAAGCCCTGCCGGCCAGCGAGTACCGGGATGCCCTGGTTGAGCTGAGTGAGTTTGCGGTCGCCCGTACTCACTAAGCCATACCTACAATGTGGGAGGGGGGCTTGCTCCCGATCGCGGTGGATCAGCCAGTCGATATATCGGCTGGAACACCGTCATCGGGGCAAGCCCCCTCCCACATTTGGATTTCATACAGCCTGCAACATCACAAAACCCTATATAATGTGCGACTTTTAGTCATCCCTGAATCTCAAGGAGCTTTAGTGAGCACGTTGCCACCCTGCCCGAAATGCAATTCCGAATACACCTATGAAGACGGCGCCCAGCTGATCTGCCCGGAATGCGCCCATGAGTGGTCCGCCAATGGCGAGGCCGAAGCAGCCGGCGATGAAACCGTGAAGAAAGACTCTGTGGGCAACGTCCTGCAGGACGGCGACACCATCACCGTGATCAAAGACCTCAAGGTCAAGGGTACGTCCCTGGTCGTGAAGGTCGGCACCAAGGTCAAGAACATCCGCCTGTGCGATGGCGACCACGATATCGATTGCAAGATCGACGGTATCGGCCCGATGAAACTCAAGTCCGAGTTCGTGCGCAAAGTCTGAACCTGCTGCATCCATCCCGCGCCCGCGCGGGATGGCGTTTTGCCCTCCCTGTTGACCCCTCGCAATATCCACACAGAAAAACCAGGAAACTGCCAATAGGCACTTGCTATTCTACGAATAAGAATTATTCTCATTGAAACCCATCAAGGAGATGTACCCATGACTTATTTGATAGATGCCTGGCTCGACCGCCCACACCCTTACCTGCGCATCCTTCATCGGGAAACCGGCGAAGTCTGTGCGGTGCTGGAAGAAGAAGCGCTGAATGAATTGCAGGATCAGGGTGACCTGGACGTCAACGGCCTGAGTTCGAGTGAACCAGGAGTGCTCAAGGAAGTGGTGCGTAATCTGTTTCTGTTCTGCTATGCCCGAGCGTTGCGCCCGGCGACGGAGCTCAATGGCAAATTTCATCCATGAGGAAACCAGCAAAACACTGTAGGAGCGAGCTTGCTCGCGAAGACCGCATAAACAACGCGCTCATCCAGGATGCCCGCGTCATCGTTGACGTTTTTCGCGAGCAAGCTCGCTCCTACAGGTAATCAAAAGCAGGTCTTACAGAACGTCGAGCAGTTCGACGTCGAATACCAGCACGCTGTGCGGCGGAATGCTGCCAACGCCTTGAGCGCCGTAAGCCAATTCGCTCGGCACGTACAGGCGCCATTTGCTGCCGGCATTCATCAGTTGCAGGGCTTCGGTCCAGCCGGCGATCACGCCGCCTACCGGGAATTCTGCAGGCTGGCCACGCTCGTAGGAGCTGTCGAACACCGTGCCGTCGATCAAGGTGCCGTGGTAGTGAGTACGAACCTGGTCTTCACGGGTCGGCTTGGCGCCGTCACCGGCGGTCAGCACTTCAAATTGCAGGCCGGAAGCCAGGGTGGTGATGCCATCACGCTTGGCGTTTTCAGCCAGGAACGCCAGGCCAGCGCCTGCGGCGGCTTCAGCCTTGGCAGCAGCCTCGGCTTGCATGATTTCGCGGATGACCTTGAAGCTGGCGGCCATTTGCTCCTGGTCAACACGGCTTGGTTTGCCGGCGAATGCATCGGTCAGGCCAGCCAGGATCGCGTCCAGGCTCACACCCGGTGGTGGGTTGTCGCGCAGTTGGTCGCCCAACTGACGGCCGATACCGTAGCTGACGCGGGTTTCGTCGGTGGACAGATTAACTTCGGACATGAAGAGGCTCCGCTGTAGGGCAGCACTGGAAACAGTGATGTGCGCGCCGCCCTGAACTAAAAGGGCCAGCAGACTAGCACACAAGACCCGCTCGTGATGAGCCCTGCACGGCAGAGCGGCACCGGGATCGCGACGCTTCGTCGCACGCACGATAAAAGCGCTTCAGATTCAAACCCTTTCGCCGATACAGGCCTACACACCTTGGCTGGCTCAAACAACAACACCGTCCAGCAGACAAAAAATCACCTTCGCGGAGCATTCGATGAACAGCTGGTTCGGTAACATCAGCGTCAACCTCAAACTGGGCCTGGGCTTTGGCCTGGTACTGGTCCTCACCTCAATCCTGGCCTTCACCGGCTGGACCAGCCTCGGCAGCCTGATCGACCGTAGTAACTGGATGAGCGATATCACCCAGCTCAACGCGTCGCTGACCAAACTGCGCATCGTGCGCCTGCAATACATGCTCGCTAACGGCGACGAAGCCGTGGCGCAGAACGTGCAGACCAGCCTGGACACCTTCGCTGCCCAGCAACAGAAACTCCTGGACAGCTTCAAGAGCCCGGAAAACGTCAAGCTGCTCAACGAGCAGAAAGCCATCATCACGGCTTATCAGCAATCCCTGAACAAAATGCGTGAGGCTTACCGTAACGGTAATACCTCTCGCCAAATGATGGGCGACAAGGCCGATATCGCCAACGCCCAAATCGACGCGCTGGAAGCCAGTGTGAAGCAAATGCCCGACAGCGCGGAGCACCTTGCACAGTTCCAGGCCGTGGCCGACGCCAAGATGCAGTTCCAGTTGGCCCGCTATGAAGTACGTGGCTACACCGGCAACGTCAACCCGGATACCGAAGCCCGCGCTGCCGCACAAATCGAAAAAGCCATCAGTGGCTTGAAAGACCTCAGCGCCGCCTTCGGCGCCAGCCAGCAAAGCGCACTGACCTCTTTGGAAACCGCCCTTGGCGCCTATCGCAGCGCCGTGCAGAACTACAAGGCCGCCAACGCCAACATTGTCGCCGCCCGTGCTGAAATGACCACCCAGGGTGCCGACATCGTCACCATCAGTGACAAGCTCTACGACATCCAGTTGAACCGCCGTGACGCCGAAAGTGCACAAGCCCGTAGCCTGCAATTGATCAGCACCTTGCTTGCACTGCTGGTCGGCATCATTGCTGCCTGGGTGATCACCCGCCAGATCACCCGCCCGATCCAGGAAACCCTGGCCGTGGTTGAGCGCATCGCCTCCGGCGACCTGAGCCACAATATCCAGGTCACCCGTCGCGATGAGCTGGGCGTACTGCAACAAGGCATCCAGCGCATGGGCACCACCTTGCGTGAACTGATCAGCGGGATTCGCGACGGCGTGACCCAGATCGCCAGCGCCGCCGAAGAACTGTCGGCCGTCACCGAGCAGACCAGCGCCGGTGTGAACAGCCAGAAGATCGAGACCGATCAGGTCGCCACGGCAATGCACGAAATGACCGCCACCGTGCAGGAAGTCGCACGCAACGCCGAGCAAGCTTCTCTGGCCGCCGCCGACGCTGACGGCCAGGCCCGCGCAGGCGATAAAGTGGTGGCCGAGGCCATCGCCCAGATCGAACGCCTGGCCGCCGAAGTGGAGCGCTCCACCGACGCCATGGCGCACCTGCAACAAGAGAGCAACAAGATCGGCAGCGTGATGGACGTGATCAAGGCGGTGGCCGAACAGACCAACTTGCTGGCCCTCAACGCAGCGATCGAAGCGGCGCGTGCCGGTGAAGCCGGTCGCGGCTTTGCCGTGGTCGCCGACGAAGTGCGCGGCCTGGCCCAGCGCACGCAGAAATCCACCGAGGAAATCGAAGGCCTGGTCGCCGGCTTGCAGAACGGTACCCAGCAAGTTGCCAACGTGATGAACAACAGCCGCAGCCTCACCGACAGCAGTGTCGAACTGACGCGCAAGGCCGGAGTGTCACTGGAAAACATCACCCGCACAGTGTCGAACATACAGTCGATGAACCAGCAGATCGCCGCCGCCGCCGAACAACAAAGCGCCGTGGCCGAAGAGATCAGCCGCAGCATCGTGAATGTGCGTGACGTGTCCGAGCAGACCGCCACCGCGAGCGATGAGACGGCAAAATCGAGCGTGGAACTGGCACGTTTGGGTAGCCAGTTGCAGCAGATGGTCAGTCACTTCCGGGTTTAAGAAACCAAAAAGCCGCTTCGGTATTACCCGAAGCGGCTCCACTTCTCAGACCTTACAGGTCATCGAAGCTGTCCCGCAGGAATGTCCACACGTGATAAACACGTACGGCATTCACTACGAGGTTCCATGTACGTCGTGCAAACCTAGACATACTCGGCCCTCCGTGAGTTGGGCCTTACCTCCAGCGCACTTACCGGAACATGTGAGCCTTTGGATGCACGTCAGTGCTCCTGTGAGGCGGCTGGGTTGATGGTCCTCCCGCATTAATCCGGCACGGATTGCAAGCCCGTGGCAGTCGGTCCAAAATTTGCGCGCGAACCCAGCCAACCTTCCTCACGATGAACACAGAACGCGGGTGATGCTAGCTCAGCCATCTACGCCAAGGTGTTACAAGTAACAACTAATCGCCCTCAAAAGTTGTTGCTGTTCTTTGCAATTGAAAACCAATAGAACCAGTTATCGTCAGCCCTTGTATAAAACCTTAAAGCAGCAGTAGTATTCTCCAACACGTCAGTGCTCCTGTGAGACAGCAACCCCAGCCGCAAACTGGGATTGCAATAAAAAACCGCCTACCAAGGCGGTTTTTTATTGCCTGCAATTTGCCGATCAGCCCTCGCCTTCCTCAACAAACACCACCCGATTCCCAAACGGATCCTTGATGCTCATCTCCCGCGATCCCCAAGGCGTTTGCTCGACTTCTGGCTTGGCATAACGATAATCCTTGTCCTGCAATAGCTGCTGATATGCGTCCACCCCTTGCGCCTGAATCCGCACCGCCGCGCCCGGCGAAGCATCGCCATGATGCTCGGATAAATGCAGCACGCACTCCCCCAACGACACCTGCAGATACAGCGGGAAATTCACCTCGAAGCGATGCTGCCAATCGACCTTGAACCCCAGGAAGTCGACGTAGAACTCCAAGGCCTTGGCCTCATCGAAAATCCGCAGGATGGGGGTAACTTTTCCTAAGTGCATGGCAACCGCTCCGTGTATGAAAGCGCCCACTATAGAGTCGAAAACCCATCACGCAAATCCCCACTGCGCGCCAGGAATCGCCCCGATCGCTGACCGTTCGCCCGACCATCGCTGTAGCTCAATACGCCGTTGACCCACACGCCATCAATGCCTTGCGCTGCACGCTGAGGTTCATTGAAGTCCGCCACATCCCGTACCCGCAACGGGTCGAACAACACAAGGTCGGCCCAGTGCCCTTCACGAATTTCACCACGCTCGGATAACCCAAAACGCGCTGCCGACAAGCCGGTCATCTTGTGCACGGCGGTATGCAACGGGAACAACCCGACATCCCGGCTGAAATGCCCCAGCACCCGTGGAAACGCCCCCCACAAGCGTGGGTGTGGAAACGGATCTTCGGGCAACCCATCAGACCCCACCATCGACAATGGATGCGCAAGGATGCGTCGCACATCCGCTTCATCCATCCCGTAGTACACCGCCCCCGCAGGCTGCAGACGACGGGCGGCGTCCATCAGGGAGACGTCCCATTCGCCGGCAATGTCCTGCAAGTCGCGCCCACCCACTTCCGGGTGCGGCGTCGACCAGGTAATCGTGATGCGAAACGCGTCGGTCACCTGCTTGAGGTCCAGGGTCGAGGAACTGGCCGCATAGGGATAACAATCACACCCCACCGGATGGGTTTTAGCCGCTGATTCCAACGCTGCCAACAGCTGCGGACTACGCCCCCAGTTCCCCGCTCCCGCACATTTGAGGTGGGAAATGATCACCGGTACCTGTGCGTGCCGGCCAATCAGAAAAGCCTCGTCCATCGCCTCCAGCACCGGTTCGAATTCGCTGCGCAAATGGGTGGTGTACACCGCACCGAAGGACGTGAGTTCTTCACTCAGTTGCAGCACTTCATCGGTCTCGGCACTGAACGCGCTGGCGTAGGCCAGGCCTGTGGATAAACCGAGGGCGCCGGCTTCGAGACTCTCGTGCAACTGCACGCGCATGGCGGCGATTTCATCCGGTGTGGCAGTGCGATGCAGGTCGTCCATGTGGTTACTGCGCAGCGCCGTGTGACCGATCAATGCCGCAACGTTGACCGCTGGATGAGCGCTTTCAACGGCGCTGCGATAGTCGCTGAAACGGGGATAAACAAACGCTGCAGCGCTGCCCAACAAGTTCATCGGGTCCGGCGGATCGCTGCGCAAACTCACCGGTGAGGCGCTGATGCCACAGTTGCCGACAATCACCGTGGTCACGCCCTGGCTGAGCTTGGGCAGCATCTGTGGCTGGCGGATGACCACCGTGTCGTCATGGGTGTGGACATCGATAAAGCCCGGCGCCAGCACACGGCCAGTCGCATCGATTTCATGCGCGGCCACCGCCGTCGATAAGTCGCCAATGGTCTCGATGCGCCCGTCACGCAGCCCCACATCGGCGACAAACCCTTCGGTGTTGCTGCCATCGATGATCAGCGCCTGGCGAATCAGCGTGTCGTACGTCATATCAATCTCCAAGCGGCAGGCTGTCAGGGCCGCCGCGATAATCGTCGAGGGCCAGCTTGATCCGGCGCAAACGTTCCTGGTTGTCGTCGGGCAGGGCCAGCGCCAGCTCGGTGGCGAGCAGGTCGATGGCCAGCAGCATGCCGTAGCGCGCCGCCGTGGGTTTGTAGATAAAACTGGTTTCGGCCGGTTGCAGCGGCAGCAGCACATCCGCCAACTGCGCCAGGGGCGAGTCGGCCAGGGTGATGGCGACGATGCGCGCGTCGTAGTTGCGCGCCAGCGCCACCACATCAAGCAACTCGGGGGTGAGGCCGGTGAGCGAGCAGACGATCAGCGCGTGTTCCGGCCCCAGGGTTGCCGCCGTGACACGCATCATCACCGGGTCGTGGCTGGCGGCAATCGGGTAGCCCAGGCGAACCAGGCGCACCTGCAATTCATCGCTGCACAAACTCGACGGCCCGCCCATGCCGAACGCGTGGATCATCCGCGCCTTCCCCAGCAGGTTGACCGCATCGACAAAACTCGCCTGGTTGAAACCCGACAAATGCTGGCGCAGCGTCGCCTCGATATCGCCAAGAATCTGCCGATGAAACGCCGACTGCTCAGGCAACCCCGCCGGGTCCAGGAAGCGGCTGCCGACGCCGCTGGCCTGGGCCAGTTGCAGGCGCAGGTCGCGCAAATCCCGGCAACCGACACTGCGGGCAAACCGCGATAAGGTCGCGGTACTGACCTCGGCGCGTTGGGACAGCTCTTCCAGGCTGGCCGAGGCGGCAAAGCCCACATCCTCCAGCATCAGCCTGGCGATACGCCCTTCGCCGGCGCTGAAGGAATCCTGGCGGGCGCGGATCTGGTAGAGGATGTCCATGGAGGCTCCGGGTTACAAAATGCAGGACAGACCGTAAGTCAGACCGAAGGCAACCACAGAGATCAGGGTCTCCAATACGGTCCAGGTCTTGAAGGTCTGGATCACCGTCATATTGAAGTATTCCTTGATCAGCCAGAAGCCGCCGTCGTTAACGTGGGAAAAGATCACCGAACCCGCGCCAGTAGCCAACACCAGCAATTCCGGGTGTGGATAACCCAGGCCCAGGGCGACCGGGGCTACCACGCCCGAAGCCGTAGTCATGGCTACCGTGGCTGAGCCCGTCGCAATCCGCATCAACGCCGCGAACAGCCAGCCCATCACCAGCGGCGACAAGTGGAAGGCATGGGCTAGGCCGAGGATCTCATGAGTGACGCCTGCATCCACGAGGATCCGGTTCAGGCCACCGCCCGCGCCCACCAGCAAGGTGATACTCGCGGTCGGCGCCAGGCATTCATTGGTGAACCTGAGGATCGACTCGCGGTTGAAGCCCTGCGCCAGGCCCAGGGTCCAGAAACTCACCAGGGTCGCCACCAGCAGCGCGATCACCGAGTTGCCGATAAACAGCAGGAACTGGTTGAAGCCCGTACCCGGGGTGGAAATCACGTTGGCCCAACCGCCGATCATCATCAGCACCACCGGCAACAGGATGGTGCCCATGGTCAGTGCAAAGCTCGGCAAACGCTCACGGGGTTCGCGCTCGATGAACTGGCGTTCCAGCGGGTTTTCCGCCGGCAGGTGAATACGCGGCACGATGAATTTGGCGTACACCGGGCCGGCGATGATCGCCGTCGGGATACCGATGAGGATCGCATAGAGCACGGTCTGCCCCACCGACGCGTTATACGCCAGCACGGCCATCATCGCCGCCGGGTGCGGCGGCACCAACGCATGCACCACCGACAAGCCGGCAACCATTGGCAGGCCGACCATCAGGATCGACACCCCCACGCGCCGCGCCACGGTAAAGGCGATCGGCACCAGCAATACAAAGCCCACTTCGAAAAACAGCGGCAGCCCCACCAGGAAGGCGATGCACACCATGGCCCAATGGGCATTACGTTCGCCGAAACGGTTGATCAGCGTGCGCGCCACCTGCTCGGCACCACCGGACTCGGCCATCATCTTGCCGAGCATGGTGCCCAGCGCCACGACCAGGGCGATATGCCCCAGGGTTTTGCCGACGCCCGCCTCGTAGGAACCCATGATGGTGTCCGCCGGCATCCCGGCCATCAGCGCCAGGCCGATGGACACCAGGGTGATGACGATAAACGGGTTGAGCCGGTAACGTGCGATCAGCACGATCAAAGCAATGATGGCGATGGCAGCGTATGCCAACAGCCCGAAGCCCGGTGATGCGGCCATGCGGTACTCCTCGGAAAGGGTCACGTCGAGTTGGTTGTGAAACTCATAAATCATTACCGAGGAGCATTTTCAAATTTTATGAAAGTAACTTTCGCCCACAGATAAGCGCTGTCGCGTTGGGGTATGCCCAAGGGCCGCGCATGAAAATTCGGGGGGTGTTCTTACATGAAGTTCAGAGAAGGCTGGAAACTCAACGAAGAGGCTTGAGTCATAGAATGCACATCCACCGATGCCAGGAAAATCGAGCATGATTCGCACCACACTCGCCGCCGGCGCCCTGCTTCTCGCCGTGTGCGGCACTGCCGCCGCTGCCGACAACCCGGCGCTGAAAAAATGCATGGACGGCGCCAATACCACTGCCGACATGGTCAGCTGCAACGTCAAGGAAACCAAGGTGCAAGACACGCGCCTGAACAAAGCCTACAAAACCGCCCTCGCCGCCCAGGAAGGCAACCGCAGGCAGCAACTGCAGGACCTGCAGCGCCTGTGGATCAAGTACCGTGACGCCAATTGTGCCTTCGTCGGCTCCGCTACCGGCGGCACCATCGACCAGGTCAACGGCACCGGCTGCGTGCTGGACATGACCCAGACCCGCGCCCAGGAACTGGAAGACCTGGTCGGGCCGTAATGCAAGGCTGCATCGCCCTCTGTAGGAGCGAGCTTGCTCGCGAAGATCGCCAACGACAACGCGGGCTTTCTGGATGCCCGCGGCGCTCTCTGGTTTTTCGCGAGCAAGCTCGCTCCTACAGGGGTATGTGATCAGTCGTGGTGAACCTTGGCACGCTTGAGCAGCTTCTTGCAGCGTTCGGACAAATGCAGCACGCGCAAATGCTTGCCGGCCTTGCTGTAGCGCTCGCGCAGGGTCATCAGTGCGGCAATCGCCGAGTAGTCGACAAAGCTCAGGTGACGACAATCCAGCGTCACCTGGGCGGGGTCGTTGGCCGGGTCGAACTGGTTCAGGAACGGCGTCGTCGAGGCAAAGAACAGCGTACCGTGCAGGCGATAGAGCTTGCTGCCATCCGCTTCCAGATGCTCATCGGCGTACAGCTCACGGGCCTGTTGCCAGGCAAAGTTCAGTGCTGCGATCACGATGCCGCACAGCACGGCGGTGGCCAGGTCGGTGAACACCGTGATCACTGTTACCGCGATAATCACCAGCACATCATTGAGCGGCACCTTGTTGATCACCCGCAGGGACGCCCAGGCGAAGGTCTGCTGGGACACCACGAACATCACCCCCACCAGCGCCGCCAGCGGGATCCGCTCGATCAGCGGTGACAGAAACAAAATAAACAGCAGGATCATCACCCCGGCGAACACCCCGGAGAAACGTCCACGCCCGCCAGAGCTGAGGTTGATCACGGTTTGCCCGATCATCGCGCAACCGCCCATCCCGCCGAACAGGCCCGAGAGCATATTCGCCGCGCCCAGGGCCACGCTTTCGCGGTCGGGGTAGCCACGGGTCTCGGTGATTTCGTCGGTGAGGTTCAGGGTCAGCAGGGTTTCCAGCAGGCCGACCATGGCCATCAGGAACGCATAGGGGGCGATGATGCCGAGGGTTTCCAGGGTCCAGGGGATCTGCGGCAGCGCGAAGCTCGGCAGGCCGCCGGCGATGTGGGCCATGTCGCCGAGGGTACGGGTCGGCAGGCCGAGCAGGTACACGGCCAGGCCCACGCCAAGGATCGCCACCAGGGCCGGCGGCACCGCACGGGTGATGCGCGGCAGCAGGTAGACGATGGCCATGGTCACCAGCACCAGGCCCGTCATCACGTACAACGGCGTACCGCTGAGCCAGCGTTCACCGTTCTTGAAATGTTCCAACTGGGCCAGGGCAATGATGATCGCCAGGCCGTTGACGAACCCCAGCATCACCGGGTGCGGCACCATGCGCACCAGCTTGCCCAGGCGCAACAGGCCGAACGCGACCATGATCAGCCCGCCCAGCAGCACCGTAGCCAGCAGGTATTCCACGCCGTGCTGCACCACCAGCGCGACGATCACCACCGCCATCGAGCCTGCCGCCCCGGACACCATGCCGGGCCGGCCGCCGAACAACGCCGTGAGGGTGCAGATGATAAAGGCGCCGTACAGCCCCATCAGCGGGTTGAGGTGAGCCACCAGGGCAAAGGCGATGCATTCGGGCAGCAGCGCAAAGGACGTGGTGAGGCCGGCCAGGGCATCGGCGCGCAGACGAGTGAGGTTCATGAGGTACCAAAAAGTATAAGTCAGTAAAAACTTCAGCCATCAATGATGACAAACGCGATCCTGACTGATCGCCTTTTTTGAAGGGTGTGAAAATCGCGGGAATCTTAACAGCCGACGAAGACTACACAGCTCTGACATCCTGATCAAAGACATCGGCCTGGGTGCAAAGCTGACATACCCGCTTCCATCTACTCTGGACTAAAGGGGCTCTCAATATGTAGTCAGCTCGCTTGTTGATCCGGGACGCCTTGGGCAACTGAGCCAATACCGTTTTCATATTAAAATTGCATTCGATATCTGTAAGCGCAGTTGCAGTCGCCGGGAGGATGGCGGCCGCCAACCAAGACTCAATAGCCTTGGAGGGAATACAAATCACTGTCTTGCTTGTGGGAACAGGATTGCCTAGCCAGGACAGCAGGACGGTACGCAAAGCGGTAACCGAATCCTGTGCAACAGGACACGGCATCTGACACGGCAACGCGCCCCAACTGTGTTGCTGAGCAAGCTCTTCAAGCCTGGCATGCGCATACGTCATGCCAGCCACATCAGCGTCCAAATGAATGATGTAAAAGTCATACAAAAAAAGTGTTGGATCATCATGCAATACGCCCTCACCGCGCTCGACACTTTGATGACACCACTTGGCAACACCACCCCAGCCCTCACCCAGTTCACGTGAAGATGCTTCTGGTTGTATCAGTTTGAGAACAAACGGCTCTAATAAAATCGCCTTAAGAGCAGCCTCCACCACCACCAGGTCGGTTTTTCCTTCGGCGATCAACGCGATGCGCAAGTCAGACATTGGGCAGCGCCCCTAGGTGCCCCATCATCCATAGCCGGGACAGCGGATATTCTTTGTTCATTTTCAGTAGCTTTTCGGTTGGCTCTATCCGAATAACACTGGTATGGCCTTCACTATTGCGATCAACCGCAAATAAACGAATTTCATCATCCGAAAGGTCAAGTCCATCAAGTACGGCAGGGTTATGAGTTGTAAACAGTAGCTGTCTGCGGGCATCGTTTTTCTTCAACCAATAAGACAGTTTTTCAGTCAGCCGCATGGCAAGACGCGGGTTCAAGGCTTGGTCCAGATTGTCAATCGCAAGCACCATCGGCGCGGCAGGAGATAAACATAGAATTGCACTGAACAATACGTACAAAGCGCCCTCACTGGCGTCGTATGCCGTGAGAGAGTTGCGCCCACTTTTCATATATCGATCAGTAAGCTTTAGAACGCTTTGGCCAGTACGGGATACCGAGGGTGACAATAAAGAATTTGCCGTTGATACGGCGTCAATATCGACAACCCAGTCGATTAACTCCAGTACGGAGTCCATCAATTGCGGATCAGCGTCCAAAGCACTCTTGAGTTCAGCAAATGCGTCAGCCAGCCGCCCGCCCGACAACCCCAGCGGTGAACGCGTTTGCGGGTCAGCCACCATTGCCCGTAGGGTGGGTGTATTCGGGCTATAAATCGCGTAGTCCTGCAACTGCTGCATCAATTTGGCAGCCGGGTTATCCGGTGAAAGATCCACCAACTTAAGTGCCGCCAATCCAGCAGTAGGTTTCAAATTTTTCAAACTTCTGACACCGGCAGTCAGAATCTCAGTATTCGAATCTCGTAGATACTCTGTCTTGAACTCCCAAGCCGGCTCAGGCTTATCAATAGGGTTCAAAATTGAAGTTCTATATTCCTCACTTTGAGCACCTATGGCACTCAATCGAATTTCTGGCGGCGTTCTTCCGCCGGTGAACGACGTTTTGTAAAGTCTCGGCAAACCAGGTCTGACGCCACGTCGCAGAAGAGACTCCGAATCAACTACGCCGTTTGCTGCTGCGCCCAAAACACCAATGGCCTCCAAGATATTACTTTTACCGACACCGTTGGCGCCGATAAAGCAATTAACTCGTCCTAACTCTAGCGTCAACTCTGGAATAGACTTGAAGCCTTTAATCACTATGGTTTTTATCATTCGAGACTCCAAGTCTTTCATCGCCAAAAACCGCAGGCGGGCATAAGCCTGATAACAGAATCCTTGCATTCTCTAGGCTGGAAGCCTTTCACGCAATCCATGTACACGTTCATTCAGTCCATAAACACAAACGGCCGCCCAATGGCGACCGCTTAAGCTGCATACCCTCCGTGTCCCACCTCTGTTAAACCATCTCGTGGCGAATCCACTCGACTACGGACGTACGCTTCGGCGCCCAGCCCAGCAACTCGCGGGCATGCCTGCCGCGCACGCGGCTGTTGGAGCCCAGGCCATAGTTGGCCATTTCATAGCCCCACTCGGCCTCAGCCTCGGCCAACGGCCAATCCTGCGGCCGGCCCATGTTCAGGGCTTGGGCAATCGCCGTGGTCATGTCGATAAACGAGGCCTCGCCGCTTTCCACAAAGTAGAACGTACCCGGCACGTTGCGGGTCAGTGCCAGCAGGTACAGCGCCACCACGTCTTCAATGTGCACGTTGGACCAGATGTTCTGCCCGGTGCCGACATGGCGCACCACACCGCTCTTGCGTGCCTGCTTGAGCAAGCGCGGCAGTTGCACGCTGTCGCGCTTCACACCGAGACTGTGGCCGTAGATCAGCGTGTTGCAGATCACCGCTGAGTTCACGCCGTCTTTTGCGGCCGCCAGGATCAGGTTGTCGATGGCCACGCGGGCAGCCTTGTCGACGGTCGGTTCCGGCAGGCTGTCTTCGAAATAGATGACACCGCTGGACTTACCGCCCGACGCATCCCCCACGATGCTCGAACCGCTGGTGTGCAGGAATGGCTTGTCCGAACCTTTCAGTGCGGCCAGCAGGGTTTCCACCGCAGCACGATGGTCGCTGCTCGCGGCATTGATCACTGCATCGGCTTTGTGCGCTTGCTCGGTCAACACAGCAGCATCGTCGAGGGTGCCGATCACCGGGTTGATGCCCAGGGCGGTCATTTCAGCCGCTTGCTCGGCGCTACGTACCAGGCCGGTGACCGTGTGACCGGCCTTGACCAGGCCGGTGGCGATGGAACCGCCGATAAAACCGGCTGCGCCGGTAATGAATACGTGCATGGAGAGTGCTCCTGACGGGGTAAGTGATGGGTCCATTGTTACGGACTCATCCCTGACGAATAAGCCCGCACCGCCCAATTCACTCTTGCGTGAGGGTCACGAATCAGCAGGCATACCGCGCCAGCTTGGCCTGGATAAAGTCCAGGAAGCACTGGATGCGCAGCGCCAATTGCGAGTTGCGGTAGAACACCGCGTGGATCGGTTGGCGATACCCGCTGTTGAACGCCTCCAGCACCGGCACCAGGCGCCCGGCATTGATGTCTTCGACGGTCATGAAGTTCGACAGGCAACAAATGCCCTGCCCTTCCAACGCCAACTGGCGCAGGGTTTCACCACTGGACGCGGCCACGCTGGGCTCGATCAGCCAGCGGTCACCCTCCACATGACGCAGCGGCCAGTGGTTGAGGGTTTCGGTCTGGGTAAAGCCCAGCAGGGTATGGTCAGCCAACTCGGCGACCGTCGTCGGCGTGCCGTACTGTTTGAGGTAATCAGGGCTGGCGAGGATATGCAGCGGCGTACAACCCAGGGATCGCGCATGCAGGGTGGAGTCGGCCAGGGCACCGATGCGGATCGCAATATCGGTACTCTGTTCCAACAGGTCGATGATCAGGTCATCGCTGTTCAGCTCCAGCTGGATCTGCGGGTACAAACGGCGGAATTCGGCGATGTAGGGCACGATCCCATGCAGCATGAACGGCACGGCGGCATTGATGCGCAGGCGCCCGGCGGGGTTCTTCTGACGTGACGACAGGCGCTCTTCCAGCTCGTCCATCTGCGCCAGGATGAGCTTGGCCTGCTCGAAGAAGTACTTGCCCTCCTCGGTCAGGTCCATGCGCCGCGTGGTGCGGTTGATCAGCGTGGTCTCAAGCTTGGCTTCCAGGCGCGACAGGGTGCGGCTGACCGCCGATGGCGTCTGCCCGACCTGCTCCGCGGCGGCGGAAATCGAGCCGCACTCAATCACGCTGACGAAGATCTGTAGCTCATCGGATCGGGCTTTCACGGGCGGTCCTCGTTATCGGTGTACCGCAGCTTACACCGAGAGGTTGAACACCCGCGCCAGATGCTGTTCGTAGCGCGCCACATCCACCTCGATGGCCGGGCGTTTCATCACGTCCACGCACAGGAAGGTCGGCAGGCCGGTCATGCCGAGGAACTCGTTGGCTTTGTGGAACGGGAAGTACACCGCATCCACGCCCTTGGCTTCGAAGAAATCGGTCGGATCGTCGAAGGCTTGCTGCGGTGCATTCCAGGTCAGTGACAGCATGTAGTGCTTGCCCTGGACCAGGCCACCGCTGCCGTATTTCTGCGAGGCGTCGGAACGGGTGCGACCATCGCTGGCATACAGGCTGCCGTGGCCTTCGGTGAAGACTTCGTCGATGTACTTCTTGACGATCCATGGCGCGCCCATCCACCAGCCGGGCATCTGGTAGATGATCACGTCGGCCCAGAGGAATTTGGCGACTTCTTCGGCCACGTCGTAGCCTTCGTCGATATGGGTGACCTTGACGTCGATACCGCCTCGGTCCAACACCGCCAAGGCGGTGTCATGCAGGGTGGCGTTGTAGCGACCGTCGGAGTGGGCGAACTTTTTACCGCCGTTGAGCAGGAGTACTTTTTTCATGGGAGGCATCCAGAAGGTTGAAAATGTCTGGACGCAGACTATCCACCTCGGCCCTTGGGAATAAGCGGCCACCGGGCAAAATACCTTTGACCACAAGGCACGAATGGATCATGAATTGTTAACCGCCGATCAGCAAATGCCCGCCCAGCAGTGCCATGCCGATAAAAAATACCCGCTTGAACAGCACCGCACTGATGCGCTGGCGCACCACCTGGCCCAGCCACATGCCCAGCAGCGCCGGCACCAAGGCCAGCAACGAGGCGTTGATTGCGCCAGCGCCCAACGTCCCGCGCCAGGCCAGACCGGCGGCCAGGGCCAGGGTCGATACCGTGAACGACAGCCCCAACGCCTGCACCAGTTGATCGCGATTCAAACCCAGTGCCTGCAGGTACGGTACGGCAGGAATCACAAACACACCGGTGGCCGAGGTGATGAGGCCGGTGATCAGCCCGCACACCGGGCCCAGCCAACGCTCGGTCCGGGCCTTGACCTTGAACGTTGGCAGGAACAGTCCGCTCAGTGCATACGCCAGCAACGCCGCGCCCAGTGCGCGCACCACCCATTGCCCGCCGTCCATCCCCAGCCACACCGTGCCCAGCCCAGTGCCGAGGAAAATCAGCAGCAACATCGGCCACAGCCGCCGGAGCAACGCACTCAGGTGCCCGCCGAATGCCAATTGCCACAGGTTGGTGACGGTCGAAGGGATGATCAGTAATGCCGCAGCCTGCGCCGGTAACATAGCCAGGCCGAGCATGCCCATGGCGACAGTGGGCAGGCCCAGGCCGATGATACCCTTGACCGTACCGGCCAGCAGGAAGGTGCCGATCACCAGCAAGGTAAGGGCGGGGCCGAGGTTCTGGTAAAACGCGAGGAAGGTATTCATGGGCAGAGTGTGCGACTTTTCGATGCGCTCTAAAATTCGCCATATACTGAGGCAGCCTCTTGTTTTGCGTGAGCCTGAGGCCCGTCTACTCCCTCGAGCCATCAGCCATGCACTTTGACCTGATCGACCTGCGCCTCTACCTGCACACCCTCGACACCGGCAACATCACCGCCGGCGCGGCCCGCAGCCATTTATCCCTGGCCGCCGCCAGTGCCCGCATCCGGGCGATGGAGGCGTCGTTGGGCATCGAGTTTCTCCAGCGTGGACGTCGCGGCGTCACCCCCACACCGGCAGGCAAGGCCCTGGCCCGTCACGCCCGCCTGTTGTTGCAACAGGCCGAGCACCTGCAACAGGACCTGGCGGAATATGCCAAGGGCGTCAAAGGCCAGGTGCGCCTGCTGTGCAACACCACTGCGCTCAGCGAATACCTGCCGGAACTGCTCGCGGACTTTCTGCGCGAACACCCCAACCTCGATATCGACCTGCAGGAATTGCCCAGCCTGCGCATCACCCAGGCCTTGCGCCAGGGCACGGCGGAGCTGGGGATCATCTCCGACGCCGTGGACACCCATGGCTTGCAGACCTTGCCCTTTCGCGACGACCCACTGGCGCTGATCATGCCGCACGACCATCCCCTGGCGGGCGGCACGGTGAGCTTTGTCGACAGCCTGCAATATGACTACGTGGGTCTGGCCGCCGCCAGCGCACTCGCGGTGTACCTGGAAGAACAGGCACTGCACGCGGGCTTTCGTGTGCAGACGCGCATCCGCGCCGACGGTTTTGACGGGTTGATTCGCATGGTGGCCCGCGGCGCCGGCCTGGGCATCGTGCCCCAGGCGGCGCTGGCGCGCTGGCCAGCGCCGCGCCGCTTCATCGCCCAACCGTTGCAGGAAGAGTGGGCTTGCCGCACGTTGCTGTTATGCGCGCGTTCGTTCGAACAATTGCCGGGTTACGCCAGGGCCTTGTTCGATGCCTTGGCCCTGCCCTTGCGGAAAAACCCGTAATACACCGCCGACAGGATCAGCAGGAACGGCACGCCAAACACCAGGGTCATCTTGAACGCTTCGGTGAAATACGTAGTGATCATCACCGCGCCCATCAGCACCAGGCCCAATAACGTGCTGTAGGGAAACAGGCGCAACTGGAACGACAGCTTCGCGCCGCCATGGCGCTTGCGATAGCGCCGGAAGAACAGGTGCGTGAGGAAGATCATGAACCAGGTGAAGATCGCGCCAAACATCGAGATCGCCATCATCAGGGTGAACGAACTTTCCGGGTACACCAGGTTCAACAGCGTCGCCAGGGCGATGCCCGAGCTGGACAACAGCAAGGCATTCAGCGGAATGCCGCTCTTGCTCAACGCCCCCATGGACCTGGGCGCAAAGCCGGCGCGGGACAGGCTGAACATCATGCGCGTGGTGATGTAGAGCTGGCTGTTCATCGCCGACAAGGCCGCAATCAGGATCACGAAATTCATCACCCCAGTGGCGCCGGGAATGCCGATGGTCTGCATCACCGTGACGAACGGGCTCTGGGCCTGGCCGGCCTGGTTCCATGGCACGATGGCGAGCATCAGCGCCAGGGTCAGCAGGTAAAACACCACCAGCCGCACGATGGTCGCGCGAAAGGCTTTCTTCACGGCCTGCTCCGGGTCCGCCGCCTCACCGGCAGCCACGGCAATCATCTCGACGCTCAGGTAGCTGAAGATCGACACGATCACGGCGATCCACATGCCGCTCAAGCCATGGGGGAAAAACCCGTCGTGGGCCGTGTAGTTCTGCACCCCGTATTGCGGGTTGCCGGAGCCGAATACCACGTACACCGCGAGGATGATGAAGCCGACGATGGCGCTGATCTTGATCGTCGAAAACCAGTATTCGAAGTTGCCGAAAGTCTTGACGCTGATGGCGTTGAGCAGGATCAGCACGCTGGAAAACGACACGATCCACACCCATTCCGGCACGTGGGCGAACCAGTACTTCATGTACATCGCCACCGCCGTGACCTCGGCCCCCACCGCCAGCACAATCGCCGCCCAGTAGGCATAACGCACCAGGAACCCGGCCAGCGGGCTGATGTAGAACTCGGCATAGGCGCCGAAAGAGCCCGAGGTGGAATGGGCCACCGTCATCTCGGCCAGGCAGCCCATCAGCAGCAAGGTGATCAACGCGCCGATCGCGTAGCTCACCAGCACGCTGGGCCCGGCGTAGCCGATGGCATAGGCGCTGCCCATGAACAGCCCGGTGCCGATGGCGCCACCGATGGCGATCATGCTCATCTGGCCGGAAGTGAGCTGGCGCCTCAGGCCCAGTTCGCGGTGGGTGATCTCGGCAAAGCCGTTGTCGGGTGTGCTCACGTGGTGTGCCCCTTTATTATTGTGGTTGCACTATTTGGATATTGACGCAAATCCCCTGTTGGAGGGGGCAAGTCGAATCGTCGCACCGCCCCTCCCACATTTTGATCTGCATTATCTTCAGGTGACGCTGTGGCGGACCTTGAATTGCGGCTGGTCCCAGGTGCCGTTGTCGAGAATCTCACCGAGGATTTCCACCGCATCCCACACCTCGGTAAAACTCGTGTACAGCGGCGTAAACCCAAAACGCATGATGCGCGGCTCGCGGTAATCACCGATCACGCCACGTGCGATCAGAGCCTGGATCACCGCATATCCCTCCGGGTGTTCGAAGCTCACATGGCTGCCACGCCGAGCGTGTTCACGGGGAGTGATCAGCACAAGGTTGTGGGCGGCGCAGCGGCTTTCGACCAACTCGATAAACAGGTCGGTCAGCGCCAGGGATTTGCTGCGCAGGCGGGCCATGTCGGTCTGTTCGAAAATCTCCAGGCCGCATTCCACCATCGCCAGCGACGTGATCGGCTGGGTGCCGCACAGGTAGCGGGCGATGCCGGCGCTCGGCGCATAGCTGGATTCCATGGCGAACTGCCGGGTATGCCCGAACCAGCCCGACAGCGGCTGGTGCACCAGGTCTACCAACGCCGGGTTGACCCACACGAACGCCTGGGAGCCGGGGCCGCCGTTGAGGTATTTGTAAGTGCAGCCAATCGCATAGTCAGCACCGGCCCCGTGCAGGTCGATGGGCACTGCGCCCGCCGAATGCGCCAGGTCCCAGATGCTCAGCGCGCCGCATTCATGGCTCAAGGCGGTGAGCGCCTGCATGTCGTACATGTAGCCGGTCTTGTAGTTGACGTGGGTGAGCATCACCACCGCCACGTCGCCGTCGATGGCCCTGGGCAGTTCATCCGGGCTGTTGACCAGGCGCAGGGAATAGCCCTGTTGCAGCAACTCGGCGAGGCCCTGGGCGATGTACAAATCGGTGGGGAAGTTGCTCGCTTCGCTGACGATCACCTTGCGCGCCGGCTCACGTTGGCGCTGCACGCTCAAGGCGGCGCTGAGCACCTTGAACAGGTTGATCGAGGTAGTGTCGGTGATCACCACCTCACCGTCCCGCGCACCGATCAGCGGCGCCAGGCGGTTGCCCAGGCGCTGGGACAAGTCGGCCCAGCCGGCGCTGTTCCAACTGCGGATCAAGCCATTGCCCCACTCTTGCGCGATGACCGCCTGCGCCCGCGCCAACGCCGCCACCGGACGCGCACCGAGGGAGTTGCCGTCCAAGTAGATAACGTCCTGCGGCAAGGCGAACTGCTGACGTAGCGGCGCCAGCGGGTCCTGGGTGTCGAGGGCTTGGCAATGGCTGCGAGGGGTCATGGGTTGTCCTGGTTTTTGTCAGTGAGGATGCAGCAAATAATGAACGAAGATTTAGAGAATTTTCGTGCAAAGTGGTGGGTAACAGGCTAATTAAGCTGTAGGAAATTCGAATTTAACCCCTAAATACGCGGATTTATTCTAACCATGATCCTTGACGCCACCGACCTGCGCCTCCTGCATTTCCTGCAACAGGATGGCCGTATCAGCAACCAGGAACTGGCGGAAAAAGTCGCGTTGTCGCCCTCTGCCTGCCTGCGTCGTCTACGCCTGCTGGAGAGCGAAGGGATTATCAGCGGCTACCGTGCAGTGTTAAATGCCGAGCAGTTGGGGATTGAACTGGAGGCCATCGTCCACCTGTCATTGCGCCAGGATGTGGAGGATTGGCATGAGACGTTTATCAAGAAGGTGCAAGGCTGGCCGGAAGTGGCCAGCGCCTACGTGATCACCGGCGCCAGCAACTATGTGCTGCGGGTGCAGGCACGCAACCTCAAGCACTTTTCGGACTTTATCGTGAACCACCTGAACCGCACGGCGGGGGTGATGGATATCCGCTCGGAGATTGTGTTGCAGAAGATCAAGGATCGGGATGAGGTGCTTGATCTGGTCGTTCGCAAATAGTCAGCCACGACACCGATCAAATGTGGGAGGGGCGGTGCGACGACTCGACTTGCCCCCTCCCACATTTTTGACCGCATTTAGTCTTCGAGGGCACGAACCCGCTGCATGCGTTTCTGCTCTAACGGCGCGTCAGCGGTTTGCAACTCAAAGTCAAAATCAATCTGCGCAAACCGCCCTTCCACGCCAAACTCCCGCGCCAGTTGCTGATCGTCGCTGAAGCGAATCTCGGCAATCAATTCGTCCCGCGTCGCGTAGGCAAAATCATCGTGCAGGTACGGGTCATCCGACAGGTTGATCTGGGTGGTCAGGTGCCGATACCCCGGCGCCGAGATGAAGAAGTGGATATGCGCCGGGCGCTGCCCGTGACGCCCCAGTTGATCGAGCAACTGCTGGGTCGGCCCGGTCGGCGGGCAGCCGTAGCCCGACGGCACGATGCTGCGAAAGCGGTAGTTGCCCTGGGCGTCGGTCTCGATACGGCGGCGCAGGTTGAATTCGGATTGCGTCGGGTCGAACCACGAATACGTACCGCCGGTATTGGCCTGCCACACATCGACAATCGCCCCCGCCAACGGCTTGCCCTCGGTGTCGCGCACCTGCCCGCGCATAAACAGCGGCACAGCGTCGTCCTTGCCATCGTCCAGCCGCGCCTCGTACTTCGACAGCGGCGCGCCGGCCACATACAGCGGACCTTCGATGGTGCGCGGTGTACCACCGGACTTGCCGGCTTCCTCGTCGGCGGCGTCCATCAGCATATCCAGGTAATGCTCCAGGCCGAGCCCGGCGGCGAGCAGTCCGGCCTCCTGGTGCTTGCCCAGTTCGTTGAGGTAGTTGACCGCCTTCCAGAACTCTTCCGGGGTCACGTCCAGGTCTTCGATGATGTTTACCGTATCGCGCAGGATCCGGTAGATCAGCGCCTTGGTGCGCGGGTTGCCGCCGTCAGTGAGGTTGCCGCTGGCTTCTTCGAGAAACCGTTGGGCCTGGGCAGTCTGGGACAGTCGGATGGACATGGTGCGTTCCTCATCTTGTAGTTATCAGGGTGAAAACCGGCCTAGCGGTCGTCTTCATGGATCGACGAAGGGTGCCGGCACAAGGCATTCACTTCGATGGCCATGTAGGGGTAAAGCGGCAGTTGCATCAGCAGGTCATGCAGTTCTTGCACGCTGTCGACGTCGAACACGCTGTAGTTGGCGTAGAGCCCGGCGATGCGCCATAAGTGGCGCCATTTGCCCTGGTGCTGCAGACGCTGGGCAAAGGCCTTTTCGTCGGCCTTGAGGCTGGCGGCGCGCTCGGGGTGCATGTCGACGGGCAGGTTCACGGTCATTTTTACGTGGAACAACATGGGCGGCGCCTCTTAGTGTTTGTCACGACGGAAGAACGCCAGGCGCTCCTCATCGATGGCCAGGCCCAGGCCCGGCATGTGGGAGACATGCAGCTGGAAATCGCGGTACAGCGGCGGCTCGGCAAGAATGTCTTCGGTCAGCAACAGCGGGCCGAACAACTCGGTGCCCCACGCCAGTTTGTTCAGCGTGAGGAAGGCATGCGCCGACGCCAGGGTGCCGATCCCCCCTTCCAGCATGGTGCCGCCGTACAGGCCGATACCAGCGGCCTCGGCAATCGCGGCGGTGCGCAATACGGCGCGGGGGCCGCCGTTCTTGGCGATCTTCAGGGCGAACACCGAGGCCGCGCCTTCACGGGCCAGGTTGAAGGCATCTTCCACACACTCGATGGATTCGTCGGCCATGATCGGCGCCGGGCTCGACAGGTTGAGCCGGGCCATGCCGCCACGGTTGTTACGCGAGATCGGCTGTTCGATCAGGTCGACGCCGTGGTCGCCGAGCACCTTGCACGCACGCAGGGCCACGGCTTCGTCCCAGGCCTGGTTGACGTCGACGCGCACGCTGGCACGCTCGCCCAGGGCCTGTTTGATCGCGATGACATGGGCCAGGTCCTCGCCAACTTCACCGGCACCGATCTTCAATTTGAAGATGCGGTGGCGGCGCAGGTCGAGCATCTTTTCGGCCTCGGCAATGTCCTGGGCGGTATTGCCGCTGGCGAGGGTCCAGGCCACCGGCAGTGCATCGCGCACACGCCCACCGAGCAGTTCGCTGACCGGCAGGTTAAGGCGCTTGCCGAGGGCGTCGAGCAAAGCGCTTTCGACACCGGATTTGGCAAAGGTGTTGCCGCGAATGCTGCGTTCCAGGCGCAACATGGCCGCGTTGATATTGCTGGCGTCCTGGCCGATCAGCAGTGGGGCGAAGTGACGGTCGATGTTGACCTTGATGCTCTCGGGGCTCTCGTTGCCGTAGCTCAGGCCGCCGATGGTGGTGGATTCACCGATGCCTTCGATGCCGTCGGCGCAGCGCACGCGGATGATCACCAGGGTCTGGTTTTGCAGGGTGTGCATCGCCAGCTTGTGCGGGCGAAGGGTGGGAAGGTCGACGATAATGGTCTCGATCGACTCGATGGCGCAAATCGGCATGGCAATACCCGCTGGGTTCTTTATAGATTTACGTCGATTCTGTGCCGCATTTTTCCTGGCTTCCAATATAGAATTAGTCTCGAGCAATACCCTTAAGGTATGAAAGGAGCCGTTATGGAACTGCGTCATCTGCGCTACTTCCAGGTGTTGGGGCAGACCCTCAACTTCACCCGCGCGGCCGAACGCCTGCACATCGCCCAGCCACCGTTGAGCCGGCAGATCCAACAATTGGAAGAGGAATTGGGCGTGATTCTGCTGGAGCGTGGCCGACCGCTGCGGCTGACCGAAGCCGGGCGGTTTTTCTATGAGCACGCCAATGTGTTGCTCGAACAATTGGCCAAGGTCTGCGACAACACCCGCCGCATCGGCCAGGGCGAGAAGACCTGGCTGGGCATCGGCTTTGCGCCGTCGACCTTGTATGGCGTGCTGCCGGAATTGATCCGGCGGTTGCGCAGCCATGAGGCGTTGGAACTGGAGTTGGGGCTGTCGGAGATGACCACCTTGCAGCAGGTCGAGGCGCTCAAGGCCGGACGTATCGACGTGGGCTTCGGGCGCATTCGTATCGACGACCCGGCCATCGTCCAGCGCGTGCTGGTGGAGGATCGGTTGGTCGCCGTGCTGCCCGCCGGCCACCCATTGCTCGATGCACCCGCGACCCTCGCCCAACTGGCCGCCGAGCCGTTTGTGCTCTACCCCGGTAACCCGCGCCCCAGCTATGCCGACCATGTGATTGCACTGTTCGACGCCCACGGCCTGAGCCTCAAGGTGGCGCAGTGGACCAACGAACTGCAGACCGCCATCGGCCTGGTCGGTGCGGGCATGGGCGTGACACTGGTGCCGGCGTCGGTGCAGGTGCTGCATCGCGCGGATATCGGCTACACGCCGGTTGTGGAAGCGACGGCGACCTCGCCGATCATTCTCAGCCGACGGGTGAATGATCAGTCGCCGGGGCTCAGTCATTGCCTGCAGTTGGTTGAAGAACTGATCTGAAATCGCCCAGGTACCGCCCCTCCCACAGGTTGATCTTCATCAGGTTCAAGTACTGCGCATACGCATGCGTTGCAGCGTCTGGCTGGGGGATTCATCGAACAGTTTTCGATACTCCGCCGAGAACCGCCCCAGGTGGGTAAAGCCCCAGCCGAAGGCGATCTCGGAGATGGTGCGGATCGATCCGTGCTCGAGGATTTCCTGGCGCACCGCACTCAGCCGGTGCTTCTTCAGGTAGGCCATGGGTGACAGGGCAAAGTACTTGCGAAACGCATCGAACAGCTTGAACCGCGACACCCCGGCAGCGGTTTCCAGGTCTTCCAGGTGCAGCGCCTCGCGGGCGTTGTCGTGAATGTACTGGCGCGCACGGATCAGGTAATGGGGCAGTTTCACCCCCAGTACGGCGCGCAGTTCTTCCGAGTAGTTGTTCGGTTGGGCGAGGATCAGGCCCTTGATCAATGAGCTTTCCAGGTCACGGGTGAACGCCGCCTGTTCATACAATTCGCTACGGCACTCCAATTCGGCGATGAAGTAGCGCGCCATGCGCCACCACGACGCCGACGCCCCCTCCACCGCATCCATCACCGGTTCAAATTGCAGTGGCGCGTCAACCGGCCGTTGCAGCAAGCCCTCCAGCGACTCGCTCATCGCCGCCCGCGTGATCACCACCTGCAACTTGCGGCAGTCACCGGATATGGCCAGCACCTGGTGTTCATTGGGCGCAATGATCACGCCCTGATCACGGTTGGAACTCAGGCGTTGGCCGTTCTTGCTCAGCTCCTGCTCACCCACCAACGGCAGCGTGAGGCTGTAGCTGCTGAAGTGCTCGGCGTCTTCGATATCGATGGTCACGTCGGTGCCGTATTCGATCACGCCCAGGGTGGTGGCCCGGGACTTGAACACGTTGGCACTGTGATGAAAGCGCAGGCGCTCGGGCGTGCTCGTCGCCAGGCGGTGCGGCCCGCAAATGCCGGACATCCAGCTGCGGGCGCCTTCGAGGTCGAAGCGTTGGACATGGATATCGCGTGTAGGACTATTCATCAGTGTGCACCCACGGCGGTCAGGCGGTTGCGCGCTCTGGCGGCGCGTCGTTGTGGCTCCACAGCAAGTTCTACGCCACGCCGGCCCGATTGCAACCGGGTGGATAGCAACCGTCCACTATGTGGATAAACCGCAGGTGTTGACGCCCCTTGCCTCGCCAGACGGTAGCGCGTCGCGTCACCGCCCTGCACCACCGTGGGTATTTGCTGCCCAACTTTGCGGCCCACCTTCCCCCATTAAGCGGATAGCCCGCCACCTTGCCGCAGCCTCTTAATGGCTCACCTGTTCAGCCATTATCAAAAGGTGCCTCCCATGAGTGGTGCAAGAAGCGTCGAGCAATGGAAAAGCTTTATCGAGAGCTGCCTGGATTTTCGCCCAGCAGACGCCGTATTCCGCATCGCCCGCGACATGTTCACCGAGCCGGAGCTGTTTGATCTTGAGATGGAGTTGATCTTCGAGAAGAACTGGATCTACGCCTGCCATGAAAGCGAGCTGGTCAATCATCACGACTTCGTGACGATGCGCGCCGGGCGCCAGCCGATGATCATTACCCGTGATGGCGAGGGCCGGCTCAATGCGCTGGTCAACGCCTGCCAGCATCGCGGCACCACCCTGACCCGGGTCGGCAAAGGCAACCAGTCCACCTTCACCTGTCCGTTCCACGCCTGGTGCTACAAGAGCGATGGCAGGCTGGTGAAGGTCAAGGCGCCGGGGGAATATCCGGAAAGTTTCGACAAGGCAACGCGCGGCCTGAAAAAGGCCCGCATCGAGAACTACAAGGGTTTTGTCTTCATCAGCCTGGATGTGAATGGCCGTGACAGCCTGGAAGACTTCCTCGGCGACGCCAAAGTGTTCTTCGACATGATGGTCGCGCAGTCCGCCACTGGTGAGTTGGAGGTGCTGCCGGGCAAGTCGGCCTACACCTACGACGGCAACTGGAAACTGCAAAACGAAAACGGCCTGGACGGGTATCACGTCAGCACCGTGCACTACAACTACGTGGCCACGGTGCAGCATCGCCAGCAGGTGAATACCGAGAGCGGCAGCGGGTCCGCCAGCACCCTGGACTACAGCAAGCTCGGCGCCGGCGACGCCAACACCGATGACGGCTGGTTCGCCTTCAACAATGGCCACAGCGTGCTGTTCAGCGACATGCCCAACCCCAGCGTGCGCTCCGGCTACGCCACCATCATGCCGCGCCTGGTACAAGAGCATGGCCAGCAGAAGGCCGAGTGGATGATGCACCGCCTGCGTAACCTGAATATCTACCCGAGCCTGTTCTTCCTCGACCAGATCAGCTCGCAGCTGCGCATCATTCGTCCGGTGGCGTGGAACAAGACCGAGATCATCAGCCAGTGCCTGGGGGTGAAAGGCGAATCCGACGCCGACCGTGAAAACCGTATTCGCCAGTTCGAAGACTTCTTCAACGTCTCGGGCATGGGCACACCGGACGACCTGGTGGAGTTCCGCGAAGCCCAGCGTGGTTTCCAGGGCCGCCTGGAACGCTGGAGCGATATTTCACGCGGCAGCCATCGCTGGGAAACCGGGCCAACGCCGAACAGCGAAGCCATCGGCATCTCGCCGGCCATGACCGGCACCGAATTCACCCATGAAGGCCTGTACGTCAACCAGCACCGCAACTGGCAGCAGTTCCTGCTCAAGGGCCTGGACCAACACGCGCTGACACTGCGGGAGGTGGAATGATGAATGCGCCATTGCAGTATCGGATCGAGCAGTTTTTCTACCTTAAGTCCGAGCTGTGCGACGCCCAGGACTGGGACGCCTACGTGCAGTTGTTCGACCCCCAGAGCGAATTCCACCTGCCGCAATGGGACTCGGAGCACGTCTACACCCGCGACCCCAAGCGCGAGATGTCGCTGATCTACTACGCCAACCGTTCGGGCCTGGAAGACCGCGTGTTCCGCCTGCGCACCGGCAAGGCGGCGTCCGCTACACCGATGCCGCGCACCTTGCACCTGATCAACAACGTACGCATCGCCGAGCAGGCGGACGGCACGCTGGAGGTCCGGTTGAACTGGCACACGCTGTTCTATCGGCTGGCCACATCGGAGCAGTTCTACGGGCATGCCACCTATCGCCTCAAGCCCCATGGCGACAGTTGGCTGATCACTCGCAAGCATGCGCTGCTGCTTAACGACACCATCAATTCGGTGCTGGATTTCTATCACCTCTAAAGCACCCTTGTTGTTGTGGTGAGCGGGCTTGCCCCGCGCTGGGTCGCGCAGCGGCCCTTGGTGCAAGCACTGCGGTTTGGCGGGAAAAATGCGGCGACTCTCATGGGGCTGCTTCGCAGCCCAGCGCGGGGCAAGCCCGCTCACCACAACAGGCCGTACGTACGTCATAAATATGCAGAGAACAACACATGAATCACAAAGTGGCCTTCAGTTTTGCCGACGGCAAGACCCTGTTTTTCCCGGTGGGCGCAAATGAAATCCTGTTGGATGCGGCGCTGCGCAATGGCATCAAGATCCCCCTGGACTGCCGCGAAGGCGTGTGCGGCACCTGCCAGGGGCGGTGCGAGTCGGGTGACTACACCCAGGACTATGTGGACGAGGAAGCCCTCTCTAGGCTCGACCTGCAACAGCGCAAGATGCTCAGTTGCCAGACGCGGGTGAAGTCCGACGCGGCGTTCTACTTCGACTTTGATTCGAGCCTGTGCAATGCGCCGGGGCCGGTGCAAGTGCGCGGGACGGTCAGCGAGGTGCAGCAGGTGTCGGCCAGTACGGCGATCTTGACGGTGCGGTTGGACGCGGCGCTGGATTTCCTGCCGGGCCAATATGCGCGCATCTCGGTACCCGGCACCGACTGTTGGCGTTCCTACTCGTTCGCCAACCTGCCGGGCAACCGGCTGCAATTCCTGATCCGCCTGCTGCCGGATGGGGTGATGAGCAATTACCTGCGGGAACATTGCCACGTCGGCGATGGGTTGCTGATGGAGGCGCCGCTGGGTGCGTTCTACCTGCGCCATGTCAGCAAACCGCTGGTGCTGGTGGCCGGCGGCACCGGATTGTCGGCGTTACTGGGCATTCTCGATGAACTGGCCGCCACGGGTTGTGATCAGCCGGTGCACCTGTACTACGGCGTGCGCGGGGCCGAGGATTTATGTGAAGCGCAGCGTATCCATCAATACGCCTCGACAATCCGCGGCTTTCGCTACACCGAAGTGCTGAGCGCACCGTCACCTGAATGGGCCGGCAAGCGCGGCTACCTCACCGAGCATTTCGACCTGGCCGAATTGCGCGACGGATTGGCGGATATGTACGTGTGCGGCCCTCCGCCAATGGTCGAATCCATCCAACAATGGCTGGCGGATCAGGCACTTGATGGCGTTCAGCTGTATTACGAAAAGTTTACGCAGAGTAATATCTGACTCCTCAGCACTTCTGAGGGGTTCTACCCCGAGAAAAACAAGTAGAAGGGAACGTTAATGGCGGATGACATGGTTAACCCGGCAGGCCTCAAGCGTGGCCTTAAGAACCGGCATATTCAGTTGATCGCCTTGGGCGGGGCGATAGGCACGGGGCTGTTCCTCGGTTCGGCCGGGGTACTCAAGTCGGCAGGGCCGTCGATGATCCTGGGCTACGCGATCGCCGGTTTCATCGCGTTCCTGATCATGCGCCAGCTCGGCGAGATGATCGTCGAAGAACCGGTGGCCGGCTCGTTCAGCCACTTCGCGCACAAATACTGGGGCGGTTACGCGGGCTTCCTGGCCGGCTGGAACTACTGGGTGCTCTACGTGCTGGTGGGCATGGCCGAGCTGACTGCGGTGGGCAAGTACATCCAGTTCTGGTGGCCGCAGATCCCGACCTGGGTCAGCGCCCTGGTGTTCTTTGTCGCGGTGAACCTGATCAACACCCTGAACGTGAAGTTCTTCGGTGAAGCGGAGTTCTGGTTCGCGATCATCAAGGTGGTGGCGATTGTCGGCATGATCGTGCTCGGCTGTTACCTGCTGTTCAGCGGCACCGGCGGCCCGCAAGCGTCGGTCAGCAACCTGTGGAGCCACGGCGGATTCTTCCCGAATGGCGGCATGGGGCTGTTGATGTCCATGGCCTTCATCATGTTCTCGTTCGGCGGCCTGGAGCTGGTGGGTATCACCGCTGCCGAGGCCAGTGAGCCCCGCAAGGTGATCCCCAAGGCGATCAACCAGGTGGTGTACCGGATCCTGATTTTCTACGTCGGCGCATTGACCGTACTGCTGTCGCTGTACCCATGGGATCAACTGCTGCAAACCCTCGGCGCGTCAGGCGATGCCTACAGCGGCAGCCCGTTTGTGCAGATCTTCTCGCTGATCGGCAACGACACCGCCGCCCACATCCTCAACTTCGTGGTGCTGACCGCGGCGCTGTCGGTGTACAACAGCGGCGTGTACTGCAACAGCCGCATGCTGTTCGGCCTGGCCGAGCAAGGTGATGCGCCAAAAGCGTTGATGAAGCTCAACAAGCAAGGCGTACCGCTGCGAGCCCTGGCGATCTCGGCGCTGGTGACGATGCTGTGCGTGGTGGTCAACTACGTGGCACCGCAAAGTGCCCTGGAGCTGCTGTTCGCGCTGGTGGTTGCCTCGCTGATGATCAACTGGGCGCTGATCAGCATCACCCACATCAAGTTCCGCAAAGCTATGGGTGAGCAAGGGGTAACACCGTCGTTCAAGACCTTCTGGTTCCCGTTCAGCAACTACCTGTGCCTGGCGTTCATGCTGATGATCATCAGCGTGATGCAGGCGATCCCGGGGATTCGCGAGTCGGTGTATGCGATGCCGGTTTGGGTGGGGGTTATCTATGTGGCCTACCGGTTGCGAATGAGCAAGACGAAAGCGGTCGCCGCCTCCCGCATTTGATTGCATTGCAAATGAAAAGCCCCGGTGATCCGGGGCTTTTTGTTTACAGCGTGGAGCGCACTCGCCACAGCTCGGGGAACAGCACGGTGTCGAGCATCTTGCGCAGGTAACCCACGCCCTCGGTGCCGCCGGTGCCGGGCTGGAAGCCGATAATCCGCTCCACCGTGGTCACATGCCGGAAACGCCATTGGCGGAACGAATCCTCCAGGTCGATAAACTTCTCGGCCAACTGATACAAGTCCCAATACCGGCTCGGATCGCGATACACCTCGCGCCACGCCGCCTCCACCGACTCATCGTGAACGGTCGCCGCCGTCGGGTCGCGCTCGGCACGCTTGGGGTCAATCGCCAGCCCCGCCTTGACCATCAGGTTGATCGCCTCGTCATACAGCGACGGCGTGGCAATCGCCACCTGCAACGCCTGCAACAACTCAGGCCGATGGGCGTGGGGGCGCAACAGCGCCGGGCTCTTGTTGCCGAGGATAAATTCGATCTCGCGGTACTGGAACGACTGGAACCCGGACGATTGCCCCAGGAACGGGCGAATCGCCTTGTATTCCGACGGCGTCATGGTCGCCAGCACGGCCCAGGCGTGCACCAGTTGATCGAAGATCCGCGACACCCGCGCCAGCATCTTGAACGCCGGCGGCAGCTCACCCAGGCGCACATGTTCGCGGGCGGCCTTGAGTTCGTGGAGCATCAGCTTCATCCACAGCTCGGAGGTCTGGTGCTGGATGATGAAGAGCATTTCGTTGTGGTCCGGCGACAGCGGGTGCTGGGCGCTGAGCACTTTGCCCAGGTCCAGGTAGTCGCCGTAGCTCATGGACTCGGAAAAATTCAGTTCGGCATTATGCCATTCTTCCGGTGGCTGGTAGTCGGCAGAGAAAGGACATTGGCTCATCGCGTGGGCTCCTTGAGCGGGCGGAGAATGGCACGGACCGGGCTGGCGTCCAGGTTGGCGAAACGCAGCGGCAGGGCGATCAGTTCGTAGTCGCCCTCCGGTACGTCGTCGAGCACGATGCCTTCAAGGATCGCCATGCCATGCCGCGCCACGGCGTTGTGGGCATCCATGGTCTTGGACTGTTGCGGGTCCAGGGAGGGCGTGTCGATACCGATCAGGCGCACACCCAGGCCGGCCAGCAGTTCAATGGTCTGCGGGGCGATGGCGGTGAAGTTCGAATCCCATTCGGTCAGCGGTGCTTGTGGATAAGTACGCAGCAGCACGCGCTCCGGCAGGTTATCCACACGCCCTTGCAACTGATGGGGCTGGACCAGCGCACCGCTGTCCAGGCAATGCAGCACCCGGCACGGGCCCATGTACACCTCCAGCGACACCTCGCCAATCGGCGCTCCGTCGGCGCTGTAATGCAGCGGCGCATCCACATGGGCGCCGGTGTGCGGCGACAGGGTGATGCGTCCGACATTCACCGGGCACTCCGGGCCGAACTGCCACACACGCTCTTCCTGGAACGGCGTATCGCCCGGCCAGGTCGGGGTTGCCGTGCTCAAGGGCGGGCTGATATCCCACCACGTTTTTATTGAGGTCATTTGAAGGCTCTCGGCGGTTACTGGGGTGAATGATACGAGGGCCAGACGTGAATTTTCTTGCGAATTCGTGCGCCGTGAGTGACTTCTTTCGCACTTACTGCGAGGAAATGACTGATTCACGCTCAAAAGTGTCGGCTGACCCGGCGCCATCGGGGGCAAGCCCCCTCCCACATTGACTGCACATGGCTTGAGGAGTCGTGTTCACCTGCGCTTCTGGGCATCCCGATGTCGAGTTCAGACCACTGGCGCAACGTCCCAGGCCTTAGGGTGCATCTTTCCATTCCCTGCCTCGGAGTCATCATGTCCAAGCCCATCACCGTACTGCGCGACACCCACCCCCTGCCGGTCCTGGATGCCTGCAAATGGGAAAAGCTCGAAGGCGACCCGCACACCGTCAACCTCAACGCCTACACCAGCGAAGACGGCAGCAAGATCATGGGCACCTGGATCTGCACGCCGGGCAAGTGGTATGTCGAATATGTGAAATGGGAATACTGCCATTTCCAGGAAGGCTACTGCGTGATCACGCCTGAGGGGATGGAACCGATTCACTTGCGGGCTGGGGATATCTTTGTGGTGGAGCCAGGGATGAAGGGAACGTGGGAAGTGGTCGAGACGGTACGTAAGTATTTTGTGTTTGCTTGAGTTTTTTGTGGTGCAGTCCCCTTCTGTGGTGAGCGGGCTTGCCCCGCGCTGGGCTGCAAAGCAGCCCCAATAAAAAACGCCGCATTCTCTCAGAAAGAATGCGGCGTCTGGTTTCAGGGCCGCTTCGCGCCCCAGCGCGGGGCAAGCCCGCTCACCACAATGCTCGTCCCTGAATGCCCTTATTTGGGCTTGCGGTAGCTGTTGATAATCGCCGAGAAGTCTTGGCCCCCTTCCCCACGCTGACTCATCGATTGGTACAACTGCTGAGCCACAGCCCCCAGAATCACCGGCTGTTTCGCCTGGCGCGCCGCCTCGGTAGCCAGGCCCAAATCCTTGAGCATCAAATCGGCGCCGAACCCGCCGGTATAGCCACGGGACGACGGCGCGGTTTCGATCACGCCCGGCCATGGGTTGTAGGTGTCGGAACTCCAGCAGCGCCCGGTGGAGCTGTTGATGATCCCGGCCAGCACCTGGGTATCGATGCCCAGCGCGTCGCCCAAGGCCATGGCTTCGCTGACGCCGACCATGCTGATGCCGAGCAGCAGGTTGTTGCAGATCTTGGCGATTTGCCCGGTGCCCACATCGCCGCAGTGCACGATGTTGCGGCCCATCTGTGCCAGCACCGGTTGCAGGGTGGCGAACAGTTCCGGGGTGGCGCCGACCATGAAGGTCAGGGTCCCGGCCTGCGCCCCGCCGGTGCCGCCGGAGACCGGTGCGTCGGCCATCACCACGCCTTGCTTGGCGGCAGCAGCGGCGACGTCGCGCGCGGTCTGTGGGTCGATGGTGCTGCAATCCACCGCGGGCACGCCGTTGCCGATCCCCGCCAGTACACCGTCTTCATTCAGCCAGACACTGCGCACATGGGCGGCGGCGGGCAGCATGGTGATCACCAGCTCGGCGCCGCGGGCAGCGTCACGCGGCGAGTCGCTGATGTTGCCGCCCAATTCGGCGAGTTCCTTGAGCACCGTCTGGTTCAGGTCGAACAGGTTCAGCCCATGGCCGGCCTTGATCAGGTTGCGGGCCATCGGTGCGCCCATGTTGCCCAAGCCGATAAATGCAATCTTCATGGTCGTCTCCCGAATCAGCGCAGGTTGATGGTGGTATTGACGCCATCGTTGACCGTGTCGTCGTCAAACCAACGGCTGGTGACGGTCTTGGTCTGGGTGTAGAACTGCACCACTTGCTTGCCGTACGGGCCGAGGTCGCCGAGCTTGGAGCCACGGGAACCGGTGAAGCTGAAGAACGGCACCGGCACCGGGATCGGGATGTTGATACCGACCTGGCCCACATCGATTTCGCTCTGGAATTTACGCGCCGCCGCCCCGCTCTGGGTGAACAGGCCGGTGCCGTTGCCGAACGGGTTGGCGTTGACCAGCGCAATGGCCTGATCGAGGGTGTCGACTTCCAGCACCACCAGCACCGGGCCGAAGATTTCCTGGGTGTAGATCTGCATATCGGTGGTCACGCCCGAGAACAGGGTCGGACCGACGAAGTTGCCTTGCTCGAAGCCCGGCACCTTGATGTCGCGGCCATCCAGCTCGAGCTTGGCGCCTTCTTTCACGCCGCTTTCGATCAATTCCAGGATACGGGCCTTGGCGCGCTTGGAGATCACCGGGCCGACATCCGTGCCGGCTTCGCTGCCGGCGTTGACCTTGAGCTTTTGCGCCAGCGCTTTCAGATCCGGCAGCCATTGCTTGGCCGCGCCCACCAGCACCACCACCGAGGTGGCCATGCAACGCTGGCCCGCCGCGCCGAAACCGGCACCGACGAGGGCATTGAGGGTGTGCTCGCGGTTGGCATCCGGCAGCACCACGGCGTGGTTCTTGGCGCCCATCATCGATTGCACGCGCTTGCCGTGCTTGCCGGCCAGGTCGTAGACATGAGTGCCGACGGCAGTCGAACCGACAAAGGACACAGCCTTGATGTCTTTATGGGTGCACAGCGCATCCACCACGTCCTTGCCGCCGTGCACCACGTTGAGCACACCCGCCGGTACGCCGGCTTCCAGCGCCAGCTCCACCAACAGCAGGGTCGAAAGTGGGTCTTGTTCGGACGGTTTGAGGACGAAGGTGTTGCCGCAGGAGATGGCCATCGGGAACATCCACAGCGGAATCATCGCCGGGAAGTTGAACGGGGTAATGCCGGCACACACGCCGATGGGTTGGCGCAGGGTGTAGGTATCAACGCCACCGGCGACGTTCTCGGCGAACTCGCCCATTTGCAGGGTGCCGATGGAGCAGGCGTGCTCCACCACTTCCAGGCCACGGAAAATATCGCCCTCGGCATCGGCAATGGTCTTGCCCTGCTCGGCGCTGAGGATCACCGCGATGCGCTTGGAGTGTTCGCGGATCAGGGCTTGCAGCTTGAGCATGATGCGCATGCGCGCGCCGATCGGCGTCAGCTTCCAGGTCTGGAAGGCTTGATGGGCGGCGTCGATGGCGGCATTGACTTCATCGGCCGTGGCGAACGGGACTTTGGCCAGCACTTGCTGGGTGGCCGGGTTGACGATGTCTTGCCAATGGGTGGTCTTGGACTCGACCCACTCACCATTGATGAGCAACTTGACCTGTTGCACGGAAATATCGGCAGATGCGTTCATGTGGTCTCCAACTCTTATATTTATGCAGAGACAAGGCGCTTGAATCGCCTTGAAGAATGAGGCGTTCGGACTGTTTTTGGAGTATAGATGTGCAAATCTCTAATAAGAACGCACATAAAAGCCGGTCCAATATGCAAAAAAACATCACATCACTGGGTTCCCTGAATTGGGATGACCTGAAGTTTTTCCTCGAAGTGGCCCGCACCCGCAAGGCCAGCGTCGCCGCCAAGCGCCTGGCGGTGGACTACACCACCGTGTCGCGGCGCATCAGCTCATTGGAAGTGTCCCTCGGTACGCTGCTGTTCGAAAAATCCCGGACCAACGGCTTCGTCCTCACCCCCGAAGGCCAGCGTTTGCTGGGCTACGCTGAGTCCATCGAAAGCACCCTGCACATGGCCTGCGAGCAAGTGTCCGGCTCCGGCGTGGCGCTGTCCGGCCATGTGCGCATGGGCTGCACCGAAGGCTTCGGCAGCTTCTTCGTCACCCCGCAGTTGAGCCACTTCGTCGACACCTACCCCGCCATCTCGGTCGACATCCTGCCCCTGCCCCACTTCATCAGCCTGTCCAAGCGCGAAGCCGACATCGTCATCGCCCTGGAACGCCCGGAACACGGGCCCTACGTGTGCTGCAAACTGTGCGACTACAAACTGCAGCTGTACGCGACCCAGGAATACCTCGACCAACACCCGCCTATCCACAAACCGGCAGATTTGGCCGAGCACCCGTTTATCAGCTATGTGGATGATCTGGCCTTCAGCTCGGAGCTGCTGTACCTGGCCAACGTCGTGCCCGGCGCCAGCGCCAGCCTGCGCAGTACCAGCGTGATTGCGCAGTACGTGGCGGCGCAGCAAGGGCGGTCGATGGCGATCTTGCCGTGCTTTCTGGCGGCGCAGGATCCACGGTTGCTGCCGGTGCTAGGGGAGCAGATTGCGATTACCCGGCAGTTCTGGATGTATTGCCGGGAGGACCTGAGGAAGTTGAAGCGGATTACTCTGCTGTGGGATTACATCAGGGAAGTGACGGAGCAGAACCAGGGGTTGTTGATGGGGGAGACAAGGGAGATGCGGTTTGCGGATTAAGGGCCAGCAACGATAACTCCCCTTAAATTGCAGGAATGTGGGAGGTGGCAAGCCCTCTCCCACATTTTGATTGGATTTCAGATTGAAATCGGACTGCCGGCTCAGTCCGCGATCACCACAATCGACACCCGCCGATTCTCGGTACGCCCTTCCGCTGTGTCGTTGGTGTCCACCGGTTTACTGCTGCCCAGCCCACGCAGCTGGATGTTTTCCTCTTTCATGCCCACGCCCTGCAGCACCGTCGCCACGCTTTTCGCGCGGCGCAGGGACAGTTGCTGGTTGTAGGTTTCCTTGCCCGAGCCGTCGGTGTGGCCATCGACGCGTACGCGCTCGATGCCTACACCCAGCAGGGCCTTGCCGATGCGCTGGACGATGTCGGTGCTGGGTTGGTTAAGGGTTTCGACGTCACTGCCAAACAGCACTTTGCCGGACAGGCCGAACGCCCAGCCGTCATCGGTAAGCTCGAAGCCCTGTTGCTTGAGGACGGCGACTTGCGCCGGGGTCAGGCCTTTGGGAGGCGCCGTCTGGCAACCGCCCAGGGCGAGCAGTGCCACCAGCAGGGTGATAAACATAAAACGCGCGGTCGAGAACAAGGGATCAACTCCTGTGTTGAACGTTGACGACGGGGCTCTCCGACTCCGCCGTTTGCTGGCCACCCGAGGACAAACGCTTGGCCTGGTACATCGCCGCATCGGCGGCATTGAGCAAGGTGCCGGGTGTGACGCCATGTTCGGGGTAGATGGCGATACCAATACTGAGGGAGGTCAACACCTGGGTGTCGCCAGGCACGGCAATCGGCATGTCCATGCTGGCGATGATTTTTTCGGCAATGCGCTGGGCGTCTTCCACCTTGTGCAGCGGCGCCAGCAGGATGGCGAACTCGTCACCGCCCAGGCGCGCTACCAAGTCATCTTCACGCAATTGCGCACGCACCCGTTCGGCGACGGCCACCAGCACGGCATCACCGGCGGCATGGCCGAAGCTGTCATTGATCTCTTTGAACCGGTCGCTGTCGAGGTACAGCACGGCCACCTGCTCCTTGGCTTTGGCGGCGCTGCGCAGCGCGCGAATCAGGCGGCCTTCGAAGTACGCGCGGTTGGGCAGACCGGTAAGGCTGTCGTGGTTGGCCTTGTGGGCGAGAGTTTCGTTTTCGCTTTGCAGATGGTTTTGCCAGGCTTCCATCTCGCCAAGCAAGGCATTGAAGTCGCTGCCCAGGCTGTCGAGTTCGGCGATGCGGGCCGGCGGCACGCGGCGGTCGAAGTCACGCTCGCTGCGGGCGGCGTGGGCCACGGCGGCGAGGCTTTGCAGCGGCTGCGTAATGCCACGCAACAGACGCCGCGCCAAGTGCAGGGCGACCCAGGCACTGAGGACGGTGCAGATCAGGATCCCCGCCAGGCCGCTGAGCAGGAAGCGCAGCAGGCTACCGCCGTGGCCGGTCAGGTGAATGCTGCCGATGGTGCGCCCCTGGTGGAGGATCGGTTGGCTGATGGGCTGCTCGAGCAGGGTATGCGCCAGCGCCAGTTCAACCCGGGAGAGCATGCCGGTTTCCGGACGTTCCCAGTGCGCCAACAGCCGGCCACTGCTATCGAACACGTCAGCCTGGGCGACTTCTTCGGTGGAGGCAATCAGGCTGAGGGCTTCGGTGGCCGCGCCGCGGTCGTTGAACACCACGGCCGCTTCCACGGTGTAGTTGATGGACCGGGCGATCAGGTGCAGGTTGTGTTCGGCGTAGACCCGCAGCGCCAACACGCCGAGCAGGGTCAGGGAAACACTGGCCAGCGTCACCGCCACCAGCGCCAGGATCATGTGCCCTCGGCCGATGACGGAACGCAGGGTAGGTCGTACGTTCGCCACTTTCATGTGGCGGGCGCCCGGCGCCGGGACAGTTGCAACACGCTGGGATGAATGCGCACGCCGCTGCGCGCCACCGAGTCGAGGTTGACCTCAAACGACACTTGCTCATCGCCCACCCGCAGGCAGAACAGACTGCCCACGGTGCACTGGTCGCCGCCTTCGCTGATGCTGAGCACGGGGTGGCCGATCAACGAGGCAAACAGGCGGTTGCGTTCGTCATTGCTGAGTTTGCCGATGTACACGGCGTCGCAGGCGTTGACCACATCGGGGTGGTCGACCAGCAGGCGCCGCACCACGACCGGACGACCGGTAGCCTGGGTGGTGCCTTTGATCAGGTCGTCGGTGTATTGGGTCGGGCCGACGATGCACAGGCGCAGTTGCTCCGGCTCTACCGGCCAGCGGGCATAGCTGAGGATACCGAGTACCACTTGCGTGACCGCCTGGGCGCGCTGGTCCGCCGGGCCTGGGCCCTCGGCAAATACGCGGGGCGCCAGCAGGCATAGAACCGCCACCAGCAGCAGGCGCCTCCAGCTCAAACTACGCTCTGTGGGCGAGACGGCCACGTTCATGCAGCGATACTCTCAGGTGTTTTCGGGGTGATGCCGCAACGATAGCACAGCATCAGATAGTTCTGACTCCTGACCCAACGCCAGCATCAACCCACTCAAGCGTTTGACCTTGCGTCGCACGGCCTCTTCAAACACCCCGCCCCGGGGTTCGATTAGGCTGAACCAACGCTTGGCGCGGGTAATGCCGGTGTAGATCAACTCTTTGGTGAGCACCGGGTTCAGCGCGTCCGGCAGGATCAGCGCGGTGTGGGTGAACTCCGAGCCCTGGGATTTGTGCACGGTCATGGCGTACACGGTTTCCACATCATTGAGACGGCTGGGCAGGACAAAGCGCACGCCACCCTGGCCATCGTTACGTGGGAAAGCCACCCGCAGCACCTGGGGGCCGCCGTCGCTTTCAGGCAGTTTGAGGGCAATGCCGATATCGCCGTTCATCAAGCCCAGGCCGTAATCGTTGCGCGTCATCAACACCGGACGGCCTTCGTACCATTGCTCATCCCCCTCGATCAGCCGCACTTTGCGCAAGGCGGCCGTGATGCGTAGGTTCAGTCCCTCCACCCCCCAAGGGCCCTTGCGCACGGCGCAGAGCAGTTGGAACGCATCGAAGGCTTGCAGCAGTTGCTGGGCCCAGTGGGTCCAGGCGAGGTCATCGCGCGGGGTGTCGACGGTGGGGCGCGCGCTGTGCAGCAGGTTGAGGTAATAGCGATAACCCTGGGCGCCGTCGCCCTGCCCGTCCAGCACCAGGCGCTCCAGGGCGTGGTCGTGCTCGCCTTTGAGGCTGACGCAGAACAAGTCGCTGTGGCTGCGCGCGGCCAGCAGCTTGCGGGCCTCTTCGGCGTTTTGCTGGTTGACCCAGCGCGCCAGTTGGCCGATGCCGCTGCCTTCGCCGAAACGCCGTGAGTAGCGCAACATCACCACTTGCTGGGCCAAGGGATGGCTGCCATCGAGGTCTTCGTGCAGGCCACTGGCGCTGAGGTCTTCGCCGCTGACGGTTTGCAGCCATTGGCGGGTGTGGGGGCTGTACCAACCAGCTTCGGCGTCGCGGCACAAATCACCGAGTACGGCGCCGGCCTCTACCGAGGCAAGCTGGTCCTTGTCGCCCAACAACACCAGGCGAGCATGGGGCGGTAACGCATCCAGCAGGTTAGCCATCATTTCCAGGTCGATCATCGAGGCTTCGTCCACCACCAGCACATCCAGGGGCAGCGGGTTGCCAAGGTGATGGCGGAAGTGCCGAGTGCCCGGGCGACTGCCCAGCAAGCGGTGGACCGTGGTGACCTGGGTCGGGATCTTTTCCTTCACGCTTTGCGCCACTGTCAGCGACAGCACTTGCTGGCTGATGGATTCGGTCAAACGCGCGGCGGCCTTACCGGTCGGCGCGGCCAAGCGGATACGCAGCGGGCTGCCGGACTCAACGGCCGGCGCCTGCAACAGCGCGAGCAGGCGCACCACGGTGGTGGTCTTGCCGGTGCCGGGGCCGCCGGTGACGATGCTGAATGCACCGCGGGTGGCCAGGGCGCAGGCGAGTTTTTGCCAGTCGATCACGCCATCGGGCGCCGGCTGGTCAAACAAGCCATTCAAGCGCTGGGGCAAATCGGCGGCGACGTTTTCCTGGGTGGCGAGACGCAGGCGCAAGGCGCTGTCAATGCGTCGTTCGTAGGTCCAGTAGCGGCGCAGGTACAGGCGTTTGCCCGACAGTACCAGGGGACGACTGTGTGCCGATTCGCTGCCGTCCACCGCCAAGGCGACCAACGGGCTGGCGGCCAGTGCATGGCACCAGTGGGCGCCGTCGAGGCCGTCGAGCAATTGCGACGGCAGCAGCATGGCGCCGCTTTGCAGGTCGCCTTCGGGCGGCAGGGACAGGGCAAAATCCGGCGCGTTGAGGGTTTCGAACAGGTCCAGGCACACATGGCCGTGGCCGAGTTGATGGCTGGTCAGCGCCGCCGCCAGGAGGACCAAGGGGTCGGCGTGTGGATCGAGCTCGTGCAGGAAGCCCACGAACGCCTTGTCCAACGCCCGCAGCCACCCCCTGTCAACCCAACGCTCCAGCAGGTGCACCAGGTCGGCGGCGCGGCTCAAGGGCGCTAACGCCTCAAGCGGTAACGGCGACAGGCTCATAACAACACTCCTTGTTCCCAGGCAGGCTCAGCCTTGGGCGGGATGGGCTTGCCCTGGAACAGCAGGTCCAGGCTTTCGATCAGTTCCCGTGGCGGCCGGGTGAAAAACGCCCCTCGGCTGACGGCCTGAGTGCCGCGCAGGAACAGGTACAGCGCGCCACCCACATGACGGTCGTAGTCGTAGTCCGGCAGGCGTGCCTTGAGTTGACGATGCAGCGCGAGCAGGTAAAGCACGTATTGCAGGTCGTAGCGGTGCTCGAGGATCGACTGTTCCATGGTGTCCTGGGTGTAGGCCGAATCGTCAGGGCCGAGCCAGTTGGATTTGTAGTCGGCCACGTAGTAACGGCCGTCATGTTCGAAGGTGAGGTCGATAAAACCCTTGAACATGCCGTTGAGCAGCACCGGTTCGGCGGCGACGCGGGACACACCGTTGTGGGTGTACTGGCACACCAGCTTGTCGAGGGCGAGCACGTCGACTTTATGGCTGGCGAACCAGAACTCCATTTCGATCTGGTAGTGCTGCAGGTCGCTCAGGGCGACCTGGTCGTTATCCACCGGCAGCGGCGTGTGCAGCAGATGGCCCAGCCAATCGCTGAGGGTGACGATCCAGCCTTCCCAGTTGCGGCGATTGCAGCGCGCGCCTACGGCGTGTTCGATGGCTTGCGAGGTCACGTTGAAGCCTTCTTCCCCGGCCCACTCCAGCAGGCCGTGAAGGAAGGTGCCGGGGTTCGGACCGCGTGGGAAACGGTGAATGTCTGCGCCGGACGCCGCCACGTCACGCGGTGCATCGGGATCGAGACGTTCGTCATCGAAAAGCTTTTGCGCCTGTGGGCTTTCGGGCGCTTCAAGGTGGGCGACGCTCATGCTGTCGCCAATGCGCAAGGCACTGTAGGACGCGATCCACCAGTTCTCGGCGGCCTTGCGCTTGGGTAACAAGGGCGCGAGCAAGTGGGCGGTGTTGCGCGGCGGGTGGAACAGGATGTCCTGGGCGTCGGGCACAGGGGCGTAGTGGATGGCCGGGCAGCCGTCCTGCAGATCCAGCAGCCAACGCGCGAGGCCGGCAGACTCACTCAACGACGCACCGGCGCCGAGCAAGTAACCCAGCGCCGACAGGTGCAGTACCGAGCTGCTGCTGTTGCCACGTTTGAGGTCGGCAACGCCGAGCCAGCAGGCATGTTTGGCGCGGGTCAGGGCCACGTAGAACAAACGCAGGTCTTCGGCCAGGCGCTCATCGTCGGCCTGGGCGATCAACTCGGCGGTCGGGCGCAGGCTGACGTGGGATTTGCCGTGTTCATCGTGGTAATGCAGCGGCAGGCGACTGCCGTCGACCGGCTTGGCCGAGCAGATGAAAGGCAGGAAGACCAGGTCGTACTCCAGGCCCTTGGATTTGTGAATGGTCACCACCTTGACCAGTTGCTCGTCACTTTCCAGGCGCAGGATTTGCTCTTCGCCGGCCTGGCCGGACAACGCCAGGTGTTCGGCCAGGTGGCGGATCAACGCCTGTTCGCCGTCCAGTTCCGACGCGGCTTGTTGCAACAACTCGCTGAGGTGCAACAGGTTGGTCAGCACACGTTCGCCGTCGCTGCGGGCGATCAGGGTTTGCGGCAGTTTGAAGTCGTGCAGCAGGCGACGCAGCATCGGCAACACGCCTTGGGTGCGCCAGATCGTGCGGTAGCCTCGGAACTGCATCACGCGGCTTTCCCACGCCAGTTCGTCCTGGTTCAGACGCTCCAGTTCCGGCAGTGACAGGTTCAAGGTGACGCAAGCCAGGGCGGCCCGCAGCGGCCGCTCGACGTCCGGCTCGGCACAGGCCTTGAGCCAGGCGAGCAGGTCGTGGGCTTCCTGGGCGGCGAAGACAGAGTCCTTGTCGGACAGGTACACGCTGCGCACGCCACGGGCGGCCAACTCGGCGCGCACGGCCTGGGCTTCCTTGCCGTCGCGCACGAGGATGGCGATGTCCGACGGCAGTACGCCTTTGAAGCTGTCGTCCGCTTGCAGGAAACCGGCCGTACCTTGCTGCCCGCCGTTGAGCAGCTCGACAATCCGGGTGGCGCAGGCGCCGGCCAGTTGTTGGCGGTATACCGCGTTGGAAACCGGCTGGTCGGTGGGCAGGTGCCACAGGTTCAGCGCCGGCAACGTTTGGCCGTCGACCTGCAGTTTTTCCTTACGGCCTTGGGACAACACCGGGTGGAACGGCACCGGGTTGTCGCCGTTCGACTCCCGGAACAGGAACGCGCCGCGGCCGGTTTCCGCCCGCAGGAACACGTGGTTCACCGCGTCGACCATCGCATGGCTGGAACGGAAGTTGGTGCCCAGGGTGTGATGACGGCCGAGCGTGGATTTGCGCGCACGCAGGTAGGTGTAGATATCGGCGCCGCGGAAGGCGTAGATGGCTTGCTTGGGGTCGCCAATCAGGAACAGACCGCTGTCGAGGTGGTTCTCTTCGATGCGGTAAATGCTGTCGAAGATGCTGTATTGCACCGGGTCGGTGTCCTGGAATTCGTCGATCAGGGCCACCGGGAACTGCTCGCGGATCACACTGGCCAGACGCTCGCCGCCGTCGGCCTGCAGGGCAGCGTTGAGGCGGATCAGCATGTCGTCAAAGCCCATTTCGGCGCGACGGCGTTTTTCTTCTTCGAAACGTTTACCGACCCAACCGGCAGCGTGTTGCAACACAGCGGCGTCGGGGGTTGGCAGCGCGTCGAGGGCGGCCTTGAGGCCGGCCATGGCGTCGATGCCGGGGTGTTGCGGCGGGTCGCCCTTCCAGGCTTCGGCCATGCCGTCGGGGGTGAGGCGGGTGAACCCGGTGCCGATGTCCAGTTGCTCGAGGGTTTCGTCAGCGGCCCAGGCGCTGATCTTTTCGAACCAGGGCTCGAAGTAACGCGCTTGCATCTTGCGGCCGTGAACGGCTTTGGCGGCTACGGCTTGCAGGCAGATATCGCGTAGCTCGGCGGCCCATTGTTGCCAGGGAGCCTTGATGTTTATCAACGCTTCACGGCGTTCTTGCAGGCAAGCGTTGATCAACTCGGCGGGGTCGCGGGTTTCATCCGTCGGCCGTTCGCTGCCGAACAGTGCGCGCACGCGTGGCATCAACGCGGCCGGGCCGCCCCAGTTGTTGCGTACCCAGTTGAGTGCGTCGTCGTGCATCGGGTAGCAGAACAGTCGCCAATAATCGCGAAGCACTTCGCCGAGCAGGTCACTGTGGTCGGTTTCCAGGGTCTGGGTGAACAGGCTGCCGCTGTCGAACGCGTGTTCGCGCAGCATGCGCTGGCACCAACTGTGGATCGTGGAAACCGCCGCTTCATCCATCCACTGGGCGGCGATGTCCAGGCGGTTGGCGCAGGCGGGCCATTGCTCGGGGAGGTATTGCGCACGCAGGTCGGCGATCAGCGCGTCGGGCTGTTCAATCTCCTCGCGGAAGAAACGTGCAGCTTCGGCCAGGCGAATGCGGATGCGCTCACGCAGCTCTTTGGTGGCGGCATCGGTAAAGGTCACCACGAGGATTTGCGGCGGCAGCAGTTCACGGCCGAAACCGGACTCGTCGCCACCGTGGCCAAGCACCAGACGCAGGTACAAGGCGGAGATGGTGAAGGTTTTGCCGGTGCCGGCGCTGGCTTCAATCAGCTGGCTGCCATGCAACGGGAAGGCCAGGGCCAAGGGTTTGCTGCTCATGGGCCGGCCTCCTCGCCTGTGAGTGATCGCCACGGGGCGTTGATGAGCGGTCGATACAAGGTTTCGCACCAGCCTTCGAACTCTTCGCTGGCGACCAGGGCGGCGTAATCGGGGAACTGTCGGGTGAGCGCCGGTGTTTCGCGACGCTCGCCGTCGGTGGTCAGGCCGTCGCCTTCATAGGCTTTGCTCGCGGCGGCGTGGGCTTTGACCGGATCGGTTTGGCTGAGCCAGGCGAAGGCAGTCTTGACGGCTACCGGGAGCGGCTCTCTCATGCCGCTGTGCCAGGCCAACAGCAGGTTGCCGAGGATTTCCCGGGCGATGGGCTTATCCAGCGGGGCCAGTAGCAACGTATTGTCGCTGGCCACCAACCCCGTGCTCAACGACAGACCGCAGGCACAGGCCACCACATGATTGACCCAAGGACGAATCAGACGATGCCATTTGCGTGTTTTGATCGAGCCGATGCTATTGGGGATGGTGGTGACACTCAGCAATCCGCCATCACTGCGTCGATGCAGGCCGCTGATCCAGCCTTCCAGCGCTATACCTTGATGCTCGAAACTGATCGGTTCTGCAGCGGTGTGTGGCGTTGGCCAGAGCGCCAGCAACTGCTGGTAGCGTTGCAACAAGTCGGGCAGGGGCTCAATGAGTTCGTTGCGCAGGCACTCGCCGAAACCAACCATCGGCAACAGGCCACTGCCTTGCAGCCGCAGAGCCTGGGCGTTGAGGGCCTGGTCGAGGTGTTCGGGCTGGGACAGCGCAGCGTTCAACAGGCTGTCGCTCAGGCTGTAGCGTTGCAGCGCGTCAAGCACGAAGGGTTCTTCATCGGCCAAGGGTACTTCGGCGGCTTCGAAGAACACTTTCAGACGCTGGCTGAAGAAGTGTTTGACCGGGTTGCGCAGGAAGTCCTGCAACTGGCCGAGACTCAGGGGCTCTTCCTGTTGGTGCTCCGCCAGTTGATCCTCTTTGGGGACGTTATCCACAGATTGGTGGAGTAACTGCCATTCGCGGGCATAGCTGAACAGCGCATCACCTTCGTGGAAGTAACGGGCGCTGAAGGGTTGGAGCGGGTGTTCCTGGGTCATCGCGTCCAGTAGCGGTGTTTCTTGTGCGTTGTGCCAGCCACTGGCGATATGGTCGCGCAGTTGGCCGATGAGTACAGAGGCCGGGCGCTCGCTGTTATCGCGGATGCTACGGCCGACCCAGCTGATATAGAGCTGGTCGCGGGCGGACAGCAGGGCTTCGAGCAGCAGGTAACGGTCGTCTTCGCGGCGCGAACGGTCGCCGGGCCGGTAGTCGCTGCCCATCAGGTCGAAATCCAGCGGTGGTTGGGCGCGTGGGTAGTCGCCATCGTTCATGCCGAGCAGGCAGACGAGTTTGAAGGGGATGGCGCGCATGGGCATCAGGGTGCAAAAATTGACAGCTCCGGCGAGGAAGCGCTGGGACAGACGGCCTTGATCCAGGCCGGCCAGCCAGGCTTCGCGGACTACGGTAAGCGGTAACTCATCCTGCAGGCCAACGGACTCGCAGGTTTCCAACCAGGTTTCCCTGAGTTGCTCAAGCTGACCCAACAGGTAGTCGTCGTGCTCGCTGCTGGGTAGGAAGAAGAGTTGCATCAGGCGTTGCAGACGCTCGCCCCATTCGTGGGGTGCTGCGGGTTGTGACAGCGCTTGATGGGCATCGCTGAGCGCATCAAGCAAAGCGACCAGTGGGCCGATCAAGGCCGCATCAAGCCCGCCGATTTCGTCGTAGGGCTCAATGCCTTCGCAGGCTGCACCGGTGCCGACGGCGTAGCCTAGAAGCATACGGCGAAGGCCAAATCGCCAGCTGTTTTGTTCCAGCTTACTCGGCAGACCGAGACCCGCGCGTTGCTCGGCGTTGAGCCCCCAACGGATGCCAGCGCCTTCGATCCAGCGGTGCAGTGTGGGCAGATCGCGCTCCTTGATGGCGAAGCGTTCTCGCAAGGCCGGGACATCCAACAGGTCGAGAATCTCGCTGACGGGGAAGCGGCTGTCGGGGAGTTTGAGCAGGTGTTCAACGGCGATCAGCAGGGGATCGCGGCCGCGCTGACCTTGATCGGTCAGGGTGAAGGGGATGAAGCGGGGATCGATTCTGTCCAGTTGACCGAATACCGCGCGGATATGCGGCGCATAGCTGTCGACGTCAGGGACCATGACGATGATGTCCCTTGGGCGAAGCGTGGGGTCGGCGCTGAAGCGTTGGAGCAATTGGTCGTGGAGAATCTCCACTTCGCGTTGGGCGCTGTGGGCAATGTGGAAGCGGATGGATGTATCACGCTCCAGATCGACAGCCGGCCATTGTTCCCGAGTCTCATTGAGCGGGCGCAGTTCGAGGATATCGTCCTGAAGCTGGTTGAGCAGTGTGGTGGGCTCGCTGTCGCTGAACAGGTCGATTCGACCATCGCGAAAAGCGGCGCGGTAGCTGTTGGGATCGTCGTAACTGTCCAGCAGGCTGATGTAATCACGACCTTGTTTGCCCCAGGCGGCCAACAGCGGATGAGCATGTTGGTGCAGGGTTTGTGGGTCGATGGTAACGGGCATGCCGGCTTTGCGCGCCTGGCGCTTGTATTCGTTACGCAGCAGGTCTTTGTCGGCCACGATGTCGGACCAATGGTGGCGACACGGGTTGTGCACGCACAGCAGGACTTGGCTGAAACGGGCCAGGCCGGCCAGCGCCTCCAGCGCTTGGGCGGGCAAGGAAGAAATCCCGAAGACAATCACCCGGGAAGGCAGCCCCTTCGGCGCTTGCTCAAGCGCATTGATACGTTCGATAAAGCGCTGGTGCACGCCGGCGCGGCTTTCGGCCATGCCCTCTTCACCGACGTCCAACAGCAGCGCGCGCCATAACTCGGCTTGCCAGCAGTTGGCCGGGCTGAGTGGCTTTGATTCGCCTCGACCGTTACGCAATTGATGACGGCCAGCGGCCCAGTCTTCCAGCCAGTCAGCGCGGTAGACCTGGTATTGGTCGAACAGGTCAGCCAGTCGTTCCGCCAGTTGGTAGCGTTTGCGCAGGTCGGAGTCGTGGGTCAAGAAGCGTTGCAACGGCTCGAAGTGCTGTTGATCGATGAGTTCCGGGAGCAGGCGCATCAGGCGCCAAGTGAGCGGGGCTTTATCGAGCAGGGATTTTGGAGGGATTTCGTCACGTCCCAGGACCATGCGATAGAGCTGCCACATGAAGCTGCCGGGGAGCTGTACATCGATGGCGGCGGCAATTCCGCAGCCTCCCATATCGTCGTCTTCCGGGTCTTCAGCCAAGGCCAGTTTGAGCCACTGGGCAATGCCGTTGCTTTGTACCAGGGCGATTTCGTTTTCCAGGGGCGCCAGGGGATAACGGCGCATCCAACTCACCACCAGGCTGCGCAGTTCGTCCAAGCGGTTGCCGTGAACCACCATGAATCCAGCGCTGAGGGACGTCGCATCCGGCATAACGGCTTCCTTGGGAAAAGCAAAATCGAGGGCATGGACTTTAGCACTGAAGCCCCTCCCGAGGCGCCTCTTCGCACTTTCCGACCGCCCAAAACAAAACCCCATCTGCTT
>NZ_JAOTNX010000017.1:0-106926 GCF_036346475.1 Pseudomonas sp. AM8
AGCTCTTTGTGGTGAGCGGGCTTGCCCCGCGCTGGGCCGCGAAGCGGCCCCATCAAGAACACCGCGTTTTTCCAGGTGAACCCGGATGATAGATTTTGGGGCCGCTTCGCCGCCCGGCGCGGGGCAAGCCCGCTCACCACAAAAGCCAGGTCACTCCGGGCTGGATACATTCAGTCACCCGATGACACTGGCTCGCCAGCTACGGCGCGCTAGTGTTAATGCTCTTCAGGACGGTCCCCAGGAGCATCGGAATGCGCCCCACACCCCAATCCCATCGCCTGCGTCACGGTCGTTACTCTGAATACGGACGCAGTTACCTCATTACCGTTGTCGTGCATCACCGTCAGCGCCTATTCACCGACCTTTATCTGGGGCGTCTGTTGGTGGCCGAATTCCGGCAGGTTCATGAGCTGGGATTGGTCGACTCTCTGGCCTGGGTCATCATGCCTGACCACATTCACTGGTTGTTTGAGCTGAAGCAGAAGACGTTGCCCGACGTGGTGCGGCGTATGAAGTCGCGTAGCACGCTGACCATCAACCGGCGTCGTCAAAGCAAGGAGCGTGTCTGGCAACCCGGTTATCACGATAGGGCTGTCCGTGCGGAGGATGATGTTCGCAAGATGGCTCGCTACATCATTGCCAACCCCTTGCGGGCCGGGTTGGTGGCGCAGGTAGGGGATTATTCGTTATGGGATGCTGCATGGCTCTGATTGAGTAATTGATGGTGTAGTGGTTGAAGCCCGCTCATCACAAAAAGGCGCCCGCTTGCCGCACAGGAACCTTCAGGCCTTGAGGGGCTCACTTGTTATGTCGCCCTGTTCCCCAGCCGAAAGGAATCCGCATGCATGCCACCTCATCAACGGTCCCCCTTCATCCCCCCGTCGAACGCGAACTGAGCCTGCGCGCGGTCATCACCGGCACGTTGCTCGGTATCCTGCTGACCCCTTCGAACGTGTACGCCGGGTTGAAGATCGGCTGGTCGTTCAACATGTCGATCATTGCCCTGCTGGTGGGGTATGCGATCTGGCAGGGCCTGGCGAAGCAGTCTTCGGAGCAGCTGCCGTGGACGCTGCATGAAAGCAATATCAACCAGACCGTCGCCTCGGCCGCTGCTTCGATCATTTCCGGTGGGCTGGTGGCGCCGATCCCGGCCTATACCCTGCTGACCGGCAACCAGTTGGACGCGCTGCCGATGATCGCCTGGGTGTTCTCGGTGAGTTTCCTGGGCATTTGGATCGCCTGGTACCTGCGGCCTTCGTTGCTCAATGACAAGGCGCTGAAATTTCCCGAAGGCATGGCCACCCTGGAAACCCTGCTGCATATCTACAACCATGGGCGCGAAGCGGCGACGCGTTTGAAGGTGCTGCTCAGCGCGGCGTTGCTGTCCGGGCTGGTGAAGTGGGTGGACACCTTTGTGTGGGCCTTCCCGCGTTGGTCGCCATCCGCCCAGCTGGAGCGCCTGACCTTCACCGCCGACCCCTCGCTGTTGCTGCTGGGGTTTGGCGGCATTATCGGCATTCGCGTCGGCCTGACCCTGCTGCTCGGCGCCTTGCTCGCCTGGGGCGGCCTGGGCCCGTGGTTGCTGGCGCAAGGCCTGGTGACCTTGCCGGCCGGCAGCAGCGGCCCGCAATTTGCGGCGTTGGTGGAGTGGTTGCTGTGGCCGGGAGTGAGCCTGATGGTGTGCTCAACCTTGGCGTCGCTGACGATTCGTCTGTGGGCGTTATACACCTCGACCAAGTCCGCCGGCGGGCAAGCCTGGAGCGTACCCAAACCCGGGCCGGCCGCTGGTTTTGTGCTGTCGATCGTATTGGTGGTGAGCCTGCAGGCGCTGTTGTTCGGCATCAACCTGTGGATGGCGTTGCTGACCATTCCCCTGGCGATCTGCCTGGCCGCCGTCGCCGCCCGCGTGGTGGGCGCCACCGGTATTCCGCCGATTGGCGCCATCGGGCAGTTGTCCCAGCTGAGCTTCGGCATCGTCGCGCCGGGGCAAGTGCCGATCAACCTGATGAGCGCCAACACCGCCGGCGGCTCGGCGGGGCAGTGCACCGACCTGATGAACGACTTCAAGGTCGGCAAGGCCATTGGTGCCACGCCGCACAAGCAAGTGATCGCGCAGATCCTGGGGATTTTCATTGGCAGCATCGTCGGGGTGTTCGCGTACCTGGCGCTGATTCCTGACCCACAATCGATGCTGCTCACCGAGGAATGGCCGGCGCCGGCGGTCGCAACCTGGAAAGCCGTGGCGCAAACCCTTACCCATGGGCTGGATTCATTGTCGGCGAGCATTCGCTGGGCGATCGGTATCGCAGGGCTGGCCGGGGTGTTGCTGGGCGTGCTCGACAGCCTGTTGCCCGCCCATCGCGCCCGCTACTTGCCCAGTGCCGCCGCGTTGGGGCTGGCGTTTGTGCTGCCAGCTTCGGTGTCGCTGATGATGGCCCTGGGTGCGGTGCTCACCTGGCTGGTGAGCTGCCGCTGGCCGAGCCTCACCGAGCGGTTTGCGATTACCGCAGCGGCGGGGTTGATTGCGGGGGAGAGCATCACCGGCGTGGGCGCTTCGCTGTGGCAGATGGCGGCGCCTTAGCCTCTGTCACGCGGTCGAGGGCAAGCTACTCACTTGGCAAACGCATACTCCCCACCCTGTTCCAGCGCCTGGCGGTAAGCCGGGCGAGCCTGGAACCGCTGTACCCACGCCGCCAGGTGCGGGTACGCCGCCAGCTTGCCCTGGGCCTTGGCGATTTCGCCGATAAAGCTCATCTGGATGTCCGCGCCGCTCACGTCATCCCCCAGCAGATACGGCGTATGTGCCAGCGCCTCGTTGAGGTAACCGAGGTAATTGGTCACTTCCGATTCGATACGCGGATGCAGCGGTGCACCGGCATCGCCCAGGCGCCCGACGTACAGGTTAAGCATCAGCGGCAGCATGGCCGAGCCTTCGGCGAAGTGCAGCCATTGCACGTACTGGTCGTAGGCGGCCGTGGCCGGGTCCGGCTGCAGGCGACCGTCGCCATGGCGGCGGATCAGGTAATCGACGATGGCGCCGGACTCGATCACCACGTTGGCGCCGTCTTCGATCACCGGGGATTTACCCAGCGCATTGATCGCCTTGAGCTCCGGCGGCGCAAGGTTGGTTTTCGGGTCGCGCTGGTAGCGCTTGATCTCGTACGGCAGGCCAAGCTCTTCCAGCAGCCACAAAATGCGCTGCGAACGTGAGTTGTTGAGGTGATGGACAATGATCATGGGAACTCCGCGGGGCATGGGGTGTGTAGGAACAGACTGCTGCGACAACGTAGAGTGCCCTGAATCAGCGGGATGTTTGCTTGGCAAACGCCCCTTCGATCAACGCACCACCTCGAACGCCGTGTATTCATACGCCGAGCGCATTTTGCTCGAGGTCGTTGCCAGCGTCACGGCAATGCCCAGGTCTTCGATAAACGCGCGCGAGGTCTTGTAGTCGCCTTGCTCGCACTCCAGCTTGATGGCGTCGCCGGTCAACGAGGCAAACACCTGTCGGGCCGGGAAGCGCTGGCCGACCTTGCAGCTCACGGAGGTCTCGAGCGGGGTATCGGTCGGTTTGCCGGGCACGTTCGCCATGTGCAGGTTGGCGCTCAGCGTCTGGCCAGGCGTCCAACTGCTCGGAATACTCAGCTCGGCTTCGCGGGTCAGCAGCACCTGGCCGTCGCCCACGCCGTTCATCTTCGACTTCAACTGGATCAGGTCCGCCTGCACCAGGCGCTCGACATGGAAGGTGTCGCTGTAGATCTCGTTCTTGTTCAGCAAGCCACCCACCGCCGTGAAGGTCACCGAGGTGGGGCTGTCGTTGCTGCCATCGCTTTTTTTCGACAGGTACGTGTAGCTCAACGTCTTGAACTTCGGCTGCAGCAGGGCCGAGTCGAGGCGCTGGAGCACGCTGGCGGGGACGGCGACGTCGTTGATGCTTGGTTCTACGATGGTGCGCGGGTAGTCAACCGGTTGGATGTCCGGACGCGACCAGGCCAGCAGCGCCGCATCGACACCGCCCTGCAACGAACAACTGATGCGCGATTGCGTGCCGTCGCTGCCCTCCGGTTCTACCAGCAGCACGCGCTCGACTTCGCGTGTGCCCGGCGCGACGCCGGGCCGTGGCTTGATGGCCTGCCAGCGGTCGCCGACCTTGAGCTCGCTGCGGATGTAGGCGCCGTCGCCCTTTTGCAGGCGAGCAGGTTGGTCGAGCAGCGGGGCAAGGCGTTGGGCAACCTCGTCGATAGTGCCTTGCACAACAAAGCCCCAGTAATAGTAGAGCCCCAGGTTGCCGAGGTCGGTGGCCTCGTCGGCGTACGACAACAGCTTCAAGCCGGCGATGGGCGGCGTGCTGACCGGCACCGCGTTGGCCTTGCGGTCCGCGCGGTTGACTACCGCGATCCACGCGAAGTCTTTGTCCTGCTTGAGCGGTGCGTAGGGCTGCCAGGCGTCGCGGTGGTTGTTCAGGCGGCTGAAGAACGTCGCGTCGCAGCGGGTGAAGGCCTTGAGCGTGTCGGTCAGCGCGGCGTCGTCGGCGTGGGCGATGGAAGGCAGCAGCGCAGAGGCGAGGAGGAGGGCGGCGGTGGGCAACTTCATCGAGGGGATGTCCGTATCGGGAGCGGGAGCTGGGCATTATCCAGAAATTACCCGCTAAAGGCTCGGTTCAATGACGGAGAGTATCTACACACCTTTGACGGCTGCCACCGATCTCTGTGGTGAGCGGGCTTGTCGAATCGTCGCACCGCCCGCGCCGGGCTGCGAAGCGGCCCCAAACCAGACACGGAGTTCTGACAGGAGAATCCCAGCGCCTTTAATAGCCCAGCGCGGGGCAAGCCCGCTCACTACAAAAGCCTCACGCTGTAAGGCTATGGGTTCACCCGCGCCACTTTTCAGATCCACAGATCATTCATGGCCGTACGTTCACCGCCTTCATGGCCGGTATTCAAAATGCCCCGAGGCTCAATCATCATCAGCTTCGCCTCACCTTCGGCGGCGGTCCGATGTTCAACGCCACGCGGGACCACATACAGCTCGCCCGCCGCCACATACACCGGGCCTTCCGGTAGATCGATACGCAGCGTCCCTTCGAGCACCAGGAACGCTTCGTCGGTTTCCGGGTGCGAGTGCCAGATGAACTCCCCTTCGATGCGCACCACCTTGAACTGGTAGTCGTTCATTTCGGCGACGACCCTGGGGCTCCACTGCGCGTCGATGAGCGATGCCTTTTGCGCGAGGTTTACCGGTTGTGCCGAGTGCTGTGACGTAGCCATGATCCATCCTCTGGTAGGTAAGACGGCCAGACTATCGAGACCGCGGAGCGCCTGGCTTGTACGATCCTGCAGGTTGGTCGTCTAAAGCTCGGCCGATTTCCGTCGATAACCTGTATGAACCCGCCAATCATGGACCGATTAAATGGCTCTTTCCGTCAGCGCTGCCTATCTCCCGCCGGCCAACACCAGCCTTACACCTTCCGACCAGAATCTCGTGGCCCAGCCTCTGACAGATGCCGCGAAGGAAGTGTTGGCAAACGCCGCCCCGGCGGCCGTCTACCATCCCAGTGGATCAGCAAGCACCACGGTGGAACCGCCGGAGGTGGTCGACGTCTGGGTCGGTCGGACCCAGTCGCCAGACCACCCTCGGCTCGTCGAAATTTCCACCGGCGCGCTCAATACGCTGAAGGCATCCTTCAAGGCATTCGAGTCAGCGCTGTCGACCACCGCTCCCGACTTGGCCGGCAAAAAATACGGCTTCACCGTCGAAGCCGATGGCCGCCTGAAAGTGCTGGATTCGGCCAGCCAGCTCAGCAGCTCGGATACCCAGCGGCTGACGGATTTGCTCAACCGATCCCTGGGCCTGAAAACCGCAGCCATTGCCTACCGCAATGCCGCCATCGACACGGTGGACGCCGATTCCGTCTGGTCTGGCCTGGGGTTTTACAGCCTGACTAACGAAAACTTCGCCAAGACCATTGATCTGGCGCCGCTCTTAAGAGACTTCGACCCGTCTGACTTCAAAGGGTCCAGGGATCGGATTTTTATTAATCAACTGGCCTCCAAAGGCGAACTGGCGACGCAACAGACGGAAGCGGCGATGTTTGAGCGGCGTGGAGTGCAGCGGTTCAGTACGCAGGCCTGACCTACTGTGTGGGGTAAAAATGAAGCCGTGCAGGCGGTTCAACCCCGCCTGCGCGATTCAATCCCCGCAAAAACCAGCATGCCCGTCACCATCGCCAGCGTGAACACCAGCACCTGCCATTGCCCCGTCAACAGCAATGCCACTGCCGGTCCGGGGCACAACCCCGCAATCGCCCACCCCATGCCGAACACCAGGCTGCCCAGCACGAGGCGGCGGTCGAGGGTGCGTTGCGTCGGCATCTGGATCGGTGCGCCCAGCAGCGAAACCTGACGATGCCTTACGACGTAAAAGGGCACGCTGCTCACCACCAGGGCGCCGAGCATGACCAGGGCCAATGAAGGGTCCCAATCGCCGGCGAGATCGAGGAACGCGAGCACTTTCTCCGGGTTGGTCATGCCGCTGAGGTGCAGTCCCAGGCCGAAGATCAGACCGGCCATCAATGCCATGAATTTGCGCATGCTCAGGCTCCCAGCCCGTGGCGGATGAAGTAGACACCGGCAAACCCGCTGCCCATGAAACAACCGACCGCTACCAGCGAGCGCAGCGACCACCGCGAAAGCCCGCAGATGCCATGCCCACTGGTACAACCGGCGCCATAGCGCGTGCCGATGCCGACCAATAACCCGGCCAGCACCAGCGCGTAGCCACCGGCCTGGAACGATGACTCAGGCAGCTTGGCAAACAACGACCAGATCCAGGGCGAGACCAGCAGCCCGAGCACAAACAGCAGTTTCTCCCCACGTCCTTCGCCGCGCCTGGAGAGCAGGCTGCCGAGCAGGCCGCTGATCCCGGCGATGCGGCCGTTGAGCAGGATGAACAGGCCTGCGGACAAGCCGATCAGGGCGCCGCCGAGCAGGGCGGTCCAGGGGGGGAACTGGGCGGAGAGGGTCATGGTGGGGCCTGGGTGTGTTGGACTACGTGCATCGATACCACAGTTTTATCCATGAACCCAACGAGTGACGATGCGCACTTACACCTTGGCCGTATGCAACTTGGCCAGGCGCACGCGCCAATCGCCGTCATGGCGCAGGCGGCATTCTTCGTCGGAGTCGAAGTGTACGCAGCGCTCCATGGGCGCGACGTGTACATCGGCGTCGTTGAGCGCGGCGGCGGTCAGCTCACGCATGCGTGTGTCTGCCCCTGTCGAGAGGGCGTGCTCCTTGTTGGCGCGGCTGTCGAACACCCAGATCACCCGCAGGCTTTGGGGGAAGACGCTGTAGTCGACGGTGTGGGTCAGCCAGTCGAAGCCGGGGATTTCGGCTTTGGCGGTTTCGCAGGCGTCGGTGAGGGCGGCGATGAGGCGACGTTCAAGCCGGGCGTTGTCGCGTGGGGTGGTTGGCATAAAGGGCTCCAGGTGGGTGTTCAGCGTGTGTATTAAACCAGCTACACCTGAACTCTTAGCGCATTGATGATAAACGCATGCAGGCTATTAACCGCCTTGGCCCCCCGAGAAGCTCGGCTACGCAGAATCGAAACCTCCATGGGCGCAATGCTTCCCAAGCCATGCTCGCTGCTCAACACCTGCAGTGATGGCTGCACGGTGCACTGCGTGATCGCGGCAATCGCCAGCCCACCTTCCACCGCGGCCACCTGGCCGGCGAGGCTGGAACTGTTGTAGACCACCTTGAATTGTCGCCCTTGCTGGGCCAGTGAATGCACCGCATAACGCCGCGCCAGGCTTTCACTTTCGTAGACGGCGATAGGCAGCGGGTCGCGCCGCCACAGTTCGAACTGGGGCGAGCCCACCCAGACCATGGGTTCCTTGAACAGAAAGGTGCCGCTGTGGGGCGAGTCCCTGGACACCAGCGCAAGATCAAGATCGCCGCTGCGCACACGCGGGATCAGCGTGGTTGACTGCTCGCAGGTCAGTTCTATTTCCACACCGGCGTAGCGCGGTGAAAAACGCTTCAGCAGCGGCGTGAGGTATTTCGCCGCATAGTCCTCCGCGACGCCCAGGCGGATTCGCCCGGTGATCGCTTCCCCGTTAAAGGCCGCCTGGGTTTCCGCGTGCAGTGCGAGCATGCGACGGGCATAGCCGAGCAGCGTCTGGCCGTCATCGGTGAGTTGCAGATGCCTTGGGCCACGGCTCAACAGCGGGCGTCCAAGGGCGGCTTCGAGCTTCTTCATCTGCATGCTGACGGCGGACTGCGAGCGATTGACCTCATGGGCCGCAGCCGACAGCGAACCGGCATCTACCACCGCCACGAAGCACTTGAGCCAATCGATCTGCAAATCGCTGGAGGGCATGGCGGTTTCCTTTATTCGTTAATCGAATGGCTGCAACGTGAATAATGCGCTTTTCAGGACTTTTCTTCACTCGCAAGATACTGGCCTCAATACCCACCTGCTGGAGTGGATCATGCCCTTTGATACCTGGTTGCTCTACCTGATGACGTGCTTCGGCATCGCCGTGGTACCAGGGCCCAATGCATTACTGGTGCTGACCCATGGGGCCCTGCACGGCAGTCGCCGGACGCTGTTCACCATCAGCGGCGGCGTGCTCGGTTTTGCCCTGGTGCTGACGCTGTGCGCGCTGGGCCTGGGGGCACTGATCCAGGCATCGGCCAGTGGGTTCACCGCCTTGAAGGTGGCCGGCGGGCTCTACCTGATCTGGCTCGGTTTCGGCCTGTGGCGCGCGCCCCCCGTCAGCCTTGAGGCCAGCGGCACAATCAGCTTGCGGCGCTGGTCGCTGTTCCGCCAAGGGCTGGTCTCGGCGATTTCAAACCCCAAGGCACTGCTGCTGTTCACCGCGTTTATCCCACCGTTTCTGGACCCGCATAGAAGCATCATCGCGCAGACGGCTGCCATCGCGCTGACCTACGCCGTGGTGGAATTCGTCGTTGAGTACCTGGTGGCCAGCGCAGCCAACCGCATCCGGCCCTGGCTGGCCCGCACCGGGCGCCGATTCAATAAAGTCTGCGGTGGTTTTTTTGTACTGTTTGGGTTGGCCTTGCCGGTGCATAGTTGAAGGCAAGGCTGCCTTGGAGCTTGTCGCCCCAATTTGTACAAAATCCGGAATCCGCACCCGCCTTTGGCACGAAGCTTACCGGCGCTGAAGAGCAACTGGAGCCGCAAGCCACAAACTTCACGGCAGGGCGGGCCAGGTGGTGCTTGATTTCCTGAATCTCCATGGCGATGTAAACCTTCCTTTTGCAGGCATAAAGGTCGCAGGTTAGCAGTGTGCGCAAGCGGGTGGCAGTAGTCAGGGGGGCGGGACCAGCGGCACACGGATATTTTCAACGCACGCCCGTATTGCTAAAGTTTCCCACTCACCCGCCGACAGCTTTTGTTCCCACTTCACGGATGATTTTAATGTTCCGCTCTCTTTTTTCCGGCGTTGCATTGCTCGCCGTCGCCTGCACTGCCCAAGCCCGTACCGTCACCACGCCCGAACAGCTGCTGACCGAGTTCTCTCGTTGCGATGCGCATTTCTTCGAGAGCCTGCGCGATGCGCGCTTGCCAGCAGGTACCTTGCGCCTGAGCGACTACGGCTCGGTCAAGGCACCGACCATCATGAGTCCGCTGCAGGAAGGTGGCACTTACCAACACTTCGAAACGCCCCTGATCGTTAACGGCGTGCGTATGGTCGGCTATTACAACCAGGCCCAAACCATCAAGGACGTCGGCAATTTTCTGTTCTGGGGGTTTGTAACCGATGGCTCGCCGCAAGAGGTGGCCGCAAAGCTCAAGCCGCTGATCGTTGATAACGCACGTTTTGTCAGTCAGGGCAAAGCCATTACCCGCGCCGAAATCCGCCGTGTCGGTGACCCGATCGGCCAATGGCGCACCGAAGGGCTGACCGGTCCTGGTGTCGCCACGCCGTTTGGTTTCGTAGACCGCGTGCTGATGGTCGACGCGGGCGACACGTCACCGTCGCTCGTGGGACACACCACCGTGTTCTGCTCGCTGCAAGGCACCGTGACCGCGCCGCTCCTGCAGGTCTATCGCCCTGACCTCAACGCTCATCTGCTCGACTGACAAGGATGCTGATCATGAATACTCGCTGGCTCGCACTGATTGCCTGCTCCGCCCTCCTCACCGGTTGTGCAGGGATGCAGAACCCGCAAAAAGCCAACCTTGCCCACTGCGCTAATCAGTTAAAGGCGTCCAAAGCCGAAAACTACCCCTTGGTGCTGCAGGAAGGTGATCTATGCCTGCAGAAAGCTACGCTGCCTGCCTCGCTGCATAGTTTGATTTATGCGGTGCAGGCCGACGCCTACCTCAACCTCAAGCGCTTTCCCGAAGCCTTGGCCGCCAAGGAGAAATCCATGCAACTGGTGGTCAAGCCTGAGCCGCGCGCCTACCTGGACTTGAGCGCCATGTATCGCGCCGCTGGTAACCCGAAAAAAGCCCTTGAGCTCGTGCAGTTCAACCTTGACAACGGAATGGGAGAAGCAGGAAAGGGGGCCGGCTTCAATATGCCGACCTACTATCATCTGGGCCTCGCACTGACAGACCTGGGTCAGTACCGGGAGGCCGCCGAAGCATTCAGTACCGGCCTTCAGCGCCAGCCGGACTACGCCTGGGCCTATTATGCGCGCGGGATCGCGTACGACCATTTGGGCAACAGGGAAGACGCCAAGGCCGACTTCATGAAGTTCTCGCAGATCGTCGACAAGAAGTACCTGGAGCAGGAGAACAAGGCCAAGCTCGCCGAATACAGGATTTCCATGCCGTAATTGGAGCACCCGCTTAGGGGCGAATGTGCACCTTGTCTGGATAATTCGACGGATTCTGAGAAAGCACAGGCAGTGGAACAGGGTGGCCAGGCTCTGTTGTTCATCTGTGCTGCGAATGGTTGGGGGCTGCTGCGCAGCCCCACGGGAGCAAGCTCCCTCGCCACAAGGGGGAGCGTTTGCCTTGGTCAGTTCGCTGCTGCTGTCGCATGCTTCTTGGCCCATAGCGCAGCGGTTTGAAGGCTTGGTTTGGTGTTGGTTTGCTTACTGCACGCTCGTTATATCTGCCAACAGTTGTTCGAGCCCTTCCGGAGTTGAATAGAGGTTTTCCAGCGCCGCAACCTCGGCCAGTTGGCCTGGCGAAAGGGCCTTTTCTTCGTGCTCAAGCTGGGCGCGCATGTCCTCTTCATTTTTCGGCAGCTTGCGCTTCAAGGCTACGCGCAAAAGCCCGCATGCCTTGAGCTTGTTACGTTCGAAACCTCGACCTGTGTCCATCTGCACAGCGAGGAGAGCGGTTGCAAACGCGTGCCCTTGCGCCGCAGCCTTGAGCAACCACCGGTTTGCTGTCGGGTAGTCGACCGGTATTTCATCACCCTTGCTGTAGAGGTAGCCGAGAATGAACTGCGCATCGGCCCGGCCTTGCTCGGCAGCACGGGTGTACCACTGCACTGCGGCGGGAACATCCTTGGGTGTGCCGCTACCACTGAGCGTCGCGAGGCCCATCATTTCGTAAGCCTTGGCATTGCCGCTGTCGGCTGCCTGAGCAAGTAGCTTGACCGATCGCTCAAGATCGACCGGCGCGCCTCTGCCCTGTGCGTAAAGCGTTGCCAACTGTATGAGTGACTCGGCATCCCCTTGAGCACTGCCCTTGCTTGCCCATGCGAACGCCTGCTGGTCGCTCGCCTTAACGCCATCACCTCGGTAGTAAAGCCTCGCGAGGTCTCCTTGCGCTTTGGCATGTCCTTGTTCGGCGGCTTTTTGAAACCACATGGCTGCCTGGACGAAACTCCTGGGTTGATCCTGGCCTGCAATATTGGAAATCCCCAGGAAATACTGGGCATCCGGGTTTCCATGCTCGGCCGACCGAGTGATCCACTCCAGGCCCTTGGAATGATTCACCGCTACGCCGCGCCCGTAGTAGGTGAAAATACCGGTTTTATACTCCGCGACAGGTTCGCCGTTTTCAGCAGAGCGCAAATACCACTCTGCCGCCTTGACCGGGTTTTTATCGACCACCAGGCCTTCGTCGTAGAACGCACCCATCAGCAGCGTGACGCTGTGCGGACTGCGCCATACGGTGATAGCGAACGTGATTAAAAGATAGGCCAGACAGCCCAGGAGCAACGCAACCAAAGAAACGACAAGCCGGCGCAATTTCGAATCCATTCGTGAGGTGTGGACGGGCAGTGTAGCGATGCTCATGCGCCGTACATAGATGCCTTGCTACAACAGGTTTAATCGCTTTCGGCGCTGCGAACCAGCGGCGCATGTGCAGGCCCATGTAGGCGTTGATGGCGATGGTACATCGCGCCCAGCAGGGCAAATTGCGCTGTGATGGGTTGGTCGGGGAGCATCATTACGGTAGGCATGCAGTGAAGGTCAGGATCACTTTCGGGTTACTTGAACCTGTTTTGATTACTCGCTTACCGGAGGGCAGCTTTCGAGCGAGCTAGCTGGTAGCTGTGGGTAGCAAACGACCCGTAGCTGACTGTCGGTTCAGGTTCAGATTGAGCAAGTCGGTCGCTCACCCAATCGCTCTACCAACCTTACAAGATAACCGTCGGGATCCTGGACGATGAATTCGCGCTGGCCTACTTCTACATTGTCAGCCCGATACCAAGTGTCTTTGCATTCTCGATAGAGTGCACAGCCAGCCTGATCAAGTTTTTGGATAATGGGTGCAACAGCCTCAACATCAATCTGTAGGTTGATGCCTCTTCCAAACGGCTTGGTCAACGGCGCAGTCAGCCATTGACCCGCACCCGAATCAACCTGCTCAAGCATGACTTGAGCACCCTTCAAATCAAGGTATGCAAATCCATCTTCCAGGCGTTGATAAGCTACTTTGAAGCCCAGACGAGAAACCCAAAAAGCCAAGCTGCTATCCAGGTTGGTGACCATTAACTCCGGTACCAGTTTGTTACGTTCGAACATGAGATGACGTCCATTTCAAAAGGCTCGTTTTTGCGAACGGGCAGGTTTTGCGCCGTTGGCTTCTATACCGCAACGGGAACGTGGCGAGCGCGATGATGCACCGTCGGGTGGGAGTTATCGAGTCGCGTCGAGTGACAACTAATGGCCCAGAGTTTTTTACACACTCTGGGCCCGTTAGCAACCGTTGCTCTCGGGAGCATACGCTTCTGGTCGAAAGCCCCCCCTTTCTAAGCCAACCGGTCTACCATGCCACCCCCGGCAGTGGTTGCACGCGCTACCGACTCAACTTTTAAAGGTATCGCAATGTCCATCGACCAAATCTCCCTCCCCAAAGGCGTAGGCCCTCACGCCGCCAAGCTCCTCGACGCCATCACTGGCGCCGCCACCCATGAAGAACTCAACCGCGCTGGCGGCAAGGCTGAAGGCTTTGTGCTTGGTCTGGAATCCACCAAAGCCATCAAGAGCCAAATCGCCGAGTCGTTGTATGTGGCCTATGACGATGCGGCGAGTAATCGTTCTAGTGAATTGAAGGGCTAGGCATTAACCGGAGCAGGGCGCTTCGCGGTCGAGCAATTTGGCCGTGAGGAGTACGCCCAGCTCGCTCAGTTGGTGGATAGCGAGGGCGATTTCGCGGTGTTTGCCGCATAGGTCTTCGGACAAGTCGAGCAGCAGTATGCTGACTGAGGCGAAGGTTTCGTAGCTGTTGGTGATGAGGGTTTCGTTGCTGGCGTCGGGAGCGACGCTGAAGAGAGCGGTTGAATCTGTAGCCATTGTTAAGTTCCTTGCTTGGGCCACTACCTGATCGCTACTAAACGATAAGGCGGTAGCTGTACGCAGGTTAGTAGACCGGTGGAACCTAACAAAACCGGCGCGCCCGAGGGCGCCCTACGCACAGCCACCATCGAGCACAGACAGGCACGTCTGACAGATGAAGCTTGTGCACTTGTTAGGTTAAACCGTGGGCTACTAAACCCGATCACCGAGAGATTCAGCGACCGAGCCACCTTAGAGACGGCCATCCCAGCGCACAAGCCGGCGGATTCTGACGCAAGCGTAGGCAAGGGAGCAAGGCACGGTGGCTGCGCGGCTCACACCGTAAGACTTAATAACCATCCCGCCGCGCCGCTTCCTACAACCACCAGCCACGGTGGCAGTTTCCACACCATCAGCGCCACCAGGCCAATCAGCGCCAGGGCGACGTCCTGGGCGGTGAAGATGGCGCTGGTCCACACCGGTTGGTACAGCGCCGCCAGCAACAGGCCGACCACCGCCGCGTTCACGCCCGCCAGCGCGGCTTGGGTGCGCGGGCTGCGGCGCAGGCTTTCCCAGAAGGGCAGTGCGCCCAGCACCAGTAAAAACGACGGTGCGAAGATCGCCAGCAGGCAGAGCAGGCCACCGAGCCAGCCGTTCGGCGCTTGGGTCATCGAGGCGCCGAGGAAGGCGGCGAAGGTGAACAGCGGGCCGGGCATGGCTTGGACGGCGCCGTAGCCGGCGAGGAACACGTCGTTGCTCACCCAGTGGCGGGGCACGACTTCGGCTTGCAGCAAGGGCAGCACCACGTGGCCGCCGCCGAATACCAGCGCGCCGGTGCGGTAGAAGGCGTCGGTCACGGCCAGGGTTGGGTTGGGCATCAACTGGGCGAGGATCGGCAGGCTGGCCAGCAACAGCACAAACAGCGACAGCCATAGCGCCCCGGCGCGACGGCTGATGGTCACGGGCAGGGCGTCGTGCGCGGTGGGCGGTGTGGGCTTGAACAGCAGCAGGCCGGCCATGCCCGCGATGAGGATCACGCCGACCTGGCCCCACGCCGATGTTTGCAGCAGGGCCACGCAGGCGGCGAGCAGCATCACGGCCACGCGCGGGGCGTCGGTGCACAGGTTGCGCGCCATGCCCCACACGGCCTGGGCGACCACGGCGACGGCCACCACTTTAAGGCCATGCAACGCGCCGGGCGGGATGGCGGTGCTGTGCCGGGTGATGCCCAAGGCCAACAGGATCAGCACAACGGCGGACGGCAGGGTAAACCCGAGCCACGCCGCCAATGCGCCGCCGTACCCCGCGCGCGACAGGCCGAGGGCGATGCCGACCTGGCTGCTGGCGGGGCCGGGCAGGAATTGGCAGAGCGCGACCAAATCCGCGTAACTGCGCTCGCTCAGCCAGCGTCGCCGGGTCACGAACGCGTCCCGGAAATAACCCAGGTGCGCAATCGGGCCGCCAAAGGAGGTAAGGCCCAGGCGCAGGAAAATCAGGAACACTGACCAGGGGCTTTCGCGTCGATTTGCTGGGGAGTCAGCCAAGGCGGGCGGTCTCGGTGAGGGCAGGGCATCGCGGCACCTTAGCGAATTTTGATGACGTGAAGAAGCGGCGCCAGCGCTCAATGTTGTACCGTTGCTCCCCAGGACCGTACCGATGATGAAGGAGCCTCCATGGCATTGACCGTCGAAACCCTGCTCGAACTGGCCATGGCCAACCCCGTCAACGCCGAAATCACTGCGCGCCTGCCTGAGCTTGGCGTGGACCAGTGCATGCTCACGGCGGGTTGCCTGTTCCAGGCGGTGTGGAATCATCAGGCGAATCTGCCGGCTGATCAGGGCGTGAAGGATTACGACGTTTTTTACTTCGATACCGACCTGTCCTACGAGGCGGAGGATGCGGTAATTCGTGCGGCGGATGAACTGTTCAAAGACCTGGGCGTGAATGTCGAGGTCAAGAACCAGGCGCGGGTGCACCTTTGGTACGGCAAGCGCTTTGGTCGGCCCTACCCGCAGTTGCAGTCGGCGCGCGACGGGGTCGACCGTTATCTGGTGGCCGGTACGTGCATCGGCTTGGAGATTGCCACGGGCCAGGTGTATGCGCCGTATGGGTTGGAGGATGTGGAACTGGGGATTTTGCGGATTAATCCACTGCATCCGGAGCAGGCGTTGTTTGAGCAGAAGGCGCGCAGTTATCAGGCGCGGTGGCCTTGGCTGAGGATTGTCGGGGTGGAGATACCGGAATGAATTGGCGCTGAACTTTTAGGTAGGTGTCGCACGTCCAAGCTTCAAATCACTCCCGCCAAGGACAGACGATGACCTTCTTTATCTTCCTGCTTGCCTGCGCCGCCGCCGCCAGTACCGGCGTCATTTTCAAACCCGGCGCCTGGTATGAATCCCTCATCAAACCCAGCTTCACCCCACCCAATTGGCTGTTTCCGGTGGCCTGGACGATCATCTACCTGCTGCTGGCCTGGGCCGGCTATCGCTTGAGCCTGATCCCCGGCAGTCAAATGGTGCTGGCGCTGTGGGCTGCGCAAATTGCCCTGAATACCCTGTGGACGCCGGTATTTTTCGGCGCGCATCGCCTGCTGGCCGGGATGGTGATCATCGTGTTGCTGTGGATCACCGTGGCGGCGATGGTGGTACTGGCCGTGCGCCTGGACCTGATCACCGGCCTGATCCTGTTCCCGTACCTGGCGTGGCTGTGTGTGGCGGCGGCGCTGAATTTCTCGATCCTGCGTAATAACCGCTGATGGCTCACCAACCGTGGCCCGCCAACGAGGCGGAACTGGCCCAGATGCGCCGCTTCAATCAGAAGCTCGCCTGGCTGCCGCGCTTCAAGATCCGCAATCGCGTTACGCCGCGTTTGATCCAGGCGCTGTTGCGCGTCAGTCAAACGCTCAAGCGCGCCACACCGGCTGAAAGCAGGGTTGTCGACAACGTCCCGGTGCGCATCCTGCGGCCAAGCGGCAAGCCCAAGGGCGTAGTGCTGGATATCCACGGCGGCGGCTGGGTGATCGGCAATGCGCAGATGGATGACGACCTCAACCTGGGCATGCTGCAGGCGTGCGACGTGGCGGTGGTGTCGGTGGATTATCGGTTGGCGGTGGATACGCCGGTTGAAGGCTTGATGGAAGACTGCCTGAACGCCGCACGTTGGCTGCTCACGGATGATGAATTTGCCGGGCTGCCGGTGATCGTCGTCGGTGAGTCGGCCGGTGGGCATCTGGCGGCGGCGACATTGCTGGCCCTCAAGCAATGGCCGGAACTGCTTAAGCGCATAAGCGGCGCGGTGCTGTATTACGGCGTTTATGACCTGAGCGGTACACCGAGCGTACGCGCGGCCGGGCCTGAAACGTTGCTGCTGGACGGGCCGGGGATGGTGGAAGCGTTGCGCATGCTCACGCCGGGGCTGAGTGATGATGAGCGCCGACAGCCGCCGTTGTCGCCGTTGTATGGCGACTTTGAAGGGCTGCCCCCGGCGTTGATGTTTGTGGGGGAGTTGGACCCGCTTAAGGATGACACGCTGCTGATTGCCGAGCGGTGGCCCCACGCTGAAGCACACCTGTTGCCGGAGTCGGCCCATGGGTTTATTCATTTTCCGGTGGCGATGGCGGATGGGGTGTTGGCCTATAGCCGACAGTGGATCACTCAGTGCATTGATGGCGAACAGGCATAACTGTATAGGCGCCTCTCTAAGGCTCACCCATTCCTCTGTGGTGAGCGAGCTTGCTCGCGTTGGGCTGCGAAGCAGCCCCAAAACCAGCCAGTGCAGAGTAAGCCCGCTTCCCACAGAAAGCACCGATTCACTACAATCGCCTTATCTTTTATCAGCAGGCCGGGTACCCTCTTTTCTCCAAACATTCCCCCCAAGCAAAGGAAAGCACGTGAAGATTCTCCAAGGAGCCATCGGTCTATCGGCGCTGTATCTGCTGGCAGGCTGTGGCCAGGTCACCGAAAAAACACTGACGTTCGATGTGCCCTATGGGATGTATGAAACCGTTCTGCGCCAGAATGTCACCGGAACAGGCCAGTTGACCTGCAAGGTCACCACCGACAACCAGGACCGCGGCGAAAAGTGGGTGCCGTCGGTGATTCTTGCGGCGGCCGAGGACGCTGCCGAGGACGACACCCTGTTTCTTTCCAGCTACACGCCCGCTGACAGCGACCAGCGCTTGTTCCAACTGCGCACCTTCAACAAAGCCAGGCCGGTCATCGACACCTTCTTCCATCGGGCCCCCGACCAACGCGGTGTGTATACGTTGCGCCTGACCTGGCAAGCGGACGGCGCCATTGGTTATCAGGTCGCCAGCGGTGGGGCCTGGGAAGAGAGGAAACTCGTGGACAAGCCCGGTTTTTCCGTGCGCCACGTGAGCGTACATGCCTCCGGTATGAAGGGCAGCGCTGTGTGTGAGTTGCGTGAGTGAACGCGCTGACGTTGAGGCCGGCGACGGTGACCGATCTGCCGTCGATCTATCGGGGAGAGCAGGACTACATCCGCCGCTGGGAGCCCGACCACGAAGCCGCCTGGCGGCTCCAGTTGGAGCGCCACCTTACGTGCTGGGTCGATAACTTCGAACGCTTGACGATCGCGATGCTGGGCGGGCAGTTTGCCGGTTATTCGCTGTGGACTGCAGAGGAGGGGGTTGCCGAGCTTTGTACGATCAACGTCAGTGACGCTCACCGACGCCAGGGGATCGGTCGGACGTTGCTGGACGCTTACGCGGCGGCGGCTGGGCAGAATGACTTCTTGAAGTTGCGATTGAGCGTACGTTCCGATAACCCTGCCCGGCTGATGTATGAGCGTGCCGGGTTTGCCTGTGTGGGCACAGATTCGAACGACTACCTTTGCTACGAGCGAGCCAGCCGCCCGTGAATATCACCGCAAGAATCGGATAGCCACCGCTGTCCAGGTGCTCGTCTCATAGGGCTCACCCTAAGAGGCGCCCACCATGAACTTCCGCATTACGGGCCTTGCTCCCGGTCCATTTCTCAGTGTGTTTGGTTTGCCCGACGATGAGCTTGCCGCGCGAGGGATCAAGCGTTACCGAGTCGACCGTCACCCCGGTTTTCCCGACCGCATAGAGATGAAAGACGTTCAGGTTGGGCAGAGCGTGCTGTTGCTCAATCACGTCAGCCAGCCGGCGCATTCGCCGTACCGTGCGTCGCACGCGATTTTCATCCGCGAGGGGGCGACGCAGGCTTATGACGCGGTTAACCAGGTGCCTGAGGTGATGCGAATCCGGCTGCTGTCCCTGCGGGCATTTTCCGAGGAAGGCATGATGGTGGATGCAGATGTCGTGGAAGGGCAGGTGATTGAGCCGATGATCGAGAGGATGTTGGATAATCCTGAGGTTAGCTACATTCATGTTCACAATGCGAAACAAGGGTGTTATTCGGGGCGGATAGATAGGATCTAGGAGTACTGTATCCATGAGGGTAATATTTGAGCGTTGGCGCTGAAAATCGGCGTAACCCTAGTGCTCGGTCCCCCCAGTGAGCCTGCTACCCAAGGAGAACGAATGAGCAGAGGAATGTTCGCGTCAATCGCTGCAAGCGATGCCTATAAAAACGCTGATAAAGAGTGGTGTGTTGAACTTCAGACCTACCATAAGTACTGGTACGATTTGGTGGTGAATCCCAATGATGTTGCTGACTATTTCGATACAAGGAGGTTAATTGTTGAGTATTTGAGAGCTGTAAAGAAACATGTGGAGGAAAGTCTGGAGAAACGTTTTATCTATTTTATCTGTTCTCGCGAAAAGGTTAGGTTTGATACGAATAAAAAACCTTCATTCAATCCGATTACAAAAAAAACAAAAATATACATACGGGTTGGTAAATATCAGAAAAAACGATCAATACATTGTAAGTTTTACGACTTGCACAGCGAAAAATTTTGCATGCCGGAAATCAGTCTTAGTGAAAAATATATAACCATTGCGGACTCCGAGGGAGATCTTGTCACTTCTTCCATACATGATTTTTTGGAGGAGGCGAATATCGCATTGGGTTTGGATAGTAAGGTTGAATATGTGGGGTATACGAAGAACCCCCATACACGCCCTACGAATGGGGCTCATACCGGCCTGAGTGATGCCCTGTATAAAGTGGCTGATGAAAACAGAGATTCACTGATTTACTTTAATCTTTTTAAAGTGATTACTCGCGCGGTGAATGGCGGAGCGATGCTGAATTTTGCTATGGCCAACGCGATGACTGATGAAGTTGACGTCGATTTGGAAGGTGAGTTGTTGGAAAAGTGTTTTATTTTTTATTTTGATTCGGTTAGCCAGAATAGGAATAAGGAAAAAGAGCTTTTGGAGCTTAAAGGTCATTTGTCTCGGGTATCCAGTGAACATAAAATTTCCACTATTGATGTGGTCTATGAGTTTGAGCGCCCAAGCGAGTATGGACTGTTTTCATCGTCCAAGGTTTTACCAAAGCATCGCCACGCTTTTACAATCAGACAGTTGGGGGGCGACGTCGAGATAGCCAGGGAACCGAGTAGATTTGAAAAGCTAGTTTAGCCATTAAGTCCATGGGCGTGCGTGCAAACGCCTTGATTTCTGCAGATTGAGGTTGCACCGTTATGAGCAATCACATCACCATCCAGACCTTCAACGCGGCCGACATTCCTGAGGTGCTGATCTTCGTCCTGCAGGCCCGTGCCGAGCTTTTCCCAAAGCTCAGCGCAACTGGAATGCCGACGGATCTGGCGCGATTTGAAGCGACCTATATACATGGCGATGGTCAATTCCTCATTGCCCGTGCCGAGGGCCAGATCGTCGGAGCCATCGGCTATCTGCCCTATGACAGCCGCTTCCCCCAGCTGAATTACCAAGGCCGCAAGACCGTTGAAGTGGTGCGTCTGTTCGTCCTGCCAGCGTTCCGCCGCTTTGGTTTGGCGGGTGAGCTATATCGCACGCTGGAGGGTATGGCGCAGGCGAACGGGGTCGAGGTGGTGTACCTGCATACCCATCCGTTTCTACCAGGGGCGATTGATTTCTGGATTCGCCAGGGGTTTGATGTGGTGGATGTAGAGGCCGACCCGGTGTGGCAGACGACACATATGCACAGGCCTCTGTAGATCCAATGTGGGAGGGGGGGGAGTGGGCATGTCCTGTTCAGTTAGACCGCAACCGCAGTATCTGCGCCCCATCGAACGGGTCCGTCAGGTAATGTGCCTGCACCCCGAAGGTCTCCTGTAGCCGCTGTGGCGTCAGCACCTCCAGCGGCTTGCCCAGCGCGACCAGGCGCCCACGGTCCAGCACGGCCAGGCGATCGCAGGTCAGCGCCTGGTTCAGGTCATGCAGGGCGATGAGGGTGGTCACCGGCAAACCTTGCACGCCTTTCAAAATCGCCAGTTGATGCTGGATATCCAGGTGATTGGTCGGCTCGTCCAGCAACAGTATCTGCGGCCGTTGCGCCAGGGCGCGGGCGATGTGCACGCGCTGGCGCTCGCCGCCGGAGAGGCTGCGCCAGGCGCGGTGGCTCAGGTGGGTGGCGTCCACATCATGCAGGGCCTGGCGCACGATGGCGTCGTCGTCGCCGGACCACGGGCTCAGCGCCGACAGCCACGGTGTACGGCCCAGTGCTACGGCGTCGAATACGCGGATGGCGTCGTCGGTGTCGGCCTGTTGCTCCACCACCGCCAGCTGCTGGGCGATGGCGCGGCGGGACAGCTCGCCCAGGCGTTGGCCGCCCAGGCGCACGTCGCCGCTGGCCGGCGTGCGCAAGCCAGCGAGCAGTTTGAGCAGGGTGGATTTGCCGGAGCCGTTGGGCCCGACAATCCCCAGGGTTTCACCCAACTGAACCTCCAGGTGGATATCGCGCAGCAACTCCGCCTCACGCACCTTGAAGCCCAGGCCGGTGCAACTCAGTACGCTCATCGCGCATTCCTCCGGCCAATCAGGATCAGCGCAAACACCGGCGCGCCCACCAGCGCCGTCACCACGCCGACCGGAATCACCTGGCCCTTGATCAAGGTGCGCGACAACACATCGGCCGCTATCAAAAATAGCGCGCCGCCCAGCGCACTGGCGGGCAGCAGGCGCGAATGCCCGGTGCCGAGGAGCAGGCGCACCGCGTGGGGAATCACCAGGCCGACAAAGCCGATGGAGCCGACAATCGACACCATCACCGCCGTCACCAGCGCCGCGCAACCCACCAGCACAACCTGCACGCGGCGTACCGGGATGCCCAGGGACGCGGCCGAATCCGTGCCGAAGGTGAACGCATCCAACGCGCGACGATGCCACAGGCACACCGCCAGGCCGGTGACCGCCACCGGCACCGCCAGCCACACCGATGGCCAGCGCACGCCGCTGAGGTTGCCCAGCAGCCAGAACAGGATGCCGCGCGCCTGTTCGGAGCTGGCGGACTTGGTGATCAGGAACGCGGTAAGTGCATTGAACAGCTGCGAGCCGGCGATGCCGGCGAGGATGATCTGCCCGGTGCCGCTGGACGAACCGCTGGCCCGCGCCAGCAGGATCACCAGGGCAAACGCCGCCATCGCGCCGACAAAGGCGCCGGCCGACAGTGAAATCAGCCCGCCGCCCACGCCCATCAGCGCCACCAGCACCGCGCCGGTCGAAGCGCCGGCGCTGATGCCCAGCAGGTACGGATCGGCCAACGGGTTGCGTAGCAACGACTGCAAAATCACCCCGCAGGTGGCCAGCCCCGCACCGCAGGCGGCAGCCACCAGGGCACGGGTGAGGCGGTAGTTCCACACCACGCCTTCATCGATGGGGTCCAGCACGTAACCGGCCGCCCATAGTTTGTTGGCGAGCACCTGCAGCACCACCTGGGGCGAGATGGCGGTTTCGCCGATGGCCACGCCGGCGAGCACGGCGATCAGCAATAGCGCCAGGGCGAGTAAGGTCCGGATCATTGCGGCAGGTCGTAGCCGTCGATGGCCGTGGCCAGGTGTTCAAGGCCGTCGAACATGCGGATGCTGGCCTGCAGCGCCAGGGCGTCGAGGATGATGATGCGGTTGTTTTTCACCGCGTCCATGTTGCGCGTGACCGGGTCGCTGCGCAGGAAGGCGAGTTTCTTTTCATGGTCGTCGGCGGGATAGCGGCGACGGTCCATGCGGGCGATCACCAGGAAGGTCGGGTTGGCCTTGGCGAGGGTTTCCCAGCCGACGGCGGGCCATTCTTCATCGGATTGCACCACGTTGTGCAGGCCGAGGGTTTCGAGCATGAACTCCGGAATGCCCTTGTGGCCGGCCACGTAGGGGTCGCTGGCCAGTTCTGCGCTGGAGAACCACACCAGCGCGCTGGCCTGCTTGAGGCCTTTGCTCTGCACGGTGGCCACGGATTGGGCCAGGCGCGCCTGGAGCTCATCGTTCAACTGTTGGCCGCGATCCTGCACATCGAAAATCTGCGCCAGCTGGCGGATGCTCTTGTAGATCGTCTCGATACGGAACGGCTCCAGCCGCGTGCCGTCGGCGCCCACCAGGTTGTCCTTGCCTTCGCAGTCGGAGGGCAGCAGGTAGGTGGGGATCTTCAGGTCGTGAAACTGCTCGCGGGTGCCGACCACGCCTTGCGGGCCCACCACCCATTCCAGCTCGGCGGCCACCAGTTGCGGGCGCTTGGCGATCACCGCTTCGAAGCTGGGCTCGTTGTTGGCCAGGCGCTCGATGCTGTCGTTCTGCGCCTTGAACTGCGGCAACACGCTGTTGAACCACAGCGAGGTGCCCACCACGCGGTCAGCCACGCCGAGGGCATAGAGCATTTCGGTGGCGGCCTGGCCGATGGTCACGCTGCGCGCGGGCGCCTGCGGGAAGGTGAGGGTGCTGCCGCAGTTTTCCAGGGTCAGCGGGTAGTGCGTGGGCGCGGCGTGGGCCAGGGCGCAGAAACCCAGGCCGCTGATCAGGGCGGTAACGCGTGGCAGCATGAGGCGATCTCCGTGTGGACCGTACGTGGAAACAGGCTAGGTACGGTTCGGAAATACGCCCTCGAACGCCGGCGAACGGGCAGGCAAGGATGTCCTTCCCGGACACCCCGCCGGTGAGTGATTGTGCTGGGCCGGCAGGTCTCCTGACTGATGCGTCGTCGCCACGCTCCGGCCTTCCCGGACGCGGTCCAGTGGCAGTGGGGAGCAGGCTCGGCATCTACAGTTGCGGGGGCAGTTCCGATTGACGCGGTGTACCGCGCTTCGGATTCCCTATTAGTCCCATTCGGGAACCGGCGCGGTATGGTAGTTGATTAGGGCGAGGCGATACAGCCCGAAGGGCGCCCGGTCAGAGACGAATATCCTCGGGGCCGCGGATCAGCGCTTCAATTCGCGTGCCCGTAGCGCGCTCTTCGTTGCTGAAGCCGTCGTAGTCCGCCAGGTTGGCGAAGCGGATGCCGGTCAATTGTTCGATCTGGATCACGCTGCGCTGGTAGGTCCTGACCTGGCCGAACATCAGGTCGAGCTGACCCAGCTCGCGGCTTTGGTCGATCATGTAGGCGCTGGCGGAGGGCTTGCCGTCATCGCTGAGGTAGGCCACCACTTTCCAGAACGCCTTGGGGATTCTGATGCCACGGTAAAGGCGGTCGTCGTCGGCGAACACCGGGCCGCTGAACACCGTTGCCCGGGCTTTCCAGCGCTGCGTGTTATTGAGGACGTAGTCTTCCAGTTCCAGCCAGGTCTTCTGGTTGAACCCGCTCATCTGCGGCGAGCAGTTGGTGAAGTGGAAGGTGTCGAGGTTGGCGGTGTTTGCCGCGTCGCCCCAGTTAGGATCCTGGCGCCGTACCAGGTGACCGCGATCCAGGCCATTGCTGGCATAGAGCTCTTCGCCCACCTGGGCGCTGATCGGCAGGCGCCCATCGTAGGCCCAGGTGTCGTTGCTGCGGATAATCTCCACATGCTGCCCGCCGTCGATATTGACGCCCACGTAGAGCGCCAGTCGTCGGGAACGGGACATCGTCACCGAGAAATGCGTGTAGTCCAGGCGCAGCGGTTGGACGTCGTCCGCCAATGCCTCATCGGCGGCGGGCCAGGGCACTGCGAAGCTGCTGAGAAAGTCCTCGGCGTAGCCCTGTCGGTCCTGTAGATCCTTAGCCGCGGTGACACGGGGCGTCGCCGCCCGGGCTTCCATCAAGGTGGGATTGGTCGCGATCAACGGGCGCAGATCGGCGAGTCGTGGGCGGTGCGCAAGATCGATTTTGGCTTTGCGGGCTGGCATGGGTAAGTCCTCCTTGGATAAACACGACTGCAACATAGATTGATGACAATTGATGACACGGGTTAACCCTGGGGGGCTATCCTCAAACGGTTACCGGAGCTACACCATATGCCAACAGGGAGCCAGCTAATGTGTGATCGCCACCACCGCAACCCGATTTTCTGCCTGATCCCGCCGTATATGCTCGACCAGATCGCGCGTCACGGTGATAAGGCCCAGCGCGACATCGCGCTGCGCACCCGCGCCAAGGACAGCACGTTCCGTTCGCTGCGCATGGTCGCAGTGCCCGCCAAGGGGCCGGCCCACATGGCCCTGGTCATGGGCGCCGGCAAACGGCGCTCGATCTACACCGCCGAAGGCACCGACAGCCTGCCGGGCAAGCTGGTCCGCGGTGAAGGCCAGCCCGCCAGTGGCGACGCCGCCGTGGACGAAGCCTATGACGGCTTGGGTGCCACGTTCGATTTTTTCGAAGAGGTGTTCGACCGCAACTCCATTGACGACGCCGGCATGGCCCTGGATGCCACCGTGCACTTTGGCCAGAACTATAACAATGCGTTCTGGAACTCGACCCAGATGGTGTTTGGCGATGGCGATGGGCAGTTGTTCAACCGCTTCACGGTGGCCCTCGATGTGATTGGCCATGAATTGGCCCACGGCGTCACCGAGGACGAGGCCAAGCTGATGTATTTCAATCAGTCCGGTGCCTTGAACGAGTCACTCTCGGACGTGTTCGGCTCACTGATCAAGCAGTATGCGTTGAAGCAAACCGCCGAAGACGCCGATTGGCTGATCGGCAAAGGGTTGTTCACCAAGAAGATCAAAGGCGTCGCCCTGCGTTCGATGAAGGCCCCCGGCACCGCGTTCGATGACAAGCTGCTGGGCAAGGACCCTCAGCCAGGGCATATGGATGATTTTGTCCAGACCTACGAGGACAATGGCGGGGTGCATATCAATTCCGGCATTCCCAACCATGCGTTCTATCAGGTGGCGACCCGGATTGGCGGGTTTGCCTGGGAGCGTGCAGGACGTATCTGGTATGACGCGCTGCGCGATGCGCGGTTGCGGCCGAACTCGGGGTTTTTACGTTTTGCGCGTATAACCTACGATATCGCCGGCCGTCTCTACGGCGCGAACAAGGATGAGCACAAGGCGGTCAAGGAGGGCTGGAAAGCGGTTGGCATTAACGTCTGACGTGAGGAACAGCCATGCAAATTTCGATCAAGGAAAACGGCGGGCCGGCGGTTTTTCCGGGTTTGACCAAGCCTCGTACGGTGGAGTTGAACACGTTGCCCGAGCCGGACCAACAAGAGTTGCGGCAGCTGATCGAGGCTTCAAACTTCTTTCAGTTGCCGCAGAGCACCACGCCAGAGCCCGGAAATCCGGGCCAGGTGCACTACACCCTGACCGTGAAGGAAGGCCAGCAGGAACATACGGTGTGCGTGCTCGCGCCGGTGAAGTCGCAGGCATTGGATGGGCTGGTGCAGTGTGTGCGCCGGCATATCCGCAGTTGAGGTCACCCCAGCAGTTCCTTCACCTTGGTAATGAGCTTGTTGATGTCGAACGGCTTATCCAGCACCGCATCGAACAGGTCCGAGCGCTGCATGCCGATATGGGCCTGCGCGCCGCTGATCAGGATAATCGGCAGGTGCTTGACGGCCGGCAGTGCACGGACCGCTTCGGCGAACTCCTCACCGTCCATCACCGGCATCATGAAATCGGTGATGATCAGCGACGGCCGTTCTCGCTCCAGCACCTCCAGCGCCTTTTTCCCATTGCCAGCTGTGACGACCATGAACCCCTCATCTTCCAGTGCGTAGGCAAGGATATCGGCGATCAAGTACTCGTCATCGACGACCAGGATGGTGGCCATGTCAATTCAACCTACCCAAAGACTTAAAAAGCTGAACCAGGCAGCGCTGAATTGGATGCAACTGAGGGGGCATTTGTTGAAACCTTTCTTAAGTCAACGGCTTGGTCACGGATCACCACCTCTAATAATGAGGGGTCATAAAAGCTGTCTCTGACCTTAAGAATGGAAAGCGTCCTTCTAAGTTCAGACTGAATCTCGAAGAAACGCATAAGCATGAGGTTGTCGGCAATGCTCGACAGTTCAGACGCGGGGGAAGTGACCTCCGAGCCGAACAGATCATGCATCTCCCACGTGGCGAAGACCGTGACGCCCCTGGCGCGCAGTTCGTTCATCAGTGCGCTGTAGAAATCGGTGATACGTGCCGGGTTGTTGGAGACGCGGGTCATGCCGCTCAAGCTGTCGATGAACAGGCGCTTGATGCCCTTTTCCTCGACAAGGCGCAGCAATCGCGCGCCAAGCCCGTCCAGCAGGCCTTCGGTGGTGGGCTGCCAGGCGATGGTCAGTGCGCCACTGTCTTCCATCTCCTGGATATCGATGCCCAGGGATTGGCCTTTGAGCCGCAGGCGCTGAGGGCTTTCGTAGAAGCCGAAGTGCAGGCCGGGAGCGTCTGCCGTCGATTCCGAGAGAAACTTGAGGCCCAGGGTGGTCTTGCCAATGCCCGACGGCCCCATGACCAGGGTCACGCTGGAACTGTGCAGCCCGCCGCCGAGGATGCCGTCCAACGAGCCGATACCGCTGGCGATGCGCGTCAGGTCGGCGCTGTCGGGTGCGGACGGGCGGCCATAGAGGCTTTCCAGGCGTGGGTACACCACCAGGCCGTCGTCGTTGATTTCACACTCGTGCAGGCCGGTGAGCGCGCCGCTGCCGCGGGTCTTGCGCAACTGGATACGGCGCACGGAACGGGTGCCGAACAGTTCCTCACCCATTTCGATCACGCCATCGACCATGGTGTGCTCGGGACTGCCGTCATCCAGGCGTGAGCTGGTGAGGAACAACACCGTGCAACCGGCGAAGGCGGCATGCCCTTGCAGTTCTGAAATGAATTTTTTCGTGTCGATCGGCGAGTCGGCCTTGGAACGCGCGTTCAACAAGCCGTCCACCACCATGACGGTGGCCCTCTGCCTGCTGATCTCACGCCTGAGCAGCTTGACCACTTCGTCGAGGCCTTCGTTTTCCAGGGTGTCGAAGGCGCTGACAAACTGGATTTCGGCGCCGACACGGGAGGCGTCAAAAAAGCTCAGGGTAGAGAGGAACTGGAAAAGGCGGTCGTGGGATTCCGCCAACAACGTGGCAACCAGGACTCGGCCGCCATTGCGCGCGTGATGAAACCCCAGCTGGTTGGCAAGGATGGTTTTACCTGAGCCGGGGCGGCCCTGAATGATGTAGGACGCCCCAGACACCAGCCCTCCCTTGAGCAGAGCGTCCAGCCCTTCGATTCCGCTTTGAAGGCGATTTAGCTTTTCCACAGTGCGATCCTGACCCTAAAAACATGCTGTTAAGCCGAGTGGACAGAATGCTAACGCCATTTGTTCACTGCTGCTACTTGCGATCCAGCCATACGGTCTGCGCATTGCAGAATTCGCGTAGGCCAAAATGCGACAACTCGCGCCCGAACCCGCTCTTCTTCACGCCGCCAAACGCCACCCGAGGGTCGGACACGCTGAACGCATTGATGAAGATCCCGCCGGTTTCCAGCTGGTTGGCGATGTCGCGGGCCTTGGCCGGGTCGGTGGTGAAGAGGCTGGCGGTGAGGCCGAACTCGCTGTCATTGGCCAGGGCCACGGCGTGGTCGGCATCGCGGGCGGTGATGATCGACGCCACGGGGCCAAACAGTTCCTGCTTGAACGAGGTCATCTGGTCGGTGACGTCGGCCAGTACGGTCGGCTCATAGTAGTTGGCGACACCGGCAACTTTGTGGCCGCCCAGCAGCAGGGTGGCGCCTTCTTCCAGGGTGGCCTGGACCTGGCCGTGCAACTCGTCGCGCAGGTCGAAGCGCGCCATCGGGCCGACGTAGGTGCTGGCCGAGGTCGGGTCGCCCATCACCAGCGCGCGGCTGGCTTCGACGAACCTGGCGGTGAAGGCGTCCACCACGCCGGCTTCGATGATCAGGCGCTTGGCGGCGGCGCAGACCTGGCCGCTGTTCTGGAAGCGGCCGATGACGGCGGCCTGCACGGCGGCGTCGAGGTCGGCGTCGTTGAGCACGATGAACGGGTCGGAGCCGCCCAGTTCCAGCACGCACTTCTTCAGCGCAGCGCCGGCCTGGGAGCCGATGGCCATGCCGGCGCGTACGCTGCCGGTGAGGGTGACGGCGGCGATGCGCGGGTCGGCGATGGCGGTGGATACGCCGTCCTGGGTCACGTTGATCACTTCGAACAGGCCTTCAGCGAATCCGGCCTTCTGCAACGCCGCTTTCATCATGTACGCGCTGCCCATCACGTTCGGCGCGTGTTTGAGCACGTAGGTATTGCCGGCGAGCAGGGTCGGCACGGCGCCACGCAGCACTTGCCATACCGGGAAGTTCCACGGCATCACGGCGAGGATCGGGCCCAGCGGGCGGTATTCGATGTGGGCGCTGCCGTTGTCCACCAGGGTGGGTTCCGGGGCTAGCATGGCCGGGCCGTGGGCGGCATACCACTCGCTGAGCTGGGCGCATTTTTCGATTTCGGCGCGGGCCTGGGTGATGGGCTTGCCCATTTCCAGGGTGATCATCTGCGCCATTTCTTCGGCTTGATCGCGCAGGGCGCCGGCCAGGGCCAGCAGCAATTCGGCACGCTGGCTGACCGGCTGGCGGCGCCAGGTGCGGAAGGCGGCGGTGGCACGGTCGAGGGCGGCGTCCAGTTGCGACGCGGTTTCGTAGGGGTAGCTGCCGACTGTTTCGCCGGTGGCGGGGTTGATCGACAGGGCGTGGGTCTGGTGAGAAATAGCGTTCATGGCACCGTCCGGCTGAATGAGTGGAATGGGTTCAGCCTACGGGGATGCATGTTTTCTGGAAACTGAATAATATTGAGCAATACGTTCACGATTGGAGAATGACTTGGATCTGGTGCAGCTGGAAATCTTCAAGGCCGTTGCCGAGCAAGGCAGCATCAGCGCCGCCGCGCAGTTGATTCATCGGGTGCCGTCGAACCTGACCACGCGCATCAAGCAACTGGAGCAGGATTTGGGCGTGGAGTTGTTTATCCGCGAGAAGAGTCGCCTGCGCCTGTCGCCCGCCGGATGGAATTTCCTCGGCTATGCGCGGCGTATTCTCGACCTGGTGCAGGAAGCCCGCGCGACGGTGGCGGGGGAGGAGCCCCAGGGCGCGTTTGCTCTCGGCTCCCTGGAAAGCACGGCGGCGGTGCGCATCCCGGCGCTGCTCGCGGCCTACAACCAGAAGCACACCAAGGTCGAGCTGGACCTGAGTACCGGGCCTTCAGGCACGATGATCGAGGGCGTGTTGTCGGGACGGCTGGCGGCGGCGTTCGTCGATGGGCCGGTATTGCATGCCACCCTGGAAGGCGTGGCGGTGTTCGAGGAGGAGATGGTGGTGATTGCGCCGTTGCACCACGGGCCGATCACGCGAGGGCAGGATGTGAACGGGGAGAGCATCTACACCTTTCGCTCCAACTGTTCCTACCGGCACCATTTCGAGCGCTGGTTCGCACAAGACGGCGCGGTGCCGGGGAGGATCTTCGAGATGGAGTCCTACCACGGCATGCTCGCCTGCGTCAGCGCCGGGGCCGGCCTGGCGCTGATGCCACGCAGCATGCTGGAAAGCATGCCGGGGTTTACCACGGTGAGCGTGTGGCCGCTGACGGACAGTTTTCGCACCCTGCATACCTGGCTGATCTGGCGCCGTGGGACGGTGTCGCAGAGTTTGAACAGTTTTGTGAAGTTGCTGGAGGAACAAGGCTTGACGCTGGCGTAGATCGCCACCGCGCAAATCCTGTCGCTACCGCACCTCGCGTAGATACCTTCTTGTCCACCACCACGCAAACCCGTAGCAGCTGTCGAGCGCAAGCGAGGCAGAGGCCTTGATGTGATTGGCGTTCGTAGCAGCTGTCGAGCCTTGGCGAGGCTGCGTCGGTCGCGACTCGGTCCTGAGTCGGCAGCGCGCCCGACGCAGCCTCGCTTGCGCTACGGGGGTGAGGCCTTGGTGTGATTGGCGTTCGTAGCAGCTGTCGAGCGCAAGCGAGGCTGCGTCGGCCGCGACTCGGTCCTGAGTCGGCAGCGCGCCCGACGCAGCCTCGCTTGCGCTCGGCAGCTGCTACGGATTGGATTTACGCGGTGTTGAAGAAGGCGGGATTTACGAGGGTGAGGCGAGATTCAGCCACCGAACTGGAAGGTGCCCATGGCCAATTTGGCCATGATCGCGGTCGCGCCCAACTGCACCAGCCACAACGCCAGGCCACCCAGGAACACGCCCAACGCCACTTGCAGCACCAGGCTTTTCTGGCGCTTGGCTTGCGGCGCGCGCGGGGTGAAGTGCTCCTGGTCGTCGGGGTCGGCGTGCAGGTTCAGGTCGTCGTTTTTCATAGGGCTCTCACAACAAAAGGGCAATCGGTGCTCAGTCTAGGGGAGCAGGGTATTTTCCGACAGGCATTAAAAAAGGGAAGCCACGGCTTCCCTTCGTATAACGCCGTCAGGCTTATAGAACCTGAACAATCGCCTTTGTTACCGCAGCAATGTTCGACTGGTTCAACGCCGCCACGCAGATACGCCCGGTATCCAGCGCGTAGATACCAAACTCGCTGCGCAGGCGGGTGACTTGCTCAACGGTCAGGCCGGAGTAGGAGAACATCCCTCGTTGGCGACCGACGAAGCTGAAGTCGTGGCCCGGAGCAGCCTTGGCCAGCTCGGCAACCATCTGCTCACGCATGCCACGGATGCGCAGGCGCATCTCGGCCAGTTCGGCTTCCCACTGGGCGCGCAGCTCAGGGCTGTTCAGCACCGCGGCAACAATCGCTGCGCCATGGGTTGGCGGGTTGGAGTAGTTGGTGCGGATCACGCGCTTGACCTGGGACAGGATGCGCGCGCTTTCTTCCTTGGAGTCACCGACGATGGACAACGCGCCCACACGCTCGCCGTACAGGGAGAACGACTTGGAGAACGAGCTGGAGACAAAGAAGGTCAGGCCCGATTCGGCGAACAGGCGCACGGCGGCGGCGTCTTCGTGGATACCGTCGCCAAAGCCCTGATAGGCCATGTCGAGGAACGGCACCAGGTTCCTGGCCTTGACCACGTCCAGCACGTTCTGCCAGTCGGCCGGGCTCAGGTCGACGCCGGTCGGGTTATGGCAGCAGGCGTGCAGCACCACGATGGACTGGGGCGGCAGGGCGTTGAGGTCTTCGAGCAGGCCGGCACGGTTCACGTCGTGGGTGGCGGCGTCGTAGTAGCGGTAGTTCTGCACCGGGAAACCGGCGGTTTCGAACAGGGCGCGGTGGTTTTCCCAGCTCGGGTCGCTGATCGCAACGACGGCGCCTGGCAGCAATTGCTTGAGGAAGTCTGCACCCAGCTTCAGGGCGCCGGTGCCGCCTACCGCTTGTACGGTGGTGACGCGGCCAGCGTTCAGCAGTGGCGATTCAGCGCCGAACAGCAGGGTCTGCACGGCCTTGTCGTAGGCGGCGATGCCGTCGATCGGCAAGTAGCCACGGGCGGCGTGTTGCGCCACGCGAATGGCTTCCGCTTCGGCAACGGCACGCAAGAGTGGAATCTTCCCCTCCTCGTTGCAGTAAACGCCCACGCCAAGGTTGACCTTGGTGGTTCGTGTATCGGCGTTGAATGCTTCGTTGAGGCCCAGGATTGGATCGCGTGGTGCCATTTCGACAGCGGAGAACAGGCTCATTTTGCGGCAGCTCTATGGGGGAAGGGAGGGACGTGTCGCGCTCCAGCCGAATGCACTAGAGCGGTGCACAAACGGGGAGCTAGTATAGAGGCCATCACCGCTGAGGGCGACAACCGAAACGGCTTTTCGGCCAAGTTTTTCGGTTTATTTGCCGACCGTTAGTCTTATTGCAACATTGATCAACCACGGCAGACAGGACGATTGCCTTGAAACCCGTCACATTCGCCACCACTTCTACAGCTATCATGGTTTTTTCCTACGACCCGCTCTGAAACTTCGCGGGTTGTGGTCTTTTTCGTCCCCGACGGGTTTACAGTCTGGGGTGACTTCAAGAGGTACGTTATGTCGGATTTCCAACTAGTCACCCGCTTTGAACCTGCCGGCGACCAGCCCGAGGCCATTCGCCAGATGGTCGAAGGCATCGAGGCCGGCCTGGCGCACCAGACGCTGCTCGGGGTGACCGGTTCGGGCAAGACCTTCAGCATCGCCAACGTGATTGCGCAGATCAACCGCCCCACGCTGGTGCTGGCCCCGAACAAGACCCTGGCCGCGCAGTTGTACGGCGAGTTCAAGGCGTTCTTCCCGAACAACGCGGTGGAATACTTCGTTTCCTACTACGACTACTACCAGCCCGAAGCGTATGTGCCGTCCTCCGATACCTTTATCGAGAAGGATGCGTCGATCAACGACCACATCGAGCAGATGCGGCTGTCGGCGACCAAGGCGTTGCTGGAGCGCAAGGACGCGATCATCGTCACCACGGTGTCGTGCATCTATGGCCTGGGCAGCCCGGAAACCTATTTGAAGATGGTGCTGCACGTCGACCGCGGCGATAAACTCGACCAGCGCGAGCTGCTGCGCCGCCTGACCAGCCTGCAGTACACCCGCAACGACATGGATTTTGCCCGCGCCACCTTCCGCGTGCGTGGCGATGTGATCGACATCTACCCGGCCGAATCCGACCTGGAGGCGATCCGCATCGAGCTGTTTGACGATGAAGTCGAGAGCCTGTCGGCCTTCGATCCGTTGACCGGCGAAGTGATCCGCAAGCTGCCGCGCTTCACCTTCTATCCGAAAAGCCACTACGTGACCCCGCGCGAAACCCTGATGGGCGCCATCGAGGGTATCAAGGTCGAGCTGGCCGAGCGCCTGGAGTACCTGCGCGCCAACAACAAGCTGGTGGAAGCCCAGCGTTTGGAGCAACGCACGCGCTTTGACCTGGAGATGATCCTCGAGCTGGGCTACTGCAACGGCATCGAAAACTACTCGCGCTACCTCTCGGGCCGTGAGTCCGGCGCGCCGCCGCCGACCCTCTACGACTACCTGCCCGACGACGCACTGCTGGTGATCGACGAGTCCCACGTCAGCGTGCCGCAAGTGGGCGCGATGTATAAGGGCGACCGCTCGCGTAAGGAAACCCTGGTGGAGTACGGCTTCCGCCTGCCGTCGGCACTGGATAACCGGCCGATGCGCTTCGACGAGTGGGAAGCCATCAGCCCGCAGACCATCTTTGTGTCGGCCACGCCGGGCAACTATGAGGCCGAGCATGCCGGCCGTGTGATCGAGCAACTGGTGCGTCCCACCGGCCTGGTCGATCCGGAAATCGAAATCCGCCCGGCGCTGACCCAGGTGGATGACCTGTTGTCGGAGATCCATAAACGTGTGGCCCTGGAAGAGCGGGTGCTGGTCACCACGCTGACCAAGCGCATGTCCGAAGACTTGACCGACTACCTCGCCGACCACGGCGTGCGCGTGCGTTACCTGCACTCGGACATCGACACCGTGGAGCGCGTGGAAATCATCCGCGACCTGCGCCTGGGCACCTTTGATGTGCTGGTGGGCATCAACCTGCTGCGCGAAGGCCTGGACATGCCGGAAGTGTCGCTGGTGGCAATCCTCGATGCAGACAAGGAGGGCTTCCTGCGCTCTGAACGCTCGCTGATCCAAACCATCGGTCGTGCGGCGCGTAACCTCAATGGCCGGGCGATTCTCTACGCGGATCGCATCACCGGTTCCATGGAGCGGGCGATTGGCGAGACGCAACGCCGTCGCGACAAGCAGATTGCCTTCAACCTGGAAAACGGCATTACGCCCAAGGGCGTGTTCAAGGACGTTGCCGACATCATGGAAGGCGCCACCGTGCCGGGCTCGCGCAGCAAGAAGCGCAAGGGCATGGCCAAGGCCGCCGAGGAAAGCGCCAAGTACGAAAACGAACTGCGCTCGCCGAGTGAGATCACCAAGCGGATTCGCCAGTTGGAAGAGAAAATGTACCAGTTGGCGCGGGACCTGGAGTTTGAAGCTGCGGCGCAGACTCGGGATGAGATTGGCAAGTTGCGTGAGCGGTTGCTGGCTGTCTGATCTGCGGTGACTAGACTGGCCTCATCGGGGCATAGGCATCTACACAACTCTTAAAGGCTGACACATAAGTCTGTGGTGAGCGGGCTTGTCGAATCGTCGCACCGCCCGCGCTGGGCTGCGAAGCAGCCCCAGTAAAGAAGAACGCGGTGTATCAGGCACTCTGTAGAGGCTGGTTTTGGGGCTGCTTCGCAGCCCAGCGCGGGCGGTGCGACGATTCGACAAGCCCGCTCACCACAGAAGCCTAATTGCCATAGATTCCGTATTCACTGGAAGTTGTGTAGATACCCATGCTCATCGGGGGCTTGCCCCCGATGGCTGCGCCTCGGTTTTCCAGAAATCACCCAGGCTGTTACCATTCGCCCCTTGTTTCAATTTCAGTTATATCGCCCATTCGAGACCTGCCATGACCACCGTCCGCACGCGCATCGCGCCATCGCCTACTGGGGATCCCCACGTCGGCACTGCCTACATCGCCTTGTTCAACTACTGCTTTGCCAAGCAGCACGGCGGTGAATTCATCCTGCGGATCGAGGACACCGACCAACTGCGCTCCACCCGTGAGTCGGAACAGCAGATTTTCGATGCCCTGCGCTGGTTGGGCATTACCTGGGCCGAAGGCCCGGACGTAGGCGGCCCGCACGGTCCGTATCGCCAGAGCGAGCGCAGCGACATCTACAAGCAGTACACCCAGCAACTGGTCGACATGGGCCATGCGTTCCCATGCTTCTGCACCGCTGAAGAACTCGACCAGATGCGCGCGGAGCAACAGGCCCGTGGCGAAACCCCGCGCTACGATGGCCGCGCATTGCTGCTGTCGAAAGAGGAGGTGGCTGCCCGCCTGGCCGCCGGTGAACCTCACGTTATCCGCATGAAGGTGCCGAGCGAAGGCGTGTGCGTGGTGCCGGACATGCTGCGCGGTGATGTCGAAATCCCGTGGGACCGCATGGACATGCAGGTGTTGATGAAGACCGACGGCCTGCCGACGTACTTCCTGGCCAACGTGGTCGACGACCACCTGATGGGCATCACCCACGTATTGCGGGGTGAAGAATGGCTGCCATCGGCGCCGAAGCTGATCCTTCTCTACGAATACTTCGGCTGGGAACAACCGCAGCTGTGCTACATGCCGCTGCTGCGTAACCCGGACAAGAGCAAGCTGTCCAAGCGCAAGAACCCGACCTCGGTGACGTTCTACGAGCGCATGGGCTTCATGCCTGAAGCGATGCTCAACTACCTGGGCCGCATGGGCTGGTCGATGCCGGACGAGCGTGAGAAGTTCTCGCTGCAGGAAATGGTCGATAACTTTGACCTGTCCCGCGTGTCGCTGGGCGGGCCGATCTTCGATATCGAGAAACTCTCGTGGCTCAATGGCCAGTGGCTGCGTGATCTGCCGGTGGAAGAATTCGCCAGCCGCGTGCAGCAATGGGCGCTGAACCCTGAATACATGATGAAGATCGCGCCACTGGTGCAGGGCAGGGTGGAGACGTTCAGCCAGGTTGCCCCGTTGGCCAGCTTCTTCTTTGCCGGTGGTGTGAACCCGGATACCAGGCTGTTCGAATCCAAGAAGCTCTCGGGCGATCAGGTGCGCCAGTTGATGCAACTGATCCTGTGGAAGCTGGAAAGCCTGCGCCAGTGGGAGAAGGATGCGATCACTGCGACGATCCAGGCAGTGGTGGAATCCCTTGAGTTGAAATTGCGCGATGCCATGCCGCTGATGTTTGCCGCGATCACCGGGCAGGCCAGTTCGGTGTCGGTGCTGGATGCGATGGAAATTCTCGGCCCGGACCTGACCCGTTTCCGCCTGCGCCAAGCCCTTGATTTGCTTGGTGGTGTATCGAAGAAAGAAAACAAAGAGTGGGAAAAGCTGCTGGGCGCTATCGCTTAAGCAGTCCGTTGCAGCGACGAAACCCAGGTTTTCCGGGGTTTCGTCGGTAAGTGATTGTTATCCCGGCAAAAAATTTTGGAAAATGTTGAAAATAAATTTGACACCTTTCCAAACCGCCATTAAGATTCGCCCCGTCCTCACCGATGAGGGGCTATAGCTCAGCTGGGAGAGCGCTTGCATGGCATGCAAGAGGTCAACGGTTCGATCCCGTTTAGCTCCACCAATTTACAGGTTCAAGGTCTGGCCACACCGTCCTTGAATCGATCAGCTCTCAGCGCTGGTCAGTTGTACAGAAGGTTTTGTCCCCTTCGTCTAGTGGCCTAGGACACCGCCCTTTCACGGCGGTAACAGGGGTTCGAGTCCCCTAGGGGACGCCAGTTTCAACAAGCAGTTCGAAAGGTCTGCTGCGCCGCGAGGCGAAAAATCCGGGGCTATAGCTCAGCTGGGAGAGCGCTTGCATGGCATGCAAGAGGTCAACGGTTCGATCCCGTTTAGCTCCACCAATTTACAGGTTCAAGGTCTGGCCACACCGTCCTTGAATCAGATCAGTTCTCAGCGCTGATCAGGTGTATAGAAGGTTTGTGTCCCCTTCGTCTAGTGGCCTAGGACACCGCCCTTTCACGGCGGTAACAGGGGTTCGAGTCCCCTAGGGGACGCCACGATTACCCGCTCTGCGGGATTTTTAAGGGTCATTCAATTATTGAATGGCCCTTTTGTTTGTCTGGCGTTTGGCCAATTCTCTCCCCCCCATTCCCTTTGCTTTGCTGACCAGTGGTCATGCTTGTCGCTTGCCAAATATTATTATGGTAATAATATTCAACCCATGAAAGTCGGAGGCAACGATGAGCGATAAAAAAGCGCAAACCCGCGAACGTATTCTGCAAGCCGCCAGCGCTGCATTGACCCAGCGTGGTCCGGCCGAGCCTAGTGTGGGCGAAGTCATGGGCGCGGCGGGGCTGACCGTCGGTGGTTTCTACGCACACTTTGAAAGCAAGGACGCCTTGATGCTGGAGGCGTTCACCCAGTTGTTGGCGCGGCGGCGTGCATCTATCGACGATATGGACGCACAGCTGACGGGAGAAGAGCGCAGGGGCCTGGTGGCGGCGTTTTATCTGTCACGCAAGCACCGCGATTCAACAGTCCAGGCATGCCCGATCCCGGCCACAGTGGGCGAGATGGCGCGGCTGCCGGACGCCTTCCGCGAGGCGCTGAGCGAGCATGTGGAACTGATGGCGGCCCAGCTTGCCGCGAGTCCCGAAGACACTGACAAAGCCTTGGCTGATATGGCGTTGATGATCGGCGGGCTGGCCTTGGCGCGTGCCCTGGGGCCGGGCGAGTTGTCGGACCGAGTGTTACGCGCGGCCAAGTCGGCTGTGCGTTAGAAGAGGGTGCGAGGATGGGCGCGTTAACCTGGATTCGTCGCTTCAACGGCACCGTTGGACACCTGGCACCGCAAACCGTGGCCAACAAGATGCGGCGTGCCTTCATGACGCCACGCGACCTGCCGCCACGTGACTGGGAGCTGCCGCTGCTGGCGCAATCGGAGCGCATCACCTTGCGTTTCGGTCTGTCGGCCCTGCGCTGGGGCCAAGGCCCTGCGGTGTTGTTGATGCACGGCTGGGAAGGCCGGCCAACCCAGTTCGCCAGCTTGATCAGCGCGTTGGTAGGCAACGGTTACGCCGTGATTGCCCTGGACGGTCCGGCCCATGGTCGTTCGCCGGGACGGGAAGCTCACGTGCTGCTGTTCGCCCGAGCCATGCTGGAGGCGGCTGCCGAACTGCCGCCGCTGCACGCCGTGATCGGGCATTCCATGGGCGGCGCCAGTGCGATGCTGGCAGTGCAGTTGGGGCTGCGTACCGAGGCGTTGGTGAGCATCGCCGCCCCGTCGCGCTTCCTGGATGTGCTGCGCGGCTTTACCACGATGGTCGGTCTGCCGGCGCGGGCACGCTCGGCGTTTATCCAGGAGGTGGAGCTGGCGTTCGGAATGCCGCTCAAGCACTTGGATGTGGCGCACTACCAAATGAACATCCCTGGCCTGGTCGTGCACGCCGAGGACGATACCTTTGTTCCGGTCAAGGCATCTCAAGCCATCCACGAAGCCTGGTTCGACAGCCGCCTGCTGCGCCTGGAGCAGGGCGGGCACCAGAAAGTGCTGGCCGATCCCCGGGTGATCGAGGGCGTACTGGCGCTGTTGGCCGGCCGTCGTCTACAGGACCGGCAAACCGCCTGATACACTGCTCCCGCCGACATCAATCGACTGGAGCAAGGCATGGGCTGGGATTTGGCAACGCCGTTTATCATCGATCTGCAGGTCGCCCCTGAAGACATCGACGGCCTGGGGCACGCCAATAACGCGGTGTACGTGTCCTGGCTCGAGCGCTGCGCCTGGCGCCATTCGCAGCGTCTGGGGCTGGACCTCACCGAGTACCGCCGCCTGGACCGTGCCATGGCCGTGGTGCGCCATGAAATCGATTACCTCGCGGCAGGCTACGAAGGCGACGAGCTGCAGTTGGCCACCTGGATCGTCGATTGGGACCGGCGCCTGAAGATGACCCGTCGTTTCCAGCTGGTACGCCCGCGTGACGGTGCCACCTTGCTGCGGGCTCACACCACCTTTGTCTGCATCGAATTGTCCAGCGGCAGGCCCAAGCGCATGCCGGCCGAATTTCTCGACGGTTATGGTCCCGCCCTGACAGGGGGTTAACGGTTGCCGCGGGAAACCCAGTAAACTGCGCCACGATTTTTGTTGAGTGTTTTCCATGCAAATTGCTTTGGCGCCCATGGAGGGGTTGGTCGACAACATCCTGAGGGACGTGTTGACCCGCGTGGGCGGTATCGACTGGTGCGTGACCGAGTTCATCCGCGTCAACGACCGCTTGCTCACCCCCGCGTATTTCCACAAGCTCGCCCCGGAACTGCTGCACGGCGCCCACACCGCAGCCGGTGTGCCGTTGCGCGTGCAATTGCTCGGTTCCGACCCGGTATGCCTGGCGGAAAACGCCGCCCTGGCCTGCGAGCTGGGTTCCGAGGTGATCGATCTGAACTTCGGCTGCCCGGCCAAGACCGTCAATAAATCCCGCGGCGGTGCGGTGCTGCTCAAAGAGCCGGAGCTGCTCAACCGGATCGTCGAACACGTGCGCCGTGCCGTGCCTGCCCATATCCCGGTGACCGCCAAGATGCGCCTGGGCTTCGACAGCCCGGATGGCGCGCTGGTGTGTGCCACGGCCCTGGCCGAAGGCGGTGCGGCGCATATCGTGGTGCATGCGCGTACCAAGACCGATGGCTACAAACCGCCCGCCCACTGGGAGTGGATTCCGCGTGTGCAGGAGGTGGTCAAGGTGCCGGTGTTCGCCAACGGCGATATCTGGAGCGTCGAAGACTGGCGGCGCTGTCGGGAGATCAGTGGTGTCGAAGACATTATGCTCGGTCGCGGCCTGGTGGCGCGCCCGGACCTGGCCCGGCAAATCGCCGCCGCGCGTGCAGGCGAAGACGTCGTGGAAATGACCTGGGCGCAAATGCAACCCATGCTCCAGGACTTCTGGACCCAGTCGGTCGCACAGTTGACCGAGCGCCAGGCCCCTGGCCGGTTGAAGCAGTGGCTGGCAATGCTGACGCGCAACTACCCCGAAGCTGTCGCGCTGTTTACCGCGTTGCGCCGCGAGACCGAACTGGAGCAGGTCAGCCGGTTGTTGGGGATGGATACTCCGGTCGCAGCCTGACCTCTTAAAGCGCTGTGTCGAACGCCTGATATGTTTCACAGAAGGCTCCTTGTCGAAAGACAAGGAGCCTTCTGCGTTTAAAAGTCTTTGGATAATGACTGAATCATTCTGCATGTTTTGGTGACTGTTCCTGCGACGCTTTGATGATGGCGGGTGGATGTTCTGTGCGTGTGAATTATCACAGTTCAACTATTAGTGGTGTATTCAGTTATGTCTCTTAATTGCATGTCCAGCACTTTATGTGTGGGTATGTCTGTTAGTGCGGCGCCGGTGTGCGATGAATCAAGGTTTTCTTGGAATGACCATGGGGTAAAGTCTGAAAGTTCGCGTTGGTTTCCTTATGTGAGGCGCGATTTCTGGAACTCGATAGTCTCACGCTCCACGAAGTAGGGACTGTAAGGCAGCGCTGTTGTTTTCCAGTATCTATAAATCCTATCGCCACTCCTGGTGTTAACCGCCGGGGAGGGGCGCCCACTAAGGAGCGTATTTATGTCCATCTCGATTAATGGTTCACCCTCTGTAAAGGTTGAGACCCCGCGTCACCACTTGCTGCCATCGACACCTCTTAAAACCAATGAACCGCTGAGTTCTTCCAAGGCGGATCCAGTATGGATTTCGCCTGCGCTTCGGCCTGACGTCGCCCGAGCGCCTCACGGTGAAATGATGATCAACGCCGGAGCATTTTCAAAATTGTTCGACATGCTTGAGCAAGTCTTCAAAACCATGCGTGAGATGGTGTCGGTGAGAAACATGACGCCTGCCCTGACCACACATTCCGATAAAACACCCAAGCACACGCCGGATATGACGACGCAGCTGAAAGTGAAGGCAGATCCCGCACAGTTGACGGCGGTCATGTCGGACACGACGACCCAGTTGAAAGCCAAGGCAGATCCAGCCAAGTTGCCGCAGGCCGCGCCGGCCATGATGACGCAGCTGAAAGCAAAGGCAGAACCCGCTCAGTTGACGGCGGTCACGTCGGATGCGACGACCCAGCTGAAAGCAAAGGCGGAACCAGCCAAGTTGCCGGGCACCACCCCGGACCTGGCGACCCAATTGAAAGTGAAGGTGGAACCAGGCACAACGCCCACGGCTACATCGGATACGACGAACCAGCTGACAGTGAAAGTCGACAAAGGGACGCTTCAGTCGGTCCCTGTGCCCCGTGTCAACGTGAGCAACGACTCGAATGCGCAGGTCAAGGTGGAACTCAATATCGGCAATTGTCACTGTCCTGATACCCATGTGGAGCGCGACGGAGGACGGGTCAATCCTCCTTCGGTGCCCACCCCCGGGGTGACTCCACAACCCGATGCCAAGGTGCCGCCCATCAGGCCTGAGGTACGGCTTAATGCTCACCCGGTGCACAGGCTCGACGTGACTCCACGGCACGACACCAAGATGCCGGACAACAGGGCGACGGATACGAAGCTGCCGGACACCAAGTTGCCCGGTACCAAGGTGCCGGACACCAAGGTGCCAGACGCCAAGGTGCCGGACACCAAGGTGCCGGACGCCAAGGTGCCGGACGCCAAGGTGCCGGACACCAAGGTGCCAGACGCCAAGGTGCCAGACGCCAAGGTGCCAGACGCCAAGGTGCCGGACACCAAGGTGCCGGACGCCAAGGTGCCGGACGCCAAGGTGCCGGACACCAAGGCTCCTGACGCCAAGGTGACACCACCCTCCAAAGCCAAGTCTTCAGGCATCCATCCTGGCGCGCTGCACCGGCTTGAATCGACGCCCCTGCCCGGAACTACACCGCGACCTGACACAAACACCGTGACCTCGACCGATAACAGGCAGAAGGATATTCCCGATCAGCCAAAGCCCGAAGCGGACGTCACCAGTCCTGGCCCTGCTGAAAATGAGACTGACTTCAAGGGGTGGGCCTTTATCAACCGTCGTCGGTTAGGAAACTGATTCCTGCCATTACGTCGAAACTTCTTGGATAAATAAAACGGTGTTTCTCCGGGCGGCACAGCGCTTGGAGAAATACTCAGAAAGTGGAGTGAACACCATGTCGTATTGTTCGATTCATAATATTGCGCGCGTAGTGAATGTTCGTCTGGCGTATAACAGAAACTTGCCGGCGGCCGTCAACGAACCTGCACCTTCCTATCGATTTAAATCTATCGAGTTTGGCACAGGCGCTGCATCTGTTACCGCAGGCGGGCCACGCGGTCAGGCGGCGATAGGAGCCGATCCAGATCCGGCTGCCAGCGTTATTACGTTGTTCACTTCGTTTTTTACGCAGTTATTTAATCTTCTAACGAGTAAAACGGATAAGTTGGTTCCCGATAGTACGCCGCGCCCTCAGGTAAATCCGACCGTCGAGCCCGTCGTGCCGCCGGAGCCGCAACCCAAACAGTATGTGCCTATACCGAACCTGTCGGATAAACGTAATGGCGCAAAACCTGACAATATCTGGAGTGGGTTTCGTCAAGGCCCGGATGGTAACTGTGTCACGGTATCGGCCATCAAGGCAGCCATGTACAAGTTCGGCCAAAGTCCAACGGATATCTATAAAGAGGTGAGCAAGACAAGTGATGGTTACCGGGTGACGATGCGCGATGATTTTGTACTTAACTTGACGGATCAAGAGTTAAAAATTGGCGCCGCGGCTTCGCGTTTTATCGGCCGTGATAAAGGCATGCTCAAGGACGCGCAATTCCTGTTCGCCGTCAGTGCCAAGCGTGCACAGATGGAAAACAACGACGGCTGGGCGAACCGCAGTTATACCGCCGGAGTGAGAAGCTTGAACAATGGTGAGGATGAGTATGGGCCTGGCGAGGGTTTCCTGCGTCTGGGCCTCAGGAAGCACATGAAGAGGGTGAGTGTGCGAGATCTCGCCAGGGGGCAGCTGGGCATGTGCAATCGAGCCTTCCATTCCGTGGCGGTGATCAATGGCCGCGAAGAGATGTATGGGCGCCAGGGTTCCGCACCGACCCGTGGGGACGCCATCGCATTGGTGTGATGTGCGCGTGCAAGAGGTGCGGCCAGTGCCCTGGCTGTACGTTTTCGTCCAGCCTTGAGTGAGCAGTCCGATGAACACTTTGATTGAGGGGCATCGCACGGTCATGGCAAAACGGCTGCCTGAGCATGGTTCAAGTATTGTCCGCTCCGGGGCCGGGATGAGCCTTGATGGGCCCGTGAATGCATTCGCAGCCGCCGAGCGTCGATTCGGCGAAAATAGGGACTGCAGTACTCACGTGGCGGTTATCAAACTGATGATGATGACCCTCGGCCCGCGTCCCTCCGATGTTTTCCAGCAGGTAACCCAAGCGGGTGAAGGTTATGCCGTCACCATGAAGGATCAATACAGGGTGCATGTGTCCCAGGCAGAGCTTGAGCAGGTCACCCGGGCGTCAAGGTTCACAGGGCAGGACCCTGATGCGCTGAAGCACGCCAACTTCATGTTGGCGGCCTTTGTAAAGCGCAAGCAGCAACTGGGCGGCTACGCGACGTTCGGTGCTGCCCTGGCGAAGAGCCTTGAGGGCGAGACAAGCAAGCGTTGCCTGGAGGGAATGGGCGTGTATGGGTTGTCGCGATGGGTTGCCGCTCGCGACATGGTCGGCAGGGATTTGGCCTGGGTCCGCCAGACCCATGACTTCGGAGCGGCGCTCGTGGTGGGCGGCGCCAATCACACGCACGGCGAAGGTTACGGTTATGTGCTGTTTGATGATCGTGAGACGCCACCGCAGCGTGACAGGGGCCTGGCTCAGGTATCGGAAAGTATCCGGCACGCCGATATCTGGAGCGGTTTTTATCAAGGTGTGGAGGGCAATTGCGTGACGGTGTCGGCGATCAAGGCGGCTATCACCCGTTTCCCCGAAGGCATCTACACGGCCATCTACAGAACGCCAGCCGGATGCGAAGTGACCATGCGTGATGGCTTCCGGTTGCGCTTGAGCCATGAGGAACTGAGGCAGGCTACCGCCGCGTCGAACTTCTATGGCAGCAACCCGGTATTGCTGGATTACGCCAACTTCCTCTATGCCTGCAGCGCCAAGCGGGCGCAGTTGGAGAACAACGATTTCCGTGCGGGGAGAAGCTTTTCGGCGGCCCTGGAAACCCTCAACGATGGCGAATACCCCGGTGAGGCTCTCCAGCGCCTGGGCCTGTTCGGTTACATCCGTAACAGCACTGTCGAGGAGTTGGTCAACGGTGCAATCGGTACGATTGCAGACGGTTGGCATTCCGTGGTGGTCGTCAAAGGGATGCTGGACCTGTATGGGCAAAAGTACGCCTTGAACGAGTCGCCCTGGCGGCGCAAAACGCTCACTGCGTTGAAGCTGGTGTAAGGGCTAGCCCAACAACCGCCGAAATCCTTCGATCGGCAGTGGCCGACTGTGCAAATACCCCTGGAACAAATGGCAGCCCAGCTTTTGCAGGAAGGCCAATTGCTCCGGGGTTTCCACGCCTTCGGCAATCACCGTCAGGTTCAGGCTGCGGGCCATGGCCACGATGGCGCGGATGATTTCGGCGTCGTTGGGGTCATGGGTCGCGTCGCGTACGAAGGACTGGTCGATCTTCAGCGCATCCACCGGCAGGCGTTTGAGGTACGTCAGCGATGAGTAGCCGGTACCGAAGTCATCCATGGCAAAACTGACACCGAGCTTTTTCAGGCGGCGCATCTTCGCCACGGTGTCGTCCAGGTTCTGAATCACGATGCCTTCGGTGATTTCCAGTTTCAGCAGGTTGCAGGGCAGTTGATGCCGCTTGAGGCTGCGCTCCACCCGTTCGACAAAGTCGTTCTGGCGAAACTGCCGGGGGCTGATGTTCACGCACAGGCTGAAATTCAGCGGGTCCACCAAGCCTTCGGCAATCAGCTGTGCAAAGGCGGCGCAGGCCTCGTCGAGGATCCAGGTACCCACTTCGAGGATCAGGCCGCTGTCTTCCAGGACCTTGATGAATTCGGACGGCGACTGCGCGCCCAACTGCGGATGCTGCCAACGCACCAGGGCCTCGGCGCCGACGATCTTGTTGCCGCGCGCATCCACCTGGGGCTGGTAATGCACGCTGAACTCGCCGCGTGACAGGGCCAGGCGCAGGTCGGTTTCCATGCGCAGGCGCTCGCTGGCGGCCTTTTGCATGCTGTTGTGGAACATCTGCGTGGTGTTGCGCCCCGAATCCTTGGCCCGGTACAGGGCGATGTCGGCGCGCTTGAGCAGGTCCGCCGGGGTCGTGCCATGGTCGGGAATCAACGCCACGCCGATGCTTGGCGTGACCTGCAGGCGATGGCCATCGAGGAACATCGGCTCCGAAAGCAATTCGCGCAGGGTATCGGCCAGTTCCTGCACCTGGGTGCTGACTTGAGTGCGCGTACCATCCAGGCCGCTGAGCAGTACCACGAACTCATCGCCGCCCAGGCGCGCCACCGTGTCCTCCATGCGCACGCTGGCTTCCAGGCGCGCGGTGACGATTTTCAGCACGGTGTCGCCCACCGGGTGGCCGAGGGAATCGTTGATGTGCTTGAAATGGTCGAGGTCGAGAAACAGCAGGGCACCGCGCAGGTTATGGCGCTTGAGCAAGGCGATCTGTTGGCTCAGGCGATCCATCAGCAGCGCGCGGTTGGGCAGGTTGGTCAGCGGGTCGTGATAGGCCAGGTGACGGATCTGCGCCTGGGCGTTTTTCAGCAGGCTCACGTCCCGCGCGGTCAGCAGCAGGCACGGGGTTTCATTGAGGGTGATCGGCTCGACCGAGACTTCTACCGCCAATACGTCGCCGCGCTTGTTGTGCCAGAGCATTTCCAGGTGAGGGATGCGCCCTTTGATCTGCAATTCGGCCAACAAGGCGGAACGCTGGTTTTCATCGGCCCAGATGCCGATCTGGTACAGCGTCAGGCCGATGGCTTCTTCGGCACGGTAGCCGGTGAGGCGGCAGAAGCCATCGTTGACCTCCACATAACGGCCGGTGTCGCGCTCGGTGATGGAGATGGCGTCGGGGCTGGAATGGAAGGCCTTGGCGAATTTTTCCTCGCTGGCCTTCAGCGCGGCCTCCGAGCGTTGTTGCTGGGTGATGTCGCGCAAGGTGGTGACGATGCACGGCTGGTCGCCCACCTTGATCAGCCGGCTGGAAATCATGCAGGTCAGGGTTTGGCCGTTCTTGTGGTGCACCACGATGGCCACATTGCTCAACGCCTGGTCGCGAATCACCTGTTCGATACGCTGCAGGCGCTTGCTTGACTCGTCCCACAGGCCGATCTGCTCGGCGCTCTTGTCGATCACCTCGGCCGCCGTCCAGCCAAACGTCTGGGTGAAGGCGGGGTTGATCTCGATGAACCCGCCACTGTCCAGGCAGGTGACGCAGATGGGATCGGGGCTGGCCTGGAACAGGCTGGCGAACTTTTCTTCGGAGGCGGTCAGGCGTTGTTCGCGTTCCACCTGGTCGGTGATGTCCAGCAGGGTGCCGGCCATGCGCAGCGGCGCCCCTTGCTCGTCGCGGTAGAGGCGGGCGCGGCTTTCCAGGTAGCGCGAGCTGCCGTCTTCCACTGGCACGCGGTAAGTGAGTTGGTAATTGCCGGCCGGGCCTTCGCGCAGGGTGCGATAAGCGTTGCGCATGTTCTCGCGCTCTTGCCTGGGCATGCCCTCGAAAAACGCCTCGAAGGATTCATGGAAGGGCTCGGGTGGCAGGCCGTGCAGTTGAGCGGCGCGGGCCGAGCCGTAGAGCATGCCGGTGGGGATATGCCAGTCCCAGGTGCCCAGTTGCGCCGAGTCCAGGGCCAGGTCCAGGCGCTCCTGGCTGTCCTTGAGGGCATTTTCGGCGTTTTTGCGCTCGGTGGTGTCGAGAAAGGTGCTGAGCAAATAAGCCTCGCCCTCCAGTTCGACCTTTTGTGCACTGAGGGTGCCATCGTGGATCTGGCCGTTGCTGGCGCAGAACTGCACTTCCATGGTGATGGGTTCACCCTTGCGCTGGGTGGCCAGGACCAGCTGCGCACGTTGTTCGGGGTGCCTCCACAGGCCCAGGTCCAGGGTGCTGCGGCCGATGGCATCGGCCACCGGCCAGCCGAAGAGCATCTCGAAATACTGGTTGGCTTCGCTGATCAGGCCGTCGGACTGGCGGGTCAACAACACCATGTTCGGGCACAGGTGAAACAGCGTGGCGAAGCGTTTTTCGGAATGGCTGAGGGCGTGCTCACGCTCGCGCTGGCGAGTGGTCTCGCGGATCACGCCGATCATACGGCGCCGGCCGGCCTTGTCCGGTGCCAGGCTGCCATTGATCTCCAGCCAGTGATGAGTGCCGTCCGGCCATTGGATGTGATGGTGCATGGCCTGCTCGAACGGCTCGCCGGCCAGCACCGCATGAAAGGCCCGTACCACCCGGGAGCGATCCGAGGGCGCCAGCAGGTCGAGGTAGTCCAGGTCCTTGGGCAGTGGTTGGCGCGAGTCGAAGCCGAACAGCGCCTGGGTGCCCCGTGACCAGCTGATACGGCCCGTGTCGATTTCCCAGCACCACGCGCCCAGCCGGGCAGCATTCAGGGCTGCCAGCAGTTGCGGGGCGCTGTCCCAGCTTTGTTCCGCCTGCTGGGGGTCCAGGGCGTAAATGCGGGGCAGGGGTGGCACAGGGTCGACAGGGTTGCGCATTATCAAAGGGCCTTGGCTCGATGGGCAAACAACGCGGTTTTATTCACAACCTGGGGCCGCACGGCGTCATACCGGTATCACTGGCAGATCCACCTGTGCATCCAACAGGCTCATGAACGCCCGCGCAGCGTTCGACAGCGTCCTTTCGGTGTGCACGATATAGCCTAGCTGGCGACTGAGTTGTATGCCCGGCAAAGCGATACTCGCCACCTGATCATCGAGCATGGTGCGCGGCAAGACGCTCCAGGCCAGGCCGATGGAGACCATCATCTTGATGGTTTCCAGGTAGTTAGTACTCATCGCGATGTTCGGCGTAAGGCCCTGGGCCTCGAACAGTCGGCTGACAATATGGTGGGTAAAGGTATTACCGCCAGGGAAAACCGCCGGGTGGCCGGCAATATCGGCCAGGCTGACGTTGCGGTTGCCGGTGAGGCTGTGCTCCGGCGCCACCACGAAATCCAGCGGGTCGTCCCACACCGGGGTGGCGCGTACCAGGTGATGGGGGGCGGGCGCCAGGGTGATCACTGCCACTTCGGCGCGGCCGTGGAGGATTTCTTCGTAGGCCACTTCCGAATCGAGAAACTGAATATCCAGCGCCACATTCGGGTATTCGCGGGTGAAGGTACGCAGGATCGGTGGCAAACGATGCAGGCCGATATGGTGGCTGGTGGCTAAGGTCAGGCGGCCGCTGACTTCTCCGGTGAGATTGGTGAGGGCGCGGCGGGTGTCGTCCAGCACGTTGAGAATCTGATAAGCGCGCGGCAGCAAGGCCCGGCCGGCTTCGGTCAGGCCGACTTCACGGCCCAGGCGATCGAACAGTCGCACCTTCAATTGCTGTTCCAGGCCGGCGATGCGCTTGCTGATGGCCGGTTGGGTCAGGTGCAGGCGTTCACCGGCACCTGAGAAGCTGCCGGTCTCGGCGATGGCAATAAAGGCATTGAGGTTGGCCAGGTCCATGGGTGTATTCCAGTTGGTAATCCAAAGCATAAAAAATATGAATTTGAGTTATTTAATGTAGCGCCATACCATCAGCCTCACAAGCCAAAGGGTTATTGAAAAGCCCGGCGCATAGAAACACCGCTGATGAGGACCGACTGATGGCCGGCAAAACGCTTTACGACAAGCTTTGGGATTCCCATGAAGTGAAACGGCGCGACGATGGCTCGTCGCTGATCTATATCGACCGTCACATCATCCATGAAGTGACCTCGCCCCAAGCGTTCGAAGGCCTGCGGCTGGCCGGGCGCAAGCCCTGGCGCGTCGACTCGATCATCGCCACCCCGGACCACAACGTACCGACCACCCCGGAGCGCAAGGGCGGGATCGACGCCATTGTCGACACCGTGTCGCGCTTGCAGGTGCAGACCCTCGACGACTACTGCGACGAATATGGCATCACCGAATTCAAGATGAATGACGTGCGTCAAGGGATCGTCCACGTGATCGGCCCGGAGCAGGGCGCCACCTTGCCGGGCATGACCGTGGTCTGCGGCGACTCCCACACCTCCACCCACGGTGCGTTTGGCGCCCTGGCCCACGGCATCGGCACCTCGGAGGTGGAGCATGTGTTCGCCACCCAGTGCCTGGTCGCCAAGAAAATGAAGAACATGCTGGTGCGTGTCGAAGGCACCTTGCCGTTCGGCGTGACCGCCAAGGACATCGTGCTCGCCGTGATCGGCAAGATCGGCACCGCCGGCGGTAACGGCCATGCCATCGAGTTCGCCGGCAGCGCCATTCGCGACCTGTCCATCGAAGGCCGCATGACCATTTGCAACATGTCCATCGAAGCCGGTGCTCGCGTGGGCATGGTGGCGGCGGACGAGAAAACCGTTGAATACGTGAAGGGGCGCCCATTTGCACCGCAAGGCGCCGATTGGGACGCCGCGGTTGAAGCCTGGAAAGACCTGGTGTCAGACGCCGATGCGGTGTTCGACACCGTGGTTGAACTCGATGCTGCCCAGATCAAGCCGCAGGTCAGCTGGGGCACTTCGCCGGAAATGGTCCTGGCCGTCGACCAGAACGTGCCGGACCCGGCGCAGGAAGCCGACCTGGTCAAGCGCGGTTCCATCGAGCGCGCCTTGAAGTACATGGGCTTGAAGGCCAACCAGGCGATCACCGACATCCAGTTGGATCGCGTGTTTATCGGCTCCTGCACCAACTCGCGGATCGAAGACCTGCGCGCGGCGGCGGTGATCGCCAAGGGCCGCAAAGTCGCTTCGACCATCAAGCAGGCCATCGTGGTGCCAGGCTCGGGCCTGGTTAAAGCCCAGGCTGAAGCCGAAGGCCTGGACAAGATCTTCCTCGAAGCCGGTTTCGAGTGGCGTGAGCCGGGCTGCTCGATGTGCCTGGCGATGAACCCGGATCGCCTGGAGTCGGGCGAGCATTGCGCGTCCACCTCCAACCGTAACTTCGAAGGGCGTCAGGGCGCCGGTGGCCGTACCCACCTGGTCAGCCCGGCCATGGCCGCCGCCGCTGCCGTCAACGGTCGTTTCATCGACGTTCGCGAATTGATCTGAGGAAAACCCGATGAGAGCTTTTACCCAACACACCGGTTTGGTCGCGCCGTTGGACCGTGCCAACGTCGACACCGACCAGATCATCCCCAAGCAGTTCTTGAAGTCCATCAAACGCACCGGTTTCGGCCCCAACCTGTTCGACGAATGGCGCTACCTGGACGTGGGCTACGCCTACCAGGACAACTCCAAGCGCCCGCTGAACAAGGACTTCGTGCTCAACGCCGAGCGCTACCAGGGCGCCAGCGTGTTGCTGGCCCGGGAAAACTTCGGTTGCGGCTCCAGTCGCGAGCACGCGCCGTGGGCCCTGGAAGAATATGGCTTTCGCAGCATCATCGCGCCGAGCTATGCCGACATCTTCTTCAACAACAGCTTCAAGAACGGCCTGTTGCCGATCATCTTGACCGACGAAGAAGTCGACGAACTGTTCAAGCAAGTGGAAGCCGATGTGGGCTACCAGCTGACCATCGACCTGGCTGCGCAAACCGTGACCCGTCCGGACGGCAAGGTGTACCACTTTGAGGTGGACGCCTTCCGCAAGCACTGCCTGATCAACGGCCTGGACGATATCGGCCTGACCTTGCAGGACGGCGATGCGATTGCCGCGTTCGAAGCCAGGCACCGGGTGAGCCAGCCCTGGTTGTTTCGTGACGCATAAATTGATGTAGGCAGGACCGGCCTCATCGGGGGCAAGCCCCTTCCCACCTTTTGAGTTGTGAATACATTCAAATGTGGGAGGGGGCTTGCCCCCCGATAGGGCCGGTACCAGCAACACAACCCTTGAAGGATGCCACCATGACCAGCACCGCCCACACCCAAGTCGTGCAAAAACAATTCGGCGAACAGGCGTCTGCCTACCTGAGCAGTGCCGTGCACGCCCAAGGCACCGAATTCGCGCTGCTCCAGGCCGAACTGGCCGGGCAGGGCGGTGCACGACTGCTGGACCTGGGCTGCGGTGCCGGTCATGTGAGTTTCCATGTGGCGCCATTGGTCAAGGAAGTGGTGGCCTACGATCTGTCCCAGCAGATGCTCGATGTGGTGGCCGCCGCTGCGCAAGATCGCGGTCTCACCAATATCAGCACCGTAAACGGCGCCGCCGAGCGCCTGCCGTTTGCCGATGGCGAATTCGACTTCGTGTTCAGCCGTTATTCGGCGCACCATTGGAGCGACCTCGGCGTGGCCCTGCGCGAAGTGCGCCGCGTGCTCAAGCCGGGCGGCGTGGCGGCGTTTGTCGATGTCTTGTCACCGGGCAGCCCGTTGCTGGACACTTACCTGCAAACCGTCGAAGTGTTGCGCGACACCAGCCACGTGCGTGACTACTCCGCCGCCGAATGGATGCGCCAGCTCAGCGAAGCCGGTTTGCACGTACGCAACAGCAGCCGCCAGCGCCTGCGCCTGGAATACACCTCGTGGGTCGAACGCATGCGCACACCGCAGGTGCTGCGCGCCGCGATCCTGCAGCTGCAGCAGGCGATGGGCCAGGAAGTGCGCGATTACTACGAGATTCAGGCCGACGGCACCTTCAGCACCGACGTGCTGGTGGTCTGGGCCGAACGCTGATTAATTTTCCCGACCTGCCCACGGGCAGGTCGCTCGATGAAATGAGGAACCCATGAGCAAGCAGATTCTGATTCTCCCTGGCGACGGTATTGGTCCGGAAATCATGGCCGAAGCGGTCAAGGTCCTGGAGCTTGCCAACAGCAAGTACAGCCTGGGCTTCGAATTGAGCCACGACGTGATCGGCGGCGCTGCCATCGACAAGCACGGCGTGCCCCTGGCCGACGAAACCCTGGACCGCGCCCGCGCCGCCGATGCCGTGCTGCTGGGCGCCGTGGGTGGCCCGAAGTGGGACAAGATCGAGCGTGATATCCGCCCTGAGCGCGGCCTGCTGAAAATCCGCGCACAGCTGGGCCTGTTCGGCAACCTGCGACCGGCGATCCTCTACCCGCAACTGGCCGATGCGTCGAGCCTGAAGCCGGAAGTGGTGGCGGGCCTGGACATCCTGATCGTGCGTGAACTGACCGGCGGTATCTACTTTGGCTCGCCACGGGGCGTGCGCGAGCTGGAGAATGGCGAGCGCCAGGCCTACGACACCCTGCCGTACAGCGAGAGCGAAATCCGCCGTATCGCCCGCGTCGGTTTCGACATGGCCCGTGTACGCGGCAAGAAGGTCTGCTCGGTGGACAAGGCCAACGTCCTGGCCTCCAGCCAGCTGTGGCGCGAAATCGTCGAAGAAGTGGCCAAGGACTACCCGGACGTCGAACTGAGCCACATGTACGTCGACAACGCCGCCATGCAATTGGTCCGTGCGCCGAAGCAGTTCGACGTGATCGTCACCGACAACCTGTTCGGCGACATCCTGTCCGACCAGGCCTCGATGCTCACCGGTTCCATCGGCATGCTGCCGTCGGCGTCCCTGGACACCAATAACAAGGGCATGTACGAGCCTTGCCACGGCTCGGCGCCGGACATCGCGGGCCAGGGCATTGCCAACCCGCTGGCGACCATCCTGTCGGTCTCGATGATGCTGCGTTACAGCTTCAACCTGAGCGACGCCGCGGATGCGATCGAGAAGGCCGTGAGCCTGGTGCTGGACCAGGGCTTGCGCACCGGCGACATCTGGTCGCAGGGTTGCACCAAGGTGGGTACGCAGGAAATGGGCGACGCAGTAGTCGCCGCGCTGCGGAATCTGTAATCTCTCGGGCCCGCTTGCAGTTGTTGCTGCAAGGCGGCCCACTTTTTAACAAGGTGTAGTTGCGATGAAACGTGTAGGTCTGATCGGTTGGCGCGGTATGGTCGGTTCCGTGCTCATGCAGCGGATGCTGGAAGAGCAGGATTTCGATCTTATTGAGCCGGTGTTTTTCACCACTTCGAACGTAGGTGGCCAAGGGCCGTCCGTGGGCAAGGATATTGCCCCGCTCAAGGACGCCTACAGCATTGAAGAGCTGAAGACCCTCGACGTGATCCTCACCTGCCAGGGTGGCGACTACACCAGCGAAGTCTTCCCCAAGCTGCGTGAAGCCGGCTGGCAGGGTTACTGGATCGACGCCGCCTCGAGCCTGCGCATGCAGGACGACGCCGTGATCATCCTCGATCCGGTCAACCGCAAGGTCATCGACCAGCAACTGGATGCCGGCACCAAGAATTATGTGGGCGGCAACTGCACCGTCAGCCTGATGCTGATGGGCCTGGGCGGCCTGTTCGAAGCCGGCCTGGTCGAGTGGATGAGCGCCATGACTTATCAGGCAGCTTCCGGTGCCGGCGCGCAGAACATGCGTGAGCTGATCAAGCAGATGGGCGCGACCCACGCCGCCGTCGCCGATCAACTGGCCGACCCGGCCAGCGCGATCCTCGACATCGACCGCCGTGTGGCCGAAGCCATGCGCAGCGATGCCTACCCGACCGAGAACTTCGGTGTGCCATTGGCCGGCAGCCTGATCCCGTGGATCGACAAAGAGCTGCCGAACGGCCAGAGCCGCGAAGAGTGGAAGGCCCAGGCCGAGACCAACAAGATCCTCGGCCGGTTCAAGAGCCCGATCCCGGTGGATGGCATCTGCGTGCGCATCGGCGCCATGCGCTGCCACAGCCAGGCGCTGACCATCAAGCTGAACAAAGACGTGCCGATCGCCGATATCGAAGGGCTGATCAGCCAGCACAACCCCTGGGTCAAGCTGGTGCCGAACAACCGCGACATCAGCATGCAGGAACTGAGCCCGACCAAGGTCACCGGCACCCTGAATGTACCGGTGGGCCGCCTGCGCAAGCTGAACATGGGCACCCAGTATCTGGGCGCATTCACCGTCGGCGACCAACTGCTGTGGGGCGCGGCCGAGCCGCTGCGTCGCATGCTGCGGATCTTGCTGGAGCGTTGATCGCTTGAAGCAATAATAGAAGCCCGCGTTCTGGTGACAGGCGCGGGTTTTTTATTGTTCTTTCGGGCGCTATCGGGGGCAAGCCCCCCCCAGTAAACAGCATTTCAAGGTTGGAACTCGGTTGAATGTGGGAGGGGCTTGCCCCCGATAGCCATGGGTATCTACACAACTTCCAGTGAATACGGAATCTATGGCAATTAGGCTTCTGTGGTGAGCGGGCTTGTCGAATCGTCGCACCGCCCGCGCTGGGTTGCGAAGCAGCCCCAAAACCTTCACCTCGATTGATTCTGGCACTCTTCGGTGACCTTATTGGGGCCGCTTCGCAGCCCAGCGCGGGCGGTGCGACGATTCGACAAGCCCGCTCACCACAGAGTTATGTGTCAGCCTTTAAGAGTTGTGTAGATACCTATGCCCCGATAGCGCCATCAGCCACTCCACCAGCCCCAGGCTAATTGCCTCGCTCCCGGCCACCCGGTAAAGTGCCGCTCCCCCCGCAATGCCCGAGGCAGCCCCCATGACCCAGACCTTTGAAATTGCCGTGATCGGTGCCACCGGTACGGTCGGCGAAACCCTGGTGCAGATTCTCGAAGAGCTGGAATTCCCGGTGGGCACCCTGTACCTGCTGGCGGGCAGTAACTCTGCTGGCGCCTCGGTACCGTTTCGCGGCAAGAACGTACGGGTCAAGGAGGTCGACGAATTCGATTTCAGCAAGGCGCAACTGGCCTTCTTCGCCGCAGGCCCGGAAGTCACCCTGAGCTTCGCGCCGCGAGCCACGGCGGCGGGTTGCTCGGTGATCGACTTGTCGGGAGCCTTGCCCGCCGAGCAGGCGCCCCAGGTGGTGCCGGAAGCCAATGCCCACGTCCTCGACGGCCTGGAAAAACCGTTCCAGCTCGGCAGCCCGAGCCCGTCGGCCACCAACCTGGCGGTGGTGCTGGCGCCGTTGCGCGGCTTGCTGGACATCCAGCGTGTCGCCGTCACTGCCAGCCTGGCAGTGTCTGCCCAGGGCCGCGAAGCCGTCAGCGAATTGGCACGTCAGACCGCCGAGCTCCTGAATGTGCGCCCTCTGGAACCTAAGTTCTTTGACCGGCAAATGGCCTTCAACCTGTTGGCACAAGTCGGCACGCCAGACGCCCAAGGGCATACCACCCTGGAAAAGCGCCTGGTTCACGAACTGCGCGCAGTCCTGGAATTACCTTTGCTAAAGATTTCCGCAACTTGCGTTCAAGCCCCGGTGTTTTTTGGCGATAGCCTGACTGTGTCATTGCAATTGGGCGCGGCGGTCGATCTTGCCGCCGTCAACCGCGCATTGGAGGCCGCGCCGGGTATCGAGCTGGTAGAAGAGGGGGATTACCCTACAGCCGTGGGCGACGCAGTGGGCCAGGATGTGGTCTATGTAGGTCGGGTGCGCGCGGGAGTGGATGACGCGGCTGAACTAAATCTGTGGCTGACGTCAGATAACGTACGCAAGGGCGCCGCCCTTAACGCCGTGCAGTTGGCGCAGTTGTTGATAAAACGCCTTGCGTAAAAGATACTTGGCGGCAATTTGTAGATTGATTCTAACCAGGCGCTATGCTTGGCCCCAAGCAGGAACAATTGCGCGTCGGTGACCTATCGGCTCGCCATGCCTTATGGCAAGCGGTTACCAACCTTCTCGCAGGCCGGGGAGTGTTCAAACAAAGGATGAGGCTATGGTTCAAGTTCGCAAACTGGTGTTAGCAATAGCGGCCGCCTCGGCGCTGTCCTCCGGTATGGCGCAGGCGCTCCAGTTGGGGGAAATGACCCTCAAGTCGAAGTTGAACCAGCCGTTGTCGGTGGAAATCGAATTGCTCGATGTCGGTGGCCTCACGGCGTCCGAGATCACCCCGAGCCTGGCCTCATCCCAGGCGTTCGTGGACGCGGGCGTCGATCGCCAGGCGTTTCTCGATGACCTGACGTTTACCCCGGTCATCAATCCCAGCGGTCGCAGCGTGGTGCGCGTCACCTCCAGCAAGCCGCTGCCGGATTCCTACGTACGTTTCCTGCTGCAGGTGCAATGGCCCAATGGCCGCCTGATGCGCGACTACAGCGTGTTGCTCGACCCTGCCAAGTTCGACCAGTCGGCTTCGACCCCCGCAGCACCTGCACCGCGCGTGGGAACGCCCGCCCGCAGTGCGCCCGTTGTGAGCAAGCCGGCCCAGCACACCACCACGTCCCGCGACACCCTGTGGGAAATTGCGCAGAAGCACCGCAATGGCGGCTCGGTGCAGCAGACCATGCTGGCCATTCAGGCACTCAACCCCGACGCCTTTATCGACGGCAATATCAACCGCCTGAAAACCGGCCAGGTGCTGCGCCTGCCGGACACCGTACAAAGCACGGCGTTGCCGCAACCTCAGGCAATCGCCGAAGTGAGGGTGCAAAATGCCGCGTGGCGCCAGGGGCGGCGCGGGGCTACCAATCAGGCGGCCGGCAAGCAGCAACTGGACGCCACCAAGCGTGCCCAGGCCGGCAATGCGCCGTCGACCACCAATACCCAGGACAACCTGAGCCTGGTCTCGGCTGAAGCAGCCAGGAAAGGCGGCAAGGGCAAGGCCGGCGACAGCCAGGTCCTGAGCGACAAGCTGGCGATGACCCAGGAGCAACTGGACACCACTCGCCGCGATAACGAAGAACTCAAGAGCCGTGCGGCAGATCTGCAAAGCCAGTTGGATAAACTGCAAAAGTTGATTCAACTGAAGAACGATCAACTGGCCCGTTTGCAGGCAGATAAAGGTGCCCCGGCCGTAGCGGCGACGGCAGCGATCCCTGCACAGCTGGCAAGCGACCCGGCCGCCACGCCGGCCGCACCCGCTGCACAGGCCGTCGCGCCAACGCCAACCCCGGCGGCGCCGGCACCTGAGGCAGCTACGCCGGCCGCGGCACCTGACACCACGGAAGGCAAGTTCAATGAGCTGCTGACCAATCCGGTTGTCCTCGGTGTGATCGGCGGCGCGGCTGGCCTGGTGGTGTTGCTGCTCCTGCTGCTGTGGGCGCGCCATCGCAACGCCCGCCGTGAAGAGGAAAAGCACTTGCGCATGGCGCGGGCGCTGGCTGAAGAGCCGGAATTTACCTCGAGCATCGAACAGGACCTGCCGTCGGACAGTTTCGAAGGCCTCGAAGTGCCGCCGCCGAACGTCAAGCTGGCAGCCGCTCCGGCACCTGCTCCAGTGGTTGCGCCGGCGGTAGCGGTTCCGACGGTTGCCTCCGTGCTCGCGCCGCTGGCCGCTGCCGTGGCCCCGCAAAACGCCAACGATGCCCTGGCGCAAGCCCAGTCCCATATCGACCGTGGTCATCTGAACCAGGCCGCCGATGTGCTGGAGCAAGCGATCAAGCACGAGCCCAAGCGCAGCGACCTGCGGTTGAAGCTGATGGAAGTCTACGGCCTGCAAAGCGACAAGGACGGTTTCGTGACCCAGGAGCGTCAACTGGTGGCCAATGGTGAAAACCATGCCCAGGTCGAGCAGCTCAAGTCGCGCTTTCCTGCGATGGCGGTATTGGCGGCGGGCGTCAGTGCCGCGGTTGCCGCCGCGGCCCTTGACGCTCAGTACGTCAAGGACCTGCTGGAAGACAAACCGGCTGCCCCGGCCGCCGAGCCCGATGCACTCGACACCGATTTCGACCTGAGCCTGGATGAGCTGGAGGCGGCTTCGCCAGCCAGCCTGGACGACGAGCAGACGTTTGCAGCGCTCCTGGAGCAGCAATCGGCGCCCAAGGCCGGCGAGGAAGACCTGTCGGACTTCGACCTGGACCTGCAACTCAATGACCCGGCGTCCGAGCAATCCGACGACGACTTCCTTTCCGGTCTTGAGGATCAGATGAAGGATGCGTCGGCAGTCGAGCCGCCGACGCTGACCCCGTCCGCGCTGGATGACTTCGATTTGCCGGAGGATTTCGACCTGTCCCTGGCGGACGAACCAGACGCAGCGGCCAAGCCTGATGCCTTCGCTTCGGAGCTGGACGATGTCAACGCCGAGCTGGATCGCCTGTCCCAGAGCCTGGAAAGTCCGCCCATCGAACCTTCCTTTACCGCTGAGGACGCGGCGCTGGGCGATGATGAGCCGGAGTTCGATTTCCTGTCCGGTACGAATGAAGTCGCCACCAAGCTAGACCTCGCCCAGGCCTATATCGACATGGGGGATGCCGACGGCGCGCGGGACATTCTCTCTGAAGTGCTCACCGAAGGTGATGAGGCGCAGCGCGGCGAGGCCAAGGAAATGCTCGGCAAAATCTGAAGGTCGATGCCGGTGCGGTGTGGGAAGGTCAATCCCAACAAAAGCGCACGCCACGCAGCTGGCGCATTTATAATGGCCGCCTTCGCGCAACTCATCAGGCTCTCAGTTCTTGGCAAATATAGATAACCCGGCCGCCGAAATGGCGGCCGCTGGCTTTTACCGCATCGCCCTCGGCGTGGAATACAAAGGCTCGCGCTATCGCGGCTGGCAGCGCCAGGCGTCAGGCGTGCTGACGGTGCAGGAAACCCTGGAGAAGGCGCTGTCGAAAGTGGCTGACTCCCCGGTGTCGTTGATGTGCGCCGGGCGTACCGATGCCGGTGTGCATGCCTGCGGCCAGGTGGTGCACTTCGATACCCAGGCCGAACGCACGATGAAGGCCTGGGTGATGGGCGCCAATATCAATTTGCCCCATGACGTCAGCGTCAGTTGGGCCAAGGTCATGCCTGCGCACTTTCATGCGCGCTTCAAGGCGATTGCCCGGCGTTATCGCTATGTGATCTACAACGACCAGATCCGTCCCGCGCACCTCAACGAAGAAATCACCTGGAACCACCGTCCGCTGGATGCCGAACGCATGGCCGAGGCTGCGCAGCATCTGGTAGGGGTGCATGATTTCAGTGCGTTTCGTGCCGGCCAGTGCCAGGCCAAGTCGCCGATCAAGGAAGTCCACCACCTGCGGGTGACTCGCCACGGCAAGATGATCGTGCTGGACATCCGCGCCGGCGCCTTCCTGCACCATATGGTGCGTAACATTGCGGGCGTATTGATGACCATCGGCACCGGCGAGCGCCCGGTGGAATGGGCCAGGGAAGTGCTGGAAAGCCGCATTCGCCGCACGGGCGGCGTCACGGCGCATCCGTTTGGCCTGTACCTGGTGGATGTGGAGTACCGCGACGAGTTCGAACTGCCGCAGCGCTTCATCGGGCCACACTTCCTCACAGGGTTCAGTGAACTTGGCGGCTGACGCCCGGAATAGCTTTTGTTACCATCCGGGACTTTATCGGTCCAACCCCTGAGGTTTCTACGACATGCCTGCCGTTCGCAGCAAGATTTGCGGGATTACCCGCATAGAAGACGCGCTGGCGGCAGTCGAGGCGGGGGCGGATGCCATTGGCCTGGTGTTTTATGCCAGGAGCCCGCGGGCGGTGAATGTGTTGCAGGCGCGGGCGATCATTGCGGCGCTGCCGCCGTTCGTGACCACCGTGGGCTTGTTCGTCAACGCCAGCCGCTGCGAACTCAACGAAACCCTGGATGCCGTGCAGCTGGATATGCTGCAATTTCATGGCGACGAAACCCCGGATGAATGTGAAAGCTACCAACGCCCGTATATCAAGGCGTTGCGGGTCAAGGCGGGTGACGATATAGCGAGGGCCTGCGCGGCCTATTCCGGCGCGCGTGGCGTTCTGCTGGACACGTATGTCGAAGGCGTACCCGGTGGTACCGGTGAAGCGTTCGATTGGTCGCTGATCCCCGAAGGATTGAGCAAGCCGATCATCCTGGCCGGGGGGCTCAACCCAGCGAATGTCGGTGCGGCGATTCAACAGGTCCGGCCGTATGCCGTGGACGTCAGCGGTGGGGTAGAGCAAGGCAAGGGCATCAAGGATCACGGCAAGATTCGCGCATTCATGCACGCGGTGCGCAACAGCAGTGGCGGGATGTGACGGCTGGCAGTCTGCCGCCGTCCATAACTACCACTGTGTAAAACAGCCCGGCGCCGCCTGAGGGAGGCCCGGAAATGAAGTGGCAACCTGCGCAGGCAGGCTGTCTGGAAGGCTGAGGATGCAGGCTGGAAATGGCAGGTCGAACGTCTGACCCCGTCCAGCCTGCGTCATCGCCACATATGAATTTAGCTCAAGGGCATACGCGGGGCTGTGTTCAAGCCACCGGTACTGGAGAAAGAAAGCATGAGCAACTGGTTAGTAGACAAACTGATCCCTTCGATCATGCGTTCCGAGGTGAAGAAAAGCTCGGTTCCTGAAGGTCTGTGGCACAAGTGCCCATCCTGCGACGCGGTGCTGTACCGCCCCGAGCTGGAAAAGACCCTGGATGTTTGCCCCAAGTGCAACCACCACATGCGTATCGGCGCCCGCGCCCGCATCGACATCTTCCTCGACGCCGACGGCCGTAACGAGCTGGGCGCCGACCTGGAGCCGGTCGACCGTCTGAAGTTCCGCGACGGCAAGAAGTACAAGGACCGCCTGACCGCTGCGCAAAAGCAGACCGGTGAGAAGGACGCGCTGATTTCCGTCAGCGGCAAGCTGCTGGGCATGCCGGTGGTGGTGTCGGCGTTCGAGTTCTCCTTCATGGGCGGCTCCATGGGGGCCATCGTCGGCGAGCGCTTCGTGCGCGCGGCCAACTACGCCCTGGAAAACCGTTGCCCGATGATCTGCTTCGCCGCCTCCGGTGGTGCGCGGATGCAGGAAGCGTTGATCTCCCTGATGCAAATGGCCAAGACCTCTGCGGTGCTGGCGCGTCTGCGCGAAGAAGGCATTCCGTTCATCTCCGTGCTGACCGACCCGGTCTACGGCGGTGTTTCCGCCAGCCTGGCGATGCTGGGCGACGTGATTGTCGGTGAGCCAAAAGCCCTGATCGGCTTTGCCGGCCCGCGCGTGATCGAGCAGACCGTGCGCGAAAAACTGCCGGAAGGCTTCCAGCGCAGCGAGTTCCTGCTGGAGCACGGCGCAATCGACCTGATCATTCCGCGCGGTGAGCTGCGTCCACGCCTGGGTAGCCTGCTGGCGCAGATGATGGGCCTGCCGACACCTGTTTACGTCGCGCCTAAAGTCGAGCCGATCGTTGTGCCGCCGGTGCCTGCGAACCTATGACCCAACGTACCCTGGGCGAATGGCTCGCCTACCTCGAGCAGTTGCATCCGTCCGCCATCGACATGGGCCTGGAGCGCTCGCAACAGGTAGCGGCCCGCCTTGGGTTGGGCCGGCCGGCGCCGCGTGTGATCACGGTGACCGGCACCAACGGCAAGGGTTCTACCTGTGCCTTTGTTGCCGCGCTGCTGCAGGCCCAGGGGCTGAAAGTCGGCGTGTACAGCTCGCCGCACTTGCTGCGTTACAACGAGCGGGTGCAACTCAATGGCGTCGAAGCCAGCGATGAGCAACTCTGCGAAGCCTTCGCCGCACTCGATGCCGGGCGCGGTGAGATTTCCCTGACTTACTTCGAAATGGGCACCCTGGCGGCGTTCTGGCTGTTCGAGCGTGCGCAGCTGGATGTGGTCGTGTTGGAAGTGGGCCTGGGGGGGCGCCTGGACACCGTCAACGTGGTGGATGCCGACCTGGCGCTGGTCACCAGTATTGGCGTGGACCATGCCGACTACCTGGGGGATACCCGCGAGTCCGTGGCCTATGAGAAGGCCGGGATTTTCCGCCCGGGCAAGCCTGCGCTGTGCGGTGACCTGGATCCGCCGCAGCCCTTGCTGGACAAGGTGTGTGAGCTGGGCTGCCCATTCTTCCTGCGTGGCCGCGAATTCAATCTTGAAATCGGTGACCGGCACTGGCAGTGGCGCGGCCGGGATGCCCATGGGCAGGCTGTGGAGCTGCGTGATCTGCCCTTGCTGAACCTGCCGATGGAGAACGCCGCACTCGCGCTGCAAGCCTATCTGTTGCTGGACCTGCCTTGGCAGGCTGAGCAGATTGCTGCGACGTTGCTGGCGACCCGCGTGGTCGGGCGCCTGGATCGCCGGGTGTTCGACTGGCACGGCAAGCGCCTGAACCTGTTGCTGGATGTGGGGCATAACCCCCATGCAGCGCAATACCTGGCCAAGCGCCTGGCACGCACGCCGCCGGTGGGGCGTCGCCTGGCTGTATTCGGTTTGCTCGCCGATAAGGACCTGGAGGGCGTAGTTGCGCCGTTGCTGGACAGCGTCCAGGCTTGGGCGGTAGCGCCGCTGGATACGCCCCGCAGCCGTCCGGCCCATGAGCTTGAGATCGCGTTACAGAACCTTGGTGCGCCCGTGGCGTCGTATGCAAGCGTGACTGCCGCCCTGGAGGCTCAGTGCGCGGTGGCGACGGCCGAGGACGAAATTCTGTTGTTCGGATCATTTTATTGTGTTGCCGAGGCGCTTGAGTGGTTGGCCCGGCGCTCCACGGAGGAAGCTGCAGATGGCATTACTGGATAGCGCATACAAGCAGCGAATGGTTGGAGCCCTGGTGCTGGTGGCATTGGCGGTGATTTTCCTGCCGATGCTGTTTTCCCGCCAGGACGAGCAGCGCCAGGTGGTCGTCGAGGCTCCGGCTGCGCCCCAGGCACCGGCAGTGCCCCAAGTGCAGGTGGAGCCGGTGGTGGTGCCTGAACCGCAGGCGTTGCCGGAAGAAGAACCGGTGCCGACCGATGATGAGGTGGCCGCGCAGCAGGCGCCGTCGATGCCGGTGCAGCCAAGCGTGCCGGTGGTCAAGCCGACACCTGCTCCGGCGGTCGCCGCCAAGCCGGCGACACCTGCGCCTGCGCCCAAACCTGTAGCGCCACAGCCTGCCGCGCCGGGCAAGCCGGATGTGGGGCAGAGCCGTATCGACCCGAACGGCTTGCCGATCAGTTGGTCGATCCAGGTGGCCAGCCTGGGCAATCGTGAAGGCGCCGACGCCTTGCAGAAGAAGCTGCGTGCCCAGGGCTACAACGCCTACATCCGTAGCGCCGACGGCAAGAACCGGGTGTTTATCGGGCCGCTGATCGAGCGCGCCGAGGCCGACCGGCTGCGGGATTTGCTGGACCGTCAGCAGAACCTGAAAGGCTTCGTGACCCGCTTCCAGCCTGAGCGCGGCTGAACCCGCATCGGTTTAAACCTGAAGTCCAATCAAATGTGGTGAGGTTGAAATGTGATCGGCCCGCCACAATCTATTGATTTGCAAAGCAGCCGCAATCACAGCTTACCGACAGCCCGACGCTCTGCTAAAATGCGCCGCCTTATCCGTCCGTAGGCTCAAACGTGCCATTTACCTGGGTTGACTGGGCGATCGTTGCAATCGTCGCCATCTCCGCTTTGATCAGTCTAAGCCGCGGCTTCGTAAAAGAAGCACTGTCGTTGCTGACCTGGATCATCGCAGGAGTCGTAGCCTGGATGTTCGGCGGTTCGTTGTCGGTCTACCTGGCCGGATACATCGAGACACCTTCGGCTCGCGTCATCGCGGGCTGCGCCATCATGTTCATCGCCACGCTGCTGGTGGGGGCAATGGTCAATTATCTTATTGGCGAGTTGATACGTGTCACCGGCCTCTCCGGGACCGATCGATTTCTCGGCATGGCCTTCGGTGCCGCGCGTGGTGCGTTGCTGGTGGTCGTGGCGGTCGGGCTGTTGAGCCTGGGGCCGGTACAGCAGGATTCGTGGTGGCAGGAGTCGGTACTCGTGCCAAAATTTCTATTGGTTGCAGATTGGTCCAAGAACCTCATATTGGGGTGGAGCAGTCAGTGGCTGGCCAGCGGAATCAGCGTACCCGCTGATCTTCCGTTCAAGGAACACCTCTTGCCGGCCAAAACGCCGCAGTAAGTTGTGTTCAGTCAAGATTCATTAAGTAGGGGTTGCGTCGCATGTGTGGCATCGTCGGTATCGTCGGTAAGTCGAACGTCAATCAGGCGCTGTATGACGCGCTAACCGTCCTCCAGCACCGCGGCCAGGACGCTGCCGGTATTGTGACCAGCCACGACGGCCGGTTATTCCTGCGCAAGGACAATGGCCTGGTACGTGACGTGTTCCATCAGCGTCACATGCAGCGCCTCGTCGGGCACATGGGCATTGGCCATGTGCGTTACCCGACCGCCGGTAGCTCGACGTCGGCCGAAGCTCAGCCGTTCTACGTCAACTCGCCTTACGGCATTACCCTGGCGCATAACGGTAACCTGACCAACGTTGAGCAACTGGCCAAGGAGATTTACGAATCTGACCTGCGCCACGTCAACACCAGCTCCGACTCGGAAGTGCTGCTCAACGTGTTCGCCCACGAGCTGGCCCAGCGCGGCAAGCTGCAGCCGACCGAAGAAGATGTGTTCGCCGCCGTGATCGACGTGCATAACCGTTGCGTCGGCGGTTATGCCGTCGTTGCGATGATCACCGGCTACGGCATCGTCGGCTTCCGTGACCCCCACGGTATTCGCCCGATCGTGTTCGGCCAGCGTCACACCGACGAAGGTGTCGAGTACATGATCGCGTCCGAAAGCGTGTCCCTGGACGTGCTGGGCTTCACCCTGATCCGCGACCTCGCGCCGGGCGAAGCGGTGTACATCACCGAAGACGGCAAGCTGCACACCCGTCAGTGCGCTGTCGCGCCGAAACTCACCCCGTGCATCTTCGAACACGTCTACCTGGCGCGTCCGGATTCGATCATCGATGGTGTGTCGGTGTACAAGGCGCGCCTGCGCATGGGCGAGAAGCTGGCCGACAAGATCCTGCGCGAGCGTCCCGAGCACGACATCGACGTGGTGATCCCGATCCCGGACACCAGCCGTACCGCGGCGCTGGAGTTGGCCAACCACCTGGGCGTCAAGTTCCGCGAAGGCTTCGTGAAGAACCGTTACATCGGTCGCACCTTCATCATGCCGGGCCAGGCGGCGCGCAAGAAGTCGGTGCGCCAGAAGCTCAACGCCATCGAACTGGAATTCCGCGGCAAGAACGTGATGCTGGTGGACGATTCCATCGTGCGCGGCACCACCTGCAAGCAAATCATCCAGATGGCCCGCGAAGCCGGTGCGAAGAACGTGTACTTCTGTTCCGCAGCGCCTGCCGTGCGTTACCCGAACGTGTACGGTATCGACATGCCGAGCGCCCACGAACTGATCGCCCACAACCGCACGACCCAGGACGTGGCCGACCTGATCGGCGCCGATTGGCTGATCTACCAGGACCTGCCGGACCTGATCGAAGCGGTCGGTGGTGGCAAGATCAAGATCGAGCAGTTCGACTGCGCCGTGTTCGACGGCAAGTACGTGACCGGTGACGTCGACGAGGCCTACCTGAACAAGATCGAGCAGGCGCGTAACGACTCGTCGAAGATCAAGACCCAGGCGGTCAGCGCGATCATCGATCTGTACAACAACTGAGTAGACACCGGCCCTGAGGGGCCGGTTTTGTATCTTAAATAAAGAATTGAGTAAGGAGTCGCAGCATGAGTCAGGAATGGGATGCCGGTCGCTTGGACAGCGACCTCGATGGCGTAGCTTTCGATACCCTGGCTGTGCGCGCCGGCCAGCACCGTACCCCGGAAGGTGAACACGGTGACCCGATGTTCTTCACCTCCAGCTACGTGTTCCGCACAGCGGCCGACGCCGCGGCGCGCTTTGCTGGCGAAGTGCCGGGTAACGTTTATTCCCGCTACACCAACCCGACTGTGCGCGCGTTCGAAGAGCGTATTGCGGCCCTGGAAGGCGCAGAGCAGGCGGTGGCAACGGCAACCGGCATGGCGGCGATCCTGGCGGTGGTGATGAGCCTGTGCAGTGCCGGCGACCACGTGCTGGTGTCGCGCAGCGTGTTCGGTTCGACCATCAGCCTGTTCGAGAAGTATTTCAAGCGCTTCGGTATCGAAGTGGACTACGTGCCCCTGGCGGATCTGTCCGGGTGGGGTGCGGCAATCAAGTCCAACACCAAGCTGCTGTTCGTCGAGTCGCCGTCCAATCCGTTGGCCGAGTTGGTGGATATCGCCGCGTTGTCCGAAGTGGCTCACGCCAAAGGCGCAATGCTGGTGGTCGACAACTGTTTCTGCACGCCGGCCTTGCAGCAGCCGCTGAAGCTGGGCGCGGACATTGTGGTGCACTCGGCCACCAAGTTTATCGATGGCCAGGGCCGTTGCATGGGCGGCGTGGTTGCCGGTCGCAGCGAGCAGATGAAGGAAGTGGTGGGCTTCCTGCGCACCGCCGGCCCGACCCTGAGCCCGTTCAATGCCTGGATCTTCCTCAAGGGCCTGGAAACCCTCAGCCTGCGCATGAAGGCCCATTGCGCCAACGCCCAGGCCCTGGCCGAGTGGCTGGAGCAGCAGGACGGTATCGAAAAAGTGCATTACGCCGGCCTCAAGAGCCACCCGCAGCACGCATTGGCCCAGCGCCAGCAGCGTGGTTTCGGCGCCGTGGTAAGTTTCGAAGTGAAGGGCGGCAAAGAGGGCGCCTGGCGCTTTATCGATGCGACGCGCCTGATCTCCATCACGGCCAACCTGGGCGACAGCAAGACCACCATTACCCATCCGAGCACCACGTCCCACGGACGCCTGGCACCGCAGGAGCGTGAGGCGGCCGGTATCCGGGACAGCCTGATCCGCATCGCGGTCGGCCTGGAAGATGTCACGGATCTGCAGGCTGACCTGGCTCGCGGGCTGGCTGCCTTGTGATCGAGTGGTCCCTGGAGGCCGCGGCGGCCAGTAATGGGCGCGTCGCCCTGGTGACGGGCGCGGCGCGGGGTATTGGCCTCGGGATTGCGGCGTGGCTGATCAGCGAAGGCTGGCAGGTGGTCTTGACCGACCTCGACCGCGAGCGCGGTTCCAAGGTGTCCAAGGTGCTGGGCGAAAACGCCTGGTTTATCACCATGGACGTGGCTGACGAGAAACAGGTGGCCCAGGGGGTCGCCGAAGTCCTGGGGCAATTCGGTCGCCTGGACGCGTTGGTCTGTAACGCTGCGGTGGCCGACCCGCACAACATCACCCTGGAAAGCCTTGACCTGGCTTACTGGAATCGCGTGCTGGCCGTTAACCTCAGTGGGCCGATGTTGCTGGCCAAGCACTGTGCGCCTTACCTGCGTGCCCACGGCGGCGCCATCGTCAACCTGGCGTCGACCCGGGCTCGTCAGTCGGAGCCGGATACCGAGGCTTATGCGGCGAGCAAGGGTGGCCTGTTGGCCCTTACTCACGCCTTGGCGATCAGCCTCGGGCCGGAAGTGCGGGTGAATGCGGTCAGTCCTGGCTGGATTGATGCCCGTGATCCAGCTGCGCGGCGTGCCGAGCCTTTGACCGATGCCGATCATGCCCAGCATCCGGCGGGCAGGGTGGGTACGGTAGAGGACGTGGCAGCGATGGTGGCGTGGTTGCTGTCGCGCCAGGCCGGGTTTGTCACCGGGCAAGAGTTTGTGGTGGACGGTGGCATGAGCAAGAAGATGATTTACAGCGAGTAGGACGGGTAGCCGTCTTGAAGCCATTTTGTCTTTTTCAGAAAAACTTCAAGCAGGCTATTGACTTAGGTCCGCTACCTGCGTAAATTTCGCGGCCTCAACGAAGCAAAGGGTGATTAGCTCAGCTGGGAGAGCATCTGCCTTACAAGCAGAGGGTCGGCGGTTCGATCCCGTCATCACCCACCACTTCTTGAGAGTTTTGCCTTCGGGCAGGACGCAACGTTAAAGGTTGCACCGACGCGCAGCGGTAGTTCAGTCGGTTAGAATACCGGCCTGTCACGCCGGGGGTCGCGGGTTCGAGTCCCGTCCGCTGCGCCATATTTTCCAGGTTCGATTTATCGGGCTTGAGGTTGAACAGCCAAGCTGATCAATCAGATGTTCAAAGACGGTTGAGGCGGTTTGCTCAGCCGGTCAAGCGATACGCAGCGGTAGTTCAGTCGGTTAGAATACCGGCCTGTCACGCCGGGGGTCGCGGGTTCGAGTCCCGTCCGCTGCGCCATATCTGCCTCAAGGCCCGCTGAACGCCTTGAAGCACAAAGAAAGCCACTGGCTACTTTGATCCGATAGCAAAGACCCTGGTCGAAAGACCGGGGTTTTTTGTGTCTGCAATTTGGCAATTTTTTGCGGGAGCCGGCGAACCGGCTCCCATTGATTTGTCAGAAGCCCAGCTTATCCCGCAGCCCGTAGTACCAAGCTCCCAGTGCCGCAAACGGTGTGCGCAACAGTTGCCCGCCCGGGAATGGGTAGTGCGGCAGGTCGGCAAACGCATCGAAGCGCTCTGCCTGGCCTCTCAGCGCTTCCGCCAGGACCTTGCCCGCCAGGTGGGTGTACGTCACGCCATGGCCGCTGCAGCCTTGTGAGTAGTAGATGTTGTCGCCCAGGCGACCAACCTGCGGCAAGCGCGACAGGGTCAGCAGGAAGTTGCCGGTCCAGGCGTAGTCGATCTTCACATCCTTGAGTTGCGGGAAGGCCTTGAGCATCTTCGGGCGGATGATTGCTTCGATGTTCGCCGGGTCGCGCGCGCCATACACCACGCCGCCGCCGAAGATCAGGCGCTTGTCACTGGTGAGGCGATAGTAGTCGAGCAGGTAGTTGCAGTCCTCTACGCAGTAATCCTGCGGCAGGAGTGTCCTGGCCAGCTCATCCCCGAGTGGCGCCGTCGTGATCACCTGGGTGCCACAGGGCATCGACTTGGCCGCCAGCTCCGGCACCAGGTTGCCCAGGTAGGCATTGCCCGCGACGATGATGAACTTGGCCCTGACTTTACCTTCTGCCGTATGGACCACCGGGTTGGCGCCACGCTCGATGCGCACCGCCGCCGATTGTTCGTAGATCGTCCCGCCCAGGGACTCCACGGCGGCGGCTTCACCGAGTGCCAGGTTGAGTGGGTGGATATGGCCGCCACTCATGTCCAGCAGTCCGCCGACATAGTTGTCACAGGCCACGACCTCACGAATGCGGCGCTCGTCCAGCAACTCCAGCTGTGTATGGCCGTAGCGCTCCCACAAGCGTTTCTGCGACTCCAGGTGGCCCATGTGCTTGCTGTTGAGTGCCGCGAACACGCCGCCGTCCTTCAGGTCGCACTGGATCTGGTACTTGGCGACCCGCTCGCGAATGATCCTGCCGCCCTCGAACGCCATCTGCCCCAGCAACTGCGCCTGTTGCGGGCCGACGCTGCGCTCGATCACATCAATGTCACGGCTGTAGCTGTTGACGATCTGCCCGCCATTGCGGCCTGACGCGCCAAAACCCACCTTGGCGGCTTCCAGTACCGTCACGCGAAAACCGTTCTCCAGCAGGAACAGCGCGCTGGACAGGCCAGTATAGCCGGCACCGATCACGCACACATCGGTTTCGACGTCGCCTTGCAACATTGGGCGTGGCGGAACTGCATTTGCGGAAGCGGCGTAATACGACTGGGGGTAGGGGGTGTTCGCCATCCTGGAACCTCTGTTTTATATTTTTTACGAGTGCCCTGATCCTACCTGAGTTGAAAATTGCCTGCCAGCCACCCCAAAAAGTGCGGTGCGCCGGCTGCAAATAAATAATTCGCATATTCATAGGGTTAGCTGCAAAAAAGATGTTGACACCCCTCCGGAATTCCGTAGAATGCCGCCTCACAGCAGGCACGTAGCTCAGTTGGTTAGAGCACCACCTTGACATGGTGGGGGTCGTTGGTTCGAGTCCAATCGCGCCTACCAAACAAAATCCGCTCTGCTGGGCGGTCTGGAAGGGCCCACCGAAAGGTGGGCCCTTTTTTGTTCATGCGATTTATTACTACCCGAAAATCTTCCCACCCCCCGCCTAAAGTAATCCACCCCCAGGCCGATAGAGATCGCAAATCTCTTACTCTCGGACACTTGGCATGCTTATCAACATCAGCACTACCGCCTCCGTAGCAAGCACTCCAAGCACTGTCAGCTCGACGGCTGCCGCGACCAAGGAAAGCACAAGCAGCGCAGGCGGCACGACCGTCAACATGCACGCTGATTCCAATGGTGCGGCAGGTGTAAGTGGCGGTGGCGGTGGCCAAGCCTCCTCGCTCTCGAAGGAGTCCGATACCGTCAAAGAGTTGAAGAAGCAGATCGAGCAGTTGCAAAAGCAGCTTCAAGCGCAGCAGCAAGCCTTGCAGAAAGCTCAGTCCAGCAACCAGAGTGCAGAAGCCAAAGCGGCGGCAGTAGCGGCGGCGCAGATGCAGATCGCCGGCACTGCGGCGGCGTTGCAGACAGTGACTTCCGCACTGTTGCAGGCAGTCACCGATGAGGGCAACAGCACGTCGGGCTCGATGGTTAGTACCACCGCCTGATACTGGCAACAGTGTGTTGAGTCGCAGCCTTCACTGTCGATTCAACACACTTTCTCCCGCTCCCACCGTCAAGCGATACACATCCACCAGCGCCCACGCTCCCAGCAGCGCCACGCCGACGAACGCCACGCGAAAATCCCCGACCTGTGCCTGCATCTCATGCCCCTGCAGGGTCATGGATGCTCGTAGCAGCAGCGCCGCCACCGTTACGCCCATCCCCATGGCCAGCTGGAATGACATGCTGAACAGTGCCGAGGCCTCACTCATGCGCGGTTTGGGCACATCCGCGAAGCCGATCGAGTTGTAGCAGGTGAACTGCATCGAGCGGGACAACCCTCCCACAAATAACACGGCCGCGATCAGCACAAATGGGGTCTGCACCGTGAAAAGCGCGCAAGCGGCTATCGACACCACGCCGATTATCCCGTTCACCAGCAAGACCCGGCGAAACCCATAGCGGCGCATGATGGCCGTGGTGAACGGCTTCATCGCCAGATTGCCAGCGAATACCGCCAGCACCAGCAAGCCTGCGTCCACCGGGGACAAGCCAAAGGCGACTTGAAACAGCAGCGGCAGCAGGAACGGCAGGGCGCTGATGGCCAGGCGAAACAGCGAGCCGCCATAGATGCTCACACGAAATGTATCGATGGACAGGGTCTCGAGCGGCAATAACGGGTCGCTGGCATGGCGGCAATGGTGCACGGCCCACACTGCCAGCGCGATGCCTGCCGCGACCAGCACGGCGCCTGGAATAAGGCGTTCACCGGTCTGGTTACCCAGCCATTCCAGCCCGCCCAGCAGGGCCACACAGGCGCCTGCCAGCAGTACAAAACCCTTGGCATCGAACTGGCGCACGCTGGCTTCACGGTCTTCCGGTACAAGCCATAGTGCGGCGGCCAATGCCAGCGCACCCAGCGGCAGATTCACGTAGAAGATCCATGGCCACGATGCATGCGTCACGATCAAGCCGCCGACCAGCGGCCCCAGAATCGGCGCGACCAGGCCGGGCCAGGTAATGATCGCGATCATTTTCACCAAGTCTTTCTTATCCGTATTACGCAGCACGGCCAGGCGCCCCACGGGCACCATCAATGCGCCGCCGATGCCCTGCAGGACGCGGGCGAACACGAACATCTCAATACTTTGGCTGAGCCCGCAGAGCAGCGAGGCGAGGGTGAACAGGATGATTGCGCCAGCGAATACCCGGCGCGCACCAAAGCGGTCGGCGACCCAGCTGGACAACGGTATGAAGATCGCCACGGCGAGGATATAGGCAGTGATGCCGATGTTCATGTCGACCGGTGTCACGCCAAAGGCCGATGCCATGGTTGGCAGCGCGGTGGCGATAACCGTGGCGTCGAGGTTCTCCATGAAGAAGGTCACGGCGACCACCAGGGCGATCAGACTGGTTTGTAGGCTAAGGCGGTTTTGCGCGGCGGAATCTGGAATGGCTGAGCTCACCGGTGCTGCCCTTTTTCAGTGAACGGTTTGAGGAAGAAGGCCGACCAACTGCCCGATGCGCCGCGCACGATAAACGGGCGGCGTTAAGATGAGCGAATCCTTCATGGTCTGTCCACGTCTTGTTACTCGCGGGCTACTCAATTACCCACAAAATTTATTGGTTTGCAGCAACAATTTTTCTTGTTGGACACCTCCCGCTCCCAGGCAGCACAGTTGCCGCCACTGACGCTCGCCCTGACGGGCCAACAATAAAAAACCGAGCCGACTGCACGCCACTTCCTGCTGTGAACCCTTTGTTCACATCCTGCTGTAATGGCGCCGCAGCGCGCACTTAAGGACCTCTCCGCCATGCAAACTGTTGTGAACTTATGGCCGTTGATCGGCGTACTTGTGATCGTGGTTGGCTTTGTTTTGCGTTTCAATCCGCTGTTGGTGGTCACCGCCGCAGCTATCGCCACCGGGCTCGCTGCCCACTTCCCGCTGGAGAAAATCCTCGCCACTATGGGGGATGGTTTCCTACAGACTCGCGCCCTGCAATTGATCCTGTTGTTGCCCCTCGCCGTCATCGGTTTGCTGGAGCGCCACGGCTTGCGCCTGCACGCGCAGAACTGGATTGCGCGGTTTGAGCGCGCCACGGTCGGACGCCTGCTGATCATCTATCTGTTTGTACGCGAATCCACTGCAGCCATGGGCTTGACCAGCCTCGGCGGGCACCCGCAGATGGTGCGCCCGCTACTGGCCCCGATGGCCGAAGGCGCGGCGGAAAAGCGCTACGGCAAACTGCCGGACAAACTGCGTCACAAGGTGTTGGCCATGTGCGCCGCCACCGATAACGTCGGCCTGTTTTTTGGTGAGGACATCTTCGTCGCCTTTGGTGCGATTGCGTTGATGCATACCTTCCTGCTCGGTTCGGGGATTGATGTGGAGCCGCTGCACATTGCGGTGTGGGGTATTCCTACGGCGATTTGCGCCTTTATCATTCACGCGCTCCGACTTCATCGGTTTGACCGAAGACTGACCCGCGAGATGACGACCGCCGCGACCCCTGTGGAGGCCGCGCTATGATCATCTCTATCCAATACCTGTACTGGCTCGCCGGGGTCCTGCTGCTGATCACCGCCGGCATGATCCTGTTGGATCGAACCCATCCCAAGCGCTGGTCCAGCGCACTGTTCTGGCTGCTGTTCGCCATCCCGTTCCTGGTGGGGGAGCGCCTGCCCTCGGTGGTGGTCGGTGCGGGAGTGGTGGTGATGGCGCTGATCGCCGGCCTGGGCGGCGTCGGCCGTGGCACCCATGCTGAGTTGCATGACAAGGCTTCGCGCGCCAGTGCCGGCCGCCTCGGGCACAAGCTGTTTATCCCGGCGCTGGCGATCCCCCTGACCACCGTGATCGGTTCGGTCTTGCTCAAGCACACCCAGATTGGCGGGGTACCGCTGCTGGATCCGAAAAACACCACCTTCGTGTCCCTCGGCATCGGCTGCCTGATCGCCCTCGGCCTGGCGTGCTGGCTGACCCGTGATACCCCGGTGCAAGCCTTGCGCGAATCCCGGCGACTCACCGAGGCCCTGGGCTGGGCCATGGTGCTGCCGCAGATGCTGGCGATGCTTGGCCTGCTGTTCAATGAAGCCGGTGTCGGCACGGCTGTCGCCCATGTCACCACCACCTACATCAACCTGGATTTCAAGTTGGTGGCGGTCATGGTGTACGTGTTGGGCATGGCGCTGTTTACGGTGATCATGGGCAATGGCTTCGCGGCGTTCCCGGTGATGACCGGGGGCGTCGGCGTGCCGGTGCTGGTGGGTATCTACGGCGGTAACCCGGCGGTGATGGCCGCCATCGGTATGTTCTCCGGCTACTGCGGTACGCTGATGACGCCGATGGCGGCCAACTTCAATATCGTGCCGGCGGCGTTGCTGGAGTTGCCGGACAAGAACGCGGTGATCAAGGCGCAACTGCCGACCGCGTTGATGATGCTGGTGGTCAATATTGTCCTGCTTTATATGTTGATGTGAGGCGACGATGCGAACTGTATTGCTGACGGGGTTCGAGCCCTTTGATCAAGACCTGGTGAATCCTTCCTGGGAAGCTGTGCGCCAGTTGGATGGCGTGCAACTCGACGATGATGTGCGCATTGTTGCGCGCCGATTGCCCTGTGCGTTTGCCACGGCGGGTGAATGCCTGCTCCAACTGATCAGTGAGCTGCGTCCGGCGATGGTCATCGCCACTGGGTTGGCCCCCGGGCGCAGCGAAATATCCATCGAGCGGGTGGCGATCAACGTCAACGATGCACGCATCCCCGATAATCTGGGGGAGCAGCCCATCGACACGGCGGTGGTGGTCGGCGGCCCGGCGGCGTACTTTTCGACGCTGCCGATCAAGGCCATGGCCAGGGCGGTGCGCGAAGCAGGGATTGCGGTGTCGGTATCGCAGACGGCGGGCACATTCGTGTGCAACCAGGTGTTCTACCGCTTGCAGCACGAACTCGCGGGCACCGGTGTACGCAGTGGTTTTATCCACGTGCCGAACCAGCTGGGAGCGGGCCTGGTCGATGGGCTGCGCACCGCGGTGTCGACGGCGTGGAATACCCCGGTGGATGTGCTGGAAGTGGGCGGTCAGGTGAGTTGACGTCCCACGGGTGCGATAACCTCGACTACAGTTCAGCTACATTCCTGTGTTGGATAATCGCCATGATCAAGTGCCCGAAATTCGTGTCTGTTGCGCTTTCGCTTGTGTTGTTTGCCGCTGGCGGTATGGCCCTGGCTGATCCAGGCAATGGCAAGGGGCAAGGCAACGATAAAGGCAATGGTCACGGCGGACAGGGGCATGACAAGCCCAAGGGCAAGGGTGCAGCAGGCAGTCGCGGCCCCAGTGTAGACCGTGGCAGCGTGCTGAATGTGTTGGGCGGTTATCGCGACTACTGGAGCCCGGGGCCCGCCTTGCCGCCTGGCATCCAGAAGAACCTGGCCCGCGGCAAGCCGCTGCCGCCGGGCATTGCCAAGAAACTGGATGGGCGTTTGTTGGGCCGCTTGCCCCATTACGATGGGTACGAGTGGCAGCAGGCGGGCACCGACTTGATACTGGTGGCCATCGCGACGGGCATCATCTACGAAGTCCTCAATGGCGCCCTCGATTGAGCTGGCGGTGTCGCCCGCATGGCGCTCGACGCCGCCGTGTTATTGCCGGCGTCGTTGGCGTTTACAAGCCGCCAGGTGATCCGTAGATTGCATTGCGTCGATTATTCGTTTCAGCTCACGAGGAAACCCCGCAGTGTCCATCCGAGGTTCAGCCGTATTTACCCGCCCTTACCGCGCCTTTCTGTTCGATATGGATGGGACTCTGCTCAATTCGATTGCCGCCGCCGAGCGGGTATGGAGCATCTGGGCTGAACGCCATGGGCTGGAGGTGGCGACGTTCCTGGCCACCATCCATGGCGCCCGGGCGATCGACACCATCACGCGCCAGGCCTTGCCCGGCGTCGACCCGGAGGTTGAAGCGCAGTGGATTACCGAGGCTGAAATCAATGATGTGCAAGGTGTCGTTGCGATTGCCGGTGCCGTCGAGTTTCTGAACCGCTTGCCCGGCGATCAGTGGGCGCTGGTCACCTCTGCACCCAGGGAACTGGCGTTGCGTCGACTGCAAGCGGCAGGTATTACGCCGCCAGCGGTGCTGGTCACGGCTGAAGACGTGGATATCGGCAAGCCGAACCCTGCCTGTTATGTGCTCGGTGCGCAGCGCCTGGGGGTGTCGACGCAGGATTGCCTGGTGTTTGAGGATGCGACGGTGGGGATCCGTGCAGGGGAGGCGGCTGGCGCGGATGTGATGGTCGTGACCTCGACGCACCTCAAGCCCATGGCGACGGAGCATCCTTCGATCGATGGGTATGAACAGCTGCAGGTGCAACGCAGCGCTGATGGCCTGCTGTACTTGGCGCGCGCGACGGGCTGACGCAGCAAGGCCGAGCCGGCTACCGGACTCGGCCTGTTTCGCGGGTGGCTGGATCAGGCGACGCCTGCATTCGATCACTGCGCATGCCTTGGCGTGATAGCACCATTTCCCTGAGAATCTCGTTGGCGAGCCGGGCAATCGCTTCGGCACCGCGATAATGCGCGCGCACGATTCCGGTGATTGCGAAGTGATCGGTTTCCGGGCCGCTGAGCACGGCCGAGAGGGTGCCGTCGGCGTGCAGCGTACAGGTGACCGTGTAGCTGGGCAGGCGGGCTGCCAATTCAGATTCGATTTGGGTTTTAGTGAGCGTGTCCATCTGTACCGGCACCTTCTACTGACTGTGCAAACACACCCAAGGATAGGTCCTGCTGCGAGGCTGTAAATACCAGCGATCTGAAAGCGAATCGGGGGTGGGCGTCAGCGTACGGTTTTGCGCACGATGCGTTGGCACAACTTGCGCTGCACGGCCATCTGGATGGGCTTGAGGCAGAACATGAACAGGTAGCCACACAGCAGGAGTACCAGGTCCAGCCGCGAACGGGGCGCTTCGGCGCCCTCTATTTCAAGCTTCAGGCCATATTCCAAGCCGACAAAGACCAGCCCCGTCAGCAGGGCGATCATCCAGGATCTGGAGAAAAATGGCTGGGCATTGCCTGGCAGCATCGACGTGCTCCTAAGTGCACACGGATGGCGGGATATCAGTCAGAGGATTCGGTTGCAAAGGGTGTAATAAGTTCCAGGCGTGAAGATAGTTTCATCTTGATGCATGGATGGGCATGCGGCAAAAAGCGCTTCGCGCAACAGAGACAAAAGCAGACCAAAGAGGTTTTCGCCAGCCGTTACAGTGAACGAAAGGGCTGGCTACTGAGGGCGCTTCAAGGCGTCTGGTTTTTGTCCGGAGCGGACAGACCGGCCTGGATGCGCTGGTAAATCTCCTCGCGATGCACGGCAACATCCTTGGGTGCGTTGATGCCGATTCGTACTTGCTGGCCGCTGACGCCCAGGATGGTGATCGTAATGTCATCACCGATGTTTATGCTTTCACCGACTTTGCGGGTGAGTATAAGCATGGACTTCTCCTTGATTACTTTTAAGGACACATGTTCAGACAGGGCAGGTGTCGTATGTGTGTAGCTTACTGCTAAGCGCGTCCCTGTGACTGCCTCTTTTAGGACGCATAGAGGCGACATTAATTCCCATGGCGGCATCATACAGGTCTGGGATACATCATTCGCATTGTTTAAGCCAACGTTTATGACGGCCAGAATAGACAGTGAATGATAAAGTCGCCTCTTTATCCGTTGAAGGAGCAGGGCAGTGCGTAAAGTAGCGATGGCAATTGCGGTGTTGGCATTGGCCGGTTGCGGTGAAGGCAAAAGCGTCGATGCCCCCAAGGCCAAGCCTGCCGTAACCGAAAGCCAGCCACAAACCGGCGCGATTGCTGCCCAGGAATGGGACCTGCGAGTAGGCCCGCCGGACCACAAGCTGCAGGCAATCACCGACCTGACCGCCTGGTTGCTCGAACACGGGTTCAGTTTTTATATCGTGAAGGTCGACGGCAAGGACGAAGTGCTGCTGGGGCCATTTGCAACCAGGGCCGAGGCCGAAGCCAAGCAGACGCTGCTCAACGAGAAGATGGCGCGGGCCAAGAAAACTGACACGGTGTCCGAGATCATCGAGCACAAGACCGCGCAGTAACCGCTGATTGGGCGGCAGTGCCGCCCCTGTTCAACCGCAGGCTTTCAGGTTAACCGGGCCGACAAACTCATTGCCGCGCCCCATCACGCACGCCACCGTCTGGTTCCGCTGACGCTCCCAGGCTTGTACCGGATAGGTCTTGTTCCAGGCTTCGTACAACTGGCGATCCTGTTTCGACAGGCGCAAGCCGTACTGCTTGCTCATGTAGAAATACGTGCGTGCGATCATCCCGCGAATGGACGGGCGCGGCATGACCTTCTTGGCCTTGAAATCCACCTGGGTCAGGCACGAACCGTATTGCCCGCTTTGCACCGGCAGCCAGCCAAAACTGAAGTTACTTCGATCTCCATTGACCTCGCCGATGCTCGGCACCAGGTTGTGCAGATCCGCTTCGGCACGCTTGAATACGTCGTCATGGCGGGTGCAGTTCTTGCGTCCACCGTCCTGCCAGCACTGGCGCTGATGTCCGATCTGCCAGGCCGGAACAATGTGCTCCCACTCGATGCGCGCGGCACGGTTGGCGTTTTTGCGTGGGATGTAGCCGCAGGCTTTCAGGTCAACGCGGTTGCCGGTGTATTTGCAGCCGCAATAGAACTCGGTGGATTGTGGCGCGTACAGCTTCCAGGCGACCTTTTTGGCTTCGCTGAAGGTTCGGGGCGCCTGGGCATGGGCAGTGACAGCAAAAAGCAGGCAGCACACTGCAATAAAACGGGCACTCATTGAATCAATCTTCCTTCGGCACAACCCAGAAAATCTGCACGCCGCCGTCATCCCGATAGGCGAGGGTGACGTTGTCGTTCTCCGCGATTTCCTCCAGCAAGCGCTGCCACTCGTCTTCTGGCTCGTCCGGCAAGCGGAAGATCAAGGCTGCCTTGGCTTTTTGGGCGTTGGTGGAGTTGATGATCTTTTGCACACGAATGGCCAGGCGTTCGTAGGCATCAGGTGGGGTTAGGGCTGCGGAAGAGGACTTTGCCACGGAGTGTTCCTTAATAAGCTGTACGTGCATACAGTATTTAACTGTAGGCAATTTCGCAACTGCTTAAAATTCAATAAGTTCGTCTGACGGCAATTTAGGCGAGTTGATGTAAGGCGGGGAGGTGTTGGTTGCGGGATTTACGCAGGAGGTAGAGGCGGGTAAACCCGCCCCTACAGAGATGTCAGCAGGAATCAATATTCCCAGAACATCCGTTGCAGTTCTTTGCTGTCCTGGGTCTTGGTCAGGGCGACCATTGCCAGAATCCGCGCTTTCTGCGGGTTCAGGTCGAGGGCGGCGACCCAGTCGTATTTGTCGTCCGGCTGTTCGGCATTACGCAGCACCATGCCCCCGGCATTTACGTGGGAAGAACGGATGATCTGCACACCTTGTTTGCGCAATTCCACCAGCGCAGGAACCACTTTGGACGACACCGAACCATTGCCGGTGCCGGCGTGGATGATGGCTTTGGCGCCAGCCTGGGCCAGTGCCTTGTAGGCGGTGTCGCTCACGTTGCCGTAGCCGTAGGCGATTTCAACATCGGGCAGGCTCTTGATGTTCTTGATGTCGAACTCCGAGTCCATGGTGTGACGCTTGGCCGGCAGGCGGAACCAGTAGGACTTGCCTTCAACGACCATGCCCAGCGGGCCCCATGGGCTCTTGAAGGCTTCGGTCTTGATATTGATCATCTTGCTGACGTCGCGACCCGATTGGATCTCGTCGTTCATGGTCACCAGTACGCCTTTGCCGCGTGCATCCTTGCTGCCGGCCACGGCGACGGCGTTGTACAGGTTGAGCATGCCGTCGGCCGACATGGCGGTGCCTGGGCGCATGGAGCCGACCACCACGATAGGCTTGTCGGTTTTTTCCACCAGGTTCAGGAAGTAGGCGGTCTCTTCCAGGGTGTCGGTACCGTGGGTGATCACGATGCCGTCCACGTCCTTGCTGTCGGCCAGTTCGGCGACGCGGCGACCCAGTTGCAGCAGGTTCTCGTTGTTGATGCTTTCGGACGCAATTTGCATCACTTGCTCGCCACGCACATTGGCGATCTGGCTAAGCTCAGGAACACCGGCGATCAATTGCTCGATACCGACTTTGGCAGCCTGGTACGTCGCACTGTTGGCGGCGCTGGCGCCCGCGCCGGCAATGGTGCCGCCGGTGGCGAGGATCACCACGTTGGACAGTTTGGTCTTGGATTCAACCTCCTTTGCCTGGGCGGCAACGGGGAATAGCAGCAGAAGGGCCAACGCCCCCGGAACAAAGTTCTTCAATGCAGATTTCATTATTTTTCTCTCTGGTTTTTGATGAGTGCTGTAGCAGGTTCATCTAGAACACCTGGGCATTGCTGAATGCCTCCAGGCGCTGTGTAGGAGCAGGATCTGTACCATGCCGAATATGTTCGAGCATATAAATTAACTTGTTGATATATATAAATTTTTATTGATTGAGCGATGAGGTTTTGCTTGCTGGATGTCCGGCTTTCCGAACAACCTGAGGTGTGGCGTTCGGTTGTCCGAAAGTTATGACGAAAGAATCCTGAGTGCCGCGCCAAAACCTGTCGTTTCAGAGAACGACCGAACGTGGCAGATGTTTAAGAGCGGCCTTCGCAGGACGGGAGAGCCGGGGCTGGAGGTCTTGCATGAAAGGCCATGTTCTACCGTTGACAAATCTCGACAAGGTTCTCATAGTTTGGCTAACGCAAACGTTTGCGAGATGTTTCATGAGACCCTTGATTAGAGTCTCCTGTCAGCTCGTATCAGCCACCCGGGTGGGAGGGCCGCCGAAGCACACTTCGGTGCACGCGTTGCTCACAATAATCATAAGATCGGAGTGAACCCATGAAGCTGCCATTCGCTGGACGTCTTCTTGCTATCGCTGTGCTTGCTGCCGCATCCGCCGCCTTACCTTTCTCCCCTGCATTCGCTGATGACGCTGCCGCCAAACCCAAGGTCGGCCTGGTGATGAAATCCCTCGCCAACGAATTTTTCGTGACCATGCAGGACGGTGCCAAGGCGTATCAGAAAGATCACGCCGCCGATTTCGACATGATCACCAACGGCATCAAGGACGAAACCGATACCAGCGCGCAAATCGGTATCGTCAAGCAGATGATCCTGGCCAAGGTCAATGCCATCGTTATCGCGCCTGCTGATTCCAAGGCACTGGTAAAAGTGCTGGAGGATGCCTCTAAAGCCGGGATCAAGATCGTCAACATCGATAACCGCCTGGACCCGGACGTGCTGAAAAGCAAAAACCTCGATATTCCCTTCGTCGGCCCCGACAACCGCAAAGGCGCCAAACTGGTGGGCGACTACCTGGCCAAGCAACTGGCTGCCGGCGACAAGGTCGGCATTATCGAAGGCGTACCGACCACCACCAACGCCCAGCAGCGCACCGCGGGCTTCAAGGATGCGATGGACGCTGCCGGTATGAAGATCGTTTCCACCCAATCCGGCAACTGGGAAATTGACCAGGGCCAGAAAGTGGCCTCGGCCATGCTGAGCGAACACCCGGACCTCAAGGCGCTGCTGGCCGGTAACGACAACATGGCCCTGGGCGCAGTCTCCGCCGTACGTGCTGCAGGCAAGGCCGGTAAGGTGCTGGTGGTGGGTTACGACAACATCGACGCCATCAAGCCGATGCTGCAGGACGGTCGTGTTCTGGCGACCGCCGACCAGGCGGCTGCGCAGCAAGCGGTGTTCGGTATCCAGAACGCCCTCAAGCTGGTCAAGGGTGAGAAAGTCGATGCCAAGGATGGCATGATCGAAACCCCGGTCGAACTCGTCCTCAAGAAGTAATCCTGGCAGCACCCAACAGCGTCCGCCCGTCCTGGGCGGACGCCTGGAGATTTTCCTATGTCATCTTCCGCTCCGAACGCTGTCCTCTCGGTCAGCGGTATCGGTAAGACCTATGCCCAACCGGTTCTGGCCGACATTACCCTCACGCTTAACCGTGGTGAAGTACTGGCGCTGACCGGTGAAAACGGCGCGGGCAAGAGTACCTTGTCGAAGATCGTCGGCGGGCTGGTCACCCCGACCACCGGGCACATGCAATTCCAGGGGCAGGATTACCGTCCGGCCAGCCGTACCCAGGCTGAAGCGTTGGGCGTGCGCATGGTCATGCAGGAACTCAATCTGCTGCCGACGCTGACCGTGGCCGAAAACCTGTTTCTGGATAACCTGCCCAGCCACTGTGGCTGGATCAGCCGCAAGCAATTGCGCAAAGCCGCGATCGAGGCCATGGCCCAGGTCGGCCTGGACGCCATCGACCCGGACACCCTGGTCGGCAGCCTCGGCATCGGCCATCAACAGATGGTCGAGATCGCCCGCAACCTGATCGGCGACTGCCATGTGCTGATCCTCGACGAGCCCACCGCGATGCTCACGGCCCGCGAAGTCGAGATGCTGTTTGAGCAAATCACCCGCCTGCAGGCCCGGGGCGTGGCGATCATTTATATTTCGCACCGGCTCGAAGAACTGGCCCGTGTCGCCCAGCGTATTGCGGTACTGCGCGACGGCAAACTGGTCTGCGTCGAGCCGATGGCCAATTACAACAGTGAACAACTGGTCACCTTGATGGTGGGCCGGGAGCTGGGTGAACACATCGACCTGGGACCGCGAAGCATCGGCGGCCCGGCCTTGACCGTGAAGGGCCTGACCCGCTCGGACAAAGTCCGCGACGTATCCTTTGAAGTGCGTGCCGGTGAGATCTATGGCATTTCCGGCCTGATCGGCGCCGGTCGTACAGAGTTACTGCGGCTTATCTTCGGTGCTGACCTGGCCGACAGCGGCACCGTCGCCCTGGGTTCGCCGGCCCAGGTGGTGAGTATTCGCTCGCCGGTGGATGCCGTGGGTCATGGCATTGCCCTGATCACCGAGGACCGCAAGGGCGAAGGGCTGCTGCTGACCCAGTCGATCAGTGCGAATATCGCACTGGGCAACATGCCGGAAATTTCCGCTGGCGGCCTGGTCAATAGCCGCGATGAAACTGCCTTGGCCAAGCGCCAGATCGATGCCATGCGGATCCGCAGTTCCAGCCCGGCGCAATTGGTGTCCGAACTGTCCGGTGGCAACCAGCAGAAAGTGGTGATCGGCCGCTGGCTGGAGCGCGACTGCTCGGTGATGCTGTTCGACGAGCCCACCCGTGGCATTGATGTCGGTGCCAAGTTCGATATTTATGCCTTGCTGGGTGAATTGACTCGCCAGGGCAAGGCGCTGGTGGTGGTGTCCAGCGACCTGCGTGAACTCATGCTGATCTGCGACCGCATCGGCGTGCTGTCCGCCGGGCGCTTGATCGAGACCTTCGAGCGCGACAGCTGGACCCAGGACGAATTGCTCGCCGCCGCCTTTGCCGGCTATCAGAAACGTGATGCGCTGCTCAACGACGCAGTGCTTAGGGATACCCCATGAAACTAACAACTTCCCCCGGTAAAGCCGGCGGCAACTTCTACGGCCTGGGCACCTACCTGGGGCTGGCCGGTGCATTGCTGGCGATGATCGCGCTGTTTTCGGTGCTCAGTGATCACTTCCTGTCCTATGACACGTTCAGCACCCTGGCCAACCAGATTCCTGACCTGATGGTGCTGGCGGTGGGCATGACCTTCATCCTGATCATCGGCGGTATCGACCTGTCGGTGGGCTCGGTGCTGGCGTTGGCGGCGTCGGCGGTCAGCGTGGCGATTCTTGGCTGGGGCTGGAGTGTTTTGCCGGCTGCCGTACTCGGCATGGGCTGCGCCGCGTTGGCCGGCACTATCACCGGCTCGATCACCGTGGCCTGGCGCATTCCATCGTTTATCGTGTCCCTCGGTGTGTTGGAAATGGCGCGTGGCGTGGCGTACCAGATGACCGGTTCACGCACGGCCTATATCGGCGATTCGTTTGCCTGGCTGTCCAACCCGATAGCCTTCGGCATTTCGCCGTCGTTCATCATCGCTTTGCTGGTGATCATTGCCGCCCAACTGGTATTGACCCGCACCGTATTCGGTCGTTACCTGATCGGTATCGGCACCAACGAAGAAGCTGTGCGCCTGGCCGGGATCAATCCCAAGCCGTACAAGATTCTGGTATTCAGTCTCATGGGCCTGCTGGCCGGTGTGGCGGCGTTGTTCCAGATTTCGCGCCTGGAAGCGGCGGACCCGAATGCCGGTGCCGGCCTCGAGCTGCAAGTGATCGCCGCAGTGGTGATCGGCGGCACCAGCCTGATGGGCGGGCGTGGTTCGGTGATCAGTACCTTCTTCGGTGTGTTGATTATTTCGGTATTGGCCGCCGGCCTGGCGCAGATCGGTGCCACGGAGCCCACCAAGCGCATCATCACCGGTGCCGTGATCGTGATCGCCGTGGTCCTGGATACTTATCGCAGCCGTCGTGCCAGTCGGCGAGGCTGAACCATGGCAACGATCAAGGATGTGGCCGCGATTGCAGGTATTTCCTACACCACCGTGTCCCATGTGGTGAACAAGACGCGCCCGGTGAGCGAGCCGGTACGGATCAAGGTTGAAGCGGCGATCAAACAGCTCGACTACGTGCCCAGTGCCGTCGCGCGTTCGCTCAAGGCCAAGACCACGGCCACCATCGGATTGCTGGTGCCCAACAGCCTCAACCCGTATTTTGCCGAGCTGGCCCGGGGCATCGAGGATTATTGTGAGCGTAACGGCTACTGCGTGATTCTCTGCAACTCCGACGACAACGCAGAGAAGCAGCGTAGCTATTTGCGGGTGTTGCTGGAGAAGCGCGTCGATGGCTTGATCGTGACTTCGGTAGGCGGTGATGACAGCGGCCTCGCCGCAGGCTTGAGCGCCGTGCGCACGCCCATGGTGATTGTCGACCGGGCGCTGGATGGCATCGATGTCGACCTGGTACGCATCGACCACGAGGAGGGCGCCTACCTGGCGACCCGGCACTTGCTTGAGCTGGGGCATCGGGACATCGCCTGCATCGGCGGCCCGGCCCACACCCGCGTCGCGCAAATGCGCCTGGCGGGTTACCAGCGTGCGCTCCATGAAGCCGGTGTGGCGGTGGTGGCCGATCGCATCCAGGAAAGCGACTTCACCAGCACCGGCGGTTATGCTGCTGCCGTGCAATTGCTGGCGCAGAACCCGCCCAGCGCGATTTTTGCCAGCAACGACATGATCGGCTTCGGCGTGTTGCGGGCGGCGGCGGAGCGCAATATCCGCGTGCCCGGTGAACTGTCGGTGATCGGTTTCGATGACATTCAAATGGGCCGCTACGTGTACCCGGCGCTGACCACGGTCGGGCAGTCGATCCTGCAACTGGGCGAGACCGCGGCCGAGCTTTTACTGCGACGAATTGCAACCCCCCAACTGCCGATCGATCAACGCATCGTGACGCCGAGCATCGTGTTGCGTGAATCGACGGCGCCCGTCGCCGGTGTGTTCGCCCAATACCGCTGAACCGAATTGATGAGTACTGATGTATGCCAGCAAAAGTAGTGGTAATAGGCAGCTTGAACATGGACCTGGTCACCCGCGCGAGTCGGCTGCCCCGTGCCGGTGAGACCCTGGTCGGCCAGACGTTTTCCACGGTGCCTGGCGGCAAGGGCGCCAACCAGGCCGTGGCCTCGGCGCGACTGGGTGCGGATGTGGCAATGATCGGCTGTGTCGGTAGCGATGCCTATGGCACTGAACTGCGTGGCGCCTTGCTGGTGGAAGGTATCGATTGCCAGGCGGTGAGCACCGTGGACGGTTCCAGTGGCGTGGCCTTGATTGTGGTGGACGACAGCAGCCAGAACGCGATTGTGATCGTTGCCGGCAGCAACGGCGAGCTGACACCCGCCTCACTGCAGGCGTCCGATGCGGTGCTGCAGGCTGCCGATGTGATTATCTGCCAGCTGGAAGTGCCGATGGATACCGTGGGCTACACCCTCAAGCGCGGTCGTGAACTGGGCAAGACCGTGATCCTCAACCCGGCGCCGGCCAGCGGCCCGTTGCCCGCCGACTGGTACGCCTCGGTCGACTACCTGATTCCCAACGAAAGCGAAGCCAGCGCACTGAGCGGCGTGACAGTCGACTCCCTCGACAGTGCCAAGGTCGCGGCGACACGGTTGATCCAGGCGGGAGCTGGCAAAGTCATTATTACCCTGGGTGCCCAAGGTGCGTTGTTTGCCGATGGCCAGGGCTTTGAGCACCTGGTGGCGCCCAAGGTCAAGGCGGTGGATACCACCGCTGCCGGCGATACCTTTGTCGGTGGTTTTGCCGCAGCACTGGCCAGTGGCAAAAGTGAAGCCGAGGCCATCCGTTTCGGCCAAGTCGCGGCAGCCTTGTCAGTCACCCGTGCTGGTGCGCAACCCTCCATTCCTACGCTGTATGACGTTCAAGGTTTTGTGCTTTTATGAAAAAGACGCCTCTGCTCAATATCGCCTTGTCGCGGTTGATCGCATCCCTGGGCCATGGTGACATCCTGGTGATCGGCGACGCCGGCCTGCCAGTGCCGCCCGGGGTCGAGTTAATCGACCTGGCGCTGACCCAGGGCATTCCCGACTTCATCAGCACCTTGCGTATCGTGCTCAGTGAAATGCAGGTGGAAAGCCACGTGCTGGCGGAAGAAATCCTGCTCAAGCAGCCACCCGCGCTGACGGAGCTGAACGCTTTGGCTGAACAGGCCGCCCTCGGCGAGCGACGTCTGCTCAGCCATGAACAATTCAAGCAACTGAGCCGTAGCGCGCGCGCTGTCGTGCGTACCGGCGAGTGCCAGCCTTACTGCAATATCGCGCTGGTCTCCGGCGTAACCTTCTAGAGTTTCCCAACGACAAGGAGTGTTTTATGCAACGTGGTCTGCCAACCCTGAAAAACCTGTTTCGGAGTGTCCTGCTTTTGTCCGCACTCACTGCTGCCAGCGCCCAAGCGGCGGAAAAAATCGACTTGATCATCGACACCGACCCAGGTGCCGACGACGTGGTGGCCTTGCTCTTCGCCATGGCTTCCCCGGACGAATTGAACATTCGTGCACTGACCACCGTCGCCGGCAACGTGCGCCTGGACAAGACCTCGCGTAACGCGCGCCTGGCCCGCGAGTGGGCCGGGCGTGAAGAAATCCCGGTGTACGCCGGCGCACCCAAGCCGCTGTTGCGCACACCGATCTATGCCGAGAACATCCATGGCAAAGAAGGTATTTCCGGCGTCACCGTCCATGAGCCTAAAAAGGGCCTGGCCGAAGGCAACGCCGTTGATTACCTGATCAAGACCCTGCGTGCGGCCAAGCCTCACAGCATCACCATTGCCATGCTCGGTCCGCAGACCAACCTGGCGCTGGCCTTGACCCAGGACCCGGAAATCACCCAAGGCATCAAGGAAGTGGTGGTGATGGGGGGCGCGCACTTCAACGGCGGCAATATCACCCCGGTTGCCGAGTTCAACCTGTTCGCCGATCCGATTGCAGCCGAGATTGTGCTCAAGAGTGGCGTCAAGCTGACCTACCTGCCGCTGGACGTGACCCACAAGGTGCTGACCAGCGAGGCGCGCCTGAAGAAGATCGCCGACATCAACAACAACGCGAGCAAGGTCGTCGGCGATATTCTCAATGAATACGTCAAGGGCGATATGGAACACTACGGCATCCCGGGCGGCCCGGTACATGATGCCACTGTCATCGCCTATCTGCTCAAGCCGTCCTTGTTCACAGGGCGTCAGGCCAATATGGTGGTGGACAGCCGCGAAGGCCCGACCTTCGGCCAGACCATCGTTGATTGGTACGACGGCCTGAAGCAGACAAAAAATGTGTTCTGGGTTGAGAACGGCGACGCCCAGGGCTTCTTCGATCTGCTCACCGAGCGCCTGGCACGCTTGAAGTAACCCGGTCGACGTTCGCCAGCCGGTTCTTATTCGCGCTCGGGGTCTGGTGCCCCCATGTGATCGGCCGGGTATTTTTCGAATACCTGGCCGATGAACGCCTGTGCCGCCTGGGTGCCGAGTTCCTTGACCAGCAGGTCGATACCGATGATTGCCAGTTCCTCCGGGCTTCCTGGGCTGTAGGAACTTTGTCCTTGGGGCCATTTGGCTTTGATGTCGGCTTGGAGCGTTACGGTGGTCATGGAAGTCTCACGGATTGAAATGCTGGGCAATGCGCTGGAACGCGGCTCTAACCGGCGCAGTTAATCATTTTGCGCGGGGTTTGGCACTGCTACTTAGGCATGAAGCAGGTGCTGTGCGACACTGTCCTCCTGTTTAATTGCCGGGGGACCCCGCGTGCAGATCGATTTGAATAACCCCGAGAACCTGACACTGGCCGCCGTGCGTCAACTGATCGCCAGTGCCAGTGATGACGAGCATACCCAGTTGCGTGTAACCAGGGCCGGAATTGCCTACATATCTTCTGGGGTGGTGGGAGGCACTGACATCGATGGCCTGCTGTTCCGCCTGGAGACCTGGGCCAAGGGTTCCGGTTATGTCGGCAATGTCGCGGCCAGCGACGAGGTCTGGGTTACACAGATTTTCAATGCGCTGAAGCAGAACTGGCCGAAGCCGCCGTTTGATTACATCGACGTCTACTGATTGCGCTCATATTTGGTCACGATTGATCGGGCGAATGCCTGCTGATAGTCGGGCAGACTTACCTATCGGCGGTTTACGTTTTGAAACCTATCAGCCAGACCGCTGTCGCACGATCTCTGTTCATTTTTCAATAGGAGGCTTCATGCCTTGGAAGCTCGCATCATTCGGTACTTTGTTGGCAGCACTCGCGTTGGCGGGTTGCAGCACCCCGGGTGCCTCTGAGCCAGCCAAAGACGCCGCCGTGACCGATGCCGGTCATAGCCGCTGTGAGTCGAAGGCCGCCGAATTCAGCATTGGCCAGAAAGCCTCGCCGCAGTTGCTGGAGCAGGCCCGTACCCGTGCTGGCGCACAGAACGCGCGGATCCTCAAGCCCAACGATATGATCACGCTGGAATACCGCTCCGACCGCCTGAACCTGAACACCGATGACAACCTGGTGATCACACGCGTTAATTGCGGCTGATCGTTTCCAGGCTTTTGCAACGCTCATAAAAAACCCCGTCACATGGACGGGGTTTTTTTAGCTCAGCGGAGAATTACTCGCCGCGAACCTGTGCAGCTTGCATACCCTTTTGGCCTTTCTCAGCCACGAAGGAAACGGTTTGGCCTTCTTTCAGGCTTTTGAAACCGTCGCTTTCGATAGCTTTGAAGTGTACGAACAGGTCGTCACCGCCACCTTGAGGAGTGATGAAGCCGAAGCCTTTTTCATCGTTGAACCATTTAACGGTGCCGGTTTGGCGATTAGACATGGTGTATCTCCAAGAAACATATATTTTCAGTAGTGCTGTGCTGCTCAGGCCAACTGGGCACACTGGGCTATCATAGTCGAAATGTTCGGCTTGGGAGCCCCCCCAAGGCATTGTTTGCTAATCAATAGCGTTGCGTTTGCTACTTGTGTCGGCTGAAAGCCCCGATCTACGGGGCTTCGGCGCGAAATATCAGCTGGTAAAAAAAGCCGTAAAAGCTGCGTAATTTGTGCGAAATGGCAGTTTTCAGGCTGTTTTCCTGCCAAAACGGCCGTCTGATCAAGGCCCGATCTTACTTTTTCTTCACGACTTTGCAGGACGAAATAGCCGCGACTGCCTTGTTTTTAAGCTCCGGGCTGGCGTTCTGGTTAGTCATGAGCTCTTTGATTTCCGCAGTGCTCAATTCGGCGTTGATCTTGTCGGCGCCACATTCGCAGTGGGCCTTGGCAGTCTTGACGTCTACGTTCTGGCTGGCGGCCGCGCTGCAGTCGCTGACGAAACTGTCACGGGCACCGGCTGGCCAATTGGATGGAGCGGCAGCCTGCGCGCCGAGGGAAAGGAGGCTCAGGGTAGCGGCGAAAGCGAGGGTCGAGGTAAAACGCATCATGGGATGCTCCTTTGATTCGAGGACGAACGGCGATTCTCAGTGGGTTTGAGGTGTGGCGTACAGCTCAAGTTCACTTTTGCAGCTATAAAGGCTGGAATTTGTCTTTGCAGCGGATACTGCCGGCGCGATGACCGTTCATCTGTGCTAGCATCTTCGGCCTGGCTAATTCCGGGCGCGCCATTTGCCGCCTTGCCGTGTTTCTTTTCAGCTCACTCCAGTCACTGTGGTTCGATTATCGGTTGGCCGAAAGGCTCCTGCCGCTGTAAGGCAGGCGTTCATCACTGAACGGCCTGGTGTTGGATCTTGTACTGGCTCATCCCAACCCACGTGACCTTTGGTAGGGGTCACCACTAGGAGAGGAGGCGCCATGCCAACTATTACTCTTCCCGACGGCAGTCAACGTTCATTCGATCATTCGGTTTCCGTAGCCGAGGTCGCCGCATCCATTGGTGCTGGCCTGGCCAAGGCCACCGTGGCCGGCAAGGTCGATGGCAAGCTGGTTGACGCCAGCGACCTGATCACCTCCGATGCCAGCCTGCAAATCATCACGCCCAAGGATCAAGAGGGGCTGGAGATCATTCGCCACTCCTGCGCGCACTTGATTGGCCATGCGGTCAAGCAGCTGTATCCGACTGCGAAGATGGTGATCGGCCCGGTCATCGACGAAGGCTTTTATTACGATATCGCCTACGAGCGTCCTTTCACCCCGGACGATCTGGCCGCTATCGAACAGCGCATGCACGCCCTGATCGAAAAAGATTACGACGTCATCAAGAAAGTCACTCCGCGCGCCGAAGTGATCGACGTGTTCACTGCGCGTGGCGAAGACTACAAGCTGCGCCTGGTGGAAGACATGCCGGACGAGCAGGCCATGGGCCTGTACTACCACGAAGAATACGTCGATATGTGCCGTGGTCCCCACGTGCCGAACACGCGCTTCCTCAAGTCCTTCAAGCTGACCAAGCTGTCCGGTGCCTACTGGCGCGGCGACGCGAAGAACGAGCAACTGCAACGCATCTACGGTACTGCCTGGGCTGACAAGAAGCAGCTGGCCGCCTATATCCAGCGCATTGAGGAGGCCGAAAAACGCGACCACCGCAAGATCGGCAAGCGCCTGAACCTGTTCCACCTCCAGGAAGAAGCGCCGGGCATGGTGTTCTGGCACCCGAACGGCTGGACCCTGTACCAGGTGCTCGAGCAGTACATGCGCAAGGTTCAGCGCGACAACGGTTACCTGGAGATCAAGACCCCACAGGTCGTTGATCGCAGCCTGTGGGAGAAATCCGGGCACTGGGCCAACTACGCCGACAATATGTTCACCACCCAGTCGGAAAACCGCGACTACGCCATCAAGCCGATGAACTGCCCATGCCACGTGCAGGTGTTCAATCAAGGCCTGAAGAGCTATCGCGAGTTGCCGATGCGCCTGGCCGAGTTCGGTGCCTGCCACCGTAACGAGCCATCGGGTGCGTTGCACGGCATCATGCGGGTACGCGGCTTCACCCAGGACGACGCCCACATCTTCTGTACCGAAGAGCAGATGCAGGCCGAATCCGCCGCGTTCATCAAGCTGACCATGGACGTTTATCGTGATTTCGGCTTTACCGAAGTCGAGATGAAGCTGTCCACTCGTCCGGAAAAACGCGTCGGTTCCGACGAACTGTGGGATCGCGCCGAAGCGGCCCTGGCCGCAGCGCTAGACAGTGCGGGCCTTGCGTACGATCTGCAGCCGGGTGAGGGGGCCTTCTACGGGCCGAAGATCGAGTTCTCGTTGAAAGATTGCCTTGGCCGTGTCTGGCAATGTGGTACCTTGCAGCTCGATTTTAACCTGCCGATCCGTTTGGGAGCCGAATACGTCTCCGAAGATAACAGTCGTAAACACCCGGTTATGCTGCACCGGGCGATCCTCGGCTCGTTCGAACGGTTCGTCGGTATCCTGATCGAGCACTACGAGGGTGCGTTCCCTGCGTGGCTGGCTCCGACTCAGGCAGTGATCATGAATATCACTGATAAACAGGCGGATTTTGCTGCTGAAGTTGAAAAAACTCTCAACGAAAGCGGATTTCGTGCCAAGTCCGACTTGAGAAATGAAAAGATCGGCTTTAAAATCCGCGAGCATACTTTGCTCAAGGTTCCCTATCTTTTGGTTATCGGAGATCGGGAAGTAGAGATGCAGACTGTCGCTGTGCGTACTCGTGAAGGTGCTGACCTGGGCTCGATGCCCGTCGCCCAGTTCGCTGAGTTCCTCGCGCAAGCGGTTTCCCGGCGTGGTCGCCCAGATTCGGAGTAATTATTATTAAGCGTGAAATGAGACAAGATAAACGAGCTGCACCGAAAGCCCCGATCAACGAGAATATCTCGGCACGCGAGGTTCGGTTAATTGGCGCTGACGGCGAGCAGATTGGCATCGTCTCGATTGATGAAGCGCTTCGTATTGCAGAAGAGTCCAAGTTGGACCTGGTGGAAATCTCCGCCGATGCAATCCCACCCGTTTGCCGGGTGATGGACTACGGCAAGTCGATCTTCGAAAAGAAGAAGCAGGTTGCCGCGGCGAAGAAGAACCAGAAGCAGATTCAAGTAAAAGAAATCAAGTTTCGTCCAGGGACGGAGGAAGGGGATTACCAGGTAAAACTGCGCAACCTGGTACGTTTCCTGAGTGATGGGGACAGGGCCAAGGTATCCTTGCGATTCCGCGGCCGTGAGATGGCCCACCAGGAGCTGGGGATGGAACTCCTCAAGCGGGTTGAAGCTGACCTGCTCGAGTACGGTTCGGTCGAACAGCATCCTAAGATGGAAGGACGCCAGCTGATCATGGTCATCGCCCCGAAAAAGAAGAAGTAATCAACAGGGCACGGCAGGCCTTCTGATTATGTTTATCAACTGAATGCGGAGTATCCGAACATGCCAAAGATGAAGACTAAAAGTGGTGCTGCTAAGCGGTTTCTGAAAACTGCTAACGGTATCAAGCACAAGCACGCTTTCAAGAGCCACATCCTGACCAAAATGTCGACCAAGCGTAAGCGTCAACTGCGCGGTAGCAGCTTGCTGCATCCGTCTGACGTGGCAAAAGTCGAGCGCATGCTGCGCCTTCGTTAATTTTTGGATCAAGAATAGAGGAAGTAACTCATGGCTCGTGTAAAGCGTGGCGTCATTGCCCGTAAACGTCACAAAAAAATTCTGAAACTCGCTAAAGGCTACTACGGCGCGCGTTCACGCGTATTCCGTGTTGCCAAGCAAGCGGTAATCAAGGCAGGCCAATACGCCTACCGCGACCGTCGTCAGAAAAAACGTCAGTTCCGCGCTCTGTGGATCGCTCGTATCAACGCTGGTGCACGTGTTAACGGTCTGTCTTACAGCCGTTTCATCGCTGGCCTGAAAAAAGCGTCCATCGAAATCGACCGTAAGGTTCTGGCTGAACTGGCCGTGAACGAAAAAGCGGTGTTTGCTGCGATTGTCGAGAAAGCTAAAGCCACCTTGGCTTAAGTACCCCCGACAGTCACCCTGGGCTGCGCCTGTAGCCCAAGGTGGTAAACGTCATAAATAGGGGAAGAGCCTTCAAGCTCTTCCCCTATTTTGTATCTGGAGTCTGTACATGGAAAACCTGGACGCGCTCGTCGCTCAAGCTCTTGAGGCTGTGCAAAGCGCTGAAGATATCAATGCCCTGGAGCAAATCCGGGTTCACTACCTTGGCAAAAAGGGTGAATTGACTCAGGTGATGAAGACCCTGGGAAATTTGCCGGCTGAAGAGCGCCCGCAATTCGGCGCGCTGATCAACGTTGCCAAGGAGCGTGTCACAGAGGTGCTCAATGCGCGCAAGGCGACCATGGAGGAGGCCGATCTCGCAGCCAAACTCGCCGCCGAGTCCATTGATGTAACCCTGCCTGGTCGTGGCCAGGCCTCGGGCGGTCTGCATCCGATCACCCGGACTCTGGAACGTATCGAGCAGTTCTTCACCCATATCGGCTACGGCATTGCCGAAGGCCCTGAGGTCGAAGACGACTATCACAACTTCGAGGCGCTCAACATCCCAGGCCATCACCCGGCCCGGTCGATGCACGACACCTTCTATTTCAATGCAAACATGCTGTTGCGCACCCATACCTCCCCGGTACAGGTCCGCACCATGGAAGCGAACAAGCCGCCGATCCGCATTGTCTGCCCAGGCCGTGTGTACCGCAGCGACTCCGATATCACCCACTCGCCGATGTTCCACCAGGTCGAAGGCCTGCTGGTTGATCGCGACATCAACTTCGCCGACCTCAAGGGCACCATCGAAGAGTTCCTGCGAGTGTTCTTCGAGAAAGAGCTGGCGGTGCGTTTCCGTCCATCATTCTTCCCGTTCACCGAGCCATCCGCAGAAGTCGACATGGAATGCGTGATGTGCAGCGGTAAAGGCTGCCGCGTCTGCAAGCAGACTGGCTGGCTGGAAGTGATGGGCTGCGGCATGGTTCACCCCAATGTGCTGCGCATGTCCGGGATCGATCCGGAAGAGTTTTCGGGCTTTGCTTTCGGCATGGGCGTTGAGCGTCTGGCCATGCTGCGTTACGGCGTGAACGACTTGCGTCTGTTCTTCGACAACGACTTGCGGTTCCTCGCGCAATTTCGCTAGTCGTAACGAATCTTTAGGAGAGCAGGATGAAATTCAGTGAACAATGGCTGCGCGGCTGGGTAAGCCCGCAGGTAGATCGCGACGCGCTGGTTGCGCGTCTGTCGATGGCCGGTCTTGAGGTCGATAGCGTTACGCCGGCCGCCGGTGTTTTCAGTGGCGTAGTCGTGGGTGAGGTGCTGAGCACCGAGCAACACCCCGATGCCGACAAATTGCGTGTGTGCCAGGTCAGCAATGGCACGGAAACCTTCCAGGTCGTGTGCGGAGCGCCTAACGTGCGCCCCGGCCTGAAGATCCCGTTCGCCATGATCGGCGCCGAACTGCCGGGCGACTTCAAGATCAAGAAAGCCAAGCTACGCGGTGTCGAGTCCAACGGCATGCTGTGCTCCCAGGCGGAGTTGCAAGTAGGCGAGGGCAATGATGGCCTGATGGAGCTGCCGGCCGATGCACCTGTGGGCCAGGACATTCGTGTCTACCTGGAGCTGGAAGACGCCAGTATCGAGGTCGACCTGACCCCGAACCGTGGCGACTGCCTGTCCCTGGCCGGCCTGGCACGTGAAGTGGGCGCGTTGTACAACGCGCCAGTCACTCGTCCAGTGGTTGCCGCAGTGGCTGCGGTCCACGATGAAGTGCGTCCGATCGAAGTACTGGCACCAAACGCCTGCCCACGTTACCTGGGGCGCGTGATCCGCAACGTTGACCTGTCCAAGCCAACCCCGTTGTGGATGGTTGAGCGTCTGCGCCGCGCCGACGTGCGTAGCATCGACGCTGCCGTCGACATCACCAACTACGTGATGCTTGAGCTGGGCCAGCCGCTGCACGCTTTCGATCTCGCCGAAATCAATGGCGGCATCCGTGTGCGCATGGCCGAAGAAGGCGAGAAGCTTGTATTGCTCGACGGCCAGGAAGTCAGCCTGCGCGCCGACACCCTGGTGATCGCTGACCATTCCCGCGCCCTGGCGATTGCCGGTGTGATGGGGGGCGAGCACAGCGGTGTGTCCGCGACCACGCGCGATGTATTCCTTGAAAGCGCGTTCTTCGACCAGATTGCCATCGCTGGCAAGGCCCGCTCCTACGGCCTGCACACCGATGCCTCACATCGCTATGAGCGCGGGGTGGACTGGAAGCTCGCCCGCGAAGCCATGGAGCGCGCCACTGGCCTGCTGCTGGAAATCACCGGTGGCGAAGCCGGCCCGATCACTGAGACTGTCAGTGAACAGTATCTGCCGTCCGTTGCGCCGATCACCCTGCGCGCCAAAAGTGTCGAGCAAATGCTTGGCCTGGTCATCGCTCCGGCTGAAATCGAGCAATTGTTGTCGGCCCTCGGGTTGAACATTTCTGCGGGTGGGGAAGGGCAGTGGCATGTTGACGTGCCAAGCCATCGCTTCGATATCAGCCTGGAAGTCGATCTGATCGAAGAGTTGGCTCGCCTGTACGGTTACAACCGCCTGCCGGTTCGTTACCCGCAAGCGCGCCTGGCACCGCAACCCAAGGCAGAAGCGCGTGCGCACCTGCCTGAGCTGCGCCGTCTGCTGGTTGCCCGTGGCTATCAGGAAGCGGTGACCTACAGCTTCATCGACCCGAAGCAGTTCGAACTGTTCAACCCGGGCGTCGAGCCGCTGCTGCTGGCCAATCCGATCTCCAACGACATGGCCGCCATGCGTTCATCCCTGTGGCCGGGCCTGGTGAAAGCCCTTTCCCATAACCTGAACCGTCAGCAAGACCGCGTGCGCATGTTCGAAAGCGGCCTGCGGTTTGTCGGGCAACTCGACGGCCTGAAGCAAGAGCCAATGCTGGCCGGCGTTGTTTGCGGCAGTCGCTTGCCGGAAGGCTGGGCGCAAGGCCGGGATGCCGTGGACTTCTTCGACGTTAAAGCGGACGTGGAAGCGGTACTGGGCTTTGCCGGTGCACTGGACGACTTCACATTTGTGCCAGGCAACCACCCGGCGTTGCACCCTGGTCAGACTGCGCGTATCGAGCGCGAAGGTCGTCTGGTGGGCTTCATCGGGGCCATCCACCCGGAACTGTCGAAAACCCTTGGGCTCGACCGCCCGGTCTTCGTCTTCGAGCTGGTCCTGGCCGAAGTGGCCTCGGGCAAGATGCCTAAATTCAGCGAGTTGTCGCGCTTCCCTGAAGTGCGTCGCGACCTGGCCCTGATCGCCGATCGTGAAGTCGCCGCTACTGCCGTTCTGGATGTAATCCGTGAAAATGCAGGGGAATGGCTGACAGACCTCAGGCTATTTGACGTCTATCAGGGTAAAGGCATTGATCCGCATAGAAAAAGCCTTGCAGTTGGCTTGACCTGGCAGCATCCATCGCGCACTCTTAATGACGATGAGGTGAATACCACGACACAAAATATCCTCACCTCGCTCGAACAAAGGTTAAACGCCACGTTAAGGAAGTGACGTATGGGGGCTTTGACGAAAGCTGAGATGGCGGAACGTCTGTACGAAGAGTTGGGTCTGAACAAGCGCGAGGCCAAGGAATTGGTCGAGCTGTTTTTTGAAGAGATCAGACACGCTCTGGAAGACAACGAACAGGTCAAATTGTCCGGTTTCGGCAATTTTGATCTGCGGGACAAACGCCAGCGGCCTGGCCGCAATCCAAAAACGGGAGAAGAAATCCCGATCACGGCTCGCCGTGTGGTCACCTTTCGTCCAGGGCAGAAGTTGAAGGCCCGAGTTGAGGCTTATGCTGGAACCAAGTCATAACGACGAGCTACCCGTCATCCCAGGCAAACGCTACTTCACCATTGGTGAAGTCAGCGAGCTCTGTGCGGTAAAACCGCACGTGCTGCGCTATTGGGAGCAGGAGTTTCCTCAACTCAACCCCGTCAAACGCACTGGGAACCGTCGGTATTATCAGCGCCAGGATGTGCTGATGATCCGACAGATCCGTGCGTTGCTGTATGACCAGGGGTTCACCATCAGCGGCGCGCGCCAGCGTATGTCCGGTGATGAAGCCAAAGACGACACCACCCAGTACAAGCAACTGATCCGCCAGATGATCTCCGAACTGGAAGATGTGCTGGTGGTTTTGAAGAAGTGATACGGGCTTTTAAAATACTTCCACATTTCAAAAGCTTGCGGTATATTCCTGATCGCTTCGTTGCGAAGCTAACCCAGTAACACGCCTAGTCGGGGCGTAGCGCAGTCCGGTAGCGCACTAGCATGGGGTGCTAGGGGTCGAGTGTTCGAATCACTCCGTCCCGACCATTATTCCTGAGTAAAATCAGACACTTGAGCCGATCAGATAGATCGGCTTTTTTGTGCCTGCGCAAAACCCGCGCAAAACTGGCGCAAAACTACCCGGTGATTTCGCTGATATTCAGGTCCGGAATCGCCTCGGACCATATGATTTCCTCGTGGTCCCGCTGGTAGTTCTTGGTCATGCCCTCGCTCGCATGGCCTGCAATTTTCTGCCCGTCCTTACCGGCTTTCTTGTACAGGTGCAGCGACAGCGCCCGCACTTCATGGAAGCCCGGCATCTCTTCTTCCTTCCATCCCGCGTAGCAGTTGGCCGCCTCCCTGGCCTCCTTGAATGCTCGCGTCAAATACCGCTCTTCAACCTTCGTCCAGTGGTCCTTTGTCTGTGCCTGCTTCTGTTTCAGCCGATCCGGCTTGCGGTGCACCAGGTACGGCGACACAACATCGTCTCGGCACCGGCTAATGACAGCCTGCAGCTCGGGCGTAACCCTGAATCGAATCCAGGCCGCGTCGGTAGCCTTGGCCGTCTTCTTCTGCACGACGTAGAGGAAACCTTCCCTGACCCCATCAAAGCGCATGTCCAGGATGTCGGTGCGACGCTGGGCGGTGATCAGTGCCAGGTCGATTGCATTCTGTAGCCATGCTGGCGACTTCTCCCTGATTGCCTTCAACCCATCGACGGTGTGCCGTTTACGCTGTTTCTTCTCGATCCTGTTGATGGTGCTGGCTGCTGGGTTGTCAGGGCAAAGACCTTTGGCGGCTGCGTGGTTGAAAATGTCGATCAGCAGAGCCCGGGACTGGTTCGCGGAGCGCGGCGTGATGGCGTCCAGCATCTCTGCGATCATGCGGATCGTGATTTGGTCAACCGCTTTGCCTTCGAACTGCTTTCGGAAGCGGCGGAAGTGCACGGCATAAAGGCCCAGCGTCCCTTTTGCTAGTTCGCGCGGGGGAAGTACGTCGCGCTCGTAGGTATCGAGGAATGTGGCGAAAGACTCTGACGAGGCGGAGAGCACGGCGCCGACCAGGTCAGCGCCACGCATGAACTCCAGGTTCAGTTGTTTGGCGGCATCGATCGCTTTTATGCGATCGCCGCCGAACTGGAACCACTTCCCATCGGTCGGCCGGCGATAGCGATATGTCGACCGGCGCGCATCGAAGTACAGATTCTGCGGTAGGTTCTTGTTCGCCTTGTTACGCGGCCGAGGGACCATCATGCAGCTCCTTTCAATACCATCGCCACCAGGTCGTTGCCGTCCGAGCGGATGAATGCGGTCCAATCAACGTACCAGAGTTTCCCGATCTGCTCGCCGGGCACTGCACCGTTCCGGATGTGGTTGCGGATAGCTTGGGGGCACTGAGGCGTACCATTCTCGCCCCAGCGCCGGCGCTGGAACTCACTGATCTTGATCAACTCTCTTTTCATTGGGTGCTCCTTTCCTTGCTTGGCAGCATGAGGGCCCGCCGCTCACCGGCAGGCATGTAGGGGGATTGGGCTTAGAGTTGCGGCGCGAGCAGATCAGCAACTACCTCGCCGGTATCGTGGAAGTACCAGTCGCTGTCGGTCAGGTTGTTGATCATGAAGGCGGCAAAGCTGTCAGCCGACATGCGCCTCATGATACGTTCACACTTTGGCGCTGGCCCTTTCCAGGTTGGCTCTTTACCGACGAGGCGGGCCGCTGCCAGGTTGTGGTGACCATCAAGTAGGACGCGGTACTGCTTGCCGCGAATTTCCATGGTCACGGTCCTTACCACGAAGACCTTGAACGTGGCAGCCTTTCTCACGATGACATCGCGGTTCAGGTAACGCTGACTGCTGATCAGCGGGGGCGAGTTCATGGCTTCCATCTCTTGCCCACGCGGTACACCGTCATCAGGTTGTGATGGAGTGGCACTTTGAGGATGCTATCGAAAAACTCACCCTTTCCAGATATGAACCCAGTTGGCACCTTGGTTTCTCCGGTGCCGAACTCTCGCCAGCATTCTTCGCCGCCGTTTTTGTCCCAGTAGGCGCGCTCGCGTTTTGGAATCTCGTCGTAGGTTTTTTCGAATACGGAGATATCCGGGATATCACAGATCCGGCGCCACGCCGGATTGTTCTTGCACCACTCCTTTGCGTGCTCTGCAGCTTGCGCAGCCGAGTAAAATTCTCCTGTTGGCTCTCTCATGGCCTTGGCCCCTTGTAGATGAAGACGTAGGCGAACCAGAGGGTGGCGATCATGGCGTCAACCCTTCAGGTTTGTATTTTGTGAGCCGCCACTTGGTGTTGTTGCTCTGGCTGTGGTCCGACTCGACCAAGCCTTCGCGCTTCATCAGCTCCAGTTCGCGGCGGATCTGCTTGGTGGTGAAGGGCTCGATGTGGAATCGGAACCACCAGGTGCAGAACCAGTTATCGCGGGAGCCGCCGACGCCGCTCATGTACGTGGTGATGCGCTGGCGGAGGGTCATGGCGTCACCCGCTTGAACCCGACCACCCAGACCCACGGGTTGGCGTCCCAGCTATGCGGCGATGCCTTGTACGCAGCCGCGCCTTTTGGGAATGAGCCGCCGGCGACGTGACACCAGAGCGACTTGAACGACTCCTTGGGAGTGCGCACGCAGAAAGTGCCGTCGCCGCTAAGGTGGTAGTTACGCCAGAACTGATGTGAGCCTTCCGTGGTTTTCGGTACCAGGATTATTCCCTCGGCCTGTGCCTGCTCGTCGCTTATGTCCTGCAACCGCTCGACGCGCACGTCGGTGATTTCCAGCAGGATGCGGCAGGCCCAGCGGGGCATGTGGATTGAAGGTTTCCATATTGGCTGATCCGCTTCGTACGGGGTCAGCCCGTCGGCGGCGTATACCAGCGTCCCGTCGTCGAGCGCTTCACCGATGTCCAGGTCATCCGGCTTGAGGTAGGGGCCGCGCATTACTTCAAAGTGATCGCAGTACCAGGTCTCGCGCACCCAAAGCCGGTCGCCGGGTTGACCGTACGGACATTTGCAACCCGACTCGCCATCGCGCCACCAGGCGCCAAAGATCTCTGGCCCCGCCTCTTGATAGCCGCGACGGTTGGTGACCGCCACGTTGTACGACTCGACCGTGATGGTGGCGTCGGCATCGGGTTGCGACTTCATTACCCGGCGCGTGACCGTTTTCCGGCCTTCCAGGATGGCGCGCACCATCGGCGCCGAGAACAGGATGGGGCGTTCTTTGATTGTGGTCATGGCGCTATTCCGTCCCAGCGAGGTATGCCGGCTCAGTGGCAGCGGCCAGCCATTCACGCAGCGTGCCGACGATCTTCGTGCGGTCATCCTCATCGCACCACGGCTTGTCGAGCCATTCAGCACTGACCAGCTCAACATCCCAGTCGTCATAGGCGCCAGGCTCTTCACCGTTCATTTCTTCGAGCACCCGCCGAGCGCCTGCCTCATCTACAGCCGCAACCCAATCGCAGTCGCCGACCATGAAGGCGAGCAATGGAGGTGGTGCAGGTTGGCCGCCGTTCAATTCGAATACTTCTTTTCCATTTTCCACGGGCATGACTTCGTCCTTGCCGCTATAGCGGCTGACTTTGAAGGGGGAGGGGTTACAGCTGGTTCGTTATGTAGGCATGCGCACGCGCGGCGTTCATTTCAGCCTCGCTTGCCTTTCGGCCCGAAACCCAATTGCCGTCTTGGTGTCGCCTGAAAGTCCATCCGTAATGGGTGTTCGCTTCGTCAATCATGATGGCGAACTCGCCGCCCATAGCTTCGATCATCCCCTTGATTTTAACCTGCTCGGGGCCTCGCCTTGCTGATGCGGCAAGCTTCAGGGCGGCACAGCGTACGCATTTCCCGCACGCAGTTCCCATCACCGCGGAGCCCCTGCAGACAGCCTCTGTGAGCAGGCTGCTGGTTAACTGATCAATCCGCTCATCCGCTGCGGTCAGGCGCTGTTGCAGGGCTTGCTCGCGGGCCAAGGATTCCTTCAGGAGAACGCTGTCCGGCCTGTAAGGCGCCGGGCATTCGCCGCTTGGCAGGGCCGCGTAGGTGCCACTCGCTTTACAGCCCCGGCATATCACCAGGCCTCCGTCATCGCCCTCGACAGCTTCATTAAAATGATTGCTCATCCTGCATTCCCCCTCGTTACCAGATCATGGGCATTCACAACCGTCATGCCGAGGCGTTCGGCGATCAGGACTTCCAAGCGGGCGCCTTGCGATTTCTCCCAGTCTGGAAGCAGCGCGATGACGCCGCACAGACCCAGGCGGGTCAGGTCGTAAGCCATGTAGTCTGCCCACTGCGCACCCTCGACGATGCCGTGGTCTGCTGGGTTCTCGACTTCGTAGCCCTGGGCGCGCAGTTGGTCGGCCACGGCGTTGAAGGCGGGGTAGTTGAAGTCGGCGATACCAGTCATGGGCCCAGCCACGTACACGCGGTTGGCGCGGGCGGCCTGTAGGGTCACACCTGGCATCAGGAACGACTTGATGCGGTCAACTGCCCGATCAACAGGCGCCTGGATGAATGACGGCAGAGGCTCGTTCGCCGGCGGCGTGGTTCGAGTAACAGCAGCGATCATGCCGACGAGTGAGTCGGTAACGATGCTGCGGATGTCTGGCTTGCGGTTTTCTGTAGGCATGGTGAGTCCTTCCGGGCCATGCCCGGGCGGTGGAGTGATGTCAATGGGGTGGGCGTGAGAGAGAGTTGCGAATTGTAGGAAGGCTTCTTGGAAGTTTCCCCAGTCCATCGAGCATTAGCGTCACCGGATAATTGCGTCACACCAATTGATCCGGAGCGCTAGAGCATGAAACAACTCATCGCAGACCTGATGTACCAACTACTGATCGAACTGTTGAGCCAAATACTCATGCGTTGCGCTGAGTGGCTGGCGGCAGTGCCATGGTTATGAATCATGCCGCCGCTGCCTGCTGCTCTATTGCGCGCCATGGGTCGTTGGCCCGTGCCAGCGCTGCCATCGGCGGTGGGCTGACGCTGTTGCCGCACATGTGCACCTGCTGGGTCTTGGTGAATGGCTTGCCGTCGGCACCGTGGCTAATGATGTAGTCGGCCGGGAAGCCCTGGGCCTTGTACAGCTCGGTCGGCTTCAGCATCCGTAGGCAGATGTCGACGATCACATAGGGGGTTCCCTTAACCATGACGGTGACCATGGCCAGACGGTCCTTGGTGGTGATGGTCGGCGCGGGCGCATCGCAGGCGCTGATGTTCTCGGTGCCGTAGTAGCTGATCAGGAAGGCGGCAACCCGCAGGGCGCCCGCTTCATGCTCTGGCGAGAGGGTGAGCGACACCAGCGAGCTCTTGCCACCGCCGCCTGCCGTGATGGTCGGCGCCGGGTCTTCCAGGCCTTGGCCAACACTGCCGCCGAATGCCCGCTCCATGAATGCGCTGACCAACCCGTGGTGCTGGCCGCCGGCGCTGACGGTGTGCAGCGGGTCGTTAACGTCCCGGGCATCACAGTTGCCGCGCATGTGCACCAGGTGCGCCGTCGCAAGTTGCTGCTGGCTGCCGGTGTTGGTCACAGTGGTCATGGGCTCGTGCATGCCCTTGGCGTGCGTGGTGTTGAATCCGCCGTTGGCCTGGATCATCACCGCGGCGCTTACGGACTGGCCGCCGCCGCTGGCCGTGATGGTGCCGATCGGGCCGCAGATGTCGTTCACCCCGTGGGAGCGGCGCTTGTTCGCGCCAAAGCCCTCGCCGTGCCCAGCCTGGACGATGCAGGCGGAAGCCAACGCGCGGTGGTTCTGTGTCATCAGCGTTCCCACCGGCTGGTCCATGCCCACCGGCTTGCCTGAGTACTCCGGGCCACCGGCCCCAACCATCAACGGGCTGATCATCGTCAGTTCGCCGCGGTTCGCGCAGGTCACTGTCGGCAGCGGTTCGAGTGGGTCGTTGATTCGATCGCTGCCCTGGTGCGTTGCCGGTGCGATGATTGGGCTCACCACCGAGAAGGAGCCGCCCTTCGGGTAGGAGGTGACGGTGCGCAGCGGCTCGGCGGCAGACTGCACCGCTTCCCCTGACCAGTTGGCAATCGGCACGATGAATGGGGCCGCGCTATCGATGACGAACTTCTTCATGCCCTTGGCAACACGGCGCAGGGTGGCCGGGGCCAGGTCTTTCTTGCGGCCGAAAATGCTTTTTCCCAGGTCGCTGAAGTCGATGCAGTCAGCGGCTGTTTTCCACTTCTGCTGGCCCTTGGTTGGGTTCTTGGCGTGGGTCGCATCCGGCCACACAATCGGCTGGCCGTCGCACCGGGCGATCATAAAAAGGCGTTCTCGGCTGGTCGGCGCGCCGAAATCGCAAGCCCGGATCACCTTCCATTCCACGGCGTAGCCCATGCCTTCCAGCAGGGCTACGAACCGGCGCCAGGTGCGGCCGCGCTGCTTGGGGTCAGGCACCAAGAACTGGTTGGAAACCGGAACCTGTTCGCCTGGCGCCGCCACTCGGTTGGTGGTCGCGCCCTTTTTGGTTGGGTGCGGAATCTGGTCAAGGGTCACCACGCGGCCGGTGGCCTTGTCACGCTTGGCGATCAATCGGCCCCACTGCAGGATCTGCTTCACGTTTTCCAGGCTGATCACCCGGGGACGCTTCTTGCCTCCCCACTTGAGGCCGATCCACGACAGGTTGCGGATCTCGCGCTTGCGCGGCTGCCCGCCGGCCGCCTGGCTGTGATGGGTGCAGTCCGGCGACATGTGGAACCAGCCCACGGCCTTGCCGCCGCATTCGGTGTCAGGATCACCCTCAAACACGTCGGTGGTGAAGTGCTTCGCGCCAGGGTGGTTCACGGTGTGCATGCTGATCGCTTGCGGGCTGTGGTTCTTCGCCACGTTCACCGTGCGGCCCAGGCCCATTTCCAGCCCGGTACCGGCCCCGCCGCCACCACAGAAGAAGTCGACAACGATCTCATCGTCCTGAGGGTTGAAGCCGAGTCCGTATTGGGTTTTGAAATCGAAGGGGTGTTTCTTCTGTTGTGCGGACATAGGGGGATCCTCGCCGGCTGGCGTGATTCGTTGATATGGGGTATTACGGGTGACCGGCATGGAGCCGGATCAAGGAGAGAGTTATGAGCGAAGAGTCGAAACTTGCCGTAGACCGTCCTCGCAACGTTCGCTGGAATGGTCCGAAAGGACAGGAGGGATACCTTCAGTTCAGGTGGAGCGATGTCGCTACTGATCCGATTCCAAAAGGTATTCGAATCGAGGTCAAGGCGAGTGATGGTCGCACCGGGGTTCATCAGGATGATGAGCGCCTTGATTCGTACGAGGCATGTCGAGATCGAGGGATACGCGTGATGCAACAAATGATGCGGGATATCGATCCAGATTAAGCCGGCGTCTATTCAGGGTCACCAGGGTCTCTCTGCAACTCTGCAAGGCTTTGATTTATGAATTCACGCGACACCTTTTCGCTAACAACAAAAGGTGTCGTGACGCACTTGAGCATTTGCGATGCAACTTCAAAGTCGGCGGCGATCACGTTGCGCAGCAGGGTCTGATACACCTCCTGCTGGTTATTGAAACCGTGCTGCTTCATCAGGCGCTTGAGGTCGGTCTTGAAGATACCGGCTACCTCAATCGTAAGTTTCTCTACGCCCAACGCAGTGTCTTTCTCCGCTGCCTTCTCGCGCTTGCGGCGCTGCTTCAACGCTTCCGCCGTCGGCTGCTGCTCTTCCTCGGCCATGGCCTACCTCTTCGATTTCATGTGCTGGCAAATCAAGCCATGCCTGCCGCCGGCGCTGTCGCACCTGGTTGCTTATGCGCTTCATGGGGTGTCGGCGAACTTGAAGCCGTTCTCCTGGGCGATCAGCGTCACGCGCTTGATGTGCATGCCCAGGTTCTTTGCCGCTACGCTGACTACCACGCCCTTGGCGGCTTCGGCGCGCACAGCAGGTGCCAGCTTGTCGCGCTGGGCGCGCAGCTTCTCCTGGTGGGAGTTGGTGCCGAAGAAGGGGGCGTCTGCGCTGACACCTGACGGGATCACCTGAACCGATTTGCCGGAGCCGAAGTAAGCGTCCAGCTGCTGGTTCAGGTTGTCGATGATCGAGTCCCGCGGGTTGGGCATGGGCACGCCGATCATCGCGCACCGCCCGACAGCGTTACCTTCACGCCGTCCGCACGGGATTCCAGGGCCTGGGCAAAGTTACTGGCCTCTTTCCAGGTCCAGCGGAAGCCCTTCACCTTGCCGGTGGCAATCTCCACGATGTGGTAGGCCTTGCCGGCGGTGCGGATCTGAAAGCGAATCTTCTGCACGGGTGGCTCCTTGCCGATCAGGGCGTAGAACTCGGCGGTGGCGATGCGGGAGCGCACGTGCAGGGCCGCAACCCCGTCTACGCGCTGTTGAATTGATGCGTGCATGGTGGATACCTCAGTGGGTTGCGTTTATTCGTCAGCACCCTGACCGCCTGCTGGTTGCCGTTGGGCCCAGGGGAGGGTGCTGACGAATAAAGGCGAGGTGCAAAAAAGCCCGGTAGGGACCGGGCTTTTCATTGCGGCACATAGACCTCCCTATGTGGCGCGGGGTGGCGGTTGAGCGCCCGGGTTTGAAGTTCACATGGCTGCCAATCCTCCGTGTCGGGTTTCAGCTGCGTCGGTGCGCTCTGACAGCTGGGTGCAGGTGGGCGGTTATAGGCCGCGATTTCGTCCGCATCCCAAAGCCCACTCATCGAATGGGCAGAGGTGATGCTCAGCGTTGTTTGATCAGCGGCCAGATTAGAAGCAGGATCAGCACCGCAAGGAACCCGTCGGCGCACATGCTGATGATTCGAGACATTGAATCGATCAGCACCACGCCGATGAGCAGAGCGACGATGAGAAGCGCCCGCAGGCGTTTCACCAGCTCTGTGACCCCTGGCATTACAAGTGGTCTTTCAGGTTCAGGCCGAGCAGCTTGGCGCTGCGCTCCAGCGCGGTCAGTTCGGCCGGCTCGATCTCGCCGTCCGCCTCGGCCACCGTCAGCATCACGTTGAGGACGGTCAACGCTTCGGCCGGGGAGTGGGCCAGGTCGCCCAGTTCTTTCTCGGCGTTCTGGCGCAGGATGCGAGCCCCCGACTTGAAGTCGGTCTTGGCGCGGTCGATGGTGTTGGACAGCTCCGCGCCGAAGCCCTGCAGCGCCGGGTTGTTGCTGAGGATGGTTTCGATCTTCGACAGCTCGCTGTCTTCGAGCTCGCCATCGGCGGCCGCAACGTAGATCGAGCCGTAAACCACCGCTTCCATCAGGTCGCGGTTTGCCAGCTTGGCGACTGCTGCACGGGCCTGGCCCGATTTCTTGCCGAACAATTTGCCTAACATGGTGATTCCTCTGGGTTGGGTTACATCCCGCTGCACCCTGTCGCCAAGGTGCAGCAGTGATGCTGTCCGTCCTATTGCCGCCGGAAGGGGCGGGGCGCATTGCATGCCGGGTCACTCACTCGGTTCTGGCGTTTCACCATCGAGCAGCCGTACAAGGTTTTCCCTGTCGTTGGCAGGCTTTCGGGCCTGTCTGCTCGCCGGTCGCCGGTAGAGGCAATGCGGTCTGTTGTTTGTTGCGCTGGCTGTTAAAGAGCGGTGG
>NZ_JAOTNX010000018.1:0-99487 GCF_036346475.1 Pseudomonas sp. AM8
TTTTGAACGGCTGCCGTTTTTTGAAACCGCTATGGCTCAGCAGTTGAGAAATAGCTGCCTACTTCAGACCATCCCTAACTCTCGGATTAAGGTGGTCGAATGGAACCAAGCTCCGAATGGAACATATTTTCTCAAAAAGGGAAGTGATACAAAGGTTTTTGAGGGAAATGTTCCTCAGTCGGTTAAAGAGTCGTTGAGTTTGTTTGTTTCAGATATTGGCTCCGGGGAGTTTTTTTCATATGTAGGGCACTTGGTTTCATTAGAGCCAGGCAATTTCTGTTCTGGGTTTGCTCTCTCCTGATTTTATTGAGGTCAATGGTCACATTTTCTGGCTGCCTAACGCTCAGCAATACGATCCGCAAAAATTTCATTTGAACGGGCTGGTTGAGACCGAATCTAGTGTGTTGGAACAAAGTACATCGCGTAGAGACGTTGAACGATACAGAAATATTTTTTCAATAAATCAGTTCTTTTCAAAGTGGGAGGATGCACCGGGCCGACCCGTATTTAAAGTGGGCCTGTCGGAAGAAGATTATCGTCTTTGTCATTTATTTTCTGAACAGATAACTAGATATTGAAAGCGCGCGTTATCCGATGCCTTTCCAGAGAAGGTATTTCAGTTTGAAATTGCTGACGATCTTCTCGATGAATATGGCGTCTGTCTGACATTCTGGCAATCGTAGTTTAAAGAGCGCACAGGATGTGTCCGCGCCATTAAAACCACTGCCAGAGACTCAACAATAATTATGCGTTTAGAAATGGTTGAGAAAAGCCTTGTAGAAAAACTTAAGGTAGTCAGTGAGGAGCAACGAAGACGTGCTGTAAAAGTGGCTTGCGAACTTGCTTTGCAGGCCTGCCCAGTAAAAGTTTCTATTGTTGCCGAGTCTCTTAGGTATCTACAATCTGTCAATAAACTGACGACTGATCAGGTTTCTGGGCTAGATGCTTTAGCTGCACAGTTAGATGAGAAGTATTTTGACTTGCAAGACAGCCTGGACGAAGGGCAAAGCTTAAATGTAGAAGGCCTTCAGCTGTTTAGCCAAGCTCGCGCTGTATCGGCGCTGTCCTTAGCTGGTGGAGAGGATTCGCTTATTCGTGCTAGCGATACTCTGATTCGGGATTGGTTGACCACTACATTTTGCTCCCCACTCGGACTTATCTTCTGGTGCTCTTCCGCTGTGACAACCTTTATTCTTCTGAAAAAACACCTTGATATTATGAACTGACAATATTTGTGACATCCTTTTTTAATTTGCAAACGCTCGATTTCTCCATGGAGGCCTCTACATACAAGGGGTATTGTGACAATCTTTATTTCTTGGGCTCACGGGGGCAGTTCAGGCGCTAGTGGGCTGAGCGGTTAATTCATTTATCTAATGGTAACGATATACTGTGCGTCCAATGTCATGGATTGGTTATACGCATGGCCCGACCGACTTCCCCCTTCGCTTTAATGCCTTCCGGTCTCATCGCCCTGCAAGGTTGGTTGCGTATGATTACGCTGGAATAGAGCCTCGCCCAGAGAGCGCGCATCCTGCTTCTACTGGCTGACGGATTGACGCCCAAGGCCGTCAGCGAGCAGTTGCAGGTCACGCCGCCGACGGTATTCAAGTGGCGAAAACGTTATCTGGAGGCGGGAATCGAAGGGTTGAGCGATCTGCCGCGCAGCGGTCAGCCACTCAAACTTGGGCCCGATAAAATCAACGAAATCCTGACACTGACCACCCGGCGTGTACCCCAGGAAGCCACTCACTGGAGCGTCCGTTTGATGGCCAAGTATGCGCGGGTTACCACGTGGCAGGTGCGGCAGGTCTGGGCCGCTTCCGACCTCAAACCCCATCGTCTGAAGACCTTTAAAATCAGCAACGATCCTCATTTCGCCGACAAGGTAGTCGACGTGGTCGGGCTCTATCTGAACCCACCGGATAACGCCCTGGTGTTGTCGGTTGACGAGAAAACCCAGATCCAGGCGTTGGATCGCACCCAACCGATGCTGCCGCTACGCCCAGGTCAAGTTGAGCGTCGGACCCATGATTACAAGCGCCATGGTACGGCGAGTCTATCCGCGGCTTTCGACATCCTGACCGGCCAATTAATCGGACGGATTACCCAGCGCCATCGAGCCAAGGAGTTTCTGGCTTTTCTGCAACAGATTGAACGCAGCACGCCAGCCGGACTGGATCTGCATGTGATTCTAGATAACAGTTCGACCCACAAAACTGCTGCAATCAAGCAGTGGCTGGAAAAGCATCCGCGTTTCAAATTGCACTTCACACCAACCAGCGCGTCTTGGCTGAACGCCGTGGAAGGCTGGTTTGCACAACTGGAAAGACGAGCGCTATACCGGGGTGCCTTCACCAGCGTCGCCGACCTAAAAGTCGCTATCCGCCAATTTATCGAGGCTCACAATGAGCATTCAGCCAAGCCGTTCAAGTGGAATAAAACGGCTGAGGCCATCATTAGTTCGGGACATAAAGCGAAGCTGAGCGTGATAAAAAATAAATTAATGGATTAACCGCTCAGGCCACTAGCTCCGGTGCGAATGGAGGGCCTGGTCAAAATGGCGGCGCGGGTGCCGCAGGCGGTCCTGGTCAAAATGGAGAACGTGGAGGCGACGGAGGTGCCGGAGTCAATGGCGGGCCTGGTGGAAATGGAGGCGCCGGCGGAGCTGGTGGGGCAGGCGCATCTGGCGGAGATGGTGGAAACGGTGGTGCTGGAAGTGGCGGTGCGGCAGGTGGTAATGGCGGCGATGGTGGAGCAGGAGGCGACGGAGGAAATGGAGGGAACGGCGGTGATGGTGGTGACGGATAAAAGGCCTTCATCAGGACTGGGAGGTTCGATGGTTCAACCGGACAGATGCAAGAAGCCCGGCGTGAGCCGGCTTCAGTATGAAGGATGAATGCTTGAACAAGATACAACGAGCCCGTCAGGCAATGGCCTTACAGGTATGAGGAACTTTATTTGTGAGACAGAACACTAGAACCACAAATTCATCCATGCTGAAATTTATCAAGGCCGATGTCTCAGGGTACCGATTGATTTGAACGCCGGCTATCTAGGCATGTCGCCGATGTCGGCAGGCATTTCCGTTTTGGGGTTCGCTGGAGCAGCGGGTGCATGCACAGCCGTATTGGCTGACAGCATGTCCATGGCCGACAGCAGAGAATCGCCCTCGATCGGCCCCTGAAGCAGGATTGCCTGATCGGTTTGACGATCATGCAGCCGGACCGATGGCGTGGCAGTCACGCCGCTCTTTGTGGCTTCGGCGGCCTGAGCGCGTATCGCTGCCTCGGGCCGCTCGCTCGCCAGGCATTGCTCCATGGCTGGCGTGAGGTCGGGATATCGCAGGCCGTCGGGCAGGCCTTGTCCGTCGCTGCGCGTATGGCCATAGACCCATTCGATGGCCTGCCAGAAGGCAGCATGCCCACCCGACTCAGCGGCGCATTCCGCCAGACGTGCTTCGGTTGAGGCAGCTGGTTCGTGCGCGGCCAGTGGCATGTGGTGCCATTGCAAGGCCACGTCCGCGTTGTCGCTCACCCAACGCTTGAGCAGCGGGAAGTAGGACCGGCAGAATGGGCATTCGAGGTCCGCATAGAGCGTCAACGTGAAACGACCCTCGGGGTTGCCCAACTGCCAGGGAGGTCCAGCTACCTGTGCAGTATTGACCGGCACGGGAGACTGCGGCATGGATTCGCCGGGCGACCTGGACCATAGCCAGATCAGCAGTAGGGCGAGCAGCGCAGCGGCCAAACACCAGAGCCAGCGAGGCCACCAGCGCCTGCGGCGGAACGCCTGCACCTGTATCGGAATGGAAGGACGTTTGGGCGTCATGGCTTTCTCCGGCGGCTATTGCGGCAGGTCCAGGGCCGGCGAATCGATGCCGCGCGCCTGGTCGATCTTCTCTGCCACCTTGAAGGCGGCGTCCAACTCGCTGATGCCGAACTGCTGCATGAGCTGGTAGCGTTCGGCCTTTTCCTCGGGTTCGGTTTGCGCCAGCGCGAGGTACAGGCTTGGCGGAACGGCCCGGAACAGCACCTCCATCGACTTCGACAGGATCACGCCCTCGGTGAATTTCCCCGCCTCTTTGCGTGCGGAAAGCATCAGCGCTTTCTGCGCGGGCGAGAGTTCGCGGAAGCGTGCGATCTTCTCGACCTCATCGGGCGGCATCGACAGACAGATCCACCACTCGATCATGTTCAACATGGGTTCGGCCGCACGCGGCAGGTCGTCGATGTTCTGCGTCGCCAACCAGAACCATGCGCCCAACTTGCGCCACATCTTGGTAATTTTCACGACATAGGGCGCGAGCAGCGGGTTCTTCGTGATGATGTGGCCTTCGTCGGTCACGTTGATGATCGGGCGGCCCAAGTACTGATCGCGCTCGGCGATGTTGTTGACGGTGCTGATGAGGCTGATGTACGCGATCGACAACTGGGCGTTGTAGCCTTCGCGGGCATAGGTTGCGAGATCGACCAACGTGATGTCGGCTTCGGGCCACGGCGTGCCGGGCCGATCGAACATCTCGCCGTCGGCACCCTGGCAGAACATATCCATGGCATCGGCCATTTCCAGTAGGCGCACGCGCCGCATTTCCGGGAGCGTGGCGTCGCTGCCGCGTGCGCGCAGCGCGCCCTGTACGTCGCGTGTAAGTACCGTACGCTTCTCGCCAACGCAGCTTTCAGCCGCATCGAGGATGCACTGGCGGATCAGCGAGCGGTCCGCCCGCGTCATTCGTGCCTCCTCTTTGTCCTCGCCGCCGGTGATCATGAGGCGTGCGGTGATTTCCAGCTCGCCGAGCACGTCGCGCTGCTCGTCTGCCTCTATGGCGTCCTGTGGCTGTTCCTCGTCCAGCGCATCTGCATCGAGCGTTTGCATGTCGCTCGGCGTCTCGATCAGTCGGCGTGCGTCCGCAAAGGGAGCCAGGCTCACGCCCACCCCGGGCGCGAGCCTGACGCGGTGGACAGTCAGGCCGAGCTTGCGCGCGAACTCGGCGAACAGCCCGAAGCTGTTGCCAGCCTCCACGATGAACAGGCGCGGGCGGTAGATCGCCGTGACCTGGTTCAGCAGATTGTTGAGCGTGGCCGACTTGCCCGAGCCCGTCGGTCCGAACAGGAAGAGGTGGGCATTCATCTGCCTGTCCAACCTGTTGAGGGGGTCGAAGGTGATCGGCCCGCCGCCGCGATTGAACATCGTGATGCCGGGATGCCCTGTGCCCTGGCTGCGCCCCCACACCGGCGATAGGTTCGCGGCATGCTGCACGAACATCAGTTGCGTGTACCACTTCTTCCGATCCAGGCCAGGGTTGTAGCAACACGGCAGCCAGCGCAGATAGCTGTTGAGCGGCGCCACCTCGTCGTCCTCGCGCACCGGCTGCAAGCCGGCGTTGAGCATCACGTTCGCAAGATCGAGGCCGCGCCGGTCCAGTTCGGCTTCGTCGCGCCCGCGCAGATAGAACGCCAGGGCGCCTCTGTAGAGCTTGTGCGCGCTTCCGATCATCGAGCGCGCCTCATGCACATCCTTGAGCGTCTGCTCGGACGCAAGCGTCTCGCCCACAGCCTTTCTCGCCAGGTGGTTCAGTTCTGATTCGAGGACGTCCTGCGGCGTGGCGACCATCGTCAGGCACATCAGCGTGTCTTCGGGCATCTGGTCGAACAGCGTGTTGATCGCATCGCCCTTGCGGGTCTCGCCGGTCAGGTGCCCCGTGCCCGGTGGCATGCGAAGCCGGTCAGTGACTAGCACGCGGTGCGGCATCTCGTCGAAATACCAAGCGCCTTGCGCAACGTCCGAACGTGGTTGCCCAAAGAACAGCCGCTGGCTGAAATCCCGCCCGCTCGCCAGTTCGATCTCGCCGTTCTCAGCTTCGTCGGGGTACCGCGCCAGCGCGTAGAAGCGCTCGCGGTCCTCGGCACCTGGCCCAAGCAACTCGGGATTCGGGTTGAACCACCGCAGTAGCCAGTCGTGAACGTCTGCTGCGACCATGCGCTGGGCCTGGATGCCAGCGTTCGCCAGTCCTCCGCACAGGCGGTCGCAGACGATGTTGAGCATCTGCTCCGGCGTCTGGCCACGGCGGCTCGCCTGGCCGGTGGAACGGCGATAGACGACCATGCGCACGCGCCGGGTCTGGCCGCGCCAGCGCAGCCGCGTGACCACCGTGTCCTCGAAGAGACCTCCGGGCTTGGCCACTGCGCGCAGATGATGACCAAAGAAGCGCAGGTAGAACTCGGTGAACGCGGTGCCGCGCGCGCGTGGCTGCGCGTAGTCATGCAGGGTCTGCATGTACTGGTCGAAACTGGGTTCGTCCTGGGCGTAGAGCTGAAGCACCCAGGGGTTCTCATCCAGTTCATCAAAGCTGTCCTGGAGCGCATTCTCCAAAGCGTCGCGGGCATGCGCGAGCCAGCCGGGTTCCCGGCCCTCGGTGCCCAGCGGCACCAGCTCATAGAAGGCCGCCACCGATTGCCCGTCCTCCAGCAGCATTGACTTCGACTCGGGCAGGAACTCCACCCAGGGCAGCAGTTCCACAAAGGACGGCGCAACGTCGTACAGCGCCTGCTCGTCGGCCAAGGTTGCCGGCCTGGGGCCCTGTACTGCGGCACCGGGTTCGGGAATGCCGGCCTTGCGCAATGCCTCGGCATGGCGCAGCCAGCCGTCCGGTTGCTCTTCATCGCCAGCGCCGGAAGCGGCCAGCTTCGGCCAGGGAAGTTTCCAGCGCATCAGTAGTCCTCCACGCGCTCGCCCGGCATGGCGTACTGGATGCGCTGATACAAGGGGAAAACCGTGGTGTAGCCGGGCACGGGTACGGGATCGGTCCCGACGAGGTGCGGATACACGTACATCACCATGTCGGGATTGGGCAGGCGATGGAACTGGCGATAGATCTCGTTGCGCGCCGTGCGCGTGTAGCGGATCTGCTCGGCGGGTGCGGCCTGCACGTCGGCATCGGTCAGCGGCCGGCGCAGGCTCTGGCGCGCATCGACCAGTTGGCGACGCGCCACCTGGCCGGTCTCACCCACTGCGCCGTCGCCCGTCTTCTGCTGCCAGATGTCCATCATCGAGCGGTCGCCGTGGGTCAGCAGATCCTCCTTGCTGGTGGCGCAGCCGCCCAGCAGCGCGAGGAGGAGGGCCAGCGCAACGCCCTTAGTCAAGTTCGAGAGCATGGTTTTCTCCTGCGCGGTGATCAACTTTGCGACCTTCGGGATCGAAGTCGATGGCGAGCGGCTTTTCGAGGTGGACGGCGACCTTGGCGCCGGGCTGGACATAGACGGCGGCGAACGCCTGGCCGTACAGCTTGTTGACCCAGTTCGACATTTCCTGGACACCGCCCGCGAGAATCCGACCGACCGCTTCCTGACCGGTGATGCCTATGGTGCCAATAGAGCCGTCCGAGCCCACGTAGGACATCTGGCCGCTGTCGCTCTTGATGAGCGAGGCCATGCCGGCACCGGCCGCCGTGATGAGGGCTTGCGAGCCGAGGTATTGCTGTGCATTGCTGCGCCGTTCGCCGCTGACGCAGGGAATGCCGTAGGGATCGCTGATCCAGCCCAGGCCCCCACTTTGTGAGTTTTGCTGCTGGTTGTTTTGCTGGTTGCCGTCGCGATCTTCGGGAATCGTGCGGATCGTTCCATCATGAAAGACGAAGGTGATGCTGCGCACCTGGCCGCGTACGCATGAAAGTGTCCAGTCCCCCGACGCCGTGCCGCTGAGCACCGCACCGGCCACGTCAGGGATTTCGATGCCGTTGGCGGTGAGGTTGTCAGGGCCGACGAGGACTTTGAAGGGGTACGGATCGTTCACAGTTCCGTCGATCGGGACGCGGCCAATCAGCGCCGTCATCACCACCGACCCCATGAGCGTCGAGTTCGTCGGCACGGTATAGACGGGCTTGGTGCTTTTGACGTGGGCGGCGCCTTCGCCCGCCTTCGGCACGGTTTCCGCCGTGGTGTCCAGCGTGCTCTGCGCCGGTCCGAAGCTCGTCGGGAAGCTCGTGCCGCCACCCGTGCCACGGCTGCCATTGCGCCCATCGACGGGCTTCTTGTCGTCCGGATCCACCCAGCGCATGCCGCCTTCCATCCCGGCCTCGTCGCCGTCGCGCAGCCCCAGGCCCACGGGCAGATCGGTCTGACCGCCCCCGCGTCCGCCGATGCTATCCAGACGCCGCTGCAGGTCGGCGAGCAGACCCTCGGTCTGCTGGCGTTCGCTGGTCGCCTGCTGCTGGTCGCGACGCAGGTTGGAGCGCTCGGCCTCCAGCGCCGAGTTGATGCGCTGGTCGATCGAGTTCTCGCGCTGGCGCAGGCGCTGGTTTTCCTCGCGCTGGGACTTGTTGTCGGACAGCGCGGTCTGAAGCTCGGTGCGCAGTTGCTTCACCTGGGCAACGAGCGTCGCCACGGTGTCGCGCGGGGTATCGCCCGCAATGCCCAATGCTTTCATCTCTTCGGGCGTGAGTCGGCTACCCGTGTCGGCCTGGGACGGCGCAGACGACCCGCCGCTCGAGAACAGCCGGATGCCGACGAACAGTACCAGCAGGGCCACAGGAATCATCAGCCACTTCAGGAGTCCGTTACTGCGCATGGCTGGCCTCCTTGTCGTCCTTCGGGTCCTCGGTGTTGGCTTCCGGCTGCGGCAAATGTGTGGCCGAGTCGAAGCTCTGGATGGCGGGCAAGAGCGACTGCGCGAGGCCGTGCCCGCGCGTCACCAGGTACAGAACGGTGGTGTCCTCGGGCGTGCCGCGCGGGCCGAGTGCCTCATGCTGGAAGGTGGCGGTGAGGAATTCGCCTTGCAGCACGCGTGGGTCGAGCGTGATCCAGCCGGTGCTGGTACTGGTGAGGCGCACGGCCGTCACGCACTGATCTTCCAGCCGCCACGAGGCGAGTGCGGTGGCGCGCACCGGCAGCGTCGGCATCAAGGTGCCGAGGTCCAGGTCACGGCGCAGGTTGACCCGCATGACGCCCTGCAGCGGCTCCACGGTGCGCAGCGGCGCGTACAGGTTCTGCGCGGCAAAACGCGTAAGCACCACCGGGATAGGCGTTTCGCGCCGGGCTGGCCGCGCGGCCGCCTGGCGATTGTCGGATGCTGGCGCCTCGTCGGCATCGGCCGGCTGATCGCCGTAGCGCGCGGAGGGCGCAGCGCCCTCGACAATACGCACCGGCTCCAATGCCGGCTCGCCTTCCTTGGCCGGCTCGGCCGCGATGTCCAGCAGGATCAATGCCCCGGTGTCGGCGTCTTGTAGTTGCAGTCGCGTGGGTTCGATCGGCTCGTTCGCGCGCAGGTACACCGCGCCGCCCGCGCTCTGCACGCGCAGGCGCTCGCCCACGCCCGCAGGCACGCCTACGCGTACGTTCCGGTCGACAAACACAATGCGCTCCTGGCCAACCTTCAGCGGCACCGCCAGCGGCATGCGTTCCCAGCGCAGAATCTCCACGGCCTGGGCCACAGGCGCCGAGGCCACGGCCAGCAGCCCCAGCAGCGAGAGTACAGAGTGCTTCATGGTGTTTCTCCTTGAGGCGCTTGCGCAGGCAGGCCGCCAGCCGCTGGACGGGCCGGCTCCGGTGCGCTGATGCGCTGGGGCGTGCCGTCATAGCAATCGAGCGCCAGGCCGAATGGGTTGCGCGAGGGATCGACATCCACCCGCGTGACTTTGATGGGGTAGCGCACCAGGGCACGCTTGACCTGTTCGGAGCCGTAGTACTCGTCGGCGCTGATGTCCAGCGTCACCACCCAGTCGCGGTCGGAGACCACGCGCACGCGGGCGGTGGGATCATCGCCATAGCCGCGGCCAGGGATTTCATAGATGCCGCGCACGCGTTGCCGCAGTTCGCCCGTGCTGCGCCGGTAATTGAAGTCGGCACGCAGAAAGGCGTGGCAGGAAGGCGTGAGGTACGGTGAGAGCGCATGCAGGTTGCGCGGGTAATCTTCTTCGCCATTGGTCGGCCAACGATTCAACTGCTGGAACACGTAGAACGTGAAGGCATAGACCGATTCGGGGGGCACTTCCCACCACTTGCGGGTGCTGCCCGAACGCAAGTCCGGTGGGACATGAATCGTCAGGTCGCGCGGTGCATTCCACCAGCCGCCACCCATGACCAGGGCGACCATGACCAGTGCACCAACACCCAGACGAAGCGTTTTGATGTGCGCCTGCAGATGGGTGATCTCATTCTTGAAACGGCTCATCGTGCGCCCCTAGGCATGGACCTGCGGGTGGACCAGAAGCCCGAGCGCGAGATCAGCACATGGCCGCCCACCCAGCCAGCTGCGAGCGGATGGCGCGTGGCGATCCGCCACTGCAACTGCCGGTACAGCCAGGTATCGGGCCGCCCGCGCTTGAGGCGGCGCAGGATGCCTCCGCCGATGAACACGCCGAGGGCCACGCCCAGGACGACGAACGTAGGCGCGAGCGCGATCGTGCGGAACATCCAGGACAGTGGTGCGCCGACCAGCAGGCCGGCGCCGCCGGACAGACCGCAGCAAATCCACAGCTCGTCGGCGGTGAGGCCGCGCACAACAACGGGATGGCGGTTGAGCCGGTGCGGGAGGAACGTCACCGTCCCGTCAGCGCGGACGTGTTGGTGCTCGGACATGGCCAGTCCCCTTACAGGATGCCGGTGGCTTCGGTTAGGAGCCAGATACCGATCACGAGCAGCACGGCACCGATGGCGACCGTGAGCCCGAACTGGCCCCAGGTCTTGCGACCGGTGTGGATTTCCGCGTAGGTGCCGTATGCGTGGTAGCACACGCCAATGAACATCGACGCCACGACCAGGAGGGCCACGAGCATGATGATGTCGTAGCCGTAATTGCGGATGGTCTCCATGATGCCGTTGCCGGTGCCGCGCGTGGGATTCTCCAGTTGCGGCAGTCCCTGTGCGAACGACAGCGCGGGCAGCGCGGCTGCGCCCAGGGCCACAGTGGCGCGCTGAGCAAGACGGGAAGTGAGGATGCGGCTTTGCATGGTCAGTCCTTTCAGGTCAGGAGAGGAGGAAGAAACTCAGGACGAGGTACATCGCGACGAAGCGGATGCACACGCCGAGGAACTGGCGTTGGTTGAGGCGGCTCTCGGACCATCCCACGTAGGCCGTTCGGATGGCCCAGACGCCCCAGACGAGCAGGACCGCGAACACGACGCCTACCAGGACGGTCGCCATCGCGGAAGGCGCGATGCCGCTGTTGGCTTGAAATGCCGAGACCTGGGCGCCGTTCATGGCTTGCCCTCGGCGGTCGTCGTCGGCGACTCGACGGCCCGCTCGGTGCTGTAGTCGCCGGCCAGTTCGGAGGGATCGCGCGGCTGGGCACGTGAGGGCGTGAGATGGTCCTGGATGCCGGTGCGCACGCGCGCCAGATCAGCTAGGAGACGCTGGTAGTCGAAGTGGTAGCGCTCGCCCGGTTCGACGGGAGCATGCGTAGCGCCGTTCGCGACGGTGCGCTCGAGCGCATCGAGCTGGCGCAGGGCGGCGACCAGCTCTTGGCGCTGTGCCGGAGACTCGGCCAACACCATCGGGGACTGCCCCATCAAGAGGGCCGTCACGAGAAACGTGGGCACGCCGCAATGCGCGGCGCGCAGCCAGATCGAAGCCACCATCGCGCCATTCCTGTGTGATCAGCAATGGCCTGATCGTGAAGATCAGAGCTGTTTCAGGCCGCAAACAATAGGAACCTATGGATGACCAGATTAGATGCGCGACGACTTACGAAGAGGACAAACTCGGCATTGAAGGTTATGAGGGATATGCTACTATCAAATAGTGTAAATAACCTTTCAAGGATCCATTATGAGCGTCATTGCAGATCATCCTGGCGTATCGACCTTGGTAGGTACGCCTAAGGAAATTCAGGCCCGGCTCAGCGGGTCACATGCCGACCGTGTGCTGGTTTTGACCTTCAATCACATCAAGCCCAACGTCTTCTCCGCGTTGGCGGAAAATTTCACGAATGTTGCGTCCTCCATGTTCGAAGTGCTGCTCGAGCGCCAGGACCGGCAATCGCTCGAACGGCTGGCCGAGGTGCTGATGCCGCGTACTCCGCCGTCGCCCCGGCTACTCAAGGAGGCGAGCATGCTTGTTCAGGCACGTAGGGCGGTGTTGGATAGCGGCGATTGGCTGACTGCAGCGCATATCGCCCAGTTGGCGGGGCTGAGTACTCGGAACCCGAGTGCTCAGCCCAACAAGTGGAAGAAGCAGGGCCAGATATTCGCCATCAGCCACGGCGGCATTGACTACTTCCCCGGCTACGGTCTGGACCGTGACGCTGGTTTTCGTCCGCTGAAATCGCTGGCCAAGGTCATTGGGGCATTCGCAGGACATAAGGACAGCTGGGGCATGGCCTACTGGTTCCGCTCCGAAAACAGCTTCCTTGGAGGCAAGCGTCCCCAGGATCTGCTGGCTTCGGCGCCTGACCGTGTCATCGCCGCTGCCGGGGACGAGACTCAGGAAATTGCCCATGGCTAAGCGGCGCGCCAAGCCAATCGCCGATGACGAGCCGGCCGGCGGGTCGTCATCGGTCACGCCGGAGCCCTCCGCTGATTTGCAGGTGACCTTCACCGAGTTGGTCGTGGGCACGATGCTTCATCGCGTACACCAGAGCCAGTACCAGGCGGACGAGTTCAATCCCGGCGTGCGCGGTAATGCTCGTTTCAGTCCAATCCAGGACACGAAGGGGCAAGCGATTCCTACGCTGTACGCCGGCACCACGCTGCCGTGTGCACTGATGGAGACCGTCTTCCACGATGTGCCGCATACGCCGGGGTTCAAAAGCTTTGACAAGGTCAAGCTCGCAGAGCAGGTCCATCCCACTGTCCAGGTGGAGGAGGCTCTGCAGGTGATCGACTTGTCCAGTGTGCCGCTGCGCAAGCTGGGTGTGACGCGCAAACAGCTCATCGACACAGAAAAGGACCAGTACCCCGGTACCCGCAAATGGGCCATGGCGATCCATGGTCAATTCCCACAATCCCAAGGCCTGTCTTGGGTGTCAAGGCAAGACGATTCGGCACGCGCGGTGATGCTGTTCGGTGATCGAATCTCCAAGGCCGCGCTCCAGACACTGGGCAGTTCGCGCAGCCTAACTGACGACGCTGGCACCTACGATGCCGTCCTTGATCTGGCGGATCGGATCGGGGTAGCCATCATCCCAGGGAAGAGTTGAATGGAATGTTTCCGGATCGATGAAAGCGGCTACACCGGTCATGATCTGCTGAACCCTGAGCAGCGCTTTCAGGGTGCGACGGCCATCGCCATTGACGATGACGAGGCTAAGCGCCTCATCCGGGAACACTTTCCCAAATTGCAGGCAGAGGAGCTCAAATACCGGGCCCTGGCGCGCCGCCCAGCTAACCATCCTCGCCTGATGGCGTTGCAGCGCGACGTGTTAACCCACCACAGGTGCGTGACGTACGTCTGTGATAAACGCTACCTCCTGCTGCTGATGTTCATGGACTACGCGGTTGAACCGTTCTACTACGAGCGAGGCATGGACTTCTATGAGGATGGGCAGAACTATTCGCTTGCGTCGCTGCTCCACGTGACCGGGCCGACGCTCCTCGGGGCCGGCGCGCTCGATCGATTGCTGGCGAGTTTCCAGCGCGCAGTGAAGGAGAAGAGTTCTGAGGCGCTTGCCGATCTAGTCGCGGCAGCGCGAGCCTCACGCTGGCAAGAACTGCCGGAAGCGCTGGGCCCTCTTGCGCAGTTCGCGGCGCCAGAATGCCTTCAGGCGATCGCGACTCCGGGCGTTACCACGGATGCCGCTTTCGTGGTGCTGCAGTCCTTGGTGAGCAGGATGGAAGCCATAGCCGACGGTCCCTATCGGGTTGAGCACGATCAGTCCAAGAACCTGCTCACCTATCATGATTTGCTGGAACGCTATATCCGGCACGAGGATGCGATCACATTCCGGCAGTCCGAGATCGCGAGCATCACCTTTCCGCTCAAGCTTCAGTCGGTGACTCAGGTCGACTCGAAGAGCAGTCCCGCGGTGCAATTGGCGGATGTGATGATTGGCGCGGCCATCGAGGCGGCGAACACGTTGACCGGGCAGCGCGCTGGGGCACTGAATGCCAGGGAGGTCATGGCTCTGTATGCAGATCATCAATTGATCCACATGCTGCCCTCCATCGATTTCGAAGAACAGAAGCGCTTTCGCAAAGGAACCCAGGCGGCGCGGGTAATTGATTATTTTGCCGAGAATTTCCGTAAGCCTTAAGGGTGGATGGAAGCACTACCTGACTGCGCACGAGAGCGTGGACAGCTAATTAACACTGCCACGGACGCGGCCAAAAGCGTCTTTGTGTGTAGAGGGGGCTGCATGGCAAGCATTCATTCGGAGTTTCACCGCTTTCTTGCGCATTTGGCGCAGCGAGAAGTGCATGACGACGTGCGCCGACTCGCGAATCTGGTGTTCAACCACCTGCAGCCACTGGCCGAGGTCGGAGCTGCACGCCGCGGGCGTTCTACTCGCCTGACACCGCTGGCCATTGCGCATCTGGCGCAGATGCCTGCTCTGTACGACGAGCAGGTTAACGGACCGGAAGCGGGGCCGGCACTCGAGCGCCTGCACCAGCTATATGTAGGACCGTTTCGAGGGTTCATGCGGCAGGAGACGTTCGACCTCAGCCATGACATTACCCTGATCTACGGTGCTAATGGCACTGGCAAGAGCAGCTTCTGCGAGGCATTGGAAGTAGCGATGCTTGGCTCCATCAGCGAAGCGCAGGTCAAGCGGGTTGACCAGCGCATTTATTGCAACAACGCTCGACTGCGTCGCCATGACGTGCCTGTGCTTTCCGCCGGAGGGGCAGACGAAGCCCAGGCTGTGCAGCCCAACGAAACAGAGTACCGCTTCTGTTTCATCGAAAAGAACCGCCTCGACGACTTCGCTCGCATTGCTGCGCGGACTTCGAGCGATCAAAGGCAGCTCATTGCAACCTTGTTCGGCGTGGAACAGTTCAGTGAGTTTGTTCGCGGCTTCAATCCTTCACTCGATCAGGACCTGATGCTCGTTGGGGCTCAAGCGTCTCAACTGGCACAGCGTCGCCTGCAACTCGCGAACTCCGAGCAGACGATCGCCTCTTACCCGCAGAAGATTGCTGCGATTGAGGGTCTGGAAAACGGATTGGCACAGCGCATGTCCCCTGGTGCGATGTATCTGGTTTGTGTGGACTGGCTGCTCGGTACTCCGCAGCAGCAAGGGCGCCTTCCACATGTTCAGGCACAGCTGGATGCCGTGCCACCAGCCATCCACGAGGTCACCCAGGCGAAGCTTCAAGCGTTTCTGGCAGAGGCCTATCGCGTTCATGGCCTTTGGCAGGGGTCGTCGGGGCAACTTGCGGCCCGCGCTGGTGAGGTGTCGTACGCCAAGCTCTACGAGGCAGTGCTGGCCCTTGCTGACGGAGCAAACGCCTGTCCCGCCTGCGGTACAGGATTGGCGGCTGTGGCGCAGGATCCTTTTGCCAGAGCTCGCCTGGGGCTAGAGCAGCTCGCGCAACTTGCCGTACTCCAGCAGCAGGAGGCTGGTTTTCGGACCCAACTGAGCGATGCGGTGCGAGTGCTGTGGGACGAGATGCGTCGCGTGATCACCGTTGCTGCAAATGCATGTCCCGCGGAGTTGCAGGCAGCGAACCTGCCTGCGCTGCTTCCCGCGGATGCTGGGAATTGGCTGGGAGCGTGGGTCGATGGTGAGCGTCGCGCTTGGAACGCGCTCCTGCAGATCGCCGAACGCATCGAGGGGTTAGACGCGCAAGCTCGCGAAGTGCACGCCCAGCGCGGCGCGCTGGCCCAGGAGCGGGACCGATTGAACCAGCATCAATTGGAGATCGAACGATTGCGAACCATGCGCACGACGGCAGACCAGGAGCTGGCCGCAGCGCACCAGACCGTGGCCCAGTTCGACGAGGCGAATCGCGAACTGATTCAGGCTGTCGCGGCAGAGGTGCCACTGGTCGCACACCATGAGCGGATCAAGGCCGCCTACGATGGTTTTCTGCCTGAGATCCAGGCCTACCTGGCCGCATTGCCGGGTGTGCTGCTCCAAGGCCTGGGGGAACAGGCGCGCAATCTGTACAACGCATTCAATCGCGTTGATCTTCCCGGCGACCTGCTGAACGCACTGTGGCTGCCCGTGGCAGAGAACGGAAAAATCGAGGTGGAGTTTGTCGGCGAACCGGGCGTGCGCTATGACGCGCTGATCGTCTTCAGTGAAGGGCACATTAAGTGCCTGGGCCTGGCGATACTGCTGGCAAAGAACATCGCGCAGGGCTGTCCCGTGGTCATTTTCGATGACGTCGTCAACGCGATCGACGATGAGCATCGCGATGGAATCTGGCGCACCTTCTTCGAGGATGGCCTGCTGGAAGGCAAGCAGATCATCCTGACCTCTCATGCCGAAGAGTTTCTGCTTCGCATCCAGCAGGAACTGGGTGCCAGGCGCGCCGCAGCCATCAAGCGCTACAGGTTCTTGCCACACGAGGGAGAGCAAGAGCTTAGGGTGGACAGCGACCCGCCAACAAAGAACTACGTGCTTCTGGCTCAGCAGGCCCTGGCCGCCGATGAGAAGCGCGAGGCCCTACGTCAGGCGCGTCCTGCGCTGGAAAGTTTGACCGATCGCCTCTGGACGTGGATGGGGCGGCGCGGCGATGGACGCATCGACATCAAGCTCGGCGGTCCACGCTCGCCCTGGGAGTTGAACAATAAATGCACCAAGCTGCGATCGGCCGTTGATCGCATCGCGGCTCAGCACGCCGGTGCACCAGATGCTGTTGCGGCTTTGGTGAGACTGCTAAATGTCAACGGTGCAAGCATTGAATGGAGCTATCTTAATAGTGGCGTACACGATGCCCAGCGAGATCATGAGTTCGATCGCGCGACGGTAAGAACCGTCGTTGAGTCGGTTTCGGCATTGGACGCTGCCCTCGATGTTATGCAAAACCGGTAAGCAACACCGGCATAGGCGACAAGAGATGCTAGTGAACTGTGCAGTGCTCGTCACAAGTATTTCTTGAAACTGCCTGCGGTCAGGCTAACGGCGAGCCCCAGTATCGCCGCGCTGGGTAGCAAGATGATGAGTGGATGTACCGATATGGGTAGAGCGAGGTACGTGACCCAGGGCAGAAGGGCTAAAGGCATCAAGCTGGCCTTGGCGCGGTGATAGATGAAGCCGGATTCCCGGCCCGCGCCGAACCGGCGCACATCGCGCCGCACCAGGCCGTCGATCAGCCCGACGAACGCTGCCGTGAAGATCAGCGGCAGTGTGAGCAACAGGACTAGCACTCGCACGAGAAAGGTCAGGGTCGTGAAAGCCGAGGCAATCAGGTAGCTCTCAGTCCAGACATAGACCTGGCTGATGTAGTAGCGAAAGTTGCGTGCTCGCCCGTGGCTGGGTGCACGGGCCCGCTCAGCAGTCAGGCTCATGCGCTCCAGCAGGCCCGAGCGCACGAATACCCATTCGTAGCCGGTATCCACCAGCTCATGCGCCGTGCGCCCCGGCTCCTGCACGACCAGGCTGCGCGTGAAGTGGTTGGAGAGGTGCCCTAGTTCGTACTGCAACATCTGTTGGGAGTGGCGCCAGCCCTGGTCCTTCCAGAATAGGTGCATGCCGACACACTCCACGACGATCGAAAATAGCAGCGAGCCGATCAGCACTCCGAGCAGCCGAAACGGCAGCGTAAGGGTGCTGACGATCAGGCCTTGGCTCTGGTTCTGCTCTCGCTGCGCGGTTGAGGCGACGTCTTTCATGGCGAGACCTTGTTGCCGGCGTCATCTATCGCCCGGGCATCGGCGTTGGGCACAGCGGTGGGTGCCTCATCAAGCAGGTCGCTGGGCAAGGCTGTGTCCTGCATAACCGGAGAACTGGTGAACTGCCACCACTGCGTGGCGTCGGTGTAGCTCTGGCGCATATAGCCAGCGAGCTGTTGCAGATCCTGCGGCATGACCTCATCGGGGGCAGGGGCCGGCAGCGGCATTCTGATCTTCCAGAGCTGACCGCCCTGCAGCAGCGCGAAGCACTGTCCTTTGGGTAGACCCACCACGTACGATGGCTCGATCATCGGCACGCTGGACATACTGATACGGTCCTGCGTGTTCGACGTAAAGTCGGTCGCACCACGGATGTCTGAACTGTCGGTCGCGCCCGAGACGATGGTGGTGCTATAGACCTCGACTTTGGGCAGTTGCCGAGTCAGGAGTTCGGCCGTGGCCGTCTCCCGGACCCGCAACATAAACAGGTTGTTGAAGTTGCCGATCACTTGACCGGCTTTGGCCCGACTGCCAATGCGGGCCTCGATGTCCGAGAGCGTCTGCGTGTATGCGGTGACCTGCAGCCCGGCACCGCCGCCCTTGTTGATGAGCGGAATGAACTCGTCGCCCATCAATTCGTTGAACTCGTCGGCGTGGATGTTGATTGGCACCCGCGCGCTGGCCGATGTCCCTGGCAGGCCGTCGTCGATTCCGTGCTTGTAGATGTGGCCTGCGACCGATACCAAGTCGCTGAACATGGAGTTTCCGACCGCCGCGGCGACCTCTGCGTCGGACAATGCATCCAGGCCCACATAGACCACGGCACGCTTCCTGATCACCTGCATCCAATCGAAGATCGGTCGCGGGTCTGCCAGATCGGAGTAGTTCGGCGCCAGGAGCTGCGCAATCTTGCCGCTGGTGAGCTTCTCCAGCAACGGCAAGAGGCTGGCGACGATCTTGTCGAAGTACGTCTTGTCGTACCGCACCGCCGAGCGCAGCCCATCCAGCACTGGGTCGTAGTTGCGCGCTTGGGAAAGGTACTGTTCCAGCGCCACCACGCGCTTCTCGCGCCCGATCATGTTTCTGGGGATGTTCTTCTCGTTGAGCTTGGCCTCGATCTGGACGATCACCTCCCACGCCTTCGGCTCCGTCTTCGCGAAGTAGTGCTGGGCGTACTCAATGAACAGCGCGTCGATGTTGATGACGTGGCGCTGGATCAGCATGTAGTCCGGGCGCTGTCCCAGTTCCACCAAGGCGCGCGCGATGATGTTCACAAAGCGCCAGGCGAACTCGCGGAAGGCCGCGCTGTTGCCTTCGCCGGAGAGCTGGCCGGCAATGCGGGTGGCGACTTCCGAGATGCGCCCGAAGCGCCCCACGGCGTTGTAGCGCGCGGAAACCTCCGGCCAACCCAAGTGAAAGATGTAGAACTCGCCTTCGCGGCCCGCGCGTTTGGCCTCGACGTACATGCGTTTCAGGAGGTCGGCATCGCCCTTGGGGTCGATGACGATAACGACCTCATGCTCGCCTGCGGCGTTCTTGCGGCGGATGTCCTGGGTGACGAACAACTCGGCCAGCCTGGTCTTTCCCACGCGCGTCGTGCCCAGCACCAGGGAGTGTCCGACGCGCTCGCCCAGCGGCAGGCTGACGTCCACTTCCTCCGGTTCGATGCCATGCAGCCGTGGGAGGCCGCCCACGGGCGGCAGCGGCCGCACCGGATTGAAAGGCACATCCCAGCCCGTGAGCGAGGGCAGCCGGGACAGCGGAAACGGTGCGAACTCCAGTCGTTCTTCCAGGCGCCTTGCCAGCCGATAGGCGGGTGTGGGTTCAACGTAGCGGCGGAACTCCGGCCGGTACGTCTGCATCAGCCGATGGGTGTGTTTCTGCTCCCAAAGAAAGCCCCTGCCGATGAAAAGCCGCTGCTGGCTGACAGGCACATCGCTGCTGGTCATCACGTAGCGCGGCAGCCGGCGGATGTTGCCCCGGTAGCGCAGGATGGTGCGGGCATCGCGGTAGCGGATGGCGCCGTAGGCGCCGAACGCGAGCGCGCTGCCAACGCCCATTGTCGGGCTCAGCGCGAGCGACCACGGGGCCACCAGGGACAGAAACGCGGCACCCGCACACGCCGCGACGGTGTATAGCTCCACGGCGGGGCGAAGCAGAACCTCGACAGGCTGTTTCCCCGACATGGCGTCATTGCTCGATGCCGGTGGCAGTGATCAGCGCCGGGTAGTGCCGCAGGCCCAAGCGTTCGGCCAGATCGTCGCCGGACACGGGTGCCATTGGCACGTCGGGCGCCAGTGCGCGCAGCCGAGCCAAGGCCTGCACGGTCTCGACGTTGACCACCAAGCCGACCGCGCCGCGCTCACGCAGCGCGGCCGCGTGGCGCCGCAGCCAGTCCTGGGAAGCCTTGTCGTCGCCGACGACCACGAAAGGCCGCAAGCCCGGTACCTCGATCACCCGCCGTGCGACGGTGCCGGGTGTGAGTTTGGCGCTACGTACCGGCAGCATCGCGGCCTCGTCCGTGGGTGTCGCGGGAACCTGGGGCGCCGGGATCAGCGGCCGTGCCGTGCCTTTGGCGCGCGGCTGGAGATTGAGGGCTTCGTAGTACGGCATCGCCGACATGCCGCCACGGTCCTCGACCACGATCAGCGGATCGCCGGCATGCGAGGCCAGCGGCAGCCCCGTCGGCAGCAGGAGCACGCCATTCAGGGCGAGATGGGCCAGATGAGATTTCGTCATGGGGAGGTCTCCTGATGCGTGGCGAGCACCGCGGCGATTGGGCGCGTGCCCTGCACGCGAGCGAGGTGGCGGGACACGCTGCGGCGGTAGCGCGCGGCCGGCTGACCCCCCGCAGGGCGGTGGTAGCGACCGATCGCCAGCAGCCAGTCCTCGCCGGGGATGTGCTGCTCCTTCAGGATCTGGGCTGCAATGTCGAGGTTGCGGTACGGGTCGAACAGGTCGCACGGGCTGGTGAACCGGTGCTTGTGGTAGCCAAGGTTGATTTGACCCAAGCCCGCGTCGATGCGCGTGTGCGGAGTGGAGCGCATCGCCTGCTGCAAGCCTGAGCAGGCGTCGACGCGGGTGGCAAAGCGGCGTGACTGACCGGCGACGTTGAGCGACCACGGCCACGGAACGATGCGACCGTTGCGCCGGATGCCGCTCTCTTGCAACGCGACGGCGTAGAGCACGGTCGAGGGAATGCCCGCGCGTTGCGCGGCAAGCTGATAGGCCGGTGGAGGAGTCTCCTGGGCGTGGGCCGGGCTGGCGACCAGAGCCGCGGTGAGCAGCCGCGCGAGCCACGTGGGCGAGGCAGGCATGGCGGTCAAGGTTGGCGCTGCCACTGGCCGTTCACCTCGCGGACCACGGCCGGCAGGTTGCCGGGCAGGCCCAGCGACAGCCAGCGGCCACCATCGTGGTTGAGCGTGATGCTGCCACTGCGCACCCGTGCCGGGTCGATCTGGGCGCGCTTGGCCCAGTCGCGGATACGCGCGTCGTCCTGGCGGCTGCCGACCATGTACAGGTCGAACTCGCCCCCCGACGATTGCAGGCGCTGCACGGTCTGCCCGCATGCGGCGCAGCCGTCCTTGACGAATACCGCCGTGCGGCCGCTGCTGCGCACGGCGGCGGCGCTTGGTTTGTCATCGGGCAGGTTCACACGCTGCATGCCGGGGTTCAGGCGTTGCCAAGCCTCGTCGTAGGCGCGCTGATACGCCAGCAGCTTCTCCACGCGACGCGCTTCGACTTGTACCTGCAAATCCGCGTAGCGCCGCCGCTCTTCGTCGGTGCGGGCCTCGATGCCCAGGGCCGACAGCGGATCCAGGTTGGGCGATTGGATGCCCAGCGGGCCCTTCATCAGCTCCTGGTAGCGTGCCCATTCCTGCGGTTGCAGTCCCCAGTCGCGCGCCGTGCGGTCGTCGAGTGAGCGGCCCGCCAGGGGACGCTCCTGGCTGGGCGCATTACGGGACTGGGCTGTGGCTGGCTCCTGGGCCGAGGCCGACAGATGCAGCGCCGCCAGCAGCGAGAAGATGAGGACGGGATGGTGTTTCATCGCATGGCCTCTGCGTCAGGGAATCGCCACACGGCGGGTCTGCTCACCGGCCTGAAACACGGCGGTGTTACCGTCGATGGCCTGCAAGCGCCATGGACCTGTCGCGTCGCCGGGCAGCAGCACCTGCACCTGGTCGGCGGTGAAATCCCCCGCGGCCGGGACGACGGATACGCTGCGCTGGCCAGCGCGTAGCTCGGCACCCACGATACGGAACGGCAGCGGGGTCGGCTCAGGCTGGGCGGCAGTGGGCTTGCTCTGCGTGCGCGGCTTCGCAGGCGTAGCCGCACGTGTCGTCGCTTGGCGTGTCTTAATCTGCTCGACCTCGGCGCGTAGCGCCTGAAGGTCCTCTATGGAGGCAAGGCCGAACAGCGTCTGCTCGATATGTGCGATGCGAGCATCCAGGGCCTGCCGGATATCTTGCAGGCCTGAGGCGGTTGCGGCTGCCGGCCGCTGCTGCAAGGCTTGAGTGGTCTCGGTGAGCCTAGCGACCTGGGCTTCGAGGTGCTGCAGGCGGGAATCGACCCACTTCCGGTCGGCCAGGTCGTTCATAGCTTGATAGTTGAGGGCAGCTAAGATGCTCAGACCAATCAGCCAAAGCCAGAGCAGGCTTTGCACGACGACGGCGGCAGTCGCACGCCGGGAAGGCCGTGAGGAGTTGTTCATGAATGGCCTCCCGCGACGGGAAACGTCTGCACGGCGTCGGCGGCAGGTGCTTCGGGCGCTGGCGCGGTAGTGTCGCCGCTGACCCTCTCGAAGCAGACTTGGCGCGTGCGGTCATTCACATGCATCTCCCAGGATGGGCCGGCCAGCGTGAGCAGTGCATCGCGCAGAGTCATCGGACCCAGATTCAGATGCGCCGCCGGCAGTGGTAGCGCGTATAGCTCGATCACGGCATGCCCCGTCTCGCAGAGCTGGTAGCCGCTACGCTTGAGCATGTGTCGGAGTCCGTCGCCGACCGTGGCGCGGGCATCTCCGGGAATGGAGATATCGACGGTCTGCAACAGCAGGTCGCGCTGCGCCGCCATCGGAGCGAGTTCCACCAGCGTGTAGCGCCCATAGCGCACGACAGGAATGAACTGCGGCGCCTCGGGTTCCGGTGCGGGCGAGGCCTCCACTATGGGATCGGGCGCTTGCGGCGCCGCGGTCGTCGCGCAGCCGCCAACCAGCACCGAACAGAGCAGGCCGAGGACTCCCGCCAGCAGGCGGCGTTCGGGATGGTGAAACCAGGTTAGAGAGGGGCACATAGCTCGGCGTCCTGAAACATCGAGCCCTCACCATCACCGCTAAGGACGTGTGCAACAGCAAACAATGCGAATCATGCTGCTTCCGATTTGCTGGTAGCGGTTCAAAAAAAACGGCCCCGAAGGGCCGTAAGTGGAGATAGTCAGGCGGCGACAAGCTGTCGGGCCAATGCGACCTCAACGGAATCACCGTCCTGGTTCAGGGCATCAAGGCCCGATTCGGGCACGTCGCCCGAGGTGGACTGCGAGACCATGATCTTCTTGGCCATCAGTTCCAGGCAGGTCATCTGCGAGGAGCGGGCGTAGCCAAGATAGATCACGCGCACGTCCTCTTTCTGGCCGATGCGCCAGGAGCGGCGTGCCGCCTGCTGGAGCGAGTCGGGTAAAGACATGGCGTTGCCGCCACATCCTCCCCTAAGAACCGTACGTGAGAGTTTCCCCTCATACGGCTCAAGCCTTTCAAAGCCCATTTGCATGAGCCGGTTTCACAACTTCAAGACCAAGGCTATGGATCTGGTTGTGACAGTTCGGATGAACCATCACCAGATTTCCATGTTGGTTGGAGCCGCCATCTACGCGACGAATGAGGTAGTGGACATGCCATCCGCGGTCCTTGGCGTGAGGCTCACCGCAAACGGGACATTTCCCCTCTTGTTCCAACCACAGGTACAGCAGACGCTTGCGCCCGGCGATGTTGTTCTTCATCTTGGCACCGATCCGGTCCTCGAAGTAAGTTTCCCATTCCGGGTCAAACGGGTTTGCGTCTGCGCGAATGACGGTGTGCCGTTTGATCTTGGTATCGCCCGCTCGGCGAAGCTCGACCCAGCGTCTTTCGCTGCTGGTCCGCTCTTCGTGTTCGCAAGCAAACACCCAGGTCCGACTTCCGATTACGTGGAAGTAGCGTTCGCGAATCCACGTGTGGTTCTTGTTCGGATGCCGGCGCTTGGCCCACCGCCACAGCGCGCGCCAAATGTCGCGGTCCAGATACTGGAATTGACGTGCGGCGACCACATGCCGATGGAAGTTCGCCCAGCCTTGAATGACCGGATTCCTTTCGGAATTCAAGCTCTTTCGGGCGGGGATAAGTCCGGTGAGTACAGGGCATACCAGCAGCCCTGGTAGCTTGCGCTACGCTTCTTCTAAGCGCCGATACGGCGCACTTTGCCGCAGCCCATTTCGCCGTTGATGATCGCAGCGCGCTCGCCACGGTCGATCAGCAACTCGGCGGCGGCATGGACGACTTCGGCCTGGGCCTCAAACAGTTTGCGCTTGAGGCTGGCGACGATGAGTTGCCGATGCGCTCGCGGCTGGCCGGTATAGACCGGCGGGTTGGCGCGGTTCAGCGAATCGAGCAGTTCGTCGCCGAAGTCGGTGACGAAATCCTGAGGGCTCAGGGTCAGAGGGGAAGACTCCGCATCGAGCAGTTCGCCCTGCGCGGGCGTGGCTTCTGCGGCGGTAGATTCAAGATCGAGGGACATGGTGATGCTCCAAAAAAATGGGGCATGCACCACCCCCGTCGGGGCAGTGGCATGCCCCGAGATGGGAAGAACAATCGGCACGCGGCCGACGGTGGTTGGAAAACGCAGGCGCTGGCGGCCTACGGGTGAAACGTGCTCAGACTTCGGACGGCAGCACGATGAGGGTGAAACGGCGTTCCGCATCGGTGACGATGCGAATGCTCAGCTCAGGGCGGACCACGTAGCGCGATTCCAGCGATGCACCCGATTGCAGTGCGATGCCGTTGGCTTGCCATTGCTCCTCACTGACATCGCCCCAGTCGCCACGCACATGGCGACGAAAGTACGGAAGCGGATCCAGACAGCCCGCGCGAACCAGGCGGTCGATGTCTACGCTGAGGATGAGTGCGCCGGGGAAAAACAGCAGCTTCCGGCAGTAGGTCTCGATACGATGTGATGCCATGGGCTCCTCCTTGAAGGAAATTGAGCCACGACACCCCTGGCGGAGTGAAGTGGCTCCGTCAGGTGGATGGGATTACGGTGTGCTGTCGTCAGATCATGTCGCGATCTTCGGGAAGCTGGTCCACCGTGTTCTGGTGGCCTTCGCTTCGCTCAACTGCAACGAAGTCGGTGCGAACAAAGGTTGCTTCTGCGGCGCAGGCCGCTGGAACAGACGTGAGAGCATGGTGTTTCTCCTTTGATGAAATGCAGCGGGATGTCAGGTGTCCGGGGATTAGCGGATGGTCAACACCTCGCCCCGTGTCGGGGAGCCAGGCGTCATGTCCCATGCGCGGATGACAGGGACGAACTTGTCGGTGAGGATGCGGGTCTCCGCAATGGAGCCATCGTCGCGTTCTGTGAATTCCCGCTGGAGCGTCTTGTCCTTGTGGGTGTCACCTTTGACGACGAGCAGGCGCCCTGTCTTGGAGCGCACCACGCCGGAGATCGCGCCTGCGGCCAGAGCCAGAGCGAGATGCCAGTGGGAAAGAGCACGTGCCGGTGGACGCAGCGACTGCTGCGAGGCACCCAGGTGCGTGTCCAAAGACGGCCAGAGGCCTTGGAGCCGACCAACCTCATCGGTGAACTGCTCCGGCTCCATCGTCACGCGGAAAAAATGCTCCGGCTCGGCCGGACTGGCGGGGACGATGTAAGGCAGGAACGGCCATTCGCTCGGCAGCTCCTCAGCTTCGACTTCGCCGAGCCCAACCTGCAGCAGCAGATTGCGCATGGCCTTGACGCCATCCGGCGCCTGCTCGCGCTGGCGCATCCGGCGCCCGAAGATCACCACCTGCTTGAACTGCGTCTCCACCGCTCGGTAGATCCGCAGGTCCGTGTAGTGGCGCGTCAGCCAGCCGACCAGCTCCGCGTCGAGCACGTAGCCGGGAACGATGAAGACCAGCACGCCGCCGTACTGCAGCAGCGACAAGGTTCGCTGATAGAACAGCTTCTCGAGACGGGCGCGGCCCTGGCCTTGATAGCCGATGTTGCCGTTGACGTCCTTGGACAGGTCGCCATACGGAGGGTTGAGCCAGAGCAGCCCGAAGGACTGCTTGGAAATCATCGTGTCCATCAGGTCCGCGTGCAGGCAGTGATCGACCAGGCCGCGGGCATGGCGCGCGCGCTCCGCATCGAACTCGACAGCGAACGCCTTGGCGTGTTCGCGCCCAAGGACATGGGCGGCTTCAGCGATCGCCACGCCTTCGCCGGCGCAGGGATCGAGGATGCACATCGGCCCGTCGCTGGGCATCAGTGCGTTGAGGACTCTTTCGAGCGTGGGTTCATCCGTGGGGAAGTACCCATTGCGAATGAAATTACGGGCGAGCCGCGGGAACATGAGGGCCATGAAAATCTCCTGGTTGGCGGGGATGAATGGTGGAAGCACGCCAAGGCGTGCCTCCACGGATGGGTTAAATCGCTACCGCTTCCGGCGTAGAAATCTTGGTCGGATAGGCATCGGCGGTGAGGACGTCACTGCGGATCAAGGAGCCCAGCGCCAGAGTCAGCGCTGGCACGTCGATGGCGAGCCGATGGCCTTCCAACGGCCCGAGGGCGAACGGAAGGCGGGCCAACATCTGGTGGGTTTGCAGTAGTTCCAGCACGGTCTCGCGCCAGTGATCGAGCAAGGGCAACGGGCAGGTGTCTCGCACCAGCATCCACAGGCGGTCGAGCCGGTGGGCGGTGTCGCGTGGCAGCAATGCCAGCGCGCTGGCGTTGGCTTTGTCGGGCTTGACGCAGCGCCGGTCGAACAGCCACACGTTGGAGAGAGAGCCGAACAGCGTGCGCCGGTAGGCGCGTGTGACGCGCTTTTCCAGTCGATCGACGTTGCCGATGAACACCGGGACGCTGCCACCTTGGTCGGTGATGACGTGGAACTGGTCCAGTCCCTGCTCGTCGCGCCCGAGGGTCAGGCGAGCGAGGAACTGCTGGACGGCGGTGTCGCGCGCCCAGATAGAAAGGAAGATCAGGTTGCCTTGATCGTCGCCGACGCAGGCGTCGGCCATCACGTCCGGGCATTCGTCGATGCGATACAGCGTGGTGGAAGAAGTGTTTGCAGGCATGGCGATGTCCTCTAATGAGCGGGGACAGCACCGCCCTGGGGGCTGGTGCTGCCCCTGGGGTTGGAAGGAAAACGCTCAGTCCGGCTCGAACTGCCGGGTGTGCGGATTGAAATGAAGCACCTCGTCTGATGCTGTGATCGGCGTGAAGCCGTCCAGGTAGATGTTGTTGAGGTACTGGTCGCGGTAGGTCAGTGCCTGCCGCGCCTGTTCCTCGGTGAGACCGTTGTTGATGAAGTACTCCAGCATTTCCTCGTCCGAGGAAACTTCGTCGTTGGACAACTGCTCTTCAACGAATGCCAACAGCGACCGCGGGAGCATTGCCAGGATCAGGCCCATGTCGGTTTCTCCTGGCTCTGGCCATCAGTGCCGCGGCGGGTGCCGTGGATGCCGTGGGTGTGCGCCGCCGTGCGTGGTAGGCGCGAACGCCTGCACGCCAGTCGGCGGACTGCTCCGGTGCGAGGTCCAGATAAGACAGTGGGCACGAGTAGTAGTACGGGTGCATGGATTCTTCCAGCGGCTTGTAGCCCCACTGGTTGCCGCTGCGTTCAAGCAGATCGCAGCGGATGTAGCGCAGGGACTGGCCCGGCGCCAGATCACGATGCACCCCTTCGACCTTGGCAGTCATTTCGACCACGGACCACAGCACGTTGCCACGCAGGACGTGAGCGATGACTTTCACACTTACATGCTCGGTCTCTTGCGGTGCGATGAGTTCCGCGATCAGTTCAGACCGCGATTGCGGTGAGAAATACCAGCCCATGAGAGGCCTCCTAGAAAAGTGAAGCCGGAGGTCTCCCCGCAGGGGAGATCCCCCAGCGGGTGACGGAATGCCGCGTATGCGGCTATGAAGCCCAGTCCAAGTCGTCGTACGAGTCGCAACCGGCCGGACAGCAACCCAGTTCGATGCCATGCGAGCAGTAGCCGTTTTCGGCATTCCAGTCCTGGGCTTCCCGCCGAGCGGCAGGTGTTGCGTAGTCCCATTCCTGCGCAATATGCAAGGCCTGTGCGCGTTGGACTTCGGGCAATCGGCCAACTTGCGCTTCGATCACCGAACTGAAACGTTCAACGTAGTAGTCGTGAGACAGGCCGCAACCCTTCGCGGCTTGTGCGGCTGCTGTCTCGCAGAGAGCCCGCCACGCGGATTCATCCAACGCGGAACGGGGTGTGTCGCAAGTGATAGTGAACATGAGACCTCCAAAAAATCGGGGGCCTCCCCGCATGGGGAAGTAACCCCCGACGGGTAAAGGACGCCGCGGATGCGGTGCCTGTGATTACGCAGGTTGCAGTTCAGCCTGTCGGCTCCACTCTTGCGTCTTGAAGTCCAGCACGAAGCCCAGCTCGCCCAGGCGGGCGATTTGCGCGCGCAGGACGCGGCGGTCGATGGTCGAATCCAGCTTTACGGATTCGCCCAGCTCCCACAGTGGGCCGAACAGCGCGGCGTCTGGATCTTCTTCGCTGCCGGGGGCGGCAGACGCAGCGGGCGGCGGCGCATCCACACCGAACGGTGTGGTATCTACCAGCGGGTCCGCCGATGCGTGCACGGAGGCAGGTTTGGCGGGGCGGGATGCTCTGGCCGGCTTCGCCGCCGGCTGCGTGCCCAGCTCTTCCTCGAGTGGATCGACGTCCTGGGAGGCGAAGCTGCGGGCTTCGTCACGGCTCAGTTTGTCGATGCCGTTGAGCGTCATTCCGTCGAGGCTGGCACGGATTTCGAACCGCATGCCACCGCCGACTGGGTAGGACTTCGGGAAGATGTACCGGATGACGAATTCCCCGTCGTACTTACCCTCCGCGTATTGCTCCAGCTCGGGGTCTTTGACCTCAAACACACCGAGGTGCGTGGCGAGGCGTCCGACGGTAAACGGGCCGTTCTTGCCGCGGATGGTGCGCAGCGTGAGCTGGCCCGGAACAATGATGGGCGATACCGATTGCTCGGGCGCCGATTGGACTGCCATGATGGTTCTCCTTGACGAATAGAAAAGGCAAGGCCCCGTGGGGGCCATGCCGGATCAGAACGAAGCAGCCAATGCCGGCTCCTGCTCCTCGACTTCACCTTCGGGCTCGCGCTCGGCGGGCTCGGCAGATTGGTCGGAAACGGCGTCGGCGTCGGCGGCGGTGTCGATGGCGTTGGCGGCTTCGGGCGCGGGTGCGTCCTTCACCGGTGCTGCCTCGGCTTGCGCCTGGCTCGTCGGATAGACCTGGGTGCCGTCGATCTTGATCAGACCGATGTGGACCAGCGTCGATTCCAGGCTCGCGGCCGGCTCCCCAGCGTGCTCGCCCTTGGTGCGGATATACGGATCGATCTTCATGTCGTTGAGACGGAAGGCGATCAGCACCTTGCGATCCCCTTCGATGGCCTGAACGCATCGGCGAACCAGATGCTCGGCTTCAGGAGTAGCGACGATCGTGTCGAAGTACCGATATTCCGGTTCGTCGACAGGTCCGGCCAGTGCGGCGATGGAGCACGACAGGAATGGATCGCCCGCCTTGGGGGTGACGTCCTTCGGACGGTTGAGGTAGCCGATGCCACGGGTGATCAGCTCGTGCTGCTCGATCGAAGCCAGTTCGGCCCGCTCGATCAGCTCGGCCTTGAGCAGTCGCGCCTTGAGGGACGCGGCGGCCTTGCCCTGGTTCTCGCCCTTGTCGCGGATGTACGCATCGCCCCAGAGATCGCCGAGGCGGAAGCGCACCAGCGGGCGTTGCTTGGGATCGTCAACGCCGATGTAGCGCTGAACGAGCTTCTTGGCCTCGGCACCCGAGACCTTGACGTCGAAGTAGCGGATGCTGGGGTCCCTGGTGGAGCCGACCAGCGCGGCGATGGTGCAGGCCAGAAAAGGCTGCGCACGGCGGCCGCCCCTGACGGGCACTTCACGGGCACGTTGCAGATAGCCGATGCCCGAGGTGTGCAGATCGAAGTACGATTTCTCGTTGGACGTGGTGTTCATAGTGAATCTCCATGGGGAAGAAGCGGAGACACACCAAGCCCACGCAAGCGGGGAAGGGTGCGTAACCCCGCGATGGGTTGATAAGGCGAAAGCATCCGCCACCGGACAGGCCGGTGGTCGCTCGCAGATGGATGCTGTGCGAGCTGGCTCGATCACGCAGCGGGAGCTGCGCCGCAACCTCGAAGACCGATGGTTGCCTGGCATGTCGCTGACAACGTCAGCAGGCATGGAGGCAGCATGGCCGGGCCTCACTCTAGGGGCAGCAATGAATCGGCAATCGAGCGCCTCCCTTTGTCCACGGCGACCAGCGTCTGCCGCAGCAGTTGCTACGGAGGCGATGACTTCATCAGAAAATATTCTGAAAATTCAAATAGTTGGCGCATGACGTAGTCCAACCCCCGCACCGGGGGATTTCCTAAAGTTGTGGTCAGGCATAGTTTCGGTAAAGTGATGCGGCGCGAGCCTCACTCTGGAGCACTCATGGCTAACTATGCAGATGCTCAAGGGCTACCCCCACCTTCGCGCGGAAGACCTAGTACAGAACTTCACCGCATTCCTCGGACCGCGCCGTCCGCTTCTACGAACCGACTAAAAGCCACCCGCCATGCCGAGAACCACGCATCGCCTAATCCTGCCGACGCCACAGCAAGCGGCGCCGGCGCTGTCTCGTTGAGCCACGCTTATCGCAAGTCGTCCAGAAACAAGCACGTTATTTCAACCAATACCAGGGAGGTTCATCATGAAACTACGCGCCATTTCCGCCATTTCCGCCACTTTCGCACTGGCTGCGGCTTTAGGCCTTGGCCTGAGCGCACCAGCTCGCGCCCAGGCGCCGGATCCTTGCTCGGTCTTTCTTTGCATGGCCAGCGTGTCCGGCTTCGGCACTCCGAGTCCCCAATGTGCAGCGCCAATCGCAGTCTTCCACACCATCCAGGTATGGAGTCCGGCGTTCAACCCGCCGGCCACGGCGGCGGCACGTCGGACATTTCTGATGACATGTCCAGGCGCGACCGCACCGAATCAAGCCATTCTGGAAGCCATCATCGCGCAGTGGGGCTACACACCTTGACCGGTATCGCCCGCTGACCCAGAAAGCGCTTGCTTCTGAGACTTTACGGGGATATCCGTGCGCCGCTGAAGCAGTTGAATCGGTTGCTGAGCAACGGCACCGTCTCGCACCCGCTTTCCAGCGCTTCGGGCAAGCAAAAGCCCCTCGGTTGAGGGGCTGGGGATCAGGAGTCGCACACGAAACAGGGCGTGCGCCGCCGTGGAAAGAAGACGTGCTTCCAGCACTTGCCGCTGGTGTTGCCGCCGTCGAACACCACCATCTCGTAGCGGTCGATGTTGGTGTACACAAGGTCCTGCGTAGCGACATGGCTTATGTGCAGTTTGCCCTTGTTGCGGATGTACGGCATCGCCCCAGAGGTCGTCGAGGCGGAAGCGCACCAGCGGGCGCAGCTTGGGACCGTCAACGCCGATATAGCGCTGAACGAGCTTTTGGGCCACGGCACTCAAGACCTTGACGTCGAAGTAGCGGTAGCTGGGGTCCCAGGCGGAGCCGACCAGCGCGGTGACGGTGCATGCCAGGAGCGGTTGCGCATCCTAAAGTTGTGGTCAAGCATAGTTTCGGTAAAGTGATGCAGCGCGGGCCTCACTCTGGAACAGTCATGGCTAACTATGCAAAATGCTCAAGCGCGACCCCCACCTTCGCGCACTTGTCTTAACCTACAGAGGAAGTTCGTTTTGCATACCGCCATCAAGATCGTCGCCATCAGCAGCCTTGCCTTTACGCTTGCCGCATGCGGCGGCGCCAAAGACGCCAACAAGAGCAACTTCAGCAAGGCCATCCAGGCGTACCTGGACACTCAGAAGGGTCTATGCGCTGCGATTCCTGCAAAGGGCTTGCCGTTCACCCTGGCGAATCAAGATATGTTGGGCGCTCAGAACAAGAAGCGCGCCGATGCGCTGGTCGATGCCGGGCTGCTGACGAAGCGAGACACCGAAGTCAAAGCCATGTTCGGCAACAAGATGGAGCCGGCCACCGAGTACCAAATCACTGATATCGGCAAGAAATTCCTCGTCGCCAATGGTGCGAACACGCTGGCTGGACAAGATGCCTTCTGCACCGGCAAGTACACCGTCGTGGAAGTGGACAACTTCACTGAACCCAGCGACATGATGGGCGTAAGGCTGTCGCAGGTGAACTATCGCTACAAGGTGGACGGTGCAGATGACTGGGCCAAATCGGAAGTCATGCGTGCCAATTACAAGAATTTTGCGGAACAGACTCAGGGAGACGTACAGGCCAAGGCGGCAGTCATTCTGACCAACGATGGGTGGATGCACGATCGCCTATTCAAGCGTGGATAAATAGCTCTGAATCAGTTGTCTAAAAAAAGCCCTTCATCAATGAGTGAAGGGCTTTTCTTTTGGACTACTGCATCAATGCCCGGACTGGTCCGGATGCTGCTTCACTCGGGGCATTGCCGACCGCTGGATCGCAAGTCTGACTCAGCAAGCCGCGCTATGCGGAAGGCACTGCCTCTAGCGACAGATGCGTGGTGGTGGCGGACAGCATCAGATCGTCTGCGGAGTGCAGCATGCGACTGAATACGCCGTCCTTCGGATCGAAGTACTCCGCGAAGTCGTCGCCGCCTAGTTCGTCGCGCGCCAGTTCCCACCAGTTGTCGAACGGATCGGTATCCGGGTTGCAGCCGACGGCATAGGCCAACAGCTTCACGCGTCCATCGGGGCGGCGCTCCCCGTGCTCGGCAAGGAAGTACACGCCTTGGTCCTTGACTAGGATGACGCGGCATTGGTTGGCGATCGCCTCGGTCAACACGGGGCGCAGGTCGGAGCTTTTAAATCGCAGTGACATGGTTGAAATCTCCTATGTGGAATAGAGAAAAGGCCCTCCACCCGAGTGGATGGAGAGCCTGTGGGGCACAAGGCCAGAGGGACTGAAACGCCGTGACGGAGGATTGGATCAGCCGAAGAGCCGTCTGGCTTCGGTGCGGTGCGTCATGCCGGCAGTGCCTGGCGTGGTCGAGCCGCCTTCGCGTCGATGACACTCACGTCGATCAGGCGCCAACGGCCGTCGTCGATGAGTCGCTCCAGCACTTCGCCGAGCATGTCGAAATACATCTCGTCATGCCGATCGACCAATTCGCCGTCTCGGTGCAGCTCCACCACGTAGGTATCCCCCGCGCGGTCGTACAGCACCGTCACCCGGCCCTCGAACTTCGCGGTCGAGACCGCGAAGCTGATCGCGGGGGGCGTCTCGATGATCTTGGACGGCTTCGGATCGACCCAGGAGAAATCCCGAGCGCCCGCATCGACCAGCATGTGGGTAATGCGTCGGAAGCCATCGGGCGCCGGCATTTCCTCCAGTTGCTCGATGAGCTGGCCCAGTTCCATGCACTGCGGCGTGGGGATGGGCAGCTTGGCCGGCGCGGAGCCAAGGATGTGCGTCTTGACGGTGTAGGGAACGCCGTCGGACGTCATCTCGGTGCGTATTTCCGGGGTGTCCGCGCGCAGTCCGTCGAAACGGCGCCGCGCGTAGGGTTGGACATGCACCTTGGCGCCTTCGGTTGGAACGACGGTCACCAGTTTGGGATCAAGCACAGCGAACTCGCTGGGCTTGGGCTTGACGACGATGGCGTCATCCGTCGCCACGACCACGCGCCCATCGAAGGGCATGGGATCGATGGCGAAGCCCAATGTCGAAGACTGCGGCTGATCGTCGAACACGCGGTACTTGAACGACCGCACGTTACGAGGTACATGGCCTGCGACAAGCGAAGGCATCATGGATTTGATGAGGGAACGGTCCATGGGAATCTCCTTGAGGAAGAACCAAGGGATTCCCCGCCCGCAAGGGAGAGGTCCCTTGTGGGTGGCGTGGATGGACGCGGAGGCGTCCGTGGAAAGAAACGACCAGTGCGGTTTCCCGCACTTGCAGCCTTGAAGGTCTCGGCCGCCTGGGCATGTGTCGGCAACGCCGACGAACATGGGACAAGAATGGCCTCGGAGTGAGAGTTCCGCCCGTAGGAAACGGTACTGTCTCGAACCCGCTTTCCAGCGCTGCGGGCAAGAAAAAAGCCCCTCGGTTGAGGGGCTGGGGGTCAGGCGTCGTACACGAAATAGTGCGTGCGCTGCCGTGGAAAGAAAACGTGCTTCCAACAATCGCCGCTGGTGTTGCCGCCGTCGAACACCACCATCTCGTAGCGGTCGATGTCGGTGTTCACAAGGTCCAGCGTAGCGATGTGGCGCATGTGCAGCTTGCCCTTGTCGCGCTCGAACACCAGGGCCTGGCCGATGGCATCACCCTGGCACATGGCACTGACGCAGGCCTCGAGGTGCTGCTCGAAGTCCTGGGCGCAGGGAGTCATGAGGTCCGGGAACATGAGGTTGCTCCTGTGAAAGTGAAGCAGCCCGGCGCCCTGATGGGGAGACGGGCTGGCATGGATGACGAAAAGGAGGGTTGACGCAGTGCGCGGCCGCTAGGACTCGTTCAGCGGGAGCCCCGGCAACACCGGCGCGTCGGCGTCCAGGATGAGAATGCGCACGTCGGCCTGGCCTGCGAGTTCAAGGATCTGTGCCAAGTCTTCCGGCATGCCCTTGCTCCGGTGCTCCTGCCAAAGTTGCGCGGCAGTAATACCCTCGGCGTCGTCCAGGTGCTCGTCCGTCCACGGCGTGGAGATCAGCTTGACGCCGATCGCCGGGCTGTACGGAATACGGAAGGCGATGAACAGAAATCTCTCCGGCGTGGCGAGATCCGCCAGATTCGCCAGGTAGTGCCAGGCTTCCTCGGTGATATGGTCAGTGCTGATTTCCCAACACCGGCTGTAGAAGCCGGTCTCGAAGCTCAGCCGCTGTACCACTTCCCGCGCGGCCTCAGCCGAGTAGGTATCACCGATGTGAACCGGGCGCCCGTCGAAGCCGTCGCCATGGATGCCATACACCACGGCACCAACCACGCCGTCGCCGCTGACGTCTTCAGCAGCATCACATTCGGCATCCAGTTCCTCGCTGATGGCTTCAGAGCCGTTCCTGATCAACGCGAAGTCGCTGGTGACGATGCAAGGCGATGAAATCAGGTCGTTGTCGGCAAGATGCGCTTGGCTCGCGTGGATGGTTCGCCAGACGTGCGGGCTTCCGTCCTCGTAGCTGATGGACAGCGTGCGGACGATTTTCAGATTCCAGTAGCCGCGCACAAAGGGATTGGGATTCTGGGTCATGGGATTTCTCCAGATCGGATAATGGAGCCAATACCCGTCACCGGGAATTGGACCCGGTGGATTGAAGTGGAAAAGCCGTCAGGCGGCACTGATCGATGGCTTTGGGCCAATCGGCGCTGGCTGACAGAGGAGAAATTGAGGGGCATGGCTTGGTGGCACATGTCCCTCATGGGGTAGCGAACGAAAAGGCGGTGATATGCCGGAGACCGGCTCACCAACCGCAGTAGTTCACCAGTAGGTTGGCGATGACCTTGCGGCGTTGCAGATCGAGACCGTCGAAGTCCGACAGTCCGTGGAAGTGGCAGCGCTTGAGCATGGCTCCACCCTCGTGCGCGTTGTAGAAGCTGAACATGGCGGACAGGAACATGCGTTCTCCGCTGCTCAGGACGCCGAGAGCATCGCTGGCACGCAGCATGTCGGGACGCAGATCCCACTTGCTCTTGGCCTGGTTCAGGCCTTCGCGCGTGCCGTCGCCAAACCATTGCGGGCCGGCGATCTCGACACCGCGCTTCCAGGCCTCGAAGAAGGCTTGGGGCGCGGCGGCGAAATGCTGTTGTTCTCGCGTGATCTGATCGACGATTTCCGGTGGCAAAAGCTGGTTCATCACGTGGTTCCTCCTGTTGGATTAGGGAATGGCGTCCTGAGACCAGCCGCCTCTTTCGAGGGCACGTTGGGCCGCGGCGTAACTGCGGAAGTACTCGCGGGATTCCCGAGAAACGGGACCCTCGATATCGCGTGTGCCTATGTAGTGGCCGGCGGCGCTTTGCAGAACTTCGAGCGGCAGGAACTTGCCGCAATGGATCAAGGCCAACTGGCCGAAAGAGGCTTGCTGGGACATGGACTGGCTCCTTTGAGAAGCGGGGCCTTGTCCCTCACGGGATGGCAGCTCCCGCTGGTGGTTAAAAAAAGCACCGGCATCACGAGGACGCGCGTCCGCAGACTCGATGCGATGGCGGACTGGCGGGTGACGCGGAGAGGCTCCGCGGCAGCCTGGAAACCCTGGCTGCTGGCATGGTGCTGACGGATCAGCGACACATGCGGGCAGCTTCATGTGCGAGGGGCGCCACGTCAGCCAGAAATGGACAACCGGCACAGCCCGATTGACGTGGGCTGAAATTAGATAAAGTCAATTTAAGAGCGGTACGCTAGCGCTTAGTCAATAGCACGCATGCTCTATATAAAAATATAGAATGGTAAATTAATGTTTATGAGTAATGCCAACCTCCAAAGTCCGGAGCTGCTCCATAAGACGATGGGTTGGTCTAATGCCATTCTTATTAATGGTTGGAGAGCGAACGAATGCTTAAAGTAGTTATAGTTATATGTCTTCTGGCAATGGCGGGGTGCGCAATTACTAATCCCGTAGGAGATACAGTCGATAGCCTCAAAGGAAGAAATATAGAGGAAGCCATCCCATTGGTGTCTGGAATGATGCGATCGGGATTTAAATATCCACTCATCATGTCCACTAATCACGAAACTATTACAGAGTACCTTGCAAGCTATAGTTCGCCAGACCCTGATGGATATGCAAAATTTAACTGGCAGACAGATCGCAGCTTCTATGAATCGACCAGCACAGGAAGTTACATGGATACCTCTCAAGGGCGCCCGATTCTCGTAAATACTTATCAGCCCAAGCGTATTCCTGCGGCATGCACTGTAACCTTGAAAGTTGATCGTCAAGGGGTAATCCAAAGCTCTGACGCATCAGGCTGTAGCTCTATTGTCCCAATGTCACAGGTTCTATTCGGTCAATAGTGCGCCTCATTACTTGCGGATCATTGTTAACCCTTTGATGGAGAAACTGATGAAACAAAACTCTCCCAAGTACATTCGCTTCGGCCGCAAGCTACTGGGGCGCGGCATGGGCACATGCATCATCATGGCCCTGATCACGATCATCACAATCGTCGGATTCACCTTTTTCGGCGGAGCCGTTCGCAGCCAGATCGCCAGTCCGGAGCTTAAGGTGTCCAGCAATCAGGACAGCAGCCAGTTGAGTGCAGCCGAAGGCGTAATGGAACATACGTCAGCTTCCAATAGCGGTGCCAAGTCACTCCCAGCTCTGCACGTTGTGCTTGCTTGGGAGTCGCTACTGAATGGAGAGAATTGGGAGCGCAAAAACTATCGAGCGAGACTGGACGCTTGCCGGGAATCGGGTTGGCCCACCCGCGCGCTATCTTCGGATGAGGAAGCCAGACTGGGGACCGGTGAAGTGGAGATTTTGATCGATGCACGGCGTCAGTTCGCACAGCAGACTATTTGGACGCTCGGCGCTGATGGCGATGGAGTGCAAAGTGCATGCCTCATCAGGCTTGAGAAGCACACGGACCATGGTGAGATTGAAGACGATACCGGTATGTATGAAGCGATCGACAGCGACTCACGCATTCAAGAACGTCAGAACCTACAGTCCATAGGCTGGAGACTGATGGGCGAAGAGCAGATCAAGGGTCAGCCCTGTACGCGCTGGCAGAACGACCGTCAAAGCGTCTGCACGTGGTCCGGCGGGATGAAGTGGGGCTTTACGGAATCGCCTGGCGATGCGGTTGGCTGTACCGTGGACGGCGCAGGTACCTACCTGGACGCCATCCCGCTGGAAGCCCAGCCACTTGAGGGGGGAAGCGGCTGCCGTATGCAGGTCAAGTCTTTCAGCCTTGGCGAAGGGCTGCTTCCCTCAAACGAGCCGGGCGAAGAAGCAAGGGACCAGGAGCGCTGAGGATGAATGCGCTGTGCTTGGCGCCGCGTTGTGCTCTAGCCGCTTCTTCTGTTCCGGTCGCAACGTTGATCGGCCCTACAGTGCTGCCGCCATCGAACCTGGACGTCATCGTGACCTTGCTGTATTTCGGCGAATCACGCGGCTTCAAGGTCGAGAGGTTGCCAGGCTAGGCTCACGGCCTCGATGCCGCTGTACACACTGCCGTAGAGCAGCGGCGTGTTACGCGGCGTATCGCAGCGTTGGGGATTCATGTCGGTTCTCCTGTTCGTATGGCCCAGTGCACTTCAGTGGGCCGGGACGTTGATGGGCAGGAGAAAGGCGCCGAAGGCCGCAGGCCTTCGGCTCGGGAGGAAAGAAGAAGCCACCCGTGGGCTGATTGGCAGGCCCGGCCGTCGCAAGAACCGTCTGCTGTCAGCAATCACACCCGGCCCATGTCGTGGCTGGGGCCGGCATTGTCTGGCGCACATCCGCGCACAAAGGGAGCCCGTTTTTGCGCCGGCGGGCACCGGCACCGAATACCGCTGACCGCAAGGGGTCTCCCGATGGCTTGCGTGAGTGGGCAAGCCATCGGGGGACCCTTCGCGATGGGCGGAAGAAACGCAGATCAGCAGAGCGCGCGTGGCGCGATTCGTGGAGAAATAACCTTCAGGTCCCGCGGCCGGGGACGGCTGGGCGGGACGCGCACACGGATCAAGAAGGCGTTGCGCGCTGGGCGTCCCGCAGGGCGTGCGGGACACGAGCCACGCCGCCGACGGCGAGCACGGCTCACGGGGGAACGGGGTCGGTCAGGAGCCTTTGCGGCCACCACGGCGCGGGCGTGAGGCTGCACGCTTGGACGTGCCGGATTCGATTGGCAGCGTGCCTTTGCAGTCGGGGTAGCGACTGCACGACCAGAACGGGCCGCTTTTGCCGCTGCGCTGGCGGGTAGGTGCGCCACACTGCGGGCATGCCGGCCCTTGGGGAACCTTAATGGACAGGGACGCGCTACCGTACTGCGCGATCAACTGTGAAATCCATGCGGCCTGCTTGCCGATGAACACGTCCAGCGTGAGCTGGCCGGCTTCGATCATGTCGAGTGCCTGTTCCCAGACAGCGGTGGTGCCCGGATCGGCAATTGCCGCCGGCACCGCGCCGATCAGGGTGAAGGCTGCCTCCGAAGCGCGGATGGCGCGCCCCTTTTTCACGAGGTAGCCACGTGCGATCAGGCCGCCGATGATGTTGGCCCGTGTCGCTTCGGTACCGATGCCGACCGTATCCTTGAGCTTCTGTTTCAAGCGCGGATCCGAGACCAGCTTGGCAACGCCTTTCATGGACTTGACCAACTCGCCCTGCGTGTAGGGACGAGGTGGCAACGTCTTGAGCGCCTTCAGATCGACACCGGCCACTTGGCACGCCAGGCCCTTGCGCAGCGCGGGCAGCACTTGGCTGCGCGCAGCGGCATCGCCTTCCTCATCTGGCTGAGGCTCAGCCAGAACCAGGCGCCAGCCCTTGACCATGACCTGCTTGCCGGTCGCTGCCAGTTTCTGCTGGCCGCAGGAGAAGTTCGCCACGGTGCGGTCGAACTCGTGATGCGGAAGGAACTGTGCCAGGTAATGCGCCCGGATGAGCCTGTACACCGCCAGCTCCTTCTCACTCATATCCGAAAGGTTTGCCGGTTCGAGCGTCGGGATGATGCCGTGGTGCGCTGACACCTTCGCGTCGTTCCAGGCACGCGAGCGCACGGAGCGGTCGAGCTGGTCCATGATCGGTCGCAGCGAGGGATCGGTCTTGAGCAGGCTGTCGAGGACCGTGGGCACCTCGGCGAACATGCTTTCGGGTAGGTAGCCGGAATCCGAACGGGGGTACGTGGTGGCTTTGTGCGTCTCGTACAGAGCCTGGGCGATGTCCAAGGTGTCCTGCACGTCCAGCCCAAGCTGCTTGGAGCACACCTCCTGCAAAGTGCCCAGGTCGAACGGCAGCGGCGGACCTTCCCGCACGCGCTCGGTTTCGACTGAGATGATCTGGGCGCTGCCGACTACGCGGATCTGCTGCGCGGCCTGCTGTGCCACCGGCTGCTGCAGGCAGCGGCCCGCGTCGTCGGAGCAGGCCTCGGGAGCAACCCATTGTGCGGTGAAAGTCTGGCTGCTTGCAGACAGGGACACGTCGATGGCCCAGAAGGGTATGGAAACGAAGGCAGCGATCTCCCGGTCGCGGTCCACCACGAGCTTAAGGGTCGGAGTCTGGACGCGGCCGACCGACAACACTCCGTCGTAACCTGCCTGCCGTCCCAGCACCGTGAACAACCGGCTGAGGTTCATGCCGACGAGCCAATCCGCCCGAGAGCGCGCCAGCGCCGAGTAGTACATCGGCAGCGTCTCGGCCGATGGCCGAAGCTTGCCGAGCGCGGTGCGAATGGACGTATCGTTGAGGGCTGACAGCCAGAGCCGTTCTATAGGTCCGCGATAGCCGCACAGGTCGATAATTTCGCGAGCGATGAGTTCGCCCTCGCGATCGGCATCGGTGGCGATAACGAGATGGGTTGTCTTAGCCAGGAGGGCTTTGACGACTTTGAATTGCGTGGCGGTCTTCGGTTTGACCTCGACCCTCCATTGCTCGGGAATGATGGGCAACTGTTCGATGGACCAGCGCTTGAGCTGCTCGTCATAGGCCTCGGGCGGTGCCGCTTCGACGAGATGGCCGATGCACCAGGTGACGGTGACGTCGGCCCCATAAAGGCAACCTTCACCGCGTTGTGTGGCGCCGAGAATCCGGCCAATGTCTTTGCCCTGGGAGGGCTTCTCGCACAAGAACAGCCGCATGCCCGTCCGCTCGATTTCCGTGGTTCATTGAGTTGTTGGAATCGAGGATGCCGAGCGCTGCCAAGAGCAGCAGCAAACAAGCCGCATGCTGCGGCGATCGCTTTCACGGAGGATGAAATCGCTTTGGAGAAAGACGCGTAGCCGGAAGTGCGCGGGTAGGGAGCCGAGGTATACGGGAGGGCGTGGACTTCGGTGGACGTAGGTGGAGCTATCCCCTGGGGATAATTTGTGGCGAGCGGAGGAGGGCGGAGCACTGCGGCGTTCGCCCTCCATGCTGGGTCATTTCCTACGCTTCGCCTCTTTCGGCGCAGTCGTTTCCTGGGCGGCTTGGGGCTTCGGCTCTGCCTCCTGGGGCTTCGGGCTAAGGGCCACGGACTCAATGCGGTACGGCAGGATGCCGACGCTGCGCGCGTTGATCTGCCAGGTTTCGCGTGGCTGATCCTCGTTGTCCGTCCAAGATTCACGCTCCATGCGGCCGACGACCAGCACGCGCATGCCTTTCTGGTAAAGATCCTTCCAGTGCTCGGCATCGCGGTGCCAGAGTTCCACGGGTGCCCAAAAGCCTCCGCGATCCTCGAAAGAACCGTCCTTCTTGGGAACGGGGTTGTCGAAATAGACGTTCAGGCGCAGGAGGCGGCTGGGCTCGTCGTTGCCATTGGGGAATTCGCGATACTCCGGTGGCGAGCCGATGTTGCCTTCGCCAGAAAAATGCGTGCTCATGATGCAATCTCCGTGGTGGTTGAAATGCCCGTGCCTCTTCGGCCCCAGGCGCGTGCAGGAATGCCGGGCGCAGTCATCGATCGCGCATCGCGGCAGGGAGGGACGTGAGCCGGCGCAGATAGGCGGCATCCGCTTCGTCGGCCTTGCTGGCGCATTCCTGCGCTTGCCTGCCCAGCGTGTGCAGCAGGCTGATCTGCATGTTCAACGTGATGCGCTGAAGCTCGATCGCGTGCAGATCGGCCAATAGGTTGACCGGCGTGCTGGTGCTGGCTATCAGCTCCTGCCACAGCGCCACGCCCATCGCCGACCTGTCGTGCCTGCGCCAGCGAAGAAAGGTGGTGCCTGCACCAGTGGTCTGCTGGGCCAGTTCGATGGAAAGCAGGTGGAATGGATGCCCACATGCCTGTGGCAGCACCTGCCGCTGCGCCAGGGCAATTAACTCGTCGCGCATGGCGAAGCACTGGTTGGCCCAGGCCTCGAAGTCCCCTTTACCTTTAAAAGGCTTTAAAAGGCCTTTTAGAGAGGCCGCGTGTTCCAGCCGCATGAAGGCTGGCTGTTCCAGACCACGGAAGTAGCGCGGTTCGCGGTTCGGGTCGCTCATGCCTGTTCGTCCTCGACGGTGCTGGCCTCGGCCGGATCGGCGGCAGTGCTTTCGTCGGTGGGAGGTGCGGCTGCGGCAGCGCTATCACCGCGCTGTTGGAGCCCGCGGCGCACGATGGGCGGCGAAAACTTCGAGCGTCGTGTGCCTTCGAGTACGTCTTGCGGCAGCTCGCCGAATTTTTCCAGCGCGACCCGCGCCGCCGCATTCTTGGCCGCGAGATCATCCCGAGTGCAGCCCGAGTAGCGGTATTGCTGTGCCAGGCTGAACAGGCTGCGCAGCGCATGCGCACCCTCGTTGAGCCAGCGCTCCAGCGTGCTGCGGTCGATGAGTGCGGTGTGATGGGCAAGGATCAGCTTGCGGGCGATGTCGTCGTAATCGGCCAGGAGATAGACCGCGGCAAAGCCGAGCTGGGCGTTGACGAAGAGGGGCAATTTAACCGGCTGCACGTTGAGGTTCTCGCCTAGGCTCAATGCGGCGGGGACGCCTGCCAATGCCTGATCCACCTGTTCGCGCAGCGATTGCAGCGTGGTCTTGGTCTGGTCGAGTTTTTCCTCGATGCGCAGCATCCACCAATCGCTGTATGGGTCGTCCTGCTCCGAGCCGCGCTTCATCTTGTTCATCACGGCGATGTAGCCGTTCAGGCCGACGATGCCCGGTCGCCCCTCGGCGGCAGCGCGGCCATGCCAAATGCGGGATGCGTGATGGGTATGCAGCGTCAGCGACATCGCGCTGCGCAACGAGCCGAGATTCAATTGCAAAGGTTCATTGGTTGCCATGGTGTGTCCGCTCGCTTTGGGAAAAGGAGCAGCCAGCATTGGCATGCGGCGGAAGGCCGTCAGTCAACAAACCGAAATCGGCCAAGCCCCGGTTTAGGGCGTGGCCGCTACGAGCGGCGCGAGCTATCCCCAGGGGATAGCTCCATCGAGCGCCACTGGATGCTGCTCGCTGAGGCTGCTCGGATACGCGCGATCCGTGCATGACCTCCGATGGCGGCGCTGTGCCTGCCTGTTGTGCTGCCCTTCGGAATGGCCAATTATCCCCAGGGGATAGCTCCATGGCGCGCCAAGGAGCGCTGTTCGCTAAGGACAGGTCGCACACATATGATCCTGTGCATGGCACCCCGATGCCTGCCCCATATCTGCTCGGCGTCCTGTACGTCCGTGCGGCTATCCCCAGGGGATAGCGCTACTGACCGCCATGGGCATCTGCTTCATGACCTGCGGCTCGAAAAGTCAGGCCTTGCCCAGAAGGCCGCGTAGCCGTTCGATGTGCTGCCGAGCCACTTCGGTCGGAACCACGTTGCGTGGCGAATCTGGTGGTCCATCGTACGCAGCGGCAGGCGTCGTTGGTGCCGATCCCGCTTGCTTGGCCGATGCGTTGAACTCGCCCCGGATGGCGCGCTGGATGATGCCGAACAAATACCCTGCTGGGTTGCGAATGGCCGAGCCTCGACAGCGGTCTGCCCATTCGTCCAGCACGGCTTGCCTCAGTGGCGCATCGACTTGCTGTAACGCCACCAGCGCGCCGGCCTGCTGCTCTTCCTTCAGACTCAGGAATCGATCGGGCATGCGAACACCCGGCATCGCGCGCACGTGCCCACGCTCACGCTCACGCTCACGCACGGTAGTACGTACTTCATTAATACTTTTACTACGTACAGTACGGTCCTGATTCGGATTCCGAAGAGAGCCGTCCGGCGCAGGTTTCAGCCCTGCTTCGGATTCCGAAGAGTGCTGTTCGCCATTCCGAAGAAGGCTCGAAACCCCTTCTTCGGAATTGTGGGTAGCGTCTTCTTGTGGATAACTCTCGGATGCAGCGATGCCCTGTTGGGCCAGGCGTTCGGCAAGCACCTGCAGCCGCGACGGCAACGTGCGGCCAGACAGCAGCGGGTCTTCCGCGATTTCCTTAAGGGTGTTGAGTCCCACCATCTGCACGGCCTTCGCGGAATGGCCCAGTGACTGGCTGACCAGCTCCAGATAGTCGGCGTCAAGCTGCATAGCCTCGAACGGGGTCAAGGGCTCATCGTGCAGCACATAGAGGTTGCCGAGGATGCGTCCGGTCTTGGGGTCGCGGCGCCTGCGCACGAGGCTCAACCAGCGTGTCAGGCGCAACAGCGTCAAGGCGCGTGCCACGGTCTCGTGGGAGGCTTGTCCGGCACAGGGTGTCGACGCGAGCCATGGCCGAAGTTGCTCGTACGTCGGAAACGCGGTGACGCCATCCTCGTTGAGCATCATCCGGAACACTTGCCACGCATTACGCTCCAGTGGCGTCAGGCGTCGATCGAGGAACAGCCGCCGCGGTACGCTTTCGTGCCGATTGCCGCTGAACAGGAAACCGTCCCCGGACTTAGGCTTAGGCGCAGGCTCGCTGGGTTTGGGCGTAAGGTCTTTCAGCGCGCTGTCGAACAGATCGGCGAGGGCTACGGGGCCTTGGCGTGGTGCTCGCGGAGCTGCGTCATCCACGGCCATGGGTCATCCCAATCCTTGGTCGATCCAGTTCTTGATCGCGGCCCACACCACCGACAGCGGCAGTGACATGGCTTCTGCCAAATCCATGGCCGCATCGAGAATCGAGGTATCGTCCTCCAGATTGACGTTTCTGCTGCTGGTCAGGGCCTTCCACTGCCGCCACAGCTCCGTGTCCTGTGCTTCATCTAAAACGGCATGGCGCCCTTTGCGCTTGGGCAGGCCAAGGACTTCGCGGCGAAGGGCGACCTCCTGATGGGTCAGGCCGTAGAAGCGGCTTACCATTTCTGTACTTGCTGCTAGCCTGAGCATGCGATCAACCGTGGCGATTTCCTTCTCCACTTCCTGTGCCTGCTTTAGCAGCCGAAGGAGCACTTCGCGGTTGACTGTCACGGAACACCACGAGACGCTGGCGTTTGCCAGTACGCTGATCAGCACCGGGTGCTTGAGCGCATCCAACTCTTCCTCCCCGAACCCCATGGATTTGCAACGACGCAATTGCCCATTGCGCAGGTCATAGAGTGCTTGGGCGATGACGGCTTGGTTGAGGGGGTGTGGTGCAGACATGCTGGCTTTCCTCGTTCAAGAATCGGGAGCCGTGGCACCGGCTTCCAGATCCAGCAGGCGCCGGGCCAGCCGCAGCAACCGGAATAGCTTGACCAGCGCGGTATCGCTCAATCGCCTGGTGACATCGCCTTGACCATGTAGCAGTGCCGGCAGATCGGTGACGAGTTGCCCGTTGAGATCAGCATCGACCGGCTGCTGACCGGCCAGAGACCCCAGCAGTGCCAGCACGGCGTATCCAAGCGGCAAAGCAGCCTGGCCGCGGGCGCGGCATGCGAACCCGATGCCGTCGGGGCGGTCTTCGATGAACTCGACCAAATTCGCCTCGCCAGCGATTTCGCGCGCGAACTGTGCGATATGGATGCGCAGCCGGTCGGGTGCTTCCAGGCCGGGGTCGATGTACCAGACGTCGGAGATGGGATAGAGGCCACCGGCTTGCACCGGGATGGACTGCAATACGCTGGCTGAGAAGTCGGGCGGTAGCGCATCGCCTAACTCGTCCGCGATCATCCGCTGGATGGACTGGAGCCGCTCTGTAGTCGGTGCCGGCGAGACGATATGGTCTTGCAGTCGCTCCGCATCCTCTGTCGCAGGTGGGGCCGCAGATGCTTCGCCACCGGCCGTATCATTCTCGTGTGTGATGCGGTCGCCAGCTGACCGCGCTGTAGGTGGCGAAGGCCTATCGGTGGTCGGCGCTGGTCCGACGGGCGGCCGCGCGATGGCTCCATGCTCAGGCAATGCGGGCGGTGCCGACGGCAGAGTTGGGTCGCTGACCAGCGCACGGTAGCGGCTCTCGGATTCGTTCAGGTCCAGTGCCAGCACGTCGTAATTGACGCCCAGCAGTTCTGACATCTGACCGATCAGCTCGTCCTGTACCCGCTGCGGGGCGAATTCGTCGGCCTGGGTATCGAATTGCGACAGCACCTCTTGAAAGAAGTCGTCGAAATCCAATGGAAGGGAGCGGCCTTTGGCGTAGTACTCCCAGGTGCGCTCGCAGGCTTTGCGCATGACCGACAGCCGCTCGACCTGATGGCGGCCCAGGCCGCCATAGAGCACGGTCGGAATCGCGGGCAGCAGGTAGCGCACCGCATCGGCCATGCGGCTGATGTGCGACTGCTGTACGGGGTAGCCGTCGGCGACCAGGCGGCGGGCCAGTTCGGACTGGCTCAGCGTGGCACCGCTTTCCTCTTCATAGAACTCGCGGGCTTTTTCGACGCCCAAGGCGCGCTCGATGAACGTGAGGCCACCGCGCAGCTCGTTCTCGGCGAGGTGGCCGGTCAGTGCGACGATTTCTCCGCGTGCAGGCCAGGGCCGGAACAGGCACGATATGCGGAAGAAGCGCTCGTCCTTCGTCTCTGTCCAGAGTTCACGCAGGATCGCGAGGCGCGTGTTGCCACCGTTACGAATGATGTAGTGCCCGTCGCCCGGACGGCGCGTGATGGCCGGTGCCGCATCCAGGCCGCGTTCGCGGATGGACGCCTTGATTTCATCGTAGGCCGAGTTGCGCTTTTTGCGGGGGTCGTGATCGTAAGGCCGCAACTGGTCCAACGTCACAACCATCGGTGTGTCGGTGATCGGGTCGCTCAAGGTCGTGACCGATGGACCGCTGCGCTCGAACCCGGCTGCAAGCAGCTTGCCGGCCATGTCCTGGGAGGTCATCTCAGCCATGGTCGCATCCCTCGGCGTTGGCGGCCCGGGCCATGCGGGCCTCGCGCTCGGCACGGCGGATCTGCGCCCGGGCGTTGAGAGTCGCCCGGTAATCGCTTGCGGTTGAGCTGGTGTAGATAGCGGAGCAGCCGGCCTTGGTGAACTTGAGGTGTCCGCCCGGTGTGCGCTTGACGTGCCAGCCTTCGCCGATCGCAAATTCGATCAGGGTGCGCAGTCGCTTGTGGCCGCGAGCCAGTTCATGTGCGTTCGCCATGAGGCCTCCCAGCTTTAAGAGGATATGATGGACGACCGGATACGTGGACAAATCTGTCTTGCCACTCAGGAAACAGTTCGCCGGCGAGCGCGCGCATGGTGTCGAGCGCAGCGGGCGCAACTCTGCCCGGTGGCTGGCGATGCTCGACACGATGCACCGGCAGACCACGGGTCGCGGCGCGCGGATAGGCTTCAATGGCCGGCACGTCGGTGCCAAGCACGCGGATGTCCGCATGGTCTTGGAACAGATCACGCAAGGCCTGCTGGATTAGCCGCGCGTTAGCGGACACGGGGTGGACGCGGTTGATCAGCAGGTTCAGCGGCGGTGGTTCGATGCCGAGGTGTCGGTACGGCGCGATGTCCTCCAGCAACTGCATGGTGCCGCGCCGTAGCTCGCGGGCTGCAAGTATTTCGGGCGTGACCGGAGACAGCGCCAAATTGGAGGCCAGCACCGCCATCTCCAGCAGCACGGAGCGTGCGCCCTGGGTGTCGATCAACGCCAGGTCGTAGAACGGCGCCAGCATCGGCAGCAGGTGCCGCAGCCGCAGGCGCCCATCTGGTGCATGTAAAAGCAAGGTGTTCAGTTCGCCCCGAGGGTCGTTAGAGAGCACCAGGTCGAGGCCCGCGATGATCGTGCGCGAAATGAGCCGGCCCAGGTCGCGCTCGTTGAATGCCAACAACTCGTAGATGCCGCTGGGGGCGCGGTGGACCAATTCGTAGTAAGAGGACAGCGTTGGCTGCACGTCCAGGTCGAGCAGCAGGACGCGCAGCCCCGCATCCGCGGCGAGCCCGCCGAGGTTGGCGGCTGTGGTCGTTTTGCCAACGCCGCCCTTGGTCGAGATGATGGATACAACCTGCATGGCGCTCTCCGTCTAACGGATAGGAAAATCCGAAGAGGGGAGCGGATCAGGTCCGGTTATTGAGGCGTTCGGCGATCCACTGGTCGATCTCGACCGAGTCCCAGCCCACCGCCCGTACGCCGAGGCGCAGCGCCTGCGGGAACTGATGCTTCTTCATCAGGTTGTAGATGTGAGCGCGCTTGAAACCAGACTTCGCTTCGACTTCACTGAGCCGCAGGATGCGGCGCTCGTTCGGTTGCAGTAGCGGTGTTTGCAACATGGTGGTCACTCCTGAACGCTAAGTGGCGTTTGTTGGCGTGAGCCCTATTCAATAGACGTGGCTGCGGAAAGACATCGCAAATGCAATCTCCGCGATTGCGCATACATGTTGGAAATCGCCACGCGACTGCGCTACGGACATCCTTCTGGACATTGGCGAACTCGTCGCCTTGGTTGCCCCACCAAGGGCCGTTGTGTCGTTATGCATGTGCCTAAAACGTGGACGGACAAGCCCTGGCAACTGCAACAGGTAGTCCTTTCCTGCTCGGTGTGCGAGACTTGAACAGTTGCCGGCCCGTCGACCTACGAGTAAAAAGCCCGCTCGATATCGGTGCTCACGGTGCCAGCGTCATGAGGGGCGGCAAGTCCATCAAGACCGATTCGATATGGTCTGATATCGCCACGGTTTTACAGGGCGCGCTGGCTTGCTCACGGCTCTGTTAACCATAGAGAAATTCAAGCATGTCATGCTTGATTCGGCATCTTGATATATCAACATAGCATCCAGCGGGAATGCGCTATGGCCTGCTTCAGGCAACTGCGTGTTGCACCCAATCAGACGCCATCCGACCGGGCGATGCGGACGAGCGGCCCAGATATCATCTTCTACCTGCTCTGCGAATTGAGTGCTCCTGGCGACTGCTTAGCCGCCTTGCTTGCGCTCGACCGACTGCGTACTACACTTTTTATTCATGTAAAAATATGGAGGCTGTTATGTCTTCTTCGAATAATGATCGCAATAGAACTGACCTAGGCGCTTCCCCCAATGCCAAAAATCCGAATGGGCCAGGACGCCCCATGCCTGAGGATGAAATCCCTTTCCAGGCAGATGTATGGAGAGAAAATGGGCGCGTCATCGGCGCTAATTTCAGGGGGCAGGTCGACGCATATTCGCGCGCAACGGGGTTGCATTCGAGATGTTGCCAGATGGTCTAATTGAACGAGTGCTCCCGCCTGTGCTTGGTGAGGAGTTGAAGCGAACACTCTTCAATACGGGGGATCGCATGCTTGACAACATGCTTGGGGAGTGCCGGGCTAAATTTTCCGACCGCAATCCATTGGTGCGTCGCGAAGCTCTGGAGAGGCTGTGGGACGCGTGGGAACGCCTTAAATCACTCGCTGACCCGAGCGACAAAAAGCGCTCGGTCAAGATCATCCTCGATGCCGTCACTTCTGTTCCGTTGTTACGCAATAGACTGGAGACAGAAGCGACAGAACTGAACTCCATTGGAAACAGTCACCTCATTCGGCATTCGGAGATCGGCCAGGTGCCGGTGATCGATGAGGACCAGGTTGACTACCTGTTTCACCGCCTGTTCGCCATGATTCAGCTGATGCTGAAAAAAAGTAGAAGTATGAACTCCTGTATGTTGCGCGACGATGCCGACGTTCCCGGCGGGCGAGGAACCACGACAGCAAAGCGTCTAGTACTTGACCACTATTGAGGCCTCCCAAGAAGAATTATGCGGTTTGATTATCTAGCAGCATTTCCCATCCCGGCTCACGTACTTCCCCCAAGGCTACGCGGCCTGCTGGAGCCTGTCGGTTTGTCGCCAGACCAAGTCGTGGAGGTGGCTTCCCGCTCCAAATATTGATCTACAGACTTCCACTGGCATCTGTAGGTCGTTGAAAAGAGGAGCTTAGGCTCCTTTTTTCCCATCCGGCGATTTGATCGAACTGCCAATCGTCGTGCCGTAACGGCTCCACCGCAAGTAAATGCCTGTTCCGGCTTCTTCAGCAAAGATTGAACGAGCGCAGCGCTGAAAAATGCCTGAGCGCAATTATCCGTTTTCGGCACAAATGCCAGATGGTCTCGATAGCGGAATAGATATTGCGTGCGTTCCATTTTGACAGAGCCATGTGCACAACAGGAAACAGGACAAGCGGATGAACAACAATAATTCAAGCGTGGACAATGCCATGCTGGCATCGGACCTGACTTCCTCGATTCGCCGCTATTACACCCACGACATCGATCAGCACGCACAGAATTTGGGTGGTTGGCAGCTAAGATATGATCAGTTGACGTCGGGTCGCTTCGACGGGGAGTTGATCGAGTTTCGCGCTGGCTGGATGCAACTTGTGCGCGACCGCTCTAATCAGTCCATGCTCAAGAGCGGTTCGGCCTGGAGTGGTGCGATAACCTTCAGCGTACCGCTCACTTCTCGAGGGTCGGTGTTCTGTGCCGGGCATCCGATTCAGGAGCAGAGCCTGCTGGTCGCTCATGGTGAACACCTGCCCGATCTGCGGACCCCACAGCTTTGGATTTGCTCACTGTGGCGTTTGAAACCAAAGCACTTGAGCATGTGCTTGAGTGCTAGGGTGCCCAGTTTCGAATTACCGATCTTCCCAAGTGTTACCGTTTGGGTATGTCTTCGGTGCAGGCTGAGCTTGCAGCCCTGTTCGATGAGCTGGCCGCCAGCGATGACAGCCTGTTGGAGTACGAGGCGATCCGACATGGCATCCGTGATGCCGTGATGGTGCAACTGTTGGAGCTGGTTGCACCGGATCAGGCGCCGCCGCTCAATCCGACCGCGCGCAAACGCATGGTTGATCGCGCCCGGGAATACGCGCTGGGTCATCTGGACGAGCCGTTGTCGATTCTCGATCTGTGCAACCACATCGGCGCCAGCCGGCGTAAACTTCAATACTGTTTTCAGGAAACCCTGGGTATCAATTCGGTTGCTTATTTGAGGGCGTTGCGCCTAGAGCTGCGCGATAGTGTTGATTTGCACGGTGTACAGGAAGCGGCACGCTGGGGTTTCTGGCATTTGAGTCGATTTTCCAGTGATTATCGCAATCTTTTCGGTGAGTCGCCTTCGCAGACCTTGCATCGTCGTTAACTGTGCTGAAATCGGCTAACCCGCCGACCGATACGGTTACTAGGATGACCCACTTGATTGGGAGGGGCATCCGATGATTCACAATAACTATTCGAATATCAGTCGCGTGACTGCTTTAACGTTGGGTTTGTTCGGTGTGTGTGCTGCTGTGCAGGCCACTGAAAACGGGGCGCCTACCACTGCGGTTGGGGTTTATGACTTCGGCGCCGGAATGATGCCGCCCGCCACACCTTTCGGCACTCTAGGCCTGCGTACATTTTATTTTTCGAGCAATGTGCAGAAGGACCGACAAGGCGCTCCCTGGATAATCATTTTTCCCTGGATGTGCTGTCGATCGGTGTCGCTTACCTGCGCATGACCGACCAGACTGTGCTGGGCGCCAAATACGGCTTCGGTGCTGTTGTGCCGTTCTTCCAGATGGACGCCTCCCTTCAGGTGCCGACGCCGGGCGGTCCTTTGAAGCTGTCGGCCGATCCGTCTATGTCGCGCAATCCGATTGCCGCCTACACCCACCGCGGCGGATTCCGGCTCGGTGCAGAAGTGGCGTTCAAGGACTTTCTCTGGGAAGCCCTCTACGACCCGGCCCCGGGTGTAGACATGATCACCACCGCCGACAACCTGGCCCGGCGGCATGGTCTGAGTCGCGAAGCGGTGGATCGCTTCGCCCTCGACAGCCATCAACGGGCGCTGCAGGCCCAGATTGACGGCTGGTTTGAACCGGAACTCGTGGCGCTCGGCAATGAGCGCTTTGAACTGGCCGGTTATCAGCCACGGAATATTCAGTTACAACGTGGTGTGGACAGCGTGACATGTGATAGCCACCCGCGGCCCACCGATCTGGACAGCTTGCGCCGGTTGCGGGCGGTGCATGCCGGTGGGGTGCAAACGGCCGGAAACACTTGCGCGGTGGTCGATGGTGCAGCCGCCGCGCTGGTCGGGCGAGCTTCTGCGGCCCGCTGTCCGGTGTTGGCTCATTTGCTGGTCAGTGCCGTGGTGGGCGTGGCACCGGAATTCATGGGTATAGGGCCGGCGCCGGCCATTCAGCTGTTACTGCAACGCAGCGGGCTGGCCCTTGGCGACATCGGTCTGCTGGAAATCAACGAGGGTCCAGGCGGCTCAAGTGCTGGCCGTGGCGCAGGTGCTGGAACTGGACGGCGACCGGCTAAACCGGCGGGGCGGCTCCATCGCCCTGGGACATCCTTTGGCGGCCACGGGTTTGCGCCTGGTGCTGACCCTGGCCAGGCAACTTCGTGAGGGTAATCTGCGTTATGGCATCGCCGCCGCGTGTGTCGGGGGCAGGCATGGCACTGCTGATCGAGAACCCTGCGTATCAAGGCTGACGCAAAAAAACCGAGGGTTTTGCCGCCGTCAGCCCAATCCTAGCGTCACTGTCTTGCGTTACTATGCAGGCCCACCTTTCTGGAAGTTGCCTGGATGAGTAAGCCCGGTCAAACGGTGCTGGTCGCGTTGCGCAAGATGATCGCCTCGGGCGAACTGGCGGCTGGCGAGCGGTTGATGGAAATTCCCACTGCGGAGTTGTTCGGGGTTTCGCGGATGCCGGTGCGCATGGCGTTCCGCACGCTGGAGCAGGAAGGCTTGCTGGAGCGTTTTGGCGGTCGCGGATGTCAGGTGCGTTCGGTCAGTCCCAATGACATTGCCGGCGCGGTTGAAGTGCGGGGAGTGCTCGAAGGCCTCGCGGCGCGCCAGACCGCCGAGCGAGGGTTGTCGGACGAAGCCCGGGCGACCCTCGAGTTGTGCCTGGCGCAGGGTGATCAGCTGTTCGACAAGGGTTTTGTGACCATCAAGGATCTTGAGGTCTATCACGACCTCAACATGCGGTTTCATGAGGTGATCGTCGAAGGCAGCCATAACCCGGCAATTGCCGACGCACTGGCGCGCAACGATCACTTGCCCTTTGCTTCGGTGACCGCCCTGGCCGTGGACCGCAACGATATGGTGCGGGAATATCGACGCTTCAACTACGCCCACATGCAACACCATTCGGTCTTCGATGCTCTGGTCAATCGCCAGGGCGCGCGTGCCGAAGCCATCATGCGCGAGCACGCCAACGCCACGTTGCGCTACGCCGAGATCTTCGGCTCGGCGGCGGCAGATGAGCGGATAAAGGTCATTCTCCGCTCGGAATAGGCGTGACGTGCTAGATATCCAGCACCAGCAGCGGCGTCTTCGAGCGCGAGCAGCAAGGGGTGAATTGGTCGTTGAGCGCATGCTCCTCCTCAGTGAGGAACAGGTCACGGTGCTCCGGCACGCCTTCCAGCACACGGGTCAGGCAGGTGCCGCAGATCCCCTGTTCGCAGGACATGGGAATCTCGATACCGTGGCTTTCCAGGACCTGCAGCACACTCCTGTCGGCCGGTATGTCAAAGACCTCGCCGGTGCTGCCAACCTTGACCGAGAATTCGCCATCACCTACCGTGTCCACGGGCGCAGCCGCGAAATATTCGCGATGCACATGGTCGTCTTGCCAGCCGTGCCTGCGGGCGCTGTCCAGTACATGCTGCATAAATCCAGTGGGACCACACACATAGAGATGCACGCCGTCATCGGGTGCGCCCAGGACCGTGTCGATATCCATTGCCGTTTCGGGCTGCTGATCCAGATGCAGAAATACTCGATCGGCAAACGGTGACTGTTGCAGGCGTTCGACAAACGCCGCACGCTCCAGAGCCCGCGCGCAATAGTGCAGTTCGAATGGTGCGCCGCTGTGAGCCAGGCGTTCAGCCATGCACAGAATTGGCGTAATACCGATACCGCCAGCGAAGAGCAGGCTGCGTTTAGCTGCGTGGGCCAGGGGGAACAGGTTGCGCGGCTCGCTGATTACCAGTTGCGTGCCGGTCCCGATGAGCTCGTGCATGGCTTTTGAGCCTCCACGGGATGCCGGGTCTTTGAGCACTCCAATCTGGTAGCGGTAGCGTTCCTCCGGGTGATTGCACAAGGAGTATTGCCGAACCACTCCGTCGGGCAGGTGCACGTCGATATGCGCGCCTGCGCTGAACGGGGGCAGGGGAGCGCCGTCGGCACTGGCCAGTTCATAGATGCAGATGTCCTGAGCTTCAAGGCGCCGCGAGACCACCGTGACTTCGATCATGCCACGAACTCCTGTGTAGCGCGCTCTTGGGCAATCAGGCGCTCGATGATCTTGCGTGACTGAACACCGCCTGCATCGATATTGAGTTTGAGCAAATGACGCGTTGGGTGCGCGAGCAGATTCTGTTGCTGACGCTCAAGCATTTCCAGATCTTCCCTGAATATCTTGCCCTGGCCTTCGCGGATATTTGCGGTGAGGGCTCCTGCGGGTTGAAGTTGCGCGCCATGCCCCAGAAATACCAGATTGAAGTCTCGGTTTGCGGCGTAATGAAATCCACAACGATGCTTGAAGCCTTGACGCACGGATCGGCGTGATAACCGCCGTGGCCGGCGTGCGCCACACCCACTTCGATCAATACATGGCTCGGTGGCGTAAAGCGGCAGATTTGCCAGCGGTCCACCGGCACATCGTCGGCCAGGTTGTTGCCGCGCAGGGCCATGCGCCAGAAAGGCGGAGCCATGACGTTTTGCATGTGTCTGGCGGTAATCACCTCGTCATTTTCGACAGTGGTAATCGGCGGTGCTTCGTCGATTTCCTTCTGGCCGATGCTCGAAGCGTGCACCTAGGTTTCGTGGGTCAGGTCCATGAGGTTGTCGATCATCAATCGGTAGTCGCACTGGATATTAAACAGACCACCGCCGTAGGCCCAGTTGTCGCTGACAGCCCAATCCAGGTGGGGGATCAGGGTCGGATCCGCCTGTGCCTGATCACCCGGCCAGACCCAGACACAAATCCATACCGCTCGACCAAGGCAAAGGTCTTGTTGCATGGAAAGCCCCGTACCCGCTGACCCGGCATGTCGACTGTGTTGCCATTACCTCCCATCACCAGGCCGTGGTAACCGCAGACCAGATTGCCGTTTTCCACATACCCCAACGACAGCGGCGCCCCCCGGTGCGGGCAGAAGTCCTCGACAGCGACGACTTTGCCTTCCTGGCCCCGATAAAAAACCATCTTTTCAGCACATATCTGGCGACCCAGAGGCTTATCGGCGAGCTCATCGGGCGTGCAGGCGACATACCAGGTGTTCTTGGGGTACATGAGTATTCTCCAGCTTGATTTTTTATTATTTAGTGGATCCATTGGCTGCGAGTATAAGTCTATATGTCAAATAAATTTAATGAATTTGATTATTTATGGATCCATTAATAACGAATTATCACCGATTTAAGGTAGGTGTAATCATCGATGAACGCGCTGCCGAACTCGCGGCCAACCCCCCAAGATTTAATGCCGCCGAACGGCACCGCCGGGTCGAGCAGGGCGTGCATATTCACCCATACCGTGCCGGCCTCGATCCTCGGGATCATACGCAGGGCTTTGGATAAATCGTTGGTCCAAAGGCTTGCGCTCAAGCCATAGGGTCCGCTGTTCATCAGGTCGAGTAATTCGTCTTCAGTGTCGTAGGCGAAGAAGGTGGCGATCGGACCGAAGGTTTCTTCGTTGAGCAGCGTGTCGTTAACGGTGTTGGCCAGGATCACAGTCGGTTCAACGTAGTAACCCGGCCCATCGATCAAGTGGCCACCGCAGACGATGGTGTTGTTCTCTGCACGGGCTCGATCAAAAAAAGCGCCGAGTTTTTGTTGATGCTGACGGTTGGTCAGCGGCCCAAATTCTGTCCGCTCATTCAATGGCGAGCCGATTTTCAAGCTTCTCAAACGCTGGGCAAGTTTTTCCATCATTGGTTCGATCTGCGAGCGGTGAGCGAAGAAGGGCTCGGCCGCAGCACAGATCTGGCCACTGTGCAGGAACCCGGCTTCAATGATGCCGTTGACAGCCTTGTCCAAGTCGACATCGCGCAGGAACCCGGCCGAGTTTTTACCGCCCAGTTCAAGCGTCGCCCTTGTCAATCCTGCGCCCATGGCACTGCGGCCAACGGCGAATAATCTCGTCGTCACCTTGGCTACCCACGAAGTACAGATCAAAGGATTGTTTCTGAGTTTGAAGGTCTTTCACTCGAACGATACCGGCGGTGCAACTGTCTTGAACAAAAACGGCTAATCGCCCTGTGCCTTTCAGAGTAGTGGTTGCGCCAGAGCCCGCCGCAGATGGCGGGCCAGATGATATTTGGATGACTTTCTCATTGGGATAGAGGCGAGCAAAGGCTTGGTCATAGGCCCTTTGGTAAGCAAGCGCTTTATCGATACGCTGTCGCCCGGCCCGTACCTGCAGTTCTGCGTAGCGTCGACGCTCTTCAGCCGATTTGGCTTCTATACCAAGCTCGGTCAGAGGGTCCAGGCCTGGCGAATAGATCCCGCGAGGGCCATTCATCAACGTTTGATATCGGGTCCACTCTTGGGGTGTTAATCCCCACTCACGGGCGAGTTCTGTCTGGCTGGCAGCTTGAGATGAGTTTTGGGTTGCACTGTTCTATGTGTTCGAGATGGAGGTTGCTTGTCCCGGAGCAGCTTGACAGTCAGCTTGACAGCCGTAGGCAAATGCAAGGATTGCCAAGCTTGTAATGATTGGCGGGATGCCCATCGGATTCATTTTTCCGAAGAGGTGGGGATGCACATAAAAGAAGTCCTTTTGCGCAACGGTTGCTGTTTGCGGTGTTCCGGCCACGTCAAAGCGTGCAGACCTGCCGTCCAGAGCGTTGAGGCGCCAGGCTGTGCCCGCCACGGCATCCCTATGTCGGATTAGGTAGATCTGGTTCAACTGTGTGCTACCAGGTGGGGCTACGTATAAAAAGCGTTCACCGCCCCGGTACTCAATGCCTATAACGGTGAAGGGGGATGTTTTCGGCGTAACGACGCTGGTATTGGGTTTCTGAGTGGGAGGTGGTTTGCGCGTGATCGCTTTGAGCTTGGAAGGAGTTGTTGCAGGTTGCTTTATCTGGGATTGGCTTAGTGCGTGGACACGGCTATCAAGCGTTTCGACGCTGGCCTTGAGCATTACCAGTTCCCCGGCAGACGCGGCATTTAGCGAGAGCTCCTTGGCTGTTTCGGTCGCGTGCTTAGCGTAGGCCTGTGCTGCGTCGATGCGGTTCGATAATGCTTGCTGACCGGAGCGAAAGTCCTCGTTGGTCACCAGGTGCTTGCCGTCGACCGTGTCCAACCGCTCGTCGACCTTGCCCAGTGGTGTCAGTAGTGCATCGAGCGACTCTTTATCGGCGGTTGCAGCCAGGCTGTTGCTGAGTTGGGATAGCTGGTGGTGCTGATAACCCAGCATCCCTGCCAGGACTGCAAGGCAGACGCTGAGAATCACGGTGGTTCGAGTAGGGCGTGGTAGGTTCATGGGCCTTCTCGCGCAAAAGCAAAGACGCCCTCTCAAACCTGTCCATCGATTGCAGCAGGAAATAGGTTTTTCAATAAATATGTTTTTCAGGGGGGGGGGGGCCAGACTCTATGAAATTCGTATGTAAAAAAACGGTGGTAAAATAGACCTCTAGATTTTAAGCAGGATTGGCTATATGTCGATTTTTGAGCCACTACACGATTTTTTTCTTAGACGCGCGGTAAAAAAACTAAATGAAAGCGCCTCGACGACTCGTTTAGTCAGAGAGCGCGTTGAATCCAAATTCGGCTTTGTCTATCCGGGGGCGAACTTCATCGATAGCATCCAGATAGCTGACCAGAGCGTCGGGTATGTCGACTACGGTATCAATCCGCTAGGTGATCGCCTTTACATCAACCGAATTAAAGTTGAGCCCGGCCGCCAGCAGCAGTACATCGGTCTACACGTCTTATGGCTGCTCTGGCTCAAGCACGGGTTACCTATTGTGCCGCTGAACCAAAACACCGGGTACCGGACACGTCGGCGATTGGTGGCGGCTGGCGCACAGATAGGGGACGAATTGCGCAGCGACGAGCAAATGAGGCTGGAACAACTACGCTGGCAGCACCTGCTACCGAAACGGCATTAACGCTTGATACGGGAACTGAAAGCGTCACGGAATGCCCCAAGATCCAGACACGTTTCGAAACGTGGAAAGACCTATGAGTTCGCTGATCCACCACGCCAATCCAGGCGAATGCCGGTTGAGCGTCGTCAGGTTCCAGCAGTTGGCCGCCGTACCGGCAGCAGTGGAATGGTTCGCCAATATAGACAATCCAAGCACCCGCCTTGCCTACCAAAACGATCAAGAAGACTTCTGCGGATTCGTCGGGCCCACTGGCGCCGATGAGTTCCGCAGTCACGCGCGTATGCGTGATGGCTTGACGTGCCAAGCTCGAAACAGGAGGCCTGGCCAGTGCCACGACCCGGCGCAAACTGGCGGCGTTGGCCAGCTCGTTCGACCACCTCCTGGAGAACAATGCCGTGCCGGCGGCAACCCGGTGCACAGGGCCAAATGGCCCAGGATTGAAACCAACGTAGGCAAGAGCCGGCATTCGGTAATGACCAGGCTAAATCGCTGCTGACGGCGCTGGACGACTGGACGTTGAATCGTCTGCTACAACTGTTTTCATTATGTTACCTCATCTAGGTGCGGTTATCGCGGCGAGCATGATGAGGCATTTTTCTCGTAGTCCTCGTGGAGGGTTTCCGACTATGGCTCCTTTTCTTAGGTGACTCGGCCGTAGGGTACCTGATCAACGCCACCGCAGCCTCCGCACTAAACGTCAAGTTGGCCAACGGTGTAGGTGCTATGGACGGACGAGCCTCTCGCGAGGTGCTGATATCCGCTTCCAGGATATCGGCCCGTGCCGAGATATGAGCTTTCTGAGATAGGTAATATACCCGTCTGCATGGCCTACCAAGGCTTGCTGCGCTTGCCTACCGCGCCTTGAAGATCAACACCCGATCGCCTGCCTGATCTGTGCAACGTGTGTTCGCTGGCTGCTTACGGAAAAGGCTCTGAACGGCTTGCTCAAATCCCGTTCGGACGATCCTGAGTATGGTATCAGGTGGTGGTGACGCGCGGACTGTCCGGTAATATCATCGGGCGGCATCAGGCGCGGACTGAGTATTTTGCCTTGGTAGGCGGCTTCCAGCAGGCTATCCAACAGCTGGATTTTGCCAAGCGTCGCGACCTTTCCACTGTCGTCGCGTATCGATGCACGGCAGTGTTAGATGATCGAACAGGAACGCTTGGTAAAGGGGATGATGAGCTAAATCCTACAAAAAAGCCCCGCCATCGGCCATTGGGGGCGGGGCTTTATTTTTTTTTGAGAAGCATGCTATCGGATTACTCAGCCAGCTTGAAGGTGATGAAGCTGGCACGACCCTGACGCAATACGCGCATCGACACCGAACGATTCTTCGGCAACGCCTTGGCGATGTCAGTGAACTGCTTGGTGGTGTTGATCGCCTGATTGTTCAGGTGGGTGATCACGTCGCCCGGTTGCAGGCCGATCAAAGCAGCAGGGCCGTCCTGCACTTCCTTGATCACTACGCCGCTCTTGAGGTCGAACGCCTTCTTCTGTTCATTGGTCAACTCGGCCACCGTGATACCCAGGAGGTTGCTGCTGCGCTCGGCGCCCGGCGCGGTGTTATCCAAAGCATCCAGAGTCGCGCCTTCTTCAGGAATGGCGCCAACGGTCAGCTCGACATTCTGGCGCTTGCCGTCACGAATCACTTCGAGCTTGGCTTTGGTGCCCGCCTTCAGCGAGCCCACCAGGTGCGGCAAATCTGCCGACATGACGATAGGTTGGCCATTCATGCTCAGGATCACGTCGCCGACTTGCAAGCCACCCTTGGCAGCCGGACCGTCGTCCTGGATCTGCGCAACCAGGGCACCCGCAGGCTTATCGAGGCCGAATGATTCAGCAAGGTCCTTGTTCACTTCCTGGATCACTACGCCCAGCCAGCCACGACTGACCTTGCCACCTTTTTTCAATTGATTGGAAACGTCCATCGCCACATCGATAGGGATAGCGAACGACACACCCATGAAACCACCGGAACGGGTGTAGATCTGCGAATTGATCCCTACTACTTCACCCGCCAGATTGAACAGTGGACCACCCGAGTTACCTGGGTTGATCGGCACGTCAGTCTGGATGAACGGCACGTAGTTCTCATTCGGCAGGCTGCGGCCGATGGCGCTGACAATACCCTGGGTCACGGTGTGGTCAAAACCAAAAGGCGAACCGATGGCCACGACCCACTGCCCGGCCTTCAGGTCCTGGGATTTGCCCAGCTTCAGTACTGGCAAGTCCTTGCCTTCGATCTTCAGGAGCGCCACGTCGGAACGTGGGTCGGTGCCGACCAGCTTGGCTTTCAGCTCACTGCGATCGGCCAGTCGCACGAGGATTTTGTCGGCGTCAGCGATCACGTGGTTGTTGGTGAGGATGTAGCCATCCGGGGAAATAATAAAGCCCGAGCCTAGGGACTGCGCTTCACGCTGGCCGCCACCGCGAGGGGAGCGCTGCTGCGGCATGCCACGCTCGAAGAACTCGCGCAGCATCGGCGGTAGCCCTTCCAGGTCGGGCATCTGCTGGTTGGATACCATACGATCCGGCAGTTTTTGCGTGGTACTGATATTCACCACGGCGGGCGAGGCTTGCTCAACCAATTGGGTGAAGTCAGGCAGCTCGGCCGCTTGCGCGGCGACAGCATGACCCAGCACCAACACCGTGGCGATTATGGACAGGTAGGATTTCAAACGTGGTATCGACATACATCTCCCGTTACAACGAGCATGGTTGATCGACAGGGTTCAAGAAACGCCGGAGCCTCAACCGACGTCTTTGTTCCGAGAACAAAACAACGCCGGAACCGACAGACTCTGACATATAAAAAACACGGGGAGTTTTTGCAAGTGAAAATGCTGACCTAGACATTTCATGCCCTCGACAGCCAACCTGCATGGACTTATAGGGAAGTTCAGGCGTAGGACTAATTGCTCACTATGTGGGACTGAGTTTTTTCGGCACGCACCGACAACGCGATTCGTTCGGCTGTGCCGATGGGGGTTCCCCCACTACCGTCACCATCATTTCGCCGTCCACCGTATTCAACCCACGGAACATTGCTTGCAATTGCGGTTTATCCAATGATCAAGGCTTGAAATCGACCTTCTCGTACACAGGCTTCACGCTGTCGAATGAAGCGACATGGGTCTCCGCCTCGCCACGGGCTGCGAAGCAGAACTAGCCAGCCATTTGATCGGCCTGAAAAAGCGGCTTTTCGCCGTCGGCCAAGCAATTACCGACCTGTGGCGAGCACTGCTCGAGTGCGAAGGTAATAGGTATCCGTCCGGCGAAGTCATCTACCCAGCCCTGCAAAGCCAAGACATAGTGTGCACTTAACCGCGGACACAATCGCCCTTATCGGCCAGGCTCGGAAGGTGTGTTCGCCGGGCCCTTACCCTGCCCATTCATGATCGCCGGTAGACAAGCCGATGATCGCCACTACCTTTTCCCGCTGTGTGGTAAGTGAGACAACAATGGGGAATGTCCCTTGATTACTAGCGTACACTGATTACATAACTCGCTACGCCTAGGTCATCTCAAATCAGTTTGAATCTTCCAACAATCCCACTCAAATCTTCAGCCAGTCGCGACAATTCATGGCTAGCACTGGTCGTCTGTGAGGCACCCTGGGATGCGCTAGCTATAACTAAATTCAGACTGTTTATTTCGCTGATAGCCTCGTTAATTTTGCTAAGTATTGACGCATAAACTCCATGCTGTCGCTCGCAGGTGCTTTCAACCAGTCGCCATAAAGCCCACGGGGCAGAATCACCACCATGCGTTTTTCATCCTGGGGCTTGTGGTAATCGCGCATGAATGGATGGTCTTCCGCATTGATCGTCAACATGGTGTAGCTGTATACGATCTCCCTTGAGTCAGAATCGCTCCATTGCTCCCATAGGCCAGCGATACCCATTAACTTGCCGTCCGCACGGGCGATCCTAGTGGAAATTGATTTTCCCGATTTCCAGTCAGGCTCGTATATGGCAACTGCCGGGATGATGCAGTGTTGCGCCTTCCGCCAGGCGGAACGGAAGGACGGATTTTCATTGGCTGTCTCCGATCGGCAGTTCTACGTGCGCCGGGCAATTTTTCTGTCCTTGCTCCAGAAGGGAATTAGCCCGAACGAACCCGGCAGCGCCTCTAGCGCTGTTTGCGGCTCTGCGTCGAGCTCGATATGTTCCGCGCGGCGAAGGAAGGCGCCGGTGTAGCCTGGCCATAGGTCTAGCTTGCCCTGTTCGTAAGGGTCGATGCCGAATGTATGGGCCACCAACTGCGGCGCCGGCGCTTCATAATGGCTGCACATGCCGAAACTCCCTCCGAATCTAGACGCCTCAGATGGCGTTTACCGTCCATAACTGGTCAGGCCTAGTGGTGTAACTCGGACTCATCAACTCCCGTCGCATCGCCCAGGCCGGCGCCGACGGCACAGCGGCGGCACGCAGCGTGCCGCGCCCCATCGGTTGTTGATCTCATCGAGGACACTCATCACCTTGTTCGCGGCTGCTGGCTGCGTGTGCGCAAATAGGTCGTCAGTGAACTCACCTGGTTGACGTAGATCCATCAGCAACACCTCAGCCTTGCTGTATCGGAACCCAGGACGGAATAGGCGTTCCACCGCCTGCATGGCGGCCTTGGTGATCAAACGCACGTCGTTGGTGGGGTAGGGCAGCTCCACCAACACGCCGTTAGCGTAACGGGCTTCGTCAGGGTTAAACATGCCGGTGCGGATGCTGACGCGGATCTTCTTGCACAGCGAATGCTGGGTTCTTAGCTTTTCCGACGCACGCTGCGCGTAAGTGGCCACCGCCTCTTTGATCGGCTCGATCTTCACCAGACGCACGCCGAACATTCTGCTGCAGCAGATCTCTTGCTTGGCCGGCGCCGCTTCTTCCAGGACCAGGCACGACGTGCCGGCCAGCTCGGGCACGGTTTTCTCCAGGACAACGCTGAATTTGCGACCGAGCAAGAAGGGATCTGCCTTGGCCAGGTCCATGGCCGTGTGTATGCCCAGGGCCTGCATGTGCGCCGCCATGCGTCGATCTATGCCCCATACCTCTTCGACAGCCGTGTTGCGCAGTACCCAATCGCGCTTAAAAGGATCGCACAGATCCACGACTCCACCCGTCTGTGCCTGCAGGCGTTTTGCGGTGTGGTTCGCCAGTTTGGCCAGGGTTTTGGTGTGGGAAATGCCCACACCACCCGGGATACCAGTGTGTTTTAAGACTTTGGCACGGATCTTTCGCCCAAATTCGGTGAGGTTGCCGGGATGCCGGTGAGGTCACAGAAAATTTCGTCAATGTAAAGGAAAGATGTCAACCCATGGACATCGATTTGGATGAATATTTGTTAGGGTTTAAATTAGGTCTTCGATGTCCATAGACAATACACATTTTTCACAGAAATGGATCACGTGGTGTCCATGGCAAATACGCGAATTTTGTGGCGACGAAAGCTAGCGTGATCAAGATGAACCCGAAATCGCGGTTGTGGCCACGAGCCATTGAAGGCCCTCTGTAGGGATCTATAGGCAGTGGCCGTCGTTAGTGCCAGAGCGGAAGGGTTCAGATAGCTGCCGGAGGCTTCTGACCAGAACCAGTTATCCATGAACGTCCGAAGGCTCGAATGCGATCATCGGCGACAGGCTGCTTCTGGCCGGTAACAGTCGACGATCGAGCCGCGACCAATCGACGCCTTAGAGCTAGTAGTCGCGGTGTAATAATCGGCGGCGATTTCGTCCACTGTCAGCTACTGGCCGATTCTGTTGAAAAAGTCGGCTTCGGTTTCCAAGGCAGAAAAGTACCCGTCGTAGATTGAAATCCTTACTTTCGGCAGAGGCTTCCTAGCTCAGATTTCACGTAGCGGCGCGCAGACAAGGTGTTTTGACGAGTCAATGCGCGGGTGGTTCGAGCCAACCGACTTTTTCAACACAATCGGCCGATGGCTGCCCTTCCTAAAAGAGCAGTCATCGGCGCTCTCGCCTCCAAATTTAGCTAATTGGCCAGTCGTGCCACTCAGACCAGCCTTGCGCCGCCGTCGATATTCAAGGTGGCGCCGTTCATAAAACCATTGCTCATCAGGAAAACAACGGCGGCGCCTGCCTCTGTTGCGCTGCCTAGACGATGCAGCGGCAACGACTGTTCCAGCGCCGCTACGAACGCATCACGGCCGTCGCCCAGTGCTTTGCTGAAAATGGGGGTGTTGATCGGACCGGGTGACAAGGTGTTGACCCGAATCGGCGCCAACTCCAGGGCAAGGCCCCGCGCCAGCGCTTCCATCGCGGCACAGGCAGCCGACAACACAGCGGAGCCATTGGCATTGGGTCGCTCCGACAGCATCCCGGAGATAAAGGTGATGGAACCGTCTTTAGCCAGGCGTTCGCCAAGGGCTCTTATGGCATGCACCGAAGCCCACATACGCTCCTCAAATGCCCGGCGCAGGTGGTCAATCTCGGCATCCATTACCTTGCCCACCACATAGGTGCCGGCAAGCAGAACCAAGTGATCTACTTTTGGGATATCCACCAAGGCAGCGTAGAGGGCTTTGCTGTCGGTTACATCGGCTGCGCGCCAGGCGTCTAGACCGTTGTCACGGGCGGCCTGCTCGGCACGGGTGGCATCGGAACCGATTACGGTCACGTGTGCGCCGTCGGCCTTGGCTTGGATGGCGGCGGCCAAACCGATGCCGGAAGTACCACCGAAAATCACCACCGTACGGCCATGCAAATTGGCGAGCAAAGCGTGATCAAGATCAGGTGTAGCGGTCATGGCCCATCTCCTTGAACGCCTGGATGGCGTCTATGGGAGAAAGGCTAAAGGCTTGAGTCGAGATTGACAATTAGGGCGTGAGTCGCTTTAATGATGCCATGAAGGAACAAATAGGGTTGGACCGCCTTACCGGTCTTATTGCCTTTGCCCGCGCCGCGTCCCTGGGTAGCTATACCGCCGCAGCCCGAGACTTATCGGTCTCACCGTCAGCCATCAGCAAAAGCGTCCAGCGCCTTGAACAGCACTTCGAACTGAGGCTATTTAGCCGGACGACTCGCTCGCTGACCCTGACGCCAGAGGGGCGGGATTTGTACGAACGGGCGTTGCGTATCTTGCGCGAGGTGGAAGACATCGATCAGGCCGCTGTTGCCTCTCGCGGCGAGCCTTCCGGCACATTGAAGATCACCGCCCCGCCGCCGATTGGCCTGAACATCCTGGCGCCGGCCATCCCCAGGTTTCGCGAGCGTTATCCAAAGCTCGCCATCGACCTGCGCCTGGTCGACCACTATTCGGACATCATTGAGCAAGGCATCGACGTAGCGGTACGCGTGGGCAACCTGACGGATTCGCGGCTGATCTCAAAAACCTTGGCGCCTCATCGGCTAGCCGCTTTTGCTTCACCGGCCTATCTGGCCAAGCGGGGCACTCCGCTGGAACTCAGCGATCTGGCGCATCACGACTGCGTGAACTTTCGTTATCAAAGCTCAGGCCAGGCATTGCGCTGGCCGTTCAGCGTGGACGGGATAGTGGTGGAGCTGGTGCCGGTCTCGGCGATTGTCATCGATGCCAGCGATGCCGTTGCAGCAGTGGTCGCAGCGGGTGGCGGAATAGGTATTTCGCCGACCTATGTAGCGGCGCCCTACGTGACTCGTGGGCAATTGAAGCCGCTCTTCCCTGAGTGTGCGGTCGACCGTTCTTCTATCACTGCGTTATGGCCGGAAAGTCGACGAGGCAGCCCCAACGTCAAAGCGTTTGTGGGTTTTCTGGGCGAGCTTTTCGCGTCCCCCACCGTCTGGGACGAGATCGTAAGAAACGCTTAATGTTGTCTTCTGGCAGAAGCAGACTTGGGCGGCAGCTCCTGGCCGTTCTCTGCCGATCATGGTCTCAAAGTATGCCTGTCAAATCCGGTGCAATCGGTGGTCAGTACGATGCAAATGACTGGTCAGGTCGAATGCATATGGGTGGGCAAGTGGAGTGCAATTTCCCAGTAGCGCGAGGCAAGGCAGTATCACGATTTTTTAACGCCGTTGGTGTTCCCGGCCAATCCGGCCACCCTTGTCACACCACCCGATGTATTGACATCCTATTGCAGCCTTAGGCTAAGGGCAGAAATCGGCCAAAATTGGCCGCTCGGCAGTCATCCCTCGTGCGCACGTTTTTACTCCCCCCCCCGGCCAGAGCGTACTGGCCAGGAAGCATTCCACATCGACTTCTTGGCGAAACCTAGCTGCATGCGCTGTTATCTCAAAGCTTTCTCGGCCCGCGAGGATCCAACGAAATTATATTTGACGCAGGCAACTGCCGCTCAAGCTCAGCGATACGGTCATACAGCTCAATGATTTTCGTAGCCGCTTCGCTCAATAAACTTGCGAGTTGGTCGCGCTGCCGGGCTACTTCCTCAATCCGATCACGCAGGGCGCGGCTTTTCTGGCGGGCGAGAAGATTTACCTGGTTCAACGAAGGAGGTCGCTCCTCCGCATGTTGTTCCACGTAGGTTTTTATCTCAGCGATGAGACTCGGGAAACGAGATTTCTTAAGCGCCGACGGATCGCTCCCGGCCTCTTTGGCCACGTTGTTCTGAGTGACCGGTGTCCCCTTCGGTAGAAGCTGTGGCCTATTGAGTTTCAGGCGCTCAAAAGCATCACGATATTGATCAGCCGCGCTGCGGCGAGCAGGGAGTTCAACGTCCATTTGCGCTCCCTACGACACGACGAAAGCTTGCTACGCTTCGCTGTTGAGCCATCAAAGATTCCATTAGCGGACTTCCATCCTGAGCAGTAGCAAGCCGCTCTTTGAGTACGTGTTCAAGATCATCTACCGCGCCCAATCGTTCTGAGTCATACAGCACATCAGGGCAAGGTTTTGCATCCACTGAATCACCGCCCCCGCAATGGGCAATGTTGTCAATTCCGCCGTACGGACAAGGCTTGCGACTCGAACAGACGCCAAGAATGATCGGGCGACAGGCAACCGCGCCTTTCTTTGCCAAACCAATCATCTTCTTCGCATCCTCTGGCGAAATCAGCCGAACGATCTCAGCCTTTCGTTTGTCTCCATGGGGACTGACAAAACGCTCACTCGTAAGCTGCTGCAACTCTCTTCCAAGCGTCTCGTACATTGTGCGAACGTACAGGGTGTGAGCCTTCTCCTCCAGACGCAACCGCGAGTGATTTTGTCCGTAGTAAAGGCTCATCGATCGAGTGACGTGCTTGAGCTGGTACTGAAGCGAAGCATCACTTACGAGCCCGGAAGCTTGCATGTTTACTGCCCCAGTTCTACGCAACTGATGCCACGCCAACGGCCATACAGCGCCCACTTGATACTCCTCCGGCAGTGTAGGGGTAGCTAGCCGGGCCAATTTCAAATCCTCAGTCGTGATACGCAAACGTTCTAAGTCAAAGAGCTTCCAGTGCCCCAAAAGGCCGGAATATGGCTGAATGCTCGGTCTCAGTGAGTGATTACCTTTATTGCGCAACGAGCTCCAGGGCTCGTAAGAAAAATCGCTCAAGTAACGCCCGGCGAGATCTCCCGCAGCTTTGTGAGGTGCGTATAGTGAGCGAAATAGAGAAATGACCTCCATTGCCTTCACGGCGACCGCCACAGATGGGGATGTGATCCAAAGGGCGTCGCGATCAGAGAGCGTTTTTGTGGTCTGCCCACGTAACAAAAAAATGTCGCCGAAGCTCTTGTCGTGCTCTACATCAAGGCACCCGGTTCGAAGATTCCTTGCTTCCTCGACCCGCATGAGACTGAAGTTAAGGATATAAGCTAATCCCACGCCGTTGACCAGGTTCAGATAGCTAGTCAGCGCTCTTACTTGTAAGTCGCCACTGCGACCCACCCAACGTTCAAGCAGCTCAAAGATGCCGAAGCGTTTCGCGGTATCTGCAAACGCGCCGAGAATACGAAGCCCCGTTTTAGCGCCTGATAACTGATTTTTGTGGCCGCTAAAAGGCTGGGCGTTTACGCACGTTCTTGCGGATTCCACGCCATCTGGACACTCAGCCCACCAACATCCGGACACCCGTTCCACAATCATCCGGATAGGCAGTCGGAGCGCAGCGACGCAGGTTCGCATTGTTAGTCTGAAGTCCCTGCCGTCGTCAATTTCGTTGCGTGTCTGCGCATCGACTCGCCCTTCAGTTCGATCCGATAAGCGTTGTGCACCAGCCGGTCGAGGATCGCATCGCCCAAGGTCGGATCGCCGATCAGCGCATGCCATTTGTCCACCGGCATCTGGCTGGTCACCAGCGTCGAGCGGTTGCCGTAGCGGTCGTCCAGCAGCTCAAGCATGTCGCGTCGTTGTGCGGCGGTAAACGGTGCCAGGCCCCAGTCGTCCAGGATCAGCAGGTCGGTCTTGGCATAACCAGCCATCAGTTTGGCGAAGCGGCCGTCGCCATGAGCCAGGCCCAACTCCTCCATCAAGCGTGGCAGACGCAGGTAGCGCACGCTGTAGCCGTCGCGGCAGGCCTTGTGGGCCAGCGCGCAGGCGAGCCAGGTTTTGCCTACGCCAGTTGGCCCCCCGATGATCAGGTTCAGGCCATCATGCAGCCACTGGCCGCTGCCCAGTTGCAGGATCAAGGCCTTGTCCAGGCCGCGCGGGCTGCGGTAGTCGATGTCTTCCAGGCAGGCGTTGTGGCGCAACCGCGCGGCTTTGAGGCGGGTGGTCAGGCGGGCGTCTTCGCGCTCGGTCACCTCGCGGTCGACCATCAGGCCGAGGCGTTCGTCAAAGCTCAGATCATTGATGTCGGGCGTCGCGTGTTGGTCGCCCAGCGCTTTGATCATGCCGTGCAGGCGCAGGGTTTGCAGTTTGTCCAGGGTCGGGTTCGGTAGCATTTCGAAGCTCCTTTTTCAGGTCAGTGGTAGTAGCCCGGGCCGCGCAGATTGATGTGCTCGTCGGGCAGTAGCGGCAGGTTTTGCTGGGCCAGCGGAAGGCGCTCCAGCCCTTGGCGCAGGATCGATTCGAGGCTTTTGTAGCTGCATGTGCCCAGTGCCAGCGCACGCTGGCACGCGGCTTCCAGCCGCGCTTCGCCGTGCTGTTTGCTCAGGCGCAGGATGCCCAGGCAGGCGCGGAAGCCGTGCTGTGGGTGGATGCGGCGTTCGAGGATGTAGGCGATGACGCCAGCGGTGTTAGGCCCGGTCTGCTCTGCCCAGCGGATCAGCCGTTGCGGCGTCCACTCAGCATGTTCGCGGTGGCTCTTGGGCATGTGCTCGGTTTGGGTGGTGTGCCGGCCTTTGTGCTGCTAGCGCATGTGGCTGGCCACGCGCTGGTTGGCGTGGAAGCACTCGACGGTCTGGGCGGTGAGTCGTACTTCGAGTTGGTGCACTTGCACACCCACTTCAACCTTGGCTTTGTCCTTGGGTTTACGCGAACGCGCGGGCAGTACGGCGACGCCGTAGTGCTCGGCTAGATCGCGATAGCTGGGGTTGATATCGGGCTCGTAACGGTGCGCCTTGGTCACGCCACTGCGCAGATTGTCGGGCACCAGGATCTGTGCGGTACCGCCGAAAAAAGCAAAACAGCGGGCGTGAGAGCCCAGCCAGTCGGGCAGTTTCTGCGACCAGGTCGCCTCGGCGAAGGTGTAGCTGGAGGCGCCGAGGACGGCGACGAAGATCTGAGCCTGGCGGGTCTCTCCGGTTCGCCGGTCGATGATCGGCACGGTCTGACCCGCGTAATCGACGAACAGCTTTTCGCCAGCACGATGCTCCTGGCGCATGACCACGTCGACCTTGGCGGCCCAAAGGCGGTAGTGCTCGCAGAACCAGCTGTATTGAAAGCCTTGCGGGTGAGCGAGTCGGTACTCTTGCCAAAGCAGGGCCAGAGTTACGCCGGGGCGGCGCAACTCGGCATGCGCCCAAGCCCAGTCAGGCATCGGGCGCTGGTCGCTCGGCACCGGTACTGCCGGCGGAAACAGGCGTCGGTTCAGCTCTGCATCAGAGATATCGATGGGCCACTGAAGCCCACTGGCTGCGAACCGGCAAAGGTAGTCTCCTGTGCTTGAATGGCCAATGGATAAACTTTTGGCGATCTTGCGCACGGACAGGCCGGCGTCGAACTTTAGGCGTAGTACCTCTCGGATTTTACGCATGGATAAACGCTCCACGACGACCTCTTCGCTTCGAAAAAAGAGGTCGATGGTCGTGAATAATCCTGCGTTGCTGCCTGCCTGAAAGTGTCCGGATGGCCGTGGAATCGGTGTCCGGATGCTCGTGGAATGAGTGTCCGGATCAGCGTGGAATCCGCAATTATACCGCAGCACCGCTGCCAGCCTAGATTCTCTTGACCGAACGCCGACAGCAGAGCGAGGTAAAAAGATTACTTCTTCGCGCCGAGATACTGCGCGCTATATGATCAAACGTACCATCAGCCTTCAACTCGACCATACCCTTGTTGACCTTGTTCAGCAGCTCGGTGTTGCCCTTGAGTACGGCGATACCGTAATAGTTATTCGGGAGACCGGCGTCTGAGACGGTACGCAGCTTGCTTGACGGATTCTTGGTGATGTAGTTCTTGACCACTGCGTCATCGGCCACCACGGCGTCAACGCCACCGGTTTCCAGTTCCTTCAATGCCAGTGGTAGACGCTTGATGTTTGCGTTGTTCTTGCTGAGCAGGTTTTGTATAACTTCGTCACCGATGGTGGCGCTCTGTACGCCAATCTTCAGCGTCTTCAGGTCATCGGACTTTTGCACCTTGGTGTTATTGGCCGCCATGGCGATCAATTGCGGGCCTCGAAATACGGCTCGGAGAAATCAACGGTATGTTTTGCGCTCATCGGTGATTGTGATGGCCGAGATCAACAGATTGCGGTCGCCTTGCGCCAGGGAATTGGAGAAGCCTTCAAATGGTTCGGTACAAACTTCACTTCAATGCCGATCTTTTGCGCCAGCGCTTTTCATCACGTCGATGTCGAATCCCACTACATTCTTCTGTTCGTTCTCAGCAGAAAACGGCGCATACGCCGATTCCACGCCAACCAGATAGACCTTGGCTGCAGGAGGTTCGGCGGGTGCTTGTGCAACCGGTTCGTCTTTCTTGCCGCAAGCAGACAGCGCGGAGACCAGCGCCAACACTAGAGCGAATTTCTTGAAGAACTTGTTCTGAGTTACCTTGTAAAATTTAAAACAATACAGACACCGAAGCCGCGTCAGTCAATGCATCCGGGGGAATTCGGAAAGGGGAGGATTGTAAACGGTTACCGGGGCGATAAACGTGTTTTGTTGCGGAAATGCGGGTAAAAAAGCTCGATCAAAATGCGGTCACAGCGCGATGAAGGCGCATCGCTATTGGGAAATATGCAACAGTTGAGAATTCGGCTCAGCGGCTCGAGCCCGGTCGCCGTGAAGCTAACCGGGTTTGATTGAATCTATCCCGCCTGGTTATTGTTCAGGCCGGCGTACAGTCTGGAAGATGTATTTGAGCGCGTCACCAATGGTGGACTCCCACACTGACCAGGCATGCGCACCGTTGACGATGCGGAGCTCAGCAGGTTGCTTGTTCTTGCGTAGCAACGAGTAAAACTGCGTCGCTTCGCTCTCGATCATGAAATCGTCGTCGTCGCCCGAGTTGATATACATCGGGACCTTGATGTTTTTCTTCAGAAACTCATCCCACAGCGCCGGATAGTTGTGTGCTTTCCAGATCGCAGGATCAAAATAAGGCGAACCGAATACCTTGACGGAGCGTGCCGAGGACGTGGCAGGTGGCTCCGGGTTGTAAATGGCCGGGCTCAGCAGTGCGGCAGCCTGAAATTTCTCCGGATACTTCAGTGCAAAACGCATCGCACCGTAGCCACCCATCGACAATCCGCCTACCAGTCGGCCATCACGTCCTGTCAGTGTGCGAAAGCGCTTTTGCACTTGCGGAATCAGATCGGCGAAGAAGGCTGTTTCGACTTTTTCCTTGAGGTCGACAAACCAGGTGGTACCTGCGTCCGGCATGATGATGATGGCAGGAGGGATGTCACCGGATGCGATCAATGCATCGGCCGTTGCCTGGATGCGTCCCTTGGCCGGCCAGTCGTTGCGATGGCCGTCATTGCCATGCAGCAGATATAGCACCGGATAGCGCAGGTTGGATGTTTCGTAACCGGTCGGCAGGTAGACGTTGTAATTCCATGCACGCCCTAAAGTGGGCGACTGAAACTCGACATTGGTGATGGTGCTGGCGTGCGCGCCAGCCGACGTCAATAGCAGTAACGCCAGCAGTGATAGATACAACTGCGCAAATTGTTTCCTGAAAGGGGAACGCATGTCCTTATCCTCCTTATTGTTGTCGGATGCTGCAGATGCATGAGTCGCATCGTGCAGCTGGGGTATTTCCCCGAAGAAAATTATACGCAGTGATGCAATCTTGTGTTGAAGCATTGCACTTGAACATTGCGTCAGTGCAGTGCGCAGGTCAAATCAGTCGTTTGAAGGCGCCGGGGTGGTGCGTGCTGTTGTAACAAGGCCTTGAAATTGGCCAGCCGGTACTGAAGCAGGAACACCTTGCGGCCCGCCGGCGTAACCTTGCAAAGGAATCCGGACACCAGTGTGTCCACAAGTTCTAAGGCCTGAGCCTGGACTTTTGCCGCATCGACCGTGGATTTGGTGAGTTTGATTTTCGCCATGCCGACTCCTCGGTAAAACCCAATTCCCTGGAACCTTATGGGGGTCAGCAGAGGGCAAGTCAGGTCAGGTTTCGGAAGATACCGGCATATGTTGAACGCGCCTAACTTATTGATAAGCTTTTTGTATTGGGCGTCGGCGTAGTCCAGCGAAGTTCGGTGCTGGAGTCATGGTGAAATAAAAAAGCCTCTTGGTACGGGGAGGCTACAGAGGGCTGCCGACTAAAAAGATCACTCCGGAAGCCCGACTGTCTCTCACAACACTTCAATCAGGGATTATTCTCCCGGATATTCGAGGCTTCAGGGGATTACGTCAAACGTGACCGACGAAGACTAATAGCTATGAAGTGACAGAACGCAGACTCTCGCAAAATGAGCAACGCATCAAATGGCTTAGTGAATCGTCTGTTCCGCTATGGCGCGGATGACGTCAAGGACGGCACCAATCTCATTGCTATTTGATGCCAGCACTTCAACCTCTTGCATGGCACTATCAATGTCCGCAGCAAGGCGGTCGATGGATTGGGTCGTCTGATCGATCGTGGCCATCCCTTCGCGAGCTGCGGTATCGACATTACGTGCAGCTTCAGCTGCTAGAGACGCATTTTTCGCGACATCCAGTGAAGTTGCGCTCATTTCCTGAGAGGCAGTCGCAACCTGATCAACCTCGCGAAACTGCTGCTAAATACCCGCATTGGTTTCATTGGCAATGCTGGATGCTTGATCCGCAGTACGGCGCGTATCTGAGACTGAACGACTCACTGCTGCGATTATTGGCTGCAGCTTGTCGAGAAATTTGTTAAACCAGCCTGTTAACTCTCCCATCTCGTCTTTTCGATCGTATGTCAATTGATGTGTAAGGTCGCCTTCGCCAGCAGCAATGCCCTTAAACATTTCTGCAACTCTAAGAGTGGGTTTGGTAATTGTCGTCGCCATCAGCCAAATGAAAGCTAACCCAAAGAGACCAGCCACTGCGCCGACCACAAGCTGTGTGGGTCAGTTTTCAATGAGCGCCAACAGCCACGTCATCTGGCAGATGCGCAATTGCATAGATTTGACCACCCATTTGCATTCGACCTGACCAGCTGTTTGCATCGGATTTGACCAGCGCACGGCGTGCGCCTTGACCGGCATAAGTCGACGCTGCGCAGGAGGTGATTGGCTGGGATGTGATCCTCAATGTTGAACGAGTAAAACAGTCTCTCTTGTTTGCTCGACAATTGTCCCATCATGCTGCGAATCCTCCCGCTGGCCGATGACCTGATTTTTCCGCAGGCCAGGCAGGAGATCTACTTTTTCAACAGAATCGGCCAAAAGAGTACGCTGGTGAGAGCCTACTCTGGAGCCAAAACGGATGTGTGTACAAACCGCGAAACACCATCACCACATTGATGGCCTTTAAAATTCCCGAAAGTTTTTCACTAGGTTGAACTTGTGGCCTTATCATCCCGTACGATGTTTAACGACTGTGTGAAACCAAATAATCGTCTGGTGCTTTGCGATTATTTTTTGGCTGGAATTGAAAGCGTAGCCCTCAAACCTCCCTCTGCCCGGTTTACCAGTTCGATACGTCCGTTCAAACGCAGGGCTATTGTGTTGACGATGGTTAGCCCCAAACCGGCGCCTTGCGCCGTTCCACGGCTATAGAAACGCTCAAACAATCGCTCTCTACATGACTCATCAATTCCCGGCCCCTGGTCGTCGACGGTCAAATGACAGAAGCCATCAGCCTGGTTCAGTTGCACAGCGATTACCCCGTGTTCGGGAGAGAAATTGGCTGCGTTGGTGATCAGGTTGCTCAGCGCGATGTCGATGGCGGAGGGGGTGGCAAATACATAAAATGGCTGGTCGCTGACATCGAATATCAGTTCAAGGTTTTTGCTCAACAACCACGGTGTCAGTTGCACGAGACTATTACGCACGGTTTCGCAGAGGTCGATGCGCTGTAGCGTTGGCGGATTGGGTTGGGGTTCCAGTCGCGCCATGGTCAGTAACTGGTTGACCAATCGGCTGGTGCGATCAACGCCTGAGATGAGGAATTCCAGCGATTCTCGACGTTCCTGCTCTGTGCTTGCCTCCAGTAGATTTTGCGCGTGCACCCGCAGCACGGCGAGTGGCGTACGCATTTCGTGGGCAGCGTCGGCAATGAAGCGTCGTTCGCGGCCAAGCACTTCTTGAATCTGCGCGAGCATGCGGTTGAGCGCCGCCTGCATGGGCTCTAGTTCGCTGGGCAACGGGGCCAGTTGCAATGGCTCAAGTGAACCGCTGTTGCGGGCACGTAAGGTCTCGGCCATGTTTGCCAAAGGCTTCAAGCCCCAGCCTATAGCGAGCCAGACCATCGCCGCGAGCAGTAAACTGCCGACGATGTTCGGCCATAGCGTATGACGCACGATGCGGTCGACCAGATCAGCGCGCACATCATCGAGCTCGCCAACCCAGATGCGCATGCCGTTTTGTGGGTCTTCAAGGAGGAAGGCGCGCCAATGACGATGGTTAAAATCCACCACATCACTGAAACCCGGTTGCGTCGGCGGTGAACTGAAGGACGGCGCGCTGGCGGTGTGCACCAACACCTCCCCGCGAGGGTTCCATACCTGAAAAGCAATTTTCCGTTCGTATGGATGACCATCGCCGCGCGGCAGCGCTTCGCCCAGTGCGGTATTGAAGGCCCGGTACAGTTCAGCTTGTTGCTTGCTCCCCAGCTGCATGAGCATCACGCCTTGCAATAAGCGCGCGTTCTGCGCCAGTTGAGCATCGTAAACCTCGGCGATTTCATGATTACTATCGTGCAGATTGAAGAGGCTGAGCACCGCCAGACCGGCCAGCAGCAGGCCAATGATCAGCGTCAATGTACGGCGGCGGATCGAAGTCATCAGCGCTCCTCCACTAGGTAGCCCACACCCCGAATGGTGCGGATCAGCTCAGTAGAGAATTTTTTGCGCAGGTGATAGATGTGGACTTCTAGAGTGTTACTTTTCGCTTCTTCACTCCAGCCATAGAGCAGTTGAATCAGTTGATCTCGAGTCATCACCCGGCCCGGAGGTGAGAGCAGTTCATGCAGCAACTGATACTCCTTGGGCGTCAGTGCTACGGGATGGCCCTGGTAGCTGACCTGCTGGGTGCCGGGGTTGAGGATGATGCCGGCATGTTCGATCAGCGCTTGCGCGCGTCCGGCACTGCGCCGCAACAGCGCTCGCAATCGCGCCTTGAGTTCGGCCAGGTCGAACGGTTTGATCAAGTAGTCGTCGGCACCGGCATCCAGCCCCGCAATGCGATCTTCGGTTGCATCGCGGGCGGTGAGAATCAACACCGGCAGGTTCGAGCCGCTGTCGCGTAGGCGCCGCAGCACTTCGAGACCGTCCATGCGTGGCAAACCGAGATCCAGCACAGCGACATCGAACGTTTCGCTGAGCAGGGCATGCAGCGCGCTGCTGCCGTCCTTGAGCCAATCGACGGTGTAGCCTTCGCGCCCCAGCGCTTGATGGATGCCTTCACCTAGCGCCACATCATCCTCAATCAGTAATAAACGCACGCGGACTCCTGTCAGTCGAGTTTCTTGTTGACGTCCACCAGCAGAGTGGTGATCTCTTTGCGGCGTCCCGCATCTGCCGTTTCACGGCCGGGACGCGGCGCCGCCTGCAGGGCTTTTTGCAGCGCTGCTTTTGCTTCAGCGTAGCGTTTCTGACGGTAGAGGTGATCGCCCCAGAAGTATAGGCTGTCGATGCCATCGGGGTTGAGTTGCAGCGCCTGCTTGAGCAGCTGTTCAGATTTGTCGCTGTCGCCAAAACCGATAGGCCAGCCGGGCACACGATCATACAGCGCCGCCAGGCTGGTATAGGCCGAGCCTTGCAGAGCCTTGGGGTCGAGGGTCAGGGACTTCTCCAGGTCGGCCTTAGCTTCCTTGGCTTTGCCCAGTGCTCCGAGTCCGCCTTCGGCACCGGCCCAGCTGCTGGTGACAATGCCTTTCCAGATCCAGGCTTCGGCCACCGCCGGGCGCTGCGCAGTGAACGCCTGGGTTTCGCTGAACAACTGCTCGAACGCGGCGGCGCGCTGTTTCTCCGCCACTTCATATTGGATGTGCGCCCAGGTTTGTTGAATGCTGCTCAGGCGCTGCTGGTCGGCGGCCTCCAGGGCCCAAACGCTTTGGCTGAGGGTTGCTATCAACAGGCACGCGAAGATTTTTTTCATGGCTTGAGGGTCTCGTTTTCGGGTTTTTCGCTGAAGCGACGGATCAGGGGCAACTGCTTGCGCAGCCCTCGGTCGACCAGTTGCGGCAGTAGATTGTTGAGGCGCACGAAGAAGCGTTCGGGCCATCCCAGATACAGGTCGCGGCGGTCACCGACAATCGCGTGGATCACCGCCGAGGCCACGGTTTGTGGATCATCAACGTTGGCCTTGAGCGCGTCGTTCAGGGCTTGCGCCGTCGCGCTGTTCATCGACGTGCGGGTGGCCCGCGGTGCGACGTAGAGCACGCTGACCCGGGTGTCGGCCAGCTCTCGGCGCAGCGCTTCGGAAAACCCGCGCAGGGCAAACTTGGTCGCGCAATAGCTGGCGTAACCGGCATAGCCGATCGAGCCATAGGTCGAGCCGACGTTAACTACCATGGCGCTATCGGCCTGCTTGAGTAGTGGCAGCAATAGCTTGGTCAGGCAGATCGGCGCGTTGATGTTCACCGCGAGCATCGCATTGATATCACTGTCTTCTAACTGTTCGAGCATGGCGAAGTGGTTCACCCCGGCGGCGTTGATCAACAGATTGACTCCGCCCATTTCTTCGGCGGCGGCGAGTACTTTGCGTTTGTCGCTTGGGAGTGTCAGGTCAGCCGCGACCCAGCACAGGGCGTCAGGGTAGCGTTTGAGCAGTGGAGCCAAGGCTTCCTGACGCCGCGCCACGGCCAATACTCGAGCACCGGCGGCGCACAAGGCTTCGGCGATAGCCATGCCGATACCGCCATTAGCACCGGTCAAGACCACGCGCGCGTTACGCAGCTGCATGTTCGGTCTCCGCGTCACGCGGCAGGCCACGAAACATGTCGGTGTACAGTCGGTACACGACTTTTGAAGCATGAATCACTGCTGATTGATCCTCAGGATCTTCCAATTGGTTCATCAGGCGGCGATAGGTTTGCATGTGTTCGATGTCTAGCGAACCGTGAGAGCTCAGGTAACTGAAGGCGATTTCCGGCAACGCCAGGCGCTCCCGAATGCTCCCTGCCGCGTGTGTGGCCAGGGCGATACTCGTGCCTTCTAGGACATTGACCATGCCAAATAGACCCACCGGGTTGCCTCGGGCAATCAGGTCATAAAGGAAGCTCACCATCAGCTCTATCGGCAGCGAAGGCTCGCCATCATGCACGGCTTTGCGATCACCTCCGCAGGCCGCAATGTCATTGAGCACCCACTGTTCGTGGCCGTATTCGTCTTCAATGTACTCGCACACCGCTTTGCGCAACCATTCCAGACGCGTCGGCAAACGTGCGCCGCATGCCATCATCAATGGCACGGTGTGGCGCACGTGATAGTAAGCCTGAGCGAGAAAAGCCCGATAGCTATCGAGGCTGACCTTGCCGTGCAACGCATCGAGGATGATCGGCAGGTTGAACAGCTCGTGGCGTTCATGCTGTGTGGCTTCTTGCAGGGTGTCGAAAAAACTCATGATACGGATTCCTCTCGGACAACGGATTCGGTCAATTGGGCGTGGTACTGCGCGACAATGGCATCGCGGCGTGGGCGGCCATTGGCGGTTAGAAAACCATTGGCGGCGGTGAAGGGTTGCAGCAGGCGCGTCCACTGATGCACCTGGGCGTAATCGGGCAACGCCTCGTTGGCTTCGGCCACGGCAGCAGCTAGTTCGGCATCGGTACAGTCCTGGCGGTGCGGCCAGAGCAGGGCGTGATTACGCGGCAAGGACTCGCCGTAAACGAACGCCTGGGCGATTTGGCGGCGCTGGGTCAGCTCGGCCTCGACCCATTCCGGGTTGACGTTGCGCCCGTAACTGGTGACGAACTGATGCTTCTTGCGGCCCTTGAGATAAAGAAAACCTTCCGGGTCTAACTCGCCCAGGTCGCCGCTCGGCCACCACTCATCGACGTACGTTGCGTCCCCTAGATAGCCGAGCAGCGTCGAGCCCTTGATCAGCACTTCACCGTCTTCGGCCAACCGCACTTCGACATGGGGCAGCGGTCGACCGACGCTGCCGGGTCGAAGTGCGCCGGGGCGGTTGAGGCACACCACTGACGCGCATTCGGATAAACCGTAACCTTCAAAAACCGGTAGGCCGACCCGTTGCGCACGGTCCAGCAAATCTTTGGAAACTCGTGCACCACCGACCGCCGCAAAGCGCAGAGCTTGCGGGGAGAAGGCATCCTGTTCGGCCGCGTTGACTAGCATCAGCAACAGCTGTGGCACCAGGATAAGACTCTCCGGCGCACGCCCGGCGAGATAACTCAGCAGGTGCGGGACATCGACGCCACTGGCGCCCTGAATGCCGAGGGTTTTCTGGCTCGGCAAGCTGAGCATTGCACCGGCATACAGCGCGGCATAACAGCCGAGGTTCTCCAGTAGAATTGCCAATGGCAGCAGTGCCAAGTGATGTTGCGGGTTGGTGGTTTCGCTCGCCTGATCCAACTCTCGTGCGACCCGCAACAGGCTGTCGGCACTCAGGCAAACACCTTTCGGCGTGCCGGTGGTGCCAGATGTGAAAGTCAGTTTGGCGGTGCCCATCGGCATGCGTCTTTGACTGCTGAAGGTGCGACACCAGAACTCGCCACGTTGCTCATAGCTGGCAGCGCGCAGTTCGGGTTCCAGCTCCGGTTCGGCAATCACGCGTTCGGCCTGACTCTGCTCCAGACAATGGGCGCGTTGCGCCGCGCTGAAAAACGGCGGTAGCGTTACGCAGGTCAACCCTTCGAACAAAACCGCCAGATCCCAGAGCATTGCATCGACGCCGTTGTCCAGCGCCAGGGCGACGACTTGCACCTGCTCATCGCGCAGGCGCTCCTGGCGATACAGCACTTCTGCATGAAGGGTGGCGTAATCGAGTTTCAGCGTATCGCCCCACAGCGCGGTCGCGCTGTCATTGCGCCGGGCATGCTCGCGCAAGGTTTCCTGAAAGCGTTGCAGTTCAAGCGACATGACAGGCTCCTTCAATTGAGGTCGGCAAACCCAGGCGGCTGAACAGGCCGATATTGCGTAGGTGGACGAACCCGGCGCGGATGTTGCCGACGTGCACCCAGGGTTTGCTCTCGTAATAACTGCCCCAATGTTGGCGCTCGTCACCCAGTCGATCCGGATCAGCGGCGCACAAGGTCACTGGTTTCAGTCCGAGACGATGGAAGCTGTTGACCAGTCCGATATTGCCAGTGAATGTCACCCATTCCAGGCCACCCATGGCCAGCAGATAGGTGATGGCGATGATGCTCAGGCGTGCGCTGCCGGTGTCGCTGGCCGCCAGATTTCCAACCTCGACAATGGCATTTCGGTCTACCGATTGATCAGCCGCCGCGCTGATCAAAGGCTCGATTGGTTCATCCAGATACCGCTCCAGAAACAGCGGCTCAAGGTGCGCGCGACGCACGCCGGCCACTGCGCACAACTGGCCCTCACCGTTGTGCATACCGAACAGCTCGGGCATGAAGTGGCGGATGTCGGCGCCGTGGGCCTTGCGGAAACGCTGCTGGATAAAGTCTTCGAACGTCGCTCGCAAAGCGTCGTTCGGCAAAGCACCAGCCAGGGTTAGCGGTGACGTTTTAGCCTGGCCGAAATGCAAAGGCAGGGGGATGTTCCAGTCAAAATCGGGCATGGGCCGAACGCCTCCCTCAATGAGTTTGAGCGAAGTATCCAAGCCATTTCTTAACGAAGTCTGAGGGTGAAAGAAGATTAGCCTGTGAGTCGATCTTCAGACTCTCTTAAGATTGAACGAGCAGGATGACGCAGCCGGTTCAAGGCAACCGGATCAACCGCCCCTCACAACAATCAACAGGCGCTTCTTATGACCAGAGACACCGCCGTAACCCGATATGGAAAAATTTCAATAACCCTGCACTGGCTGATGCTCGCCCTGTTCGTCGGGATATATGCCAGATAGTGACATTATGTACGGGGAGCACCATTCGTCGAAATCCATTTTCGAAACTAAAGTATTTCAATTATTGGCCGAAGAATAACCGTGTGCCATTATTGAGGGAGATTTACATGAGTTTACGAAAACTTAATCTAGCTGCTCGTTCGGCCCTTTGTTTTGGTTTTTTTGTACGTTGATCGTCGTGTTAGGTGTGTTCTCAATACAGCAAGCTTCGGTTTTAAATGGCGCAGAAAAGAAGATTGAGACGAATATTGTGTCTAGTTTCAAAGTCTTAGGTGTACTTGAGCGTGAATTTTTAAGTCTGCGCAATAGTAACAGCAAATTGCGTAATGCAGGCGAGAATGATTCTGTAAGAGCGGATAGCAAGAAAGATATTATTCGCTCCCAATCGTTAATCCAGCAAAGCATGGACAACTTATCTCGTCTTATCGTCACTTCCGAAGGCCTGGCTGCCATTAGTAGCCTTAAAGACTCAGTCGAGAAACTCAATAATGTTCAAGTGAAGTATATGGCATTGGTGGATGCCAAGAATTTTAGTGAGGCGATCAGCTTTACGAATAGCGCAGTAAGAAACGTTTATGATGCCGTCGAACGCAATATTTTAGCGTTGAAGGACATTAATGACGTAAAAGCAAACGCGGCTGGCGACGAAGCCAAAGGCGCTTATAGTCGAACGATAACCTTGGCCAGTTCATTTATTGTTGTTTCTTTAATCGCTACTATAGCACTTGCATGGTTCTATACCAAAAGCATAATGACTCCATTGCACAAGTCGTTGATGATTGCTGAGCGTATTGCGGCTAACGATTTTGGTCAGGAGATATACGCCGATGGCACTGACGAAATGGGGCGCCTCCTTGACGCATTATCAACAATGCAGGGCAATCTGCGCATCGCTATCATTCAAATAGGCGACTCTTCAACCCAATTAGCAGCAACAGCAGAGGAAATGCATGCCGTCACGGAAGACGCCTCTCAGGGATTAATTCGTCAGAATAATGAAATAGAAATGGCGGCGACCGCAGTGAACGAGATGAGTTCGGCCGTAGACGAAGTTGCGAGCAATGCAGCTGAAGCCTCCAGTGCAGCCTCAAGCACGGCAAAGACGGCAATTGCCGGTAGAGGTAAGGTAGATGAAACGGTGGTTGCGATTAATATCATGGTGGATAACGTTGAGTCGACCTCGGTTAACGTGCGCGGCTTAGCAGCGATGGCAACGGATATTAGTGGAGTGCTTGATGTAATCCGCTCAGTCGCTCAGCAAACGAATCTGCTAGCACTTAATGCCGCGATTGAGGCTGCACGGGCCGGGGAGGCCGGCCGTGGGTTTGCCGTGGTGGCAGATGAAGTTCGGGCGCTCGCTCATCGTACCCAGTTGTCGACAAGCGAAATCGAAAAAATGATTCTCACCATTCAGGCGAGTTCTACTGAGGCAGTCACTTCCATGGACCAGACTAGCCATCAAGCAGGTAAAACGTTAGCGCTGGCTCAGTCGGCGGGATTAGCACTCGCGGAGATCACTGAGTCGATTGAACGTATCAACGACCGTAACGTACAGATAGCAACAGCCTCGGAAGAACAATCGCAGGTTGCAAGACAAGTTGACGAAAATCTTGTCAGTATACGTGATCTTTCTATCCAGTCGGCGGCAGGTTCACGACAAACGTCTGTGGCCAGCGCTGAACTTTCTACCTTGGCCGTTGAGCTAAGTCGATTAGTTGCAAGATTCAAAGTTTAAACATCTAGGGCGCTGATTTCGAAAACAGTGTTTTAGAGTGGGGCGCTTCATTTGTTGCTTGTGTCAAGGGGGGTAATATTCTCAGTTGGCTGAAATTTCTAAAAATTACAGACTGCCAATGTGGTTTGTCGATAATTTAACGTGAATGGATGATAGTGATGTCTAATCTTTGTAATCACTGGCTAAGCTCGCTGGAAGAAAAAAATAGAGTCGGTAAAGAACTAATTCGTCAGATTAGATCTTTGCATTTTTCAATACAAATGATCACTAAACTGGTGTCTGTCCGAGATAATTCGCTATCACTCGAAGGGCAGGCGAGGGATTCGGGATTGGTGATATATGAGAATAGCGGCCAGGATGCCGATTCTCTTAATAGTGATTTGCAAAAATCCTTAGGTAAGGCGCGGTTTCTGATAGAAAATTTTATTGCTGATGCTTCGACGCTCGTACGTTATGCCGAATCATATGTGTTGACTGCACCGCCTCAAAAAGATTTAAAGCCGCTCGTTGACATGTGCTTTGCTGTGAACGACTTAGTCTGTGCGCTTGAGGGATGGCAGAATAATTGCCTGGAGCAGATGATGATTGGACATGGTTGCGATCGTTGAGGTGGTGCTTGCACTGGGACTATATGATCGAGAGGGTTAGGTGCAGATGGAACACAAATTAGTTGAGTCAGTTCAAGTCCTTAAGGACGCTCAAAAGGCCGTTGGCAAGTCAGTTGCGGGGCTTATACAGACTATACGATTGACCGAGCAAAGGATGTCCGTTGTGGCCCGTGAAGTCCGTCGCTTTAACAAGTCAGGTCTAGAGAGTTTAGAGGGACAACTTTACATTTGGGCTGTAGAAATTGATAGCATGAAAAATTTGGCTTTTGAACAGTTGGATTTTCTTTCAAATAAAATTGGTGCCTGCCTCCATATGGTATCCGAACATATCAATAGAGTAGGGAATGAAGTCGAGAGAAGTACTTTTTCGGTTTTGCTCTCTCAATGCTTATTACAGCTTGAAGATCTTAAGTCGCAGGTAGAATCTTTGAGATGGAATGTCAATCGACAAATTTGAGTAAGCAATTTTGAATGAGAAAATTGAAATTTTTCAATATTTTATTCTGGTGTTGTTGTTGGTCTCATATTTGTTGGTTGGTATGTTTTTTTGTTAGGGATGGTCTGAAATAGCGGGCTATTTTTCCGCTATTGAGTCGTCATTGCTTTTCAAAAAGCGACCCCCCCCGTCGAAATTTGACCCTTCTCCTCATTTTTCAGCCCTTCCGGCTGTTGTCGCTGATCGAAAACTGACCCATTGGGAAATGACGGTTGCGAGGTAGCTTGTGGCTGTAAAAGCTCAGAAATAAGCGGATGATCTGATCGTTTTGGTCGAGTCGTCGTTTTCAAAATCAGCGAAGGCTGAAGTCAGCCAGAACGCGTGACTACTTCAAACCATCCTTAAGGCATCGTAGTTAGAGTCTGCTTAACAAAAGTTAACTTATAGATTACAAGTTTACCATCGTTCGATTTCGGCCTTACTGCTTCGCCTCATAGAGTGCTTGGTCAGCCCTATGCAGGGTTGTGTCGAATGTCGCATCATTTGATCTAAGCATGGGAACGCCTAAGCTAAGAGTAACGAAAACTTCTTTGGAGTCAACTTTTGAAAATTTCATGGGCGACATTTGTCCCGCAGGCGCTCAGCTAAATTTAGAGCATCCTTACCGCTTGTTCGGGGAAGTACAATGAGAAATTCTTCGCCTCCCCAACGGATGGCCACGTCCCACTTACCGCCGAACGCATGGCGCGGTCGATGGATTTGTGAGGCTGACGACATGACTTTTGATCCCGGCAAGAAGCTCTACATCAGCGACGTCACTCTCCGTGACGGCAGCCATGCGGTGAGGCATCACTACTCGATCAACAACGTACAGACCATCGCCCGTGCGCTGGACAATGCCCGTGTCGATTCCATCGAAGTGTCCCATGGTGACGGGCTACAGGGTTCTAGCTTCAACTACGGCTTTGGTGCCCATACCGTCTTTGGTGGATCGAGGCCGTCAGCGACGTGATCAGCCACGCCAGGGTGGCGACGCTGTTGCTGCCGGGCATCGGCACCGTGCACGACCTCAAGGTCGCATACAATGCCGGGGTGCGGGTGGTGCGTGTCGCCACCCATTGCACCGAGGCCGATTGCGCCCGCCAGCACATTGAATACGCGCGCACCTTGGGCATGGACACCGTGGGCTTCCAGGTGATGAGCCACCTCACCAGCCCGCAGAATCTTGCGCTGGAAGCCAAAAAAATGAGAGCTATGGCGCCACTGCATCTAGGTGGTGGACTCCGGTGGCGCGATGGGCATGCAGGACATCCGCGAGCGCTTTCGGGTGGTTAAAACCGAGCTCAAGCCCGAGACTGAAACCGGCATGTATGCGCACCATAACTTGTGTCTGGGCGTGGCCAACTCCATCGTGGCCGTGGAGGAGGGATGCGACCGTATCGACGCAAGCCTCGCCGGCATGGGCGCGGGTGCGGGCAATGCGCCGCTGGAAGTGTTCATCGCCGCAGCCGGCCGCCTGGACTGGAACCACGGCACCGACCTGTATGCACTGATGGGCGTCGCCGACAACATCGTGCGGCCGCTGCAGGACCGCCCCGTGCGGGTCGACCGCGAGACCTTGGCGCTGGGTTATGCTGGGGTGTATTCGAGCTTTTTGCGGCACGCTGAAGTGGCGGCGGCGCGGTATGGCTTGAAGGCCGTGGACATTCTGGTGGAGCTGGGCAAGCGCCGGATGGTAGGCGGGTAGGAGGACATGATTGTTGATGTGGCGCTGGACCTTTTGGAGCGCTGAGTGGGCCAGCCAAGCTGGCAGTTGATAAAGGGTGAAAGTCCCTACGAGAGAAGTTACGGCGAAACACCTCGACCCCGAGTCATGCGTGATACACCGCGAGGTGTATGGCGAAGCGTTGGCAGGGGAAACCAGCAGGCCAGCCATTGAGCCGCGAAATCATGAGTCCGGGGCGCCGACGCTCTTATGTGAAGCGGAAGGCCACAGTGTGCATGACGATAATCGCAAGTCATGTTTCACGCCCTGCGCGGTCGTAGACCCTGAGCATGCTGGGAAGTCAACTGTACGGAAGCTGGGAGATCTCATTCGTGTCTGGTCGTGACACGCCAGACGGGGCAGAAGAGGCCACAAGCCAAATGTCTGCCGTTTACGCATGAGAAGTCGGATAACTCTGTAGTACCGAACAATGAGCTTGGCTCAGCGGAGGTAATGGAGGAAAGGGAGTTAGCCAAGGGGAACAGTGAACAGCCTCCGCATCCCGAACGCAGAGCCGGACAAGTGCGTTGTCAGGGTTGCTCGCTTTACGTCAAGCAGCCCGGCACGACCGCCGGGTCAAGTTCACGAGCCTGCTGCACCACCTAACGGTCGAGTTGTTGCGCGAGAGTTTCTACAACCTCAAGCGAGATGCGGCCAGTGGTGTGGATGGCTTATCGTGGCGAGAGTACGAGCAAGACCTGCTCATGAAGTTAAAAGTGCTGCACGACAAAGTGCACAGTGGTCGCTATCGAGCCAAACCTGTCCGGCGGATGTACATCCCCAAGGCAGACGGTAGCGAGCGGCCGCTGGGCGTTACTGCGCTGGAAGACAAGATCGTCCAGGCCGCAGTCGTGCAAGTGCTCAATGCGATTTATGAGCAGAACTTTCTCGGACTTTCGTATGGGGTTCGCCCTGGTCGAGGGCAACACGATGCATTGGACGCTTTATCGGTAGGAATACAAAACTCTCGTGTGCGCTGGGTATTGGACGTGGATGTTCGTGCGTTCTTTGACACCATCGATCACGAGTGGATGATGTGTTTCCTGCAACACCGAATCGCGGATCGACGGGTGTTGGCGTTAATAGCCCGATGGTTACGCACAGGTGTTCTTGAAAACGGAAAGCGCATTCCTGCGAAACAGGGCACACCACAAGGTTCGCCCATTTCACCGCTGTTAGCCAATATCTACCTGCACTATGTGATGGATTTGTGGGTCAGGCAATGGCGTGGGCGTACAGCACAGGGCGAGATGATCGCCGTGCGGTACGCAGACGACAGTGTGCTAGGGTTCGAAAAGCTTGAAGATGCACGGAGTTTTCGCCATGCGTTGGAAGTTCGAATTGCCCAGTTCAACCTGACTTTGCATCCAGAGAAAACACGTTTGCTGCGGTTTGGCTGGTTCGCGGTCGAAGATCGTAAGAAACGCGGAGAAGGAAGCCCGAAACGTTCGATTTTCTCGGGTTCACCCATTTCTGTGATCAAACCAAGAGCGGTATGTTCGTGGTTGGGCGTGTAACCATTGGCAAGCGCATGAGGGCAACACTCAAAGAGATACGGGCGCAACTTCACAAACGCAGGCACGAGCCAGTCCCAGTGATTGGCCAGTGGTTGAATCGGTTGTTTAGAGGGTACTGCCATTATTACCACGTTCCCGGTAATACTCGGCGACTGGATGCTTTTCGCCGTGAAATTATCTGGGCGTGGAGGCATGCTCTCAAGCGACGAAGTCAGCGTCACCGTTTGAATTGGGAGCGCATGATTGCGCTGGCCCGGTTGTTCATACCCTATCCACGTGAGCTACCAATGCATCCTTATCCCATAACCCGCTTCGGCGTTAAAACCCAAGGCAGGAGCCGTATGCGGTAATTCTGCACGTACGGATCTGTGCGGGGGGTGGCAGGTGACAGCCATTCCTACCGCGACCTCGAATTCGCGTTTTGGGTCTGCTTGCGCTTGCCGCCGTACGCGTCGACGAAGGTCATCTTCTTCATCATCGAAAAGCTCGGCGACTGGTGTCTGGACATTTTGCCAAATTAGGAAGTCTTCTTCAGAGTCTCCTTAATGATTGAAGGACTTAAAGAGACTTTCCATTTTGTCGTAAGGACCCGTTAACACCATAATATTGCTTTGCTTTTCTAATGTTATTAATTCTGAGTTGCAGTGAAAGAAAATACTAAACAGCTTTATGTTCGAAGAGTAAGTTTTATTTCCAGACTTTTTGTAATTGAGTGAAATAATATGTCTCTCAATGTCTATTGGGCCTGTGTTGGAGGTTGTAATTAGTTCGGACAGAGCTTGGTCATAGTACATTTTTTTTGCGAAGACTGCTATTGAAGCGCCTATAGCTACCACTATAACTCCGCCAATCAGGGACGGGGTCATAATCTCGATCTTTATTGTCAGAAATAATGCAACAAAAACTGTTATGAATGTGATGATGATTTTTTCAAAAAAAGCGAATACTTTGAAGGGGTCTTTTGATATTTGAAATTTTAAGGAGAGTCTTTTTACTGGTTTATTGCTCATGGCTTTTGCTGTACCGTAAGAAAATATAATGAGTTAATAGGCTGCTCGTTCGTTAAGGGAACAGTTCAATATGCGCTGAAGGGCAGTATACCGGTGGGGCTGCGGCAAAAAGGAAGCCCCTAATCCCACTTGTAAATGCCTGTCGTGCTCCAGTGCTTAATTTTTGTAGGCCACTTCCCCTGTCCGACTGCGTAGCCTCTTAGGCCATTCCAACTCGCATCGCTATCGCGGCTCCCGCCGCAGCCCATAGCGTGGTATCGGTGTTCGATGCCATAGTCATGCCCTATCCGAGCCTGATACTTGTGCTCCTGCGACAAAAGATAGCCTTCCCATAAAAATCTCCTTTCTATTTTAGGTGCAAAAGTTTTCCTAATGCGTTTCTAAGGAAATAGCAATATAGTAAGTCAGAACCGACCGCAATCATGCTTATTATAGGGGGGTTAAGGGTTTTGTTGAGGTTGCCCATTTTATCTATATTACAGTTTGCCAGTATATAGTGAAAAGTCTATCTTGGCAATCTAGATATATGGACTTGCACGATTTTAAATACTGATATACGTATACTGCCAATTGATTTCCTCCTTGGTTAGAATGCATGCAGTTGTGCAGTAGTTGCTGCATTGAGCGTGTCCGTCCGCACTCTTTTTTATAAGGCAGAGAGGTTTCTATGAAATCCGCGGCTATTCAGACACGGCACTGGAAGTACCACCGAGTGCTTTCTGGGTCCGTGGGGGCGGGTAATGCGGCGCCCCTGCAGACTCTAGTACTTTGGTGCTGGGCGACATGATTGACAAAGCCGCTTTCCGGCCGCAACCCCCCCTTTGAACAGGATCACGACGTTTTAGTCCGTCTTGGCCACCCAGCTTTAGAACTCTACCAGACGGAACAGGTCGCTGAAATAAGCTATTCGAGCGCCCCTCTCAGTCTCTTCCTTTAGGTGCTTATCGAACAGCACGTTCAGGTCATGACAGTCTTCGAGTAATTCCAATTACAGCGTCACTCTGATCTATCCGGTCACGATGAGTATGTTATATAAGGTGGCTTCTGAGACGCGCGCAAGAGAGGAGCTGGAAGATTGTTATGCACAATTTAGTTACGAGCCAGTTATATAAGAATTCCTCTGCTGGCCGTACGCAAAGGACCTGTCATCACTCAGAATTCATGAAATCGTAGCAAAAATAATGCAGGGTTCGGGAATCCGTAATCACAAGGAGTCCCCAATGAAACGTTTTATGAAGTCTGCCGCGCTCGTCGCTACGCTTTCTCTTTGCGCCACCTCCGTGTCTTTCGCTGCGGAGAATGTCCGTCTGACGGGGTCCGGGGCGAGTTTTCCAGCACCGATCTACCTGACCTGGTTCAAGGATTTCAGCAAGAAATCCGACACTGTCACCGTGGATTACCAATCCAAGGGTAGCGGCGCGGGCGTACAGGACTTCCTGAACAAAACCGTAGACTTTGCGGCCAGTGACTCGGCCATGAAAGATGAAGACATCGCCAAGGTCGCCGAAGGTGTGCAGTTGTTGCCGATGACCGCCGGTGAAATCGTGCTGGCCTATAACCTGCCGGGCAGTCCCAAGGGCCTCAAGCTGCCACGCGATGTGTACTCGAACATCTTCCTGGGCAAGATCACGCGCTGGAACGATCCGCAGATCGCTGCCGCCAACCCTGGCCTGAAACTGACCGATACGCCGATCACTGTGGTTGTACGTGCGGACTCCAGCGGTACGACTGCGGTATTCACCAAGCACCTGGCAGCTATCAACGCAGACTTCAAACAGGCGCTGGGTGAAGGCAACACCGTCAACTGGCCGGCCAGTGACAAGTTCATCAAGTCGCCGAAAAATGACGGTGTGACGGCAACCGTGCGCCAGACTCCAGGCGCAATTGGCTATATCGAATATGGCTTCGCCAAGCTCGCCAAGGTCGACTTTGCTCAATTGCAGAACAAGGCCGGCCAGTACGTCGTGCCGAACGCTGAAAGCGGTGCCGAGGCCCTGGCGGCGGTGAAAATGCCGAAGAACCTGGTGGCCTGGCTGCCGGATCCGGAAGGCGCCAAGTCCTACCCGATCACGTCCTACACCTGGATGATCTTCCGCAAGGACAACGGCAACCCGGCCAAGGCCAAGGCGATGCGGGAAATGGTGGAATACAGCCTGACCGAAGGGCAGAAGATTGCCGATTCGATGGGTTACATCCCATTGCCGCCATCGGTCGTTGAGCAGGTTCGCAAGGCATCCGCCAACATTCAGTAAAACCGTGAGGCCTCTCTCGGTGTGTGTCTGCGCCACGCCGTGAGAGCCCCCCTGTTCTGGACTTAGCCCATGAACAAACCTTTTGTCGTACCGGTCAATCCGGACTCAGCCTGTCAGCCACCCTCGACGAAGGATTTCCTGGTTGATCGCACTTTTCGTGCGCTTGCGCGCATCGGCGTGGTGCTGATTCTGGCGCTGGTGTTTGCGCTGGTGTTCGAGGTGGGACGCAAAGCAATTCCCGGCATGGAGAAACACGGTTTCGACGTGCTCCTGGGCAGCGTCTGGGACGTCAACCAGGGCAAATACGGGATTCTGCCGGCTATCTGGGGCACGCTCTACAGCGCCTTTATTGCGTTGCTGATCGCCGGTTTTTTCGGCGTCAGCATGGCGATTTTCCTGACCCAGGATTTCCTGCCGCCCAAGCTCGCCGCCGTTTTCCGTACCATCGTCGAACTGCTCGCGGCCATTCCCAGCGTGGTCTATGGCTTGTGGGGGATCTACGTGGTGATCCCGGCGATTCGGCCACTGACCAGCTGGTTGAACAGCGAGCTCGGCTGGGTTCCCTTTTTCGGCACGTCCCTGAGCGGGCCCGGGCTGCTACCCGCGGCGCTGGTACTTGCGATCATGATTCTACCGACCATTGCCGCCGTGTCGCAGGATGCGCTCACCGGCGTACCGATGAAAACCAAGCAGGCTGCCTATGGCATGGGTACGACGCACTGGGAAGCCATTCTCAAGGTGATGGTGCCCTCTGCCGCCACCGGCATCTTCGGCTCTCTGGTGCTGGGCCTTGGGCGCGCGCTGGGTGAAACGATGGCGCTGGCCATGCTGGTCGGCAATGCCAACAACATTTCCCTCTCGCTGTTTGCTCCGGCCAACACGCTCGCCGCCCTGCTGGCGTTGAACTTCCCCGAGGCCGGGCCGAACGAGATCGAAGTGTTGATGTATGCAGCCCTGGTGCTGATGTTGATTACGCTGATCGTGAACATTATTGGCTCGATGATCATGATGTATGCGCAACGGGGTAATAAGTGATGACTGACCTGACCGCCGCAACAGACTTGACCGCGCCAGCGGGCGCGCTGCCCAGCTTGCAGCGCAAGTTCGAAGGCCGCGCGCTGCGCAGCCTGATTCTGACCACCCTGGTTTGGGCGGGAGCGATGTTGGCCAGTGTGCCGCTGATTTCTGTGCTCTACATGCTCGTCACCCGCGGTGGCGCGCGACTGAACCTGGAAGTCTTTACCGAGCTGCCGCCGACCGGCTTCGAGATGGGTGGCGGTTTCGGTAATGCCATGGCGGGTACCTTCGTGATGGTCGGCATCGCGGCCGCCATCGCGGTGCCGGTCGGCATCATGGCCGCAGTCTTCCTGGCTGAGCTTGGACCGGACAGCAAATTGGGGAATTCCGCACGGTTTGCCGCCAAGATGCTCACCGATCTGCCGTCGATTCTGGCCGGCGTGTTCGCCTACGCCCTGGTGGTGATGACCACTGGCACCTACTCGGCGCCGGCGGGCGGTGTGGCGCTGGCTGTGCTGATGCTGCCGATCATCGTGCTGACGGCGGAAGAGTCGATGCGCATGGTGCCCAAGATCATGAAGGATGCAGCCTATGGCATGGGCTGCACCCGCTCGCAGGTGATCTGGAAAATCGTCTTGCCAACCGGCATGCCGGCCATCCTCACCGGCGTCATGCTGTCCGTGGCGCGTGCCGCTGGCGAGACCGCGCCGCTGCTGTTTACCGCACTGTTCAGCAACTATTGGATTTACCACCAGGGCAACCTCGAAGTCATGAACCCGACGGCCTCGCTGGCGGTGCTGATCTACAACTTCTCCGGGATGCCTTTTGATAACCAGCTTGAACTCGCATGGGCGGCCTCACTGGTGCTGGTGATGATCGTGCTGTTCGTTAATATCATCAGCCGTATTTTCGGCAAGCCCAAGTATTAAGAACGGGAGCATCTAATCTTGAACGTATCCACTGCGCAAATAGCCGCTCCGTTTGTCACTCAGGCGCCTGTAGTCATGGACTGCAAACTGGACAAGATTTTCTACGGCAACTTCATGGCGGTCCGTGACAGCCATGTGCCGATCGAAAAAAACAAGATCACCGGGTTCATCGGGCCTTCCGGCTGTGGCAAAAGCACCGTGTTGCGCAGCCTCAACCGCATGAACGACTTGGTGAAGGGGTTCCGTTTCGAGGGCCACGTGCATTTCCTCGGACAGGATGTCTACGGCAAAGGCGTTGATCCGGTAGTCGTGCGCCGTTACATCGGCATGGTATTCCAGCAACCGAACCCGTTTTCGATGAGCATTTTCGATAACGTCGCGTTTGGCCTGCGCCTCAACCGCTACAAGGGCGACATCGGTGACCGGGTCAAGCATGCCCTGCAAGGCGCCGCGCTGTGGGACGAAGTCAAAGACAAGCTTAAGGTCAGCGGCCTATCGCTCTCCGGCGGCCAGCAACAGCGCCTGTGCATCGCCCGAGCCATTGCCACCGAGCCGGAAGTCCTGCTGCTGGATGAACCCTGTTCGGCGCTCGACCCGATCGCTACCCGGCGGGTCGAGGAGTTGATGGTTGAGTTGAAGAAGGACTATACCATCGCCCTGGTCACCCACAACATGCAGCAGGCTATTCGCGTCGCTGACACCACGGCGTTTTTCTCGGTGGATATTTCTCAGGGTACGCGCACCGGTTATCTGGTCGAGATGGGCCCGACGGCGCAGATTTTCGACAACCCGCATGAACAGATGACCAGCGATTACATCAGCGGCAAGTTCAGCTAAGCCACACATCGGGTCAAGGCCGCATACCTGCAGAAGCTAAATGGATTTGGCGGGCATCCGGTAGACTATTACCAAGTATTTCCAGGGAGTACCAATGCCTGCTACGCATCGCCTTGATTTACCCGCAATTGAACGCGCACTACGGCAAGTGCAAAGCCACTTTACCCAGCTCAGCCAGCACTTCACCGAGCCGCGCGACCCGTTGACCGATGAAGTTCTGAACAACGTGCTTGAAGGTTATGCGCTGGTTGACGAATATGTTGCCCGCGGCGTCGACCTGTTTGATCTTCAGCAACTGAACCTGATGCTGGAGATCAACGCCACGGTGCTTTGTGGCCGGGACCCGGCGTGCCGGTTGGACTACGCGCAGCACCTGGCAGCGACCGAGGCGCATTTCTTCAACAATGTTGAGGGGGGCATCAAGGATTTGTACAACTGGTATTGTGCCTATCACAGCGACTCGGTCTGGAAGCGCGCAGCAGGCGTCTATGTACGCATTCTCAGCAAACCGCAGTTGTTCATTGAGGGTAACAACCGCAGTGGGTCGCTCATTGTCAGCTATCTGCTCATGCGCGCAGGCCTGCCCCCTTTCGTGTTGACACTGGAAAATGCCGAAGGTTATTTCAACCCGTCCTCGGTGATACGCAACTCTGCCAAACATGGCGTCAAGGCGTTGTACGAATTGCCCAAGATCAAGAAAAAATACGCAGCATTTTTAGAAGAACAAGTACACGACCCCATGAAGTTCTTTCTCAAAGGCCAGTCTTCACCGCTCTAACAAGGTGGCCACTGATGAACGGGTCGGCTCATGACATCCGCTCGCCGGTGAGGATGTATTTGCCCGACAGCTTGCCGAGTTCCGCAGTTGTGCGCGACTTGTGGGCAGGAACTCCTGCAGGCCCTGTCAAATATTGTAGATGCCGCCGATCAGGCGCTCATAATCGGACTATTAGCGCTGACCGCGTTCGCCGGAGATCGTGGCGCTGCGCGACGCAGAGTCCTCCAGCGTATTCGGCTGATTTATCATCACCTTGATGTTGACCTGTTCTGACGCACGCGCCATTTGGACAGTGGGCATAATTGACAAGACGCAGTTCACGTTGATCGCATCAAACAAGATCCTGCAAGGAGATGCAAGTAGGAGGGATGGCTTGTTCAAGGCTGGGCTTTGGCAAAGCTGACTGTGGGCTTTCAGGATACCGGGACCTGGGGAGGGGCTTCTTAAAAAAGTACTTATCTGGAGTACGCAGATTTTCTCATGAAGTAAGAGCTTTCTTGCGGTAAGGCATGTGCACCGCTGTTTTGAGCTTTACAGCGGCTCATCCCGGCCAAAGCCAACTGCACTGAATACAAATTTGCGGCGGCAAGCCAGGGAGAAATGGCGGCGGTGGAGGCTGATTAATGAATGAGGGGGCAGTATGCGCAGGCACAAGGCCAATTCACAGGCGTTTGAGACTTGGGTATCGCATTATCTCGGTACCCAATTCATAGATGAAGGTTGCTATGACAAAGCGGTCCTAGCAGCCGAACTACTGGAGTATCGGCGAGAAGTGAGTTCAACCGAGTTGATGGAAATGGTCAGAAGAGCCAACAATATGTTGCTCAGTTTGCGTGGACATGATCAGAAGGACTGAACAGTCAGCCCGCTCTCAGTGCTGCATTGCAGCTGTTGATGCTCGCGTTTAAAAAAGAGAAGGTAACCGACTGTATTGCTTGAAAGCGGGATGGATACTGACCACGGATTACGGAACGGCCTAAGAGGTCCAGCGTGAAATCACCCATGTTTTGATGCATCGCGACAACTGGATTCACCAACTCAACGATGGGTTGGCGCCAGCGCGGGCCGAGAAAAAACTAATGTCGTGTCTGGAATTCGGCGACCACTGTAATGACACTCTGCACAGGGAGTACCGTTCGTCGAAATTTTTATTTGAGACTAAAGCATTTCAATTACTGGCCGAAAAATAACTACATGCCACTTTTGAGCGAAATTTACATGAGCTTACGAAAATTTAATCTAGCTGCTCGTTCGTCCCTTTGTTTTGGTTTTTTTTGTACGTTGATCGTCGTGCTAGGGATGTTTTCAATACAGCAAGCTTCGACTTTGAATGGTGCAGAAAAAAAGATCGAAACGAACATTGTGCCTAGCTTCAAGGTCTTGGGTGTGCTTGATCGCGAATTTGTAAGCCTGCGTAATAGCAATAGCAAATTGCGTAATGCCGGCGAGAATGACTCTGTAAGAGCGGATAGCAAGAAAGATGTTATTAGATCTCAATCGTTAATCCAGCAAAGCATGGACAACTTATCTCGTCTTATTGTCACTCCCGAAGGCCTAGCAGCCATCAATGTTCTTAAAGACTCAGTCGAGAAATTCAATAATATTCAAGTGAAGTATATGGCATTGGTAGATGCCAATAGTTTCAGTGAGGCGATTAGCTTTGCGAATAGCGAAGTCAGAACCGTTTCTGATGCTGTCGCAAGAAATATTGAAGCGTTGAAAGGAATTAATGACATTAAAGCGGAGGCAGATGGCGAAGAAGCCGAAGATGCTTATAGCCGAACGATAATCTTGGCCAGCTCATTTATTGTTGTTTCTCTAATTGCAACTATCACGCTTGCATGGTTCTATACCAAAAGCATAACGACCCCATTGCGTAAAGCTCTAATGATTGCTGAACGTATTGCGGCTAACGACTTTAGTCATGATATATACGCCGATGGTGCTGACGAAATGGGACGCCTCCTTGACGCATTATCAAAAATGCAGGGCAATCTGCGCAGCGCTATCATTCAGATAGGCGATTCTTCAACCCAATTAGCAGCCACAGCAGAGGAAATGCATGCTGTCACGGAAGACGCCTCTCAGGGACTAGTTCGTCAGAATAATGAAATAGAAATGGCGGCCACCGCCGTGAACGAGATGAGTTCGGCCGTGGACGAAGTTGCGAGTAACGCAGCAGAGGCCTCCAGCGCCGCCTCGAACGCTGCAAGAACGGCAATCACCGGTAGAGGCAAAGTCGATGAAACGGTAGTTGCGATTAATGTCATGGTCGATAATGTTGGGCTGACCTCGGTCAGCGTGCGCGGTCTAGCAGAGATGGCAGCGGATATTAGTGGAGTGCTTGATGTAATCCGCTCAGTCGCTCAGCAAACTAATCTGCTAGCGCTTAATGCCGCGATAGAGGCCGCACGGGCCGGGGAGGCTGGCCGTGGTTTTGCCGTGGTGGCCGATGAAGTTAGGGCGCTCGCTCATCGCACCCAGTCGTCGACAAGCGAAATTGAGAAAATGATTCTCACCATTCAGGCGAGTTCTACCGAGGCAGTCACTTCCATGGACCAGACTAGCCATCAAGCAGGTAAAACGTTAGCGCTGGCTCAGTCGGCGGGATTAGCACTCGCAGAGATCACTGAGTCGATTGAACATATCAACGACCGTAACGTGCAGATAGCAACAGCCTCTGAAGAACAATCGCAGGTCGCAAGAAAAGTTGACGAAAATCTAGTCAGTATACGTGATCTTTCTATCCAGTCGGCGGCAGGTTCACGACAAACGTCTGTGGCCAGCGCTGAACTTTCTACCTTGGCCGTTGAGCTAAGTCGATTGGTTACAAGATTCAAAGTTTAGACGCCTAGGGTGCTGACTCCGCAAATCGTGTTTTAGGGTAGAGCGATTTATTTTTTGTCTATGCCAAGAGGGTTAGCACTTTTAGTTGACTGAAGCTTCTATAAATTACAGGCTACCAATGTGGCTTATCGATAATTCAAACGTGAATGGATGATAGTGATGTCTAACCTTTGCGATCACTGGTTAATTTCGCTGGAAGAAAAAAATAGAGTTGGCAAAGAACTAATTAATCAGATTAGAGCTTTGCATTTTTCAATACAAATGATCACTAAGCTGGTATCTGTTCGAGATGATTCGCTATCTTTTGAAAGGGCGGCGAGTGATTCGGGATTAGTGATATATCAGAATAGTGCCCAGGATGCAGACTTTCTCAGTAGTGATTTGCAGAAGTCCTTAGATAAGGCGCGGTTTCTGATAAAAGATTTTATTGCTGATGCTTCGACGCTCGTACGCTATGTCGAATCATATGTATTGACCGCGCCGCCTCAAAAAAATTTAAAGCCGCTCGTTGACATGTGCTTTGCTGTGAACGACTTAGTCTGTGCGCTTGAGGGCTGGCAGAATAATTGCCTGGAGCAGACGATGATTGGACATGCTGGCGATCGTTGAGGTGGTGCTTGCACTGGGACTATATCATCGAGAGGGTTATGTGGAGATGGAACACAAATTAGTTGAGTCAGTTCAAGTCCTTAAGGAAGCTCAAGAGATCGTTGGTAAGTCAGTTGCGGGGCTTATCCAGACTATACGATTGACCGAACAAGGGATGTCTGTTGTGGCCCGTGAAGTTCGTCGTTTTAACAAGTCAGGTCTAGAGAGCTTAGAGGGGCAGCTTTACATTTGGGCTGTAGAAATTGATAGCATGAAAAATTTGGCTTTTAAACAGTTGGATTTTCTTTCAAATAAAATTGATGCCTGCCTCCATATGGTATCCGAGCATATCAATATAGTAGGAGATGAAGTGGAACGAAGTACTTTTTCGGCTTTGATCTCTCAATGCTTATTACAGCTTGTAGATTTTAAGTCGCAAGTAGAATCTTTGAGGTGGGATGTTGATCGAAAAGTTTTAACAAGCGATTTTGAATAATGGGGGGTTATTCGATATGTTATTCTGATTTCTTTTTGGCTTCGTACTTGGTGGTTAGTATGTTTTTTATTAGGCTTAAAGAAAATATCAAGAGATTTAGTATTTTTTTTTTTTTTTTGCCCGCGATTTTTATGGCACAGGCGCTTTGGCATTTTTTTCCATTAAGTCCGAATTCAGCGGAGGTGTTTGGGCTGTAAGGGATACTCAACAGTCCGTTTTCGGACTCGCATCATCTCCGATGATTTGCTCAGCCGGACCTGCATTTCCTCCAGTACAGCTTCATGTACCCAGCGTAGAACCCGCCGTTCCGTGCTCGGTGTGCAGTGCGATTTCATTGCGCAACCCCTTCATTTCGAAGAAACGCCCGTCGCTCTGGCCCCAGAGGTCATCGGCTTAGGCACATATGCAGTGATGCCTGCATCGTGACAAGCCAGGATCTCTTCGCTTCTGAAGCAACCTCGATCAGCCACTACCGACAACGTTTCTGAGGCGGCAGCCTGGCGGGCCTGTAGGGCCATCGAGCTGAGTTGATCGCGGTCGGAACCGACGTTAGTGACCTCATGTGCAACGATCAAATGGTGTTGGGTATTGACTGCTGTCTGCACGCTATAGCCGGCGATTCCGGTGTCGCGTGTCATCATGGAACGGCTATCTGGATCGGTCAGTGAAACCTGTTTATCCAGCGAATCGTTGAGCTGGACTTCGAGCGCCTGAAGCTCTTTCATTTGAGTTTTGAGCTTGGCGATTTTCTTTTCCAGCCGCACGGCGCTGGGCTCGGACGCTGTTGGTTCTTGCCGATCAGCAGCATCGAGTGCAGTCAGGTAACGGTTGATACTCGATTCAATTTCCTCCATTCGCCGCTTTAATTTGGCGCTGGTGAAATTGCGGTCGCGATTGTTGACTGCTTTAATTTTACTGCCATCGATGGCTGCCAGATTCTTTCCAAACAGTCCCAACTGCTGACATAGCATAACGAACTGGCGACAGACGCCTCGGATGGCCTTGTTGTCTTTTCGGAAGTTGGCGATGGTCTTAAAGTCCGGCATCAAACGCTCGGTCAGCCACATCAGTTCGACGTTGCGCAGGGCTTCTCCCTCCAAGCGCCGGCTCGACTGAATTCGGTTGAGATAGCCGTAGATGTAGATCTTCAGCAAGATCGCAGGGTGATACAGGTCGGCCTGTATCAGCAGGAGTAGCGCGATCAAACTCCAGATTGACCAAGTCGAGTTCGTCGACAAAGACGTTGACTACGCGAACCGGATTGCTATCACTGACATAGTCTTCAAGGCTTTCGGGCAGCAGAGTGCTTTGTCCGCGATGGTCACCTTGGATGAAACGTTTCATAGGCAATCCTGCGTTATCACTTTGGGCAATCGTAGCAAGGTTGGACGGCTCTTGATTTACTCTGATGCAAGAAAGTAATGCTAGTAAATTTGGAGCTTAAGGACCTGCCCATGGATGTGATTTCAGCGCACCTATTTTCTACAAATCACCGTACTCAAATTGAAGCAAGCGATCACTGTGGCTGTTTTTACTGCTTAGGTGTGTTTTCGCCCTCAGAAATCACTTAGTGGGTTGATCTAGATAGCACCGCTCTGTGTCCGAAGTGCGGGATCGACTCGGTCATCGGTTCAGCATCCAGTCTGCCGATTACCCCTGAATTTCTTTGGAACATGCACGAACACTGGTTCTAGAAGAACCCGTCATTTGAGGGCATCCGTTCGGTTTGAGATCTACAGAGTAGCTTTACCTCAGTGCCGCACGTTCCTGCTAAGTATTTACACACTCTGGGCCAAAAGCAGCTGTAGTGATGCGAGTTCGAATCTTTTCTTCACCGCCAAATTACGAAAACGCAATCCCCCGATTTTCCTTAGTCGGAGGTTTGTGGTTTTTGGCGTTCAAAAAAGCCTTCATGGGACCGCCATGGGACTGGCGCTCTGTTTTAGTGCGGAAATAGGTGTGTTGGCCAAACCTAGATTTCAGCTGAAAATCGGGATTTATTTGGCGTTTGATACTAATCGCTTGGACGATGTTTCTAGTCGAAAGGACAGGGTCTGGACGAATAGGCAAGGGGCTT
>NZ_JAOTNX010000019.1:0-85957 GCF_036346475.1 Pseudomonas sp. AM8
CTCGGCAAATGCGAAAGTACTGAGGCCGCTGAGCACGGCGGCAGCTGCCAGTACGCGTATTGCTTTTTTCATGAACGGCACCTCTTGTTGTTATTGGGAGTGGCAAGTTCTAGTCGTGGTACATCACCGACCGCCCGCCATCGATCATCAGGCAGGTGGCATTGATAAAGGGCGCCTCGTCGGTCGCCAGGAACAGCGCCGTCATCGCCACCTCGATGGGCTGGCCGATGCGCTTGGGCGGGTGCAGGTCGAACGCACGCTGGCGTTCGGCGTGGGGGTCGGGGAAACCGTTCCAGTAGTCGACGTTGAGCTGGGTCTCGATATAGCCAGGAGCGATGGCATTCACGCGGATGCCCTTGGACGCGTATTCGATACCCAGGGCGCGGGTAAGGCCGAGCAGGCCGTGCTTGGCGACCGGGTAGGGAAAGCAGCCGGGAATGATGTGGCTGGAATGGGTGGAGGCGATATTGATGATGTTGCCGATGCCCTGCTCGATCATGTGTGGCAGCACCGTGCGGCAGCCGTACCAGGCGCCGTCGAGGTCGATGGCGAAGCAACGGCGCCAGTCTTCGTCGCTCATCTCCAGCGGGTCGCGGAACACGTTGACCCCGGCGCAATTGACCAGCACATCCACCCGGCCGAAGCGCTCAATGGCCACATTGACCAACGCCAGCCATTGCGCTTTGGAGGTGATATCGACGGGTTGGGCGTAGATCTCGGCGCCGCGTTCGCGCCAGTGGGCAGCGACTTTCTCGACCTTTTCGCCCTGGATATCGGCGATCACCAGGCGCGCCTGCTGGGCCTGGAAACACGCGACGATCGCCTCACCAATGCCCTGGGCGGCGCCGGTGATGATCACCACCTTGTTCTTCAGGCGCTCGCCGTAGGTTGGCTCGGGCACGGCGGGTAATGACAACGGTTGGGCCTGCATCGCTTCACCTGTTTTATTTTTGGTAGTGAGTGCTGATGCGGACGACTATAAACCCATCATTTGAAATATCTCAATATATAAATTTGCATCCCATATATTGAACAAAAGCAAAAAATAATGTGGGAGGGGGCGTGCTCCCGATAGCGGCACGTCAGCTACACAAAGCCTGACTGATTCACCGCTATCGGGAGCAAGCCCCCTCCCACATTTGATCTACAGTGTGTTCAAGAAGGTGGCTTCAACCGAGAGCAAAATCCCGCAGCGCATCACCTTCCATGCGATAGCGCACCCACTCCTCCTGCGGCTGGGCGCCGATGGATTTATAAAAGGCAATCGCCGGCTCGTTCCAGTCCAGCACGCTCCACTCGAAGCGCGCGCACCCGTTATCAAAGGCAATCTTCGCCAAATGACGCAACAGCTTCTTGCCCGCCCCGCCACCACGTTGTTCCGGGTTGATGTACAAGTCTTCCAGGTACAGGCAGTTGCTGCCCAGCCACGTGGAATAGCTGAAAAAGAACACCGCAAACCCAATCGGCAAGCCATCCCGCGAGCAGATCAGGCCATGGGCGGTGGCGCCCTCGCTGAACAGGCTGCGCTGGATGTCCACCACGCTGGCGATCACTTCATGCCGGGCTTTCTCGTACTCGGCGAGTTCGGTGATGAAAGTCAGGATCTGCGCAGCATCGCTGGGCACGGCGGGGCGAATCTCGATGGTCATGGGCGAGCCTTGGGCAATTTCAAAGCACACATACTAAGGCGCTTTGATGACTGATTGCAGTGCAATTTATGGGGAGCCCGGCAGCCGACACACAAAATCTTACAGGTGCCAAGGCACCGTTCGTCGCCACCCAGGCACGATCATCAAGGCACAACTGACCAATAGAGGGTAAGGACATCAATCATATGGAGACACCCTCATGAAGCATTCCAAGTTTGCCGCCCTCGCATTTGCCGGCCTGTTGTCTTCGGTTTCGCTGAGTGGTTTCGCTGCCACGTCGTCCACCGGTCCTACCAACCCGGACGCCACCAGCGAATCGCAGAAATCCATGGGCACCGGCCTGGACACCAACGGTGGTGCGGTCATCGATAACACCAATGGTGCCGACCCGCATACCCAGGGTCACGATACCCAACGCCAGGCGCCAGCGGCCGTCGGCAACGGCAAAATGGGCCCTTCGGTGAATGAGCCGAAGATCAATAAAGGTGATGACTCGAACCTGCCAGGCGCGCCGAAACAGCCTGCGCCTTAACGCATCAAATGCAATCGCAACACCCGATCATTCCCCAATGAAGAGGTACGCATGAACGTCGATAAAGACCTTGAAAAAGAAGTCCTCACCCGCCTGCTGCACGCTCATCCCCAGGGGCTGGGCAAGGAAGTGCTGGATAACTACCGCGGAGAGAAAGTGGTCGCCAGTGCGTTGGCATTTCTGCAAGACCGCGGGTTGATAAAGGATGGGCATGTGACCACCGACGACGCCGGTGAATACTCGCTGAATCTGCCGATCAAGTTGACGGCGTCGGGTGTGGACGAGGCGCGCAAACTCGAAGGTGAGACGCGCCAGTAGTCCTCATGTAAAACCCAATGTGAGAGGGAGTAAGCCTTCCTCTCACATGCTTGGGCCTATGTTCAGTCAGTAAGTAATGCGTCGACTTCAGCGGTGCCAGGGGAAGTTGCCGGGCCCCAACGCGTCACCGCCAGGGCCGCCGCTGCGTTCGCCCGCTGTGCTGCCGCAGCAGGTTTCAACCCAGCCGCCAACCCCGCAATAAACACGCCCGCATGCGCATCGCCCGCGCCATTGCTATCCACCGCCTGCACCTTGAAGCCCGGCACATGCTCGATCTGACCCGCACGCCCCACCCAGCAGCCATTCGGTCCGTCACGCACCACCAATAGCGTCTCGGCGCGCAGGTGCTGGCTGAGCGCCGGCAACGCTGCAGCGATGTCCGCCGCGCCGGTAAACGCCAAGGCTTCAGGACCATTGCTGGTCCAGATATCGATACGTGGCAACAGCGCACCCATCAAGGCCGAATCCGGCGCTTTGACCAGCGGCCCCGGATCGAACACCACCACGACTTCCCGGGGCAGTGCCAGCAGCCAGTCGATCAGCGCCTGGGCCTTGCCTTCCAGGAGCAGGCTGTAGCCACTGACGTAGACGTAGTCGTCGACACGCGGTACGACGGTGGTCAAATCCTCCTGGCTGAGTTCACCCTCGACGCCGATATGGGAAATGAACGTGCGCTCGGTAGTGGCTTCGGTCAGGGACACGCACAAGCCAGTGTCCTTTGCGCTGCTGGCCGCCAGGGCCATGTCAATGCCCTCGGCCTGCATCGCTGCGCGGGCCAGGTCGCCGAAGCGGCCAGTGCCGTGACGGCCCAGATAGACCACCGGCAAGCCATTGCGCCGCGCCGCCGCCATCACGTTGAAACCACCGCCGGCTTCGAAGCTGGCGGACTTGGCCAGAACGTCGCCGCCGGTCGCAGGCAAGGTGTCGAGGGCCATGACCAGGTCGACGATGACCTGGCCGGTGTGCAGCAATCTAGACATTAGGGCTCTCTACCAACGCCGGACGACGGTCAGCCGCGCCGCCCAGTACCGCATAAATCCCACCGGCAACCAGGAAAGTGACGATCCAGCCCAGGCCATTGTGGCCGAGCCAGGAGTCGGACAACGGCCCGGCGAACCAGATATTCTCGGCGGTGGTGCCGATGGTGGTGAAGCTGAAACCCAGCACGATGGCCACGGCCCAGGCGCCGAAGGCGCGCCATTCCACACCGCCGCGATACCAGTAGGCGCTGCTCGGGCTCACGTCCAGCAGGTCCTTGGGGCTGTAGTAGTGACGATGGATCAGGTCGACCACGAAGATCCCCACCCACGCGGTGATCGGCACCGCCAGCAACGAGATGAAGGTGATGAACGGGCCGTAGAAACTGTCGGCGATCAGCATGAAGTAGATGGAACCGGCGAAGATCGCCACGATGTCGACGATCACCGCATGCACGCGCTTGACCTTCAGGCCAAGGGTCAAGGTGGTGAGGCCGGCCGAATACACCGACAGGTTGTTCGACAGCAGCAGCCCGCCAAACGCGGTGATCAGGTACGGCACCGCCATCCAGGTGGGCAGCATGTCGCGGATCGCGATGATCGGGTCAGTGGCCGCGGCCAGGTCGTTGTTGCCAACCGACAGCAGGCCGCCGAGGGTAATCAGCAACACCAGCGGAATGCCCGCACCAAATGCCGCCGACGCCACCAGGCGCACGGCCGTGACGCTGCGGTGCTGGTAGCGCGACATGTCGGCACCGGCGTTGGCCCAGCCGATACCGGTACCGGCGGCCATGGTGCCGATGCCGATGATCATCGCGCTCAGGGGAGCCGGGGTGGCGTTGAACACCGCACTCCAGTCGATGGTGGCGCAGAGGAAACCGCCCACCAGGATATTCAACGCGCCGAACACGTAGGTGGCCCACTTCTGGATCACCAGCAAGGTGGCGTGGCCCAGGCCCGATACGGCCAAGGTCAGCAACACGAACATGCCGATGAAGATCAGGGTGAGGACCGGTGCGCTTTTCGCCTCCACCGCAGAGCCGAACAGAATTGAACACAACGACAGCAACACGAAGGCCGCCGTGGTGGTGTTGACGGTTTCCCAGCCCAGGCGCGACATCAACGACACCAGCGTCGGGCCGATATTGCCGCGCACGCCGAAGATGGCGCGGGACAAGGTCAGGCTGGGGGCACGACCGCGACGGCCGGCGATGGAGATGATGCCCACCACGGCGAACGAGCCCGCGGCGCCGAGGATCGCGACGATGATCGCCTGCCAGATGGCCAGGCCGCGAAACGCCACGAGGGTGGCGCCGAGGGGCAGGCCGAGGATGCTGATATTGGCGGCGAACCACACCCAGAACAGTTGCAGTGGATGGCCGTTGCACTCGCCTTCAGGGACCGGTTCGATACCGCGGGTTTCCAATTGCCCGGCGCTTTGGCCGGAAGAAGTGCTGCTCATGAGTGGTGCTCCTGGTGCCTGTATTGTTGTGGTTGTGGCGGATACGCGGTCTTCCTGACTCAGCGCAATGCGAGCAAGCCTTGAACCAGCGGCTGCAGATCGAGGCCGTTGACCTGCTTGACCTGTTTGATCATCGATTCGGGCCAGCACTGCAGGCCGAGGCAGGCACCGAGCATCGCGCCGAGCATCGCGGCAATCGTGTCGGTATCGCCGCCCAGGCTGGCGGCCAGGCAAAGGGCTTCGAACGCGTTCATGGCCCCCACCGCCACTTGCTGGGCGAGGGCAAACGACACCACCACCGATTCCTGGGAGGCGACGGAGGTGCCAATCAATTCATACAGCAGGTCGGCGAACAGGGCTGTGTCGCCGCTGCCGACGCTCAGGGTGCGCGCCCAACTGATACGGGTGGAGATGCGCCCGCCGGCAATCCAATGGCCATGGCCTTCCGCCTGTTGAGCCACCTGGGTGCCGATATTCAAGGCTTCACCCAAGTCCACACCGTTGATGCCCGCGGACACCACCGCCGCCACTGCCGCGGCGCTGGAGATGCCCAGGTTGGTGTTGTGGGTGACCTGGCAGGCCTGGATCACCGCCTGGATAAATCGCGCCGGGTCGCTGACATCGGCGGCGATTCCCACTGGGGTGATGCGCATGGCGGCGCCATTGGTGGTGCCGTAGCGCCCGGATTCTTCCGGGGTATGGCCGTTGAGGATCATGTCGATTGCACGCTTGGTCGACGGGCCGAGCAGATCCTGGGAGCCCTTGGCGCGCATCACCGCTTCCCAATCGATCAGGCGCCGGGCGAGCACGGCGGGGTCGATCTTGCCTCGGCCCTCGACCAGCAGCTCACCCACCAGGATCGCTTGCTCGGTGTCATCGGTGATGGAGCCCGCCGGCATATTGGGCGCGATGGGTTGGTCGGCGTCGGCATCTTCCAGGCCGGTAATGGCACCGAAGCGCTGTTGCACTTGCTCACGGCTCAGGGATTGGGTGGGCATGCCCAGGGCATCGCCCAACGCCAGGCCGTAGAAAGCGCCGAGGGCGCGGGTATTCGGGGTCATTTCGAAGATCCAAACTGCAGGTGCAGGCGAAAGTGCAGAGGGTCGAGCAGGCTTTCGACGTACTCCATGAAGCGCTCGCGGCGATCGTAGGTGGTGCGCGAGGCCTTGAGGAACACCGTGCCCACCGGGCGGCCAAGCAGCTCGGCGTCTTCATCGCTGAGGGGCTCGGCGCCGATCCACTGGTCACCTTCGGCACCGACGTAACCGTAGGCTGCCAGGGTGATGGTCAGGGAATTGTCGATCAGCCCAACGCGCGGCAGGCTTTCCACGCCACCGGACGCGGGCATCAGCGAGCGCTCAAGGGAAACGGCCGTGCCATCAGTCGTGCGGCGACGGCGGTCGAGGGCGATAAATTGGTCGGTGCCGAAGCGACTGAACAGATCGGCGCGCGTCACCGCTTCCAGGCGCAGAATATCGGTGGTCACCAGGGCCCCGGTGTCCGCCAGGGCCTGGGCCCAACCGCTGGTTTGATCCAGCGCCATGCCATCAAATGTGACGATGGAGCCCACGCCGCTCTGGGTCGCGATGTAATTGCGCCTTTTGAGTTCGGCGAGGGCTTCACGCAGCGTGCCCCGGCTGACCGCAAACTCTTCAGCCAGTTGATGCTCGCCCGGCAACAGGAAACCGTCGGCCATCACCCCTCCCTCGATACGGCGGATGAGCTCGTCGACGACGCGTTTTTTCTTATCAAATCGGACATGTCTAATCATGTACAAATTGATAACCGAAAGCGGCCATTTGCAGCAAGCGAATTATTTCAGGGAGATGAAAAAACCGGTCTCACGGCTCCAGGCCAATACGGAAAAACTCGCCGCCGCTCCATACGCCAAGCCAGTTCTGACCATTGATCGGGCGACTCACTGCCAACTCCACCAATTGGTAGAACACATTGCGATGCACCAGGGCTTCGAGGTTGGTACGCACGCGCAGATAGGGGGACGGTTCCTGGGTGACGGGATCGATCACCACCCGCAGTGGATGCTCAATATCGGCTGCAACCTGCTCGTCGACGTTGGTGGTGAAACGCAGCACCTGGCTTTCGCCCTGCCCTTCGACGTCGAGAGTAACCGCGACAAAGGGCGCATCATCGACGGTGATACCGACTTTTTCCACTGGGGTGATCAGGAAGTAATCATCGCCATCTCGGCGGATGATAGTAGAGAACAATTTGACCATCGGCTTACGCCCGATCGGCGTGCCCTGGTAGAACCAGGTGCCGTCACGGGCGATGCGCATGTCGATGTTGCCGCAGAAATCCGGGTTCCACAGATGCACCGGCGCCGGTCCCTTGCCCTTGGGCAACTGAGCCAACAGATCGTTGGCCTTGGCGGAATCGGTCATGGTGTTCTCCTTGGTGTTACTGATCGCCCATGCCCAACAGGCCTCGGGCGTACTGCGCCAAGGGGCGGGCAATCAGGTCTTCTGGCTTGTTGTCGTGGAACGTCAGTAAACCGCCACGACTGCGAATACGTGCAGTATCAATCAAATACTGGGTGCTGGTCTCGATCAACATGATCTGGATTACCCCGTTGTCCAGGCCAAGCCGGTCCAGCGCCTCTTGATCAGCCCATTCGTCGGCGTTGCCGATACGGTCATCGGCCTTGGCGAAACGGCAGTACAGCAGGTAGTGGGCACCCGCCGCACGGGCCTCGGCCATCGCCTGCTCCAGGCCTTCCGGCTGACGAGCACGACGCACCATGGGGAAGTATTCGACGAAACCGTTGAAGGCTTCCTCGGCCACCACATTCGGCCGCGGGTAGGCGCTGCCGGGCGGTACAAATGCACCCTGGGCGATAAAGACAAAGGAATCCGGCTGTATGCGCACCGAGGCGGTACGACGAGTGTCGCTGTGGTCCAGCAACCCGGCGTCGCTCATCTGATAACGGGTGCCTTCGGCCATATCGCTGACGGTCATGCAACCACTCAGCGTCAACGACGCCAGCAACAAAACCAGACTACGCATCCTAATCCTCCAGAAGCCGGTGACGGAAAACCGGCGAATGGACACGAGATGCAGAATCCGCGCCATTTGGAAACAACGCAGAACTAAATGTGGGAGGGGGCTTGCTCCCTCCCACATTGGATGATGTTTAATCTTGGGAAAGCATTATCCGCCAATGATCTTCATGATCGTCGCACCGCCGGAGAAGGCCACTTCCTGCTTATCGCCCAAGGCCTTCATCAGCAGGCCTTGCAGGGCCGGCAGCGCCTGGTGGCGAGGCTTGTCCAACAGGTCGCCGACATAGTGACGGTTGCTCGACGACAGGCAGCCATGCAGCCAGCCGGTCGACGACAAGCGCAGCCGTGAACAGGTGCGGCAGAACGGTACGCTTTCGTTGGCGATCACGCCGAAGAAGCCTTTGCCCGGCACTTCGTAGCGTACCGCCGTGGCGTCCACGGGAGCGTTGGCTTGCAGGTATTCGTGGTGTTCGCCGATCAGGCCGAGCAGTTGTTGCAGGCTGACGAACTGCTGCAGGAATGCATTGGAGTCCTTGGCCAGGTGGCCCATGCGCATCAACTCGATAAAACGCAGCTCGTAGCCACGCTCCAGACAGTAGTCGAGCAGCGGCATCACCTGGTCGAGGTTCTGGCCGCGCAACGGCACCATGTTGACCTTGATCTTGATCCCGGCAGCACGCGCCTGGTCCATGCCATCGAGCACGGTCGCCAGGTCGCCGCCACGGGCGATGCTGCGAAAGGCGCCGGCATCCAGGGTATCGAGGGAGACGTTGATACGCCGAATCCCCGCATCCACCAGCAGCGGCAGTTTGCGCGCCAGCAACTGGCCGTTGGTGGTCAGGCTGATGTCGCTGAGGCCCATGCCGCCCACGGCGCCCATGAAGGCTTCCAGCTTGGGGCTGACCAGCGGCTCGCCACCGGTGATGCGCAAGCGCTCGATGCCCGCCGCCTCGATCAGGTAGGCCACGCCACGGGCCATGGCCTCGGCCGAGAGTTCGTCCTGGGCAGCCACCAGCCGCTTGCCGTTCGGCACGCAGTAGGTACACGCGTAATTGCAGGCTGAGGTCAGGCTGATCCGCAAATTGCGAAAACGCCTGCCTTGACGATCAACGATCATGGATCACTCCGGCAGAGGATGATTCGGGCGTGCTAAAAACTGACTGATAAATCAGCTTTTAGCAATATCCTTGCCTGAGTATATTCCTGGGTTACTGCGCCTGGCAGCAAATCATTACGTGGCCGGGGTTTCGACGGGGGCCGCTTCAACCAGTGCCGGCTCGGAGCTGTGCTTGCGCTTGTTGCCCATGCGCACACCGATATCCATCAGGAACTGGAAGAAACCTTCCTGGTCTTCCAGCACATTGCTCCAGAACGGCGAGTGGTACAGCGCCACGGCGCCGTGCACCAAGGCCCAGGCGGCGCAGTAGTGGAAATACGGCGGTACGTCTTCAAGCTTGCCTTCGCTGATGCGGCCCTTGATCAGCAGGGTCAGGCGCTCGAAGTTCGAGGCGCGAATCTTGTGCAGCTCCTCGACCATCTCCGGCACTTGATGGCCCTTGACCACCTTCTCTTCCAGGCGGTCGAACAGGCGGTAGCGCTGCGGGTCGCGCATGCGGAACTCGAAGTAGGCCCGGGACAGGGCCTCCTTGTCCTTGTCGACATCGGCCGAATGCAGCAGCTCGTTCAAGTCGCGCTCGTAGTCGAGCATGAGGCGCAGGTAGATCTCGGCCTTGGACTTGAAGTGCTTGTAGATCGTGCCTTTGCCAATACCCACGGCATCCGCGATCATCTCGACGGTGACGCTGTCTTCGCCTTGTTCGAGGAACAACTTGAGTGCGGTGTCGAGAATTTCCTGCTCACGGCGGCGAAACTCACGGACCTTACGGGGTTCTTTGTGCATGAGGAAGAGGTCTGCAAAGGTCGGAATAGGGAGGGCTGCGCAGGGCCACGAATACATGGCGATACGATTTACCCAGTGCGAGGGATTATCCCGACTGAACGGTCGTTGGGCAACGTCTATGTGAACCCGCCCTGCACTTTACTTTCAAGGCGCCAACGTTTTCATGCCTATCAGTCAGAAATAATACGCAACAACTGCACCCGTGCACCTGCCCAATGAGAACTCAAGCGAAGCGCATGTATTCCAAATCTGTTTAAAAAACGATCAGTCGCGACTGGACTGAATCAGATACTGATCAATACTTGAACTGTCGGCGTGACATCTCCCCCAAGTGAAGCGCCGACCTGGGTACCGACGGACTGTGTGCCCTTGTTTTACTCCTAATGGTCTTAACCCGGATTCACCCCCCAGAACCCGGGTTTTTTTTGCCTGCGATTCAGTCGTGTCATGCGGCGACGTGGGCCAGCGGGAACAGGCGCTTGAAGTTCTCGGTGGTCTGCTCGGCAAAGCGCTCATAGGACTCACCGCGCAGCATCGCCAGGTAGTCCGCCACATCCCGTACATATTCGGGCAGGTTCGGTTTGCCACGATGGGGAATCGGCGCCAGGTACGGCGAGTCGGTTTCCACCAGCAGGCGGTCGGCTGGCACTTGGCGCGCCACGTCGCGCAGGGCATCGGCATTGCGGAAAGTGACAATGCCCGACAGGGAAATATAGAACCCCAGGTCGAGCGCTGCCCTGGCCATGTCCCAATCCTCGGTAAAGCAATGCAACACGCCGGCCTGGGGCAACGCGGCTTCGCGCAACAGGGCCAGGGTGTCGGCACGGGCACCACGGGTGTGGACGATCACCGGCTTGCCGGTTTGCCCGGCGGCCTGCAAATGCAGGCGAAACGAGGCCTGCTGCAACTCGGCGGCTTCCGGCTCGTAATGGTAGTCCAGGCCGGTTTCGCCAATGGCCACCACGCGCGGGTGATTGAGTTCGCCCAGCAGCCAGTCGAGGGCCGGGGCTTCGCCGGGCTTGAGGTCCAGCGGGTGGATACCCACCGAGCAATCCACATCGGCATAACGCTCAGCCAAGGCTTTGACGTCGGCAGCATTTTCGGCGCTGACGCCAATGCACAGGAAATGCCCTACCCCACGCTGGCGTGCAGCGTCGAGGGCAGCATCCAGGGAGCCGCCATGCTGGGCAAGGTCGAGGCGATCAAGGTGGCAATGGGAATCTACAAGCATAGGAAATTACGACTTAGGTCACGGAAAGTGTCTGGCCAACGATACACCCGTCGGCCAAGGAAATTAACGGCGGCCGAGCAAGCCAACCCACTGCACCAGCAGCGCTTCAAGCAACAGCACGCGGTTGAGGTTGGCCTTGCCGAGCACCTTCTGGCGCTGGGCGAGGATCCAGTCCTGGATAGTCAGCACCTTGTCCTGGGCACTTTTCTGCGCGAGGTATTGCACCACCTTGCGCATGTCCGGCAGGCCCAGGCCGTTTTCATCCTGGGTCAACTGGTAGCGCAGGATCAGGCTCGACCAATCACAGAACCAGTCGAACAGCAGCAGCAAGGGAATGTCCTTCCAGGCGCTTTCAGCCAACTGGGTGGCGGACAGCTCTTGCTTGAGCAGTTTTTTCACCCCATCCACAACCAGGGCGCGTTGCTCACGTACGCCCTGGGCTTGCAGCTTGACGGCCGCCAGCGGGGAACCGGCCGCCAGGGTCAGCAACTCGATCCGCTCCTCTGCGGAGCAATCCGGCAGCGCCTTCGCCAGCCATTGCAGGCTCATGGCTTCGCTGGGCAACGGGCAGGCCTGCTGTACACAACGGCTGCGAATGGTCGGCAACAAGCGGCTGGACTGGTGGCTCACCAGCAACAGCACCGTGTCGCCGGAGGGTTCTTCCAGGCTCTTGAGCAAGGCATTGGCGGCGTTGATGTTCATCGCCTCCACCGGCTCGATCAGCACCACCTTGCGCCCGCCCATCTGCGCGGTCTGCACCACGAAACTGACGAGGTCACGCACCTGGTCGACCTTGATCGCCTTATCGGCCTCCTCGGGTTCGAGCAGGTAGTTGTCCGGGTGGCTGCCGGCCTTGAGCAACAGGCAGGATTTGCACGCGCCGCAGGCTTCAAGGTTGACCGGGCGCTGGCACAGCAGGCTGGCCATGAGTCGCTCAGCCAGATCGCGCTTACCAATCCCGATCGGCCCATGCAGCAGATAGGCGTGGGCGTGCTGGGCACGGCCGGCCAACTGCTGCCAGAGACTGTCCTGCCATGGGTAGGCTTCAGCCACGGGCGCGCTCCAACAGCTTGGGTAACAGGGCGTCGATGGCCTGCTGCACCTGCGTCAACGGCTGGGCCGCGTCCAGCAGGTGGTAGCGCGCCGGTTCAGCCTGGGCGCGCTTGAGAAACGCGCTGCGCACAGCATTGAAAAAACCCTGGCCTTCCAGTTCGAAACGGTCGAGACGCCCACGGGCGCTGGCGCGGGCCATGCCCACTGCCACCGGCAGGTCGAACAACAGGGTCAGGTCGGGACGTAGATCACCCTGCACAAAGGTTTCCAACGTGGCGATACGCGCCAGGGACAAACCCCGGCCACCGCCCTGGTAGGCATACGTGGAATCGGTAAAACGGTCGCAGATCACCACGGCACCGCGGGCCAGGGCCGGACGAATCACCTCGGCCAGGTGCTGGGCACGGGCAGCGAACACCAGCAGCAGCTCGGTGTCCGGGTTCATCTGTTCTTCGCCTGGGGCCAGCAACACGTCACGGATGCGCTCGGCCAGGGGTGTACCGCCGGGCTCACGGGTCAACACCACCTCGACACCTTCAGCGCGCAAGCGGCCGGCCAGGTAATCGCGGTTGGTGCTTTTGCCGGCGCCTTCGGGGCCTTCCAGGGTAATAAACAAGCCAGTCACAGGCAGTCCTTAGTCAGAGTCATTGCGGGCTTTGCGGCGCGGCGGCATCCAGCGCGGGCTCGGCGGGTGCATCAGCAGGCGGCGCTACGTCTTCCGGCGGTTTTACCAGCGGTGCCGGGCTTGAGCGGTAATCGGCACGGCGCTTGAGCTGGAACTCACGCACAGCGGCATTATGCGCACCCAGGTCATCGGAGAAAATATGGCTGCCGTCGCCACGGGCGACGAAATACAGGCTGCTGCCCGGCACCGGGTTCAACGCGGCATGGATCGCCTCGCGGCCGACCATGGCGATGGGTGTCGGCGGCAGGCCGGCAACCATGTAAGTGTTATAGGGGTTGGCTTCCTTGAGGTGCGCACGGGTCAACTTGCCGTTGTAGCGCTCACCCAGGCCGTAGATCACGGTGGGGTCCGTCTGCAGCAGCATGCCGATCTTCAGGCGGCGTACGAATACCCCGGCAATCTGCCCGCGCTCTTCCGGCACACCGGTCTCTTTCTCCACCAGGGAGGCCATGATCAAGGCTTGATAGGGGTCGGTATAGGGCGCGTCGGCAGCACGCTTGCTCCACTCCTGGGCGAGTACATCATCCAGGCGGTTATAGGCTTTCTTCAGGAACTCGACATCGGTCATGCCGCGCACGAAGCGGTAGGTATCCGGGAAGAACCGACCTTCGGGGAACACGCCAGGATGGCCGAGCTTGTCCATCACTTCGCTGTCACTCAGGCCCGCCAGGGTCTGCACGATCTTTTCATGCTTGGCCAGGGCCGAACGCACCTGGCGGAAATTCCAGCCCTCCACCAGCGTCAGGCTGTATTGCACCACTTCGCCGCGCTGCCACAGGCCGATCAGGCCTTCGGCGGTCATGCCCGGGGTCATGCGGTATTCACCGCTGTGCAGCGGTTGACCGTCCAGGTTGAAGCGCCAATACAGGCGCAACCAGAACGCGCCGTCGAGCACGCCATCGGCTTCCAGGCGATTGAAGGTCCCGGTGGGCGTCGCCCCGGCCGGCACATCGAGCAATTGCTCCTGGGTCAGATTCAACGGCTGCTTCAAGGCAGCGTCATATTTCCACGCGGAAAACCCCAACAGCAAAGCCGCCGAGAACAGACCGATCAGCAGCAGTACAACCAGTTTTCGTATCAACTCAAATATCCAATAGCGCGCGAACAATGCCCTGCAGTTTACGGGTGAGCGGCCCAACCGACCAGCTCATCGCAGCGCACCCACGCACCGGCCAAATGCCATATACGCTGTTGCACATAAAGACTTCGTCAGCCTCCCGCAATTGCTCAAGGCTGATGTCAGCCACGGCTACCGGGATGCCCAGGGCGCTCGCCTGAGCCAGAATCTCGGCGCGCATGACGCCTGCAACGCCGCAACGATTCAGATCGGCGGTTAGTAACAAGCCATTACTTACCAGGAACAGGTTGCTGAATACGCCTTCGATGACACGCCCGGACACATCCAGCATCAACCCTTCGGCATATTCGGCATCCTGCCATTCCGCACGGGCGATCACCTGCTCGAGGCGATTGAGGTGCTTGAGACCGGCCAGCAGCGGCTGCTCGGCCAGGCGGGTGGCGCACGCAAACAGACGAACACCGTCGGCTCCATGGGCCTGGGGATAGGTAGCAGGCGGATTGCCCTGCAAGATACGACGCACTGGCGCCTCGGGGTTGATGCCATAACCGCGCAGGCTGTCGCCGCGGGTGAGGATCAGCTTGAGGACACCGTCGCCGAGAGCGGCGGCATAGGCCTGCACTTCGCTGCGGACCAACGTCTGATCCACAACGAGAGCGAGGCGCCTGCAGCCCTCATCCAGGCGTTGCAGGTGACGGTCAAGCAGCACGGGCTGCCCGGCCTTGACGGCGATGGTCTCGAACAGGCCATCACCGTACGCCAGGCCGCGATCTTTCAGGGGCACGCTGTCCGCTGGCTGACCGTCGACCCAGCTGTGCATCACTCGGCGAACCGGCGGAACACCAAGGAACCGTTGGTGCCACCGAAGCCGAACGAGTTGGAAATCGCAACGTCGATCGGCATCTGTTGCGGCTCATGCGGCACGAAGTTCAGGTCGCAGCCTTCGTCCGGCTCATCGAGGTTGATGGTCGGCGGAGCGACCTGGTCCTTGATGGCCATCACGCTGAAGATCGCTTCTACCGCGCCCGCCGCACCCAAGAGGTGGCCGGTCATGGACTTGGTAGAACTGACCGCCAGCTTGTAGGCGTGCGCGCCGAACACCGACTTGATGGCTTCGGCTTCCGCCAGGTCGCCCGTCGGGGTCGAGGTGCCATGGGCATTGATGTACTGCACCTGGTCCGGGTTGACCTTGGCATCGCGCAAGGCGTTGGTGATGCAACGCGCAGCGCCGGCACCGTCGGACGGTGGCGAGGTCATGTGATAGGCGTCGCCACTCATGCCAAACCCGATCAACTCGGCATAGATGGTGGCACCACGCGCCTTGGCGTGTTCCAACTCTTCGAGCACCAGGGCACCGGCGCCGTCGGCCAGTACAAAGCCGTCACGGCCCTTGTCCCACGGACGGCTGGCACGGGTCGGCTCGTCATTGCGGGTCGACAGCGCACGGGAGGCGCCAAAGCCGCCCATTCCCAGGCCACAGGCGGCCATTTCAGCACCACCGGCGATCATCACGTCGGCTTCGTCATAGGCGATGTTACGCGCCGCCATGCCGATGCAGTGGGTACCCGTGGTGCACGCGGTAGCAATCGCGTAGTTAGGCCCCTGCGCCCCCAAGTGGATGGACAGGAAACCGGAAATCATATTGATGATCGAGCCAGGCACGAAGAACGGTGAAATTCGACGAGGGCCGGAATCATGCAGCGTGCGGCTGGTTTCTTCGATATTGGTCAAACCGCCAATACCCGAACCCATGGCCACGCCGATGCGCTCACGGTTGGCGTCGGTCACTTCCAGGCCAGCGTTACGCACTGCCTGGAAACCGGCTGCCAGGCCGTATTGAATGAACAGGTCGAGCTTGCGGGACTCTTTGATCGAGAGATATTCCTCGACATTGAACCCCTTTACCGAGCCGCCAAAACGGGTGGAATAGGCAGAAAGGTCCGTGTGTTCGATCAGACCAATACCACTGCGGCCAGCCAGAATGCCCTGCCAACTGCTCGGCACATCCGTACCCAGTGGCGACAACATACCCATACCGGTGACTACGACGCGTCTACGCGACACAGCACTCTCCTTTTTCTAATGACGACACTTTGCTTCAGAGCTTACTTTTCATCAGCGCTAAAGAAAAAACCGCACGCCGTTACAGCAGTGCGGTTTTTCCCTAACAGCAGGCGACGACTACAAACTATTACGCCTGGTGGTTCGTAACGTAGTCGATAGCAGCTTGAACAGTAGTGATTTTTTCAGCTTCTTCGTCCGGGATTTCGGTCTCGAATTCCTCTTCCAGAGCCATCACCAGCTCAACGGTGTCAAGGGAATCGGCACCCAGGTCTTCTACGAAGGAAGCAGTGTTGACCACTTCTTCTTCTTTGACGCCCAGTTGCTCGGCAACGATTTTCTTGACGCGCTCTTCGATGGTGCTCATACCTTGTTTAACTCCTAATGGACAAATTCAGGCAGCTGGCCAGTGGGTAAGTGTATAGAAAGCCTTTTCAGCTTTTCAACTGAAAGCTTCACCCTGTACCCGGTTTGCCACCTGCCTATAAATTAAGTTGCAGCTTTATAACGGATTTTAGACAGCTCGTATGACATTTTTTTGAAGCGATCCGTCACAATTTAGCTCATGTACATCCCGCCGTTCACCGGGATTGTAGCCCCAGTCACGTATGCCGCACCGTCGGATGCCAGGAAAGCGACCACATTCGCGATCTCTTGAGCCTGGCCCAGACGGCCCAGCGGAATCTGCGTCAGCAAGCCTTCACGCTGTGCTTCCGGCAGTTCGCGGGTCATATCGGTGTCGATGAACCCTGGGGCCACCGAGTTGACCGTAATCGACCGCGAACCGACTTCACGCGCCAATGCACGGCTGAAACCTTCCAGGCCGGCCTTGGCGGCTGCATAGTTTACTTGGCCTGCGTTGCCCATGGCACCCACTACGGAGCCAATATTGACAATTCGACCCCAACGGGCCTTGGTCATGCCGCGCAAAACCCCCTTGGACAGGCGAAACAGACTGTTCAGGTTGGTATCGACCACGTCGTACCATTCGTCGTCTTTCATGCGCATCATCAGGTTATCGCGGGTGATACCGGCATTGTTCACCAGAATTGCCGGCGCACCGAACTGTGCGGTGATCTCGGCCAGTACGGCAGCCACGGACTCATCGCTGGTCACGTTCAGCTCAAGGCCGGTGCCTTGAACGCCGTTTTCCTTCAGGGTCGCGGCGATACGCTCGGCGCCCGAAGCAGAAGTGGCGGTGCCGATCACGACGGCGCCCTGACGGCCCAGTTCCAGGGCGATGGCCTGGCCAATGCCACGGCTCGCGCCGGTAACCAGTGCAACTTTACCTTGCAGACTCATGCAGGCTTCTCCTAAGTTCGGGGATCAGGCCAGCGCCGCACGAGCGGCAGCGAAGGCATCCGGGGTATTGAGGTTGGCAGTCGACACGCCGTCGGCGCAGCGTTTGTTCAGGCCAGCCAGGACTTTGCCCGGGCCGCACTCGACCAGCTCGGTGGCGCCATTGGCGGCCAGGGTCTGGACCGACTCGACCCAGCGCACAGGCTTGTAGAGTTGCTCCAGCAGGTCGCGCTTGAGGGTGTCGAGGTCGGCGGCCACGGCTGCGCTGACGTTCTGCACCAGCGGGATCTGTGGCGCCTGCCAGTTGATGGCAGCAATGGACTCGGCAAAACGCTCGGCAGCCGGGCGCATCAGCTCGCAGTGTGACGGCACGCTCACCGGCAACGGCAATGCACGCTTGGCACCCCGCGCCTTGCAGCCTTCGATGGCACGCTCGACGGCCGCCCTGGCACCGGCGATCACCACCTGGCCTGGGGAGTTGAAGTTTACCGCGCTGACCACTTCGCCCTGGGCCGCTTCGGCGCAGGCTTCGATCACGACGGCATCGTCCAGCCCCAGGATAGCGGCCATGCCGCCCTGCCCGGCCGGAACGGCTTCCTGCATCAGCTGTCCACGACGCTCGACCAGCTTGACCGCTTCAGCAAGGGTCAGGCTGCCCGCCGCCACCAGGGCGCTGTATTCGCCCAGGCTATGACCGGCCACGAAAGCCGGACGCGCACCGCCTTCGGCCAACCACAAGCGCCACAGGGCTATCGAAGCGGTCAGGATGGCTGGCTGGGTTTTATCGGTTTGATTGAGCTGCTCTTCCGGCCCCTGTTGGGTCAGCGCCCACAGGTCGTAACCCAGGGCCTCGGAAGCTTCCTTGAACGTGTCCAGGATCAGCGGGTATTGCACGCCCAGCTCGGCCAACATGCCGAGGGACTGCGAACCCTGCCCTGGAAAGACGAATGCGAGGGATGTAGACATGTAACAAGCCCCTAATGATCTGGTCGTCGGAAATGGTCGCTCCTCGGTGGGAGCGCACGAAACTGACAGATTGGATGGTCAATTGAACTGGCCGGTCACATTTAAGCATTCCCCGGCCGATTCGCCTAAGGCAACAGGTCCTCGAGACGGCCGTGCAAGCGTTGCGGCAGGTTTTCCTGGATCTCGATCACCGCCCGCGCAATCGCACTCTGGAAGCCTTCGACCCCGGCCGAACCGTGGCTTTTCACCACGATGCCCTGCAACCCCAGGAAGCTCGCACCATTATGCCGCGCCGGGGCCAGATCGGCCTGCAGGCGACGCATCAACGGCAGCGCCAGGGCGCCCACCAGGCGCGATACCAGGTTACGCCTGAACAAGGCCTCGATACGCGAGGCGATCATGGTCGCCAGGCCTTCACTGGACTTGAGCAGGATATTGCCGACAAACCCGTCGCACACCACCACATCCGCCTCGCCTCGGTACAACCCATCACCCTCGACAAATCCGATGTAGTTCAGGCCTCGCGCACCTTGCAGCAAGGTGGCGGCAAGCTTGACCTGCTGGTTGCCCTTGATGTCTTCGGTGCCGATATTCAGCAAGGCCACCCGCGGCCGGGCCACGCCCAGCGCTTCGGCGGCCACCGAGCCCATCACGGCAAACTGGAACAGGTGCTCGGCACTGCAATCGACGTTCGCCCCCAGGTCCAGCAACTGGCAATAGCCCTTCTGCGTCGGAATCGCCGCCACCATTGCCGGCCGATCAATGCCAGGCAGCGTCTTGAGCACATGCCGCGACAACGCCATCAGGGCGCCGGTGTTGCCGGCACTGACACAGGCTTGCACCTTGCCATCACGCAGCAGCTCCAAGGCCACCCGCATCGACGAGTCAGGCTTGCCACGCAGGGCTGTCGCCGGTTTCTCATCCATGGTGATGGTTTCGCTGGCTGGCGTAATCGTCAGGCGCGCGCGATCCACCGCCGGATGGCTGGCAATCAATTCTTCAAGGAGGGAGGGTTGACCGACGAGGGTCAGATGCAGCGAGGGCGTGGCAGACAGGCTGGCAATGCAGGCCTGAACAATGCTGCGGGGACCGAAGTCCCCGCCCATTGCGTCAATCGCGATGACTTGAGCAGACAAGTGATTACTCGTCAGCGCCCTTGTCGATCACTTTACGGCCACGGTATACGCCTTCTGGCGATACGTGGTGACGCAGGTGAATTTCACCGGTGGTTTTTTCTACAGACAGAGTGCTTGCCGTCAGGGCATCGTGGGAACGACGCATGTCACGGGCAGAGCGGGATTTTTTGTTCTGCTGAACAGCCATAATTGATTAACTCCTAAACGTTTGGGTCACGCTTTAACTGCGCCAATACACTGAACGGGTTGGACCGCGTTACCTCGTCCTCGCTCGGTTCGGACTCGTCATCGAGACCCGCCGGCTGCTGGCATTCTTCCGGATGATGAGCAGGCACAATGGGCAAGGCGAGCAGAAGCTCCTCCTCGATCAGTGCATGCAGATCCAAAGGATCTTCGCCCAGTTCCAGCACGTCATAACCTTTCGGCAACGACTGGGTATTCGCACCCTCCTTTACCACAGCATAACTGCACTCGCTGTGAATCGGCAGGGTGACCAGCTCAAGACAACGCTGGCAAACCATTTTGACCTCGGTGTCGATAAAACTGTGAATTACCACAGATTTACGTTCATCTCGTTCAAAAACGAATTTGGCCTGCACCGTACCGACAGTGTCGGAAAGCGGGTCGCAGAGTCTCTCCAAATCGGCCAGCAGCAACTCACCTTGAAGGGAAGTGCCACGATCAGCCAATTTGCGCGGGTCAACGTGAGGTGGAATCGGGTCATTCAACATAGGCGCAGCATTATAGGGATGCACCCAGCCATGTCAAAGGAAATTCAGCCCTGTGCGTCGGCCGGTCGCCCCGCTAGAATCGGCGGCTGCCTTGAGGAGACGTATATGCTGCCTTTATTACTCGCTTCCAGCTCGGTTTATCGCCGGGAATTGCTCAGCCGCCTGCACCTGCCATTCATCTGCAGCTCGCCGGATATCGACGAAAGCCATGCTGCACATGAGTCCGCCATCGAACTGGTCAAGCGCCTGGCCGAAGCAAAGGCCCGCGCCCTCGCCGCCAGCCACCCGGGACACCTGATCATCGGCTCAGACCAGGTCGCCGCGCTGAAAGGCCGCATCATCGGCAAGCCTCACACCTTCGAAAATGCGCGCGAGCAGTTATTGGCCGCCAGTGGCAAGCGTGTCAGCTTCCTCACCGGCCTAGCCCTGTTGAACAGCGAGACGGGGCACTGCCAGGTCGACTGCGTGCCCTTTACCGTGCACATGCGCGAGCTGGATGCAGCGCGCATCGAGCGCTACCTGCGGATCGAGCAGCCGTATGACTGCGCGGGCAGCTTCAAGGCGGAAGGGTTGGGCGTGAGCTTGTTCCAAAGCACCGAAGGGCCGGACGCAACCAGCCTGGTCGGCTTACCGCTGATTCGGCTGGTGGATATGCTACTCAGCGAGGGCGTGCAAATCCCTTAAGAACACAACCAAATGTGGGAGGCGGCTTGCCCCCTCCGACATTTATCCATACTGACTAAAATCTCAGCGCAGCGCCGGGCCCTGGAAGCCCATGTACAGCGCCAGCTTCTCAGCCACGCTGGCGCCGAGCTTCTTGGAGAAACGATCAAACGGCGACTCTTCAACGGTGAAGTCCACCAGTTCTTTCTCGCCGACCACATCCCGTGCTACCGAACTGGCACTGCCCAAACCATCGATCAGCCCCAGCGGCAACGCCTGCTCGCCCGACCACACCAACCCGGAGAACAACTCCGGATGATCTTTGTCCTTCAGGCGATCCCCACGGCCCTGCTTCACGCTGGCGATGAACTGGCGATGGGTGGTATCGAGCACTCCCTGCCAGAACTGGGTTTCATCGGCCTTTTGCGGCTGGAACGGATCAAGGAACGACTTGTGCTCGCCCGAGTTGTAGGTACGACGCTCAACCCCCAGCTTCTCCATGGCACCGACAAAGCCGTAGCCAGCCGCCGTCACACCAATGGAGCCGACAAGACTGGCCTTGTCGGCGTAGATCTGGTCGGCGGCACTGGCAATGTAATAGGCACCCGAAGCCCCCAAATCGGAAATCACCGCGTACAGCTTGATATCCGGGTGCAGGCCGCGCAGGCGGCGAATCTCGTCATACACATAACCCGATTGCACCGGGCTGCCGCCTGGGCTGTTGATGCGCAGGATCACGCCCTTGACCTTGGGGTCTTCAAACGCGGCACGCAGACTGCTGACGATATTGTCGGCGCTGGCAGGTTCCTTGTCGGCAATCACCCCCCGCACTTCGATCAACGCGGTGTAGTTGGCGCCACGGGTCGCGCTCTTTTCCATGTCCATCAGCGGGCTGAACAGCGCCAGCATGAGCAACAGGTAAGTGAAGGTCAGCAACTTGAAGAAAATCCCCCAGCGCCGCGCACGGCGTTGCTCCTGGACACTGGCCAGCAGCGTCTTCTCCAGCAGTTTCCAGCTCTTGTCGTCACCGCTTTCAGCCTTTTCAGGCGCTTTCCACTCGTCACTCATGCCATCAACCCCAGCAAAGACTTATTGGGCCCGACCGAGCCAGGCCTGCAATTCAGAAAAATGATCAATCGTGACCCTCGGCTCGTATTGCTGCAACGCCTCGGGGGACTGGGCGCCATAGCTGACTGCCACGCTGTCCATGCCGGCGTTGCGCGCCATCATCAGGTCGAAGGAAGCATCACCTACCATCAGCGCCTCACGCGGCGACACACCGCAATGGGCAAGGATCTGCTCCAACATCAGAGGGTGAGGTTTGCTGGCGGTTTCATCTGCGGCACGGGTGATGTCGAAATAATCTTCAAAACCGTGGGCACTGAGCACCCGATCCAGGCCGCGACGGGCCTTGCCGGTGGCGACGGCCAGGTGATAGCCCTCGGCGCGAAAAGCCTCCAGCGACTGCGCCACACCCTCGAACAACGGCGAAGGTGTGGCTTCCAGCGCAATGTAGTGATCCGCGTAATGCTCGCGGAACGTCACCAGTTCAGCGTCGCTGATCTCGGGGTACAAGGTGCGGATCGCCTCAGGCAAGCCCAGGCCGATAATGCCTTTGACCGCCAGGTCAGTGCACAACTCGAAGCCCGAGCGGGTCGAAGCCCTGTGCATCGACTCGACAATCCGACCGATGGAGTTACACAGGGTGCCGTCCCAATCGAAAATCAGCAGCTTGTAGTCAAGGTGCGACACTCAAACGCTCCACGGTCTTGGCCCACATCTCATCGACCGGCGCCTGCAGCTTCAGCTCGCCGCCGTCAGGCAGCGGCACGGTGAGCATGTAGGCGTGCAGGAACAGGCGCTTGCCGCCCAGGTCGCGGATTTCCTTGGAAAAACCCTCGTCGCCGTACTTGGTATCACCGGCGATGCAGTGACCGGCGTGCAGGGTGTGCACACGAATCTGGTGGGTACGCCCCGTCACCGGCTTGGCCTCGACCATGGTGGCGAAATCACCAAAGCGACGCAGCACCTTGAACAGGGTCAGGGCTTCCTTGCCCTCCTCGTCCACTTCGACCATGCGCTCGCCAGAGCGCAGGTTGCTCTTCTGCAACGGCGCGCGGACGCTCTTGATCGAGCTGGCCCAGTTGCCGCGCACCAGCGCCATGTAGCGCTTGTCCACGCCATCGCCGCGCAGGGCGGTGTGCAGGTGGCGCAACATGCTGCGTTTCTTGGCGATCATCAACAGGCCGGAGGTGTCGCGGTCCAGGCGGTGAACCAGTTCCAGCTCCTTGCAATCCGGGCGCAGCTGACGGAAGGCTTCGATCACGCCGAAATTCAGGCCGCTGCCACCGTGAACCGCAATACCGCAGGGCTTGTTGATCACAATCAGCTTGTTATCTTCGAAGACAATCGATGCCTCAAGGCGCTGCAACAGGCCCTGGGCCAATGGCACGGGCTCATCGCGCTCAGGTACGCGCACGGGCGGCACACGGACAATATCGCCCGCCTGCAACTTGTACTCAGGCTTGATGCGGCCCTTGTTCACGCGCACTTCGCCTTTGCGCAAGATGCGGTAGATCAAGGTCTTGGGCACACCCTTGAGCCTGGCCAGGAGAAAATTATCGATGCGTTGGCCGGCATATTCCGGCGAGACCTCGAGCAGCTGGACGCTGGGGGTCTGGGGGGCGGTAGTCGTCATGGCGGCGATGATAACAATTTTTTATGGAATTGAAGCACTTAATCATTACTGCTATAGTCGCGAACGCCGCCAAAAGCGGCCTGGGCAGAGGACTAGCGGCAAACTGCCGGCCCTGACCATCGCAATTCATCAGGACGCGAGGCCGTCCTACGGGGCTTTCGCCACCCTGGAAGGCTCGAGATTGTAACAAGCGCAGGTGACATGAGGCCTGAAGCGAGTGCAGAAAGCAGAGTGAATACTCGCGTTCTGCGCCGATATTTACGGCCAGTTCACAAAGTGCAGTCAGTCTTGAGCCAGACCACGGCGAATGCTTCGGAAACAACGCCTGTTAAGAGCTGAGTGAGAGCGCAATCGCCCCTTACTCAGTCTTGTTTAGCCATGAGCGTGGACTCCCCATTGGAGAACACGGTAAATGCCAACCCGCTGCGGATTCTGCGCGCGGCAGCACCCGAATTATCAGGGATACGTGTAGGGTGGAGATGCACAACCGTCGGACCGTGTAGCACTAGGCTTATATTTAGACGCTTCATCTCGTCCACAGTCGCCGGTTGATTCCTCCTCCTGACCTTAGCTTTTGTTGAAGTGGTGCCTTTGTCACCACCGCTAACAAGCAGGACGCGTCCGTCGCGATACCGGCCCAATTGGCCGATTTTGCTGGACACTGGAGTGGCCAACCACTCTTGACGCACCTGACACCGACCGTGAGAAGTCGTGTGTGCCGAACGCCGTTTCCGGCAGCCCGGAAACCGACGGTACAACATGAAAAGAATGCTGATTAACGCAACTCAACCCGAAGAGTTGCGTGTTGCACTGGTAGATGGCCAACGCCTCTACGACCTGGACATCGAATCCGGTGCACGCGAGCAAAAGAAGGCCAACATCTATAAAGGCCGTATTACTCGCATCGAACCAAGCCTTGAGGCTGCCTTTGTCGATTTCGGCTCCGAGCGCCACGGCTTCCTGCCCCTCAAAGAAATCTCCCGCGAATACTTCAAGAAATCCCCCGAAGGCCGCGTAAACATCAAGGACGTCCTGAGCGAAGGCCAGGAAGTCATCGTTCAGGTCGAAAAAGAAGAACGTGGCAACAAGGGCGCCGCCCTGACCACCTTCATCAGCCTGGCCGGCCGTTACCTCGTGCTGATGCCGAACAACCCACGTGCCGGCGGCATCTCCCGTCGCATCGAAGGCGAAGAGCGCAACGAACTGCGTGAAGCGTTGAACGGCCTGATCGCACCGGCCGACATGGGCCTGATCGTGCGCACTGCCGGCCTGGGCCGCAGCAGCGAAGAAATGCAGTGGGACCTCGACTACCTGCTGCAACTGTGGACCGCCATCAAAGAAGCCTCCCTGGATCGTTCCGCGCCGTTCCTGATCTACCAGGAAAGCAACGTGATCATCCGCGCCATCCGCGATTACCTGCGCCAGGACATCGGCGAAGTGCTGATCGACAGCGTTGAAGCCCAGGACGAAGCCCTGACCTTCATCCGCCAGGTGATGCCGCAGTACGCCAGCAAGATCAAGCTGTACGAAGACAGCGTTCCGCTGTTCAACCGTTTCCAGATCGAAAGCCAGATCGAGACCGCTTTCCAGCGCGTCGTCGAACTGCCTTCCGGTGGTTCCATCGTGATCGACCCGACCGAAGCCCTGGTGTCCATCGACATCAACTCGGCGCGCGCCACGAAGGGTAGCGACATCGAAGAAACCGCCCTGCAGACCAACCTGGAAGCGGCTGAAGAAATCGCCCGCCAGCTGCGCCTGCGCGACATCGGCGGCCTGATCGTGATCGACTTCATCGACATGACCCCCGCCAAGAACCAGCGCGCCGTGGAAGAGAAAGTCCGCGAATGCCTGGAAGCTGACCGTGCCCGCGTGCAAGTCGGCCGCATCTCGCGCTTCGGCCTGCTGGAAATGTCCCGTCAGCGCCTGCGTCCCTCCCTGGGCGAGAGCAGCGGCATCGTCTGCCCGCGTTGCAACGGCACCGGCATCATCCGTGACGTTGAATCGCTGTCCCTGGCGATCCTGCGCCTGATCGAAGAAGAAGCCCTGAAAGACCGCACCGCCGAAGTCCGCGCGCAAGTGCCGATCCCGGTCGCAGCCTTCCTGCTCAACGAAAAACGTAACTCGATCACCAAGATCGAACTGCGCACCCGTGCTCGTATCGTGATCCTGCCGAACGATCACCTCGAGACGCCGCACTTCGAAGTACAGCGCCTGCGTGACGACAGCCCGGAAGCCCACAGCGGCCAGTCCAGCTACGAAATCGCTGCCGCCGCCGCCGAAGTGGAAGAAGTCCAGCCAGCCGCCGCGACCCGCACTCTGGTGCGCCAGGAAGCCGCCGTGAAAACCGCGCCAGCCCGTGCCAACGCACCGGTGCCGGTTGAAGCCGCCGCCCCGGTTGCCGCACCCGCCGCCCTGCCTGAGCCAAGCCTGTTCAAGGGCCTGGTGAAGTCGCTGGTCAGCCTGTTCGCCACCAAGGAAGAGCCTGCGGCACCGGTCGTGGTTGAAAAACCTGCGACCGAACGCCCAGCACGCAACGAAGAGCGTCGCAACGGTCGCCAGCAGAGCCGTAACCGCAACGGTCGCCGTGACGAAGAGCGCAAGCCGCGTGAAGAACGTGCGCCTCGCGAAGAGCGCGCACCACGTGAAGAGCGTGCACCTCGCGAAGCGCGTGAAGAAACCCCGGCCGTAGCCCGTGAAGAACGTGCACCGCGTGAAGAGCGCGCACCACGTACCCCACGTGCGCCGCGTGAAGATCGCAAGCCGCGTGGCGAGCGTGAAGAACGCGTGCGTGAACTGCGCGAGCCATTGGATGCCGCCCCTGCCGTTGCAGGTGTTGCAGCCACTGCCGCTGAAGAGCGCCCAGCTCGCCAGCCGCGTGAAGAGCGTGCACCACGTGAAGAGCGCCAGCCGCGCCCACCGCGTGAAGAGCGTCAACCACGTGCCGAGCAAGCCGCTGCCGCCAGCGAAGAAGAAGAAGTACTGACCGGCGAAGAGCAACTGCAGGAAGACGGCCAGGACAACGCCGAAGGCGATCGTCCACGTCGCCGCTCCCGTGGCCAGCGTCGTCGCAGCAACCGCCGTGAGCGTCAGCGTGATGCCAATGGCAATGTGATCGAGGGCTCGGAAGAGGCCGGCGAGAACGCAGAAGGCGCCACCCACGAACCGACCGGTGCCGAACTGGCTGCCGGCCTGGCCGTTACCGCAGCGGTTGCCAGCTCGGTGATCAGCGCACCGGCTGAAGCCCAGGCGCATGAACAGGCTGAACGCGCGACTGCCACTGTTGAAGAAACCGCTGCCGTTGAAGCGCCAGTTACCGAGACCCCAGTGGTTGAAGCACCGGTCGTTGAAGCAACTACCCCTGTCGAAGCCCCAGTGGTTCCGGAAGTGGAAGTGGCACCGATCCGCGACGCCCAGCCAGAAACCGAAGTGGTTGCAGTTGAAGCCGCTCCGGTTGTTGAGCCTCAGCCAGTAGTTGAAGCCGTCGCTGAAGCCCCGGCTGTCGAAGAAGCTGCCCCGGCAGTGCGTGAAGTTCGCGAAGAACAGACCGCCTTCCAGTGGACTGCCGAGCCTGCCGCCCCGGTTGAAGCACCAGCGCCTGCACCGGTGGTAGAAGAAGCGCCTGCGCCGGTTGCCGAAGTAGTGGTTGCCGAGCCTGCGCCAGCCGTCGAGTCTGCACCAGTGGTTGTTGAAGCACCGGTGGTAGCCGAAGTCGAAGCACCAGTGGTAGAAGCGGCACCGGCCAGCGCCCTGACCGAAAACGGCCGTGCGCCGAACGACCCACGTGAAGTGCGTCGTCGTCGCAAGGAAGCTGAGGCAGCTGCCGCCGCTGCTGCTGCCGCTCCAGCCGTAGTCGAAGCTGTCGAGGCGCCAGCCCCGGTTGCTGAAACCGTGGTTGAGCACACTGCTGCTGAAGCAGTGGTAGAGCACAAGGCCCTGGAAGAAGAACACGAGCCTAAACCCCTCGTCTGATTCCATCCGCCACTAAAAAGCCCCGCCTGAGTGATCAGGCGGGGCTTTTTTTATGTCCTTTACTTAGTCCGCACTAAAATTTAACCGTTTCGGCAGATCCACATCCCACAGAACACCCGCATCTTCCACCTGCACTTCCCGCACCCGGGCACGTGCGAACAATGGCTTGCCTCCACGATCCCCGGTCAGCGCCATCAGGTCCGGACCAAAAGCGCGACCAAAGGCCACTGGATGCCCATAGTCACCCGCCTGCACCGGCACGCTGATGCCATCCTCCTCCAGCGCGTCAATCACCCGTTCAATGCTCGATGATTGGATAAACGGCATATCCCCCAACACCACCAGCCAGCCATCCGCCGAGGCGCTGGCCGCGACGGCTGCGGCGATGCTCTCGCCCATGCCGGCTGACTGCAACAGTAAGACCTGGCAGCCATACACTTCGGCCAACCGAATGACCTCCGTGCGATCCGGCGAGGTCACCAGCCAGCGCGCCACCAGGCGATCCGGCAAATTCACCAATACCTGCTCGATCACCGGACGCATCACCCCATCACGGCCCAGGCAATCGGCCAGCAACTTATCCTGGTCAGCCCCCGCTTCGGCTCGGAACCGGCTGCCCTGCCCCGCCGCCAAGACAATCGCCGTCACCATTACTCAGCAACCACCGGCAGGGGCTTTTTCTGCATCGGCGCCACGCCGTTCTTGATCGCGACAATTTCCGCCATCAACGACAAGGCGATCTCCGCCGGCGTATGGCTACCGATATGCAGGCCAATCGGCCCATGTAAACGCGCAATCGCATCCGTCGACAAACCCAGCGCCGCCAGATTCTCGCGACGCGTCTGGCTATTGACCCGCGAACCCAGCGCACCGATGTAGAAGGCACTGGAGTTCAGCGCCGTCAGCAACGCCATATCATCAAGGCGCGGATCATGGGTCAGACAGACGATGGCCGTGCGCTCGTCGGTCTGGATATTCAGCACCGCCTCATCAGGCATACCCGGCACGAAGCGGCCGTGCTGCTCTTCCCAGCCGTAGACAAACTCGCTACGCGGATCGCATATCAATACTTCGAAATCCAGCAGGCGCGCCATTTCCGCCACGTAGCGCGACAGTTGCCCGGCACCGATCAACAGCAGGCGCCAGCGCGGGCCGTAGATAGCCCGCAGGCGTTCGCCATCGAAGGTGACCACATCGGTCTTGTTCGCACTGCTCAACGTGACTTCACCGGAGACCAGGTCCAGTTCCCGCGCGACAATTTCATGCGCCTCGCAACGCTCCAGCAACTGCGCGACCCAGGCCCAGTCTTGCACCCGCTCCTCGGTCAAGCGCAGGGTGCCGCCGCATGGCAGGCCGAAACGCGCCGCCTCGTCGCGCGTCACGCCGTAGGTCACCAACTGCACCGGCGGCCCGTCGTGCGTCAGACGGCCATCCTGCAAGCGGGCGATCAAGTCGTCCTCGATGCAACCGCCGGACACCGAGCCGATCACCACGCCATCCCCCCGCAACGCCAACATGGCGCCCGGTGGACGCGGCGCGCTGCCCCACGTCTGCACAACGCTATACAACACCACCTGCTGCCCGGCGCGGCGCCATTCGAGCACGCTGCGCAGGACATTTAAATCAACACTGTCCATATATCCTCCTGCCAGTCTGCGTTTGGAACATGCCGCGTAGCGCGAATTTCATCAGTCGCTGACTCTAAGTGAAAATATTGCAAAAAAGTAATCCCGCACAAACGCAAACGCCCCGAACCAGTCGGGGCGTTTGCGGATAGCTGTCAGCGTGGGTTCACGCCATCAGCGGCTTACTTGATCACCGGTGCAGGGCCTTCGGCCACGCCCAGGTCATCTTCTTCACGGGTGTCGGAGATACTGCGACCACCGGAAGCCAACTCGCTTTGCAGTTGGTCGGTGTCCAGTTCCTTGACCCACTTGGCCACAACGAGGGTGGCAACGGCGTTACCCACCAGGTTGGTCAGTGCACGGGCTTCGGACATGAAGCGGTCGATACCCAGGATCAGCGCCAGGCCGGCAACCGGCAGGTGGCCGACAGCCGACAGGGTGGCTGCCAGTACGATAAAGCCGCTACCGGTCACGCCAGCAGCACCTTTGGAGGACAGCAGCAGCACCAGCAGCAGGGTGATCTGGTGGGTGATGTCCATGTGGGTGTCAGTCGCCTGGGCGATGAACACGGCCGCCATGGTCAGGTAGATCGAGGTACCGTCGAGGTTGAACGAGTAGCCGGTCGGGATTACCAGGCCGACTACGGATTTCTTCGCGCCCAGACGCTCCATCTTGATCAGCATGCGTGGCAGTGCGGATTCGGAGGAGGACGTACCCAGAACGATCAGCAGTTCTTCACGGATGTAGCGGATCAGTTTGATCACGCTGAAACCGTGGGCGCGGCAGATACCGCCCAGCACCACCAGCACGAACAGCAGGCAAGTGATGTAGAAGCAGATCATCAACTGGCCCAACTGCACCAGGGAACCTACACCGTAGGCACCGATGGTGAACGCCATGGCGCCCAGGGCACCGATTGGCGCGAGCTTCATGATCATGTTGATGATGTTGAACATCACGTGGGCGAAGCGATCGATGAAGTCCAGGACCGGCTTGCCGTAGGCACCCAGGCGATGCAGGGCGAAACCGAAGATCACCGAGAACATCAGCACTTGCAGGATGTCGCCGTTGGCGAAGGCGCCGACGATGGTGTTCGGGATCACATTGAGGATAAAGCCAACGATGCTCTGGTCTTTACCGGCAGTGACGTAGGCCGCCACTTTGGAGGCGTCCAGGGTTGCCACGTCGATGTGCATGCCGGCGCCCGGTTGCACGACGTTCACCACGATCAGGCCGATCAGCAGTGCGATGGTAGAAACGATTTCGAAGTACAGCAGCGCGTAGCCGCCGGTTTTGCCGACCGATTTCATGCTTTGCATGCCGGCGATGCCGCTGACAACGGTGCAGAAGATGATCGGGGCGATGACCATTTTGATCAGCTTGATGAAGCCGTCACCCAGTGGCTTGAGCGCCACACCGGTCTGCGGGTAGAAATGACCGAGCAAAATACCGATAACGATTGCAACGATCACCTGGAAATACAGGGATTTGTAGATTGGCTGACGAGTCGTCATTGCAAAATTCCTCAATCGTCCCGTGTGGCAAATATCCGCCATTGCCCACGACACTTGAATTGCGAACCCTCCTGCACTGGAGGGATTTGTTGTTTGCGAAGCCTGTAGGACCAAGCCTGCGCTGTAATCCTTATCGCAAACGCCGTGCCACTTTGCTGAAACCCCCTGGGAGCCTTAAGGCATCAGGGCTGCGGATTTCAAAGCCGCCACCAATGTGCCGAATCGGCTGGCGGATTTCCGCCACGCTGCCCAATCCCGTCCTACAATTTGGCGGATATCCGCCTTGTCGCCCTGCCGAGTGATGACTACCATCCGCCATTCCATGGACGAGGGCCCCGCATGCGTGAACGTACCATCGCCAGCCATTACGCCCGGGCAGCCCTGGGCGGTGCGCGTCGAGCCGGTTACGACTATTCGGGACTGTTGCACCAGTTGGGCATCACCCCGGAACTGTTGACCGAACCTCGCGCCCGCATTGCGCCGGAGCAATTCACCCGGCTGCTGCAAATGCTCTGGCTGGCTTTGGACGATGAGTACCTGGGGTTCGCCGACGGCCCGAGCAAACGCGGCACCTTCGCCATGATGTGCCATGCGCTGATCCACTGCCGCACCCTGGAGAAGGCTCTGGAACGCGGCTTATTATTTTATAGCCTATTCCCACAAGGCCCGCGCTGGCAGCTGACACGAGAAGGCGAAATGGCCCGCCTGAGCCTGGATGATTCTCACCTGTGGGACCCGGATCACTTCCTCAGCGAATGCCTGCTGGTGATCTGGCACCGCCTGGGCAGTTGGCTGATCGGCCAGCGCATTCGTTTGCACCAGGCCACGTTCAGCTACCCGATGCCGGCCCACGCCGCTGAATATGACCTGCTGTTCCCCTGCGCCCAGGTGTTCGGTGCCCCGCACAGCAGCCTGGTGTTTCCCGCCCGCTACCTGAGCCTGCCATTGTTGCAGGACGAACGTACCCTAAAGCATTTCCTTGAGCGTTCCCCCGCCGACCTGCTGTCACGCCCGGATGAAGGCGACAGCTTGAGCAGCCAGCTGCGACGCTTGTTGAGCCGCGACCGCACGCCCTGGCCAGACCTGGAGGCCGTCGCCCAGCACTTGCACGTCAGCCCGCAAACCCTGCGCCGACATTTGCGCGAAGAAGGCACCAGCTTTCAGGCGCTTAAGGATGAATTGCGGCGGGACATCGCCATCTACCACCTGGGGCGGGCGGATTTGTCCTTGCAGGCGATCGCCGAGCAGCTGGGGTTCTCCGAACCGTCGGCGTTTCATCGGGCGTTCAAGAAGTGGACGGGACTGACACCGGGGGCCTACCGGGCGCAGGAGAGCTAGCGCTGCGTCGTGTGTGAGGGCCTCATCGGGGCAAGCCCCCTCCCACCTTTGACTGTGCTTACAAAGTTTGATCTGCGAATAAGTTCAAAATGTGGGAGGGGGCTTGCCCCCGATAGGGCCAGCCCAGCCACTACAGTTCACAAGGCCGGAAAGTGAATCTTGAACGCCGCCCCACCCAGCGGCGAATCCCCCAGGGTCAGTCGTGCGCCGTAGCTTTCTATGATGTCCTTGACCACCGCCAACCCGATCCCCTGCCCCGGATGCTGACGGTCCAGGCGCTCGCCCCGCTGCAGGATCCGTGCACGCTGGTCCGGTGGCACTCCGGGGCCGTCGTCCTCGATGCACAACTCGAGCCCTTCGGAATTTTCCACCAGGCTGACGCGCACTTCACTCAGGCACAACCGATAGGCGTTTTCCAGCAGGTTGCCGAGCAACTCAAGCAGGGCGCCCTTCTCGATCGGTACATCGCATTCGTCCGGCAGCTCAAAGGACACCGCGACGCCCTTGTCGCGGTAGACCTTGCCCAGGGTATCGCAGAGGCTTTGCACTACCGGTTCCAGGCGCACCTGATGGCGCACCAGGCCGCTTTTGCGCAGGCTGGCACGCTGCAGCTGGTAGCCGATCTGCTGGCTCATGCGTTCGATCTGGGATTGCAGCACCCAGGCCTGGTCGCGATCTTCCGGACGTTGCGCCATGTCTTCGCTCACGCTTTGCAACACGGCGAGTGGCGTTTTCAGGCTGTGGGCCAGGTCATCGAGGGAGTCGCGGTAACGTGCCCGTTGTTCGCGCTCGCTGTGCAGCAGGCGGTTAAGGGAGCCGGTGAGACGCAGCAATTCGCGCGGGTGTTGCTCGGAGAGGCTTTCGCGGGTACCGCCTTCGATCTGGTCAAGCTCCTGGCTCAATCGCCGCAGGGCCTGCAGACCCCAGGTCAGGCCCAGCCACAGCAAGGTCAGCAGCACCAGCAGTGCCGCGCCGAAGCCCAGGTAGAGGTTTTCGCGCAGGCCTTCGAGGGTCAATTGGTATTCGCGCACCGGTTGCAGGGCCACGATACTGAACGCCGCACTCTTGCCGCCGAGCAGCCTGACCTCGACGTCGTAGACGAAGAACTCCTGGCCGTCGGCCTCGCGAATCCGCGCAAACTCATTGCCGCGCCCGTCATAGCGCGGCTTGTAGTTGATGTTTTCGTCCCGGGTGGCCCGCGAACGCCACACCAGGTGTCCTTCGCGGTCATAGATATAGCCGAGCAACCGGCTATCGGTGAGGTTGAAGCGTTCATCCGGCAACTGCGCCGGCATCAGCAGGCGATTGTTTTCCACCCGCGCGGCGGAGATCAGGGTGGTGACGTCCGACGCCAGGCGCTGCTCGATGGAATCCTGCAATGCCAGGCTGAACGCGCCCTGCATGGCGGGCAACAGGCCCAGCATAAACAGCACGGCCAGGGTGGCAGCCGCCAGCATCAAGCGCACACGGAGCGAGCGAATCAACGGCAGCGCTCATTGAACAGGTAGCCCAGGCCGCGCACGGTGTCGATCGGCTTGAACCCGGCCGGGCCTTCCAGCTTGCGGCGCAGGCGGCCGACCAGCACTTCAATCACATTCGGATCGCGCTCATCGTCGTCGGGGTAGAGCTGCTCCATCAGGCGGTCCTTGGCGACGACCTGCTGGTGATGGCGCATCAGGTATTCGAGGATGCGATATTCATAGGCGGTCAATGCCAGGGGCTGTTCATCGAGGGATGCCTGCTTGCGGTTGAGGTCCAGCAGCAAGGGCCCGGCGACGATGGTCGACTGGGTAAACCCGCTGGAGCGGCGCAGCAAGGCGTTCATCCGCGCCTCCAGCTCTTCGAACTGGAACGGCTTGACCACATAGTCGTCGGCCCCGGCGGCCAGGCCTTCGACCTTGTCCTGCCAGTTGCCGCGCGCGGTGAGGATCAGGATCGGAAAGGTCTTGGCCTGGCTGCGCAGTTGGCGGATCAGGTCCAGGCCGCCCATGCCGGGCAGGCCCAGGTCGATGATCGCCAGGTCATGGTTGAATTGACCGGTCTGGTACAGGGCCTCTTCGGCATTGGCCACGGCCTCGACCACGTGGCCGCTGTCGGTCAGGCGGGTAAACAGGTGATGGCGCAACAGCGCCTCATCTTCCACCACCAGCAATTTCATAAGGCTCTCCAAAGCAAATCAACTGTCCGACAGAGGGATATCATAGCGGCCCTGCAGGTCTTGCGGGCGCAGTTTAATACCGTTGAACCGGCCGCTCAGGTGTTCATAGCCGGCGCGATAGCTCGGCTGCGGGGTGGCCTGGCCCAGGGACTGGCCCCAGGGCGTGGGCTGACTGCCAGCATCTTCGATGCTGACGCGCTGCATCAGGATGCTGGACTTCTTGGTTTTCTCACGACCGAATGCGGCAAAGGCACCATCGGAGGCCTGAACCCCGACGGTGGCACTGAGCATGGTTAAGGCCAACATCAGCTTCTTGATCGCAGTCATGGTGTTACCTCATTACGCGTTTGGCTGTGAGGCCAGACTACGCAAGCGCCCCTGAACTCCCCCTGAACAGGCTTTGAACCTCGCCTGAATCACGGCGGGCTATCCTCTCGCCCATCAACTCGGCAAAATACCGCCCATGACCCCCCTACCCGCTTGCTGCACCCCACTCGACGCCCATTGGCCGCTGCCCGCCCCCTTGCCGGGCACGGTGTTTCTCAGCACCCGGTTCGATCCTGCATTGCTGGCACCTGGCGACTTCCAGCATTGCGCCGTGCCGCCACCGGCGAGTATCCAGCGTTCGGTGGCCAAGCGTCAGGCCGAGTTTCTCGCCGGTCGCCTGTGCGCGCGCGCGGCCCTGCAACGGCTCGATCAGATCAACTGCATCCCGGCGATCGGCGAAGACCGCGCACCGGTGTGGCCCGCCCATATCAGCGGTTCCATTACCCACAGCACCGGACATGCCGCCGCGATTGTCGGGCACAAGGCGCAATGGCGCGGGTTGGGGATGGACCTGGAGAACCTGCTGAGCCTGGAACGGGCAGAGCGCCTGGCCGGGGAAATTCTGACGGTGCAAGAGCTGCAGCGTATGGCTGATGTGCCGCGAGAACAGATCGCCTTGCTGGTGACGCTGACGTTTTCGGTCAAGGAGAGTTTGTTCAAGGCGCTCTACCCGATCGTGCAGAAGCGCTTTTATTTTGAACATGCCGAGGTGGTGGAGTGGTCTGAGGCCGGGCATGTGCGCTTGCGCTTGCTCACCGACCTGTCCAGCGAGTGGTGCCACGGCAAGGAACTATCGGCGCAATACTCAGTGAATGATGGCCAACTGTTGAGCCTGGTAGCCGTAGCAGCTGTCGAGCCTTAGCGAGGCTGCGCCACGCGCAACTCGACGTTAGATCGGTAGCGCGGCCGACGCAGCCTCGCTTGCGCTCGGCAGCTGCTACGGATTTGCTCGGCGTGGGATAAGACGTCAGGGTTTGTCTTGATCTCTGGGCCAACTCAGGCTGAAGCAGGCGCCGCCCAGGTTGTTGCTCTTGCTGATCAACGCTCGCCCGCCGTGCCAATAAATGATGCGCCGCACAATCGACAACCCCAGGCCATGCCCGCCCGAGGCACGGGTGCGGCTGTCATCCAGGCGCAGGAACGGCGTGAAGATACGCTCCCAGGCACTTTCCGGGACACCGGGCCCGTCGTCCTCCACATCGATGCGACAGCGCACCTGGCCCACCTGATAACTGATCAACACCTGGCCCTGGGCGTGGCGCATGGCGTTGCTCACCAGGTTTTGCAGGGCGCGGTGCAAGTAGCGCGGTTCGGCATCGACCCAAGCGTCATCCCAATGTGCCGACGACAGGCAAATCCCCCTGGCCACGGTCACCTGCGGGCGCAGTGGCGATAATTCGCCAATCACCTGGTCAAGCAGCGCATCGAGATCGACCCGTTGGAAAATCAACGCCGGCGCACCCTGCTCAAGCCTTGCGTAGGTGAGCATTTCATCCACCAGGCCGTCTAGGTCCTGGATATCACTGTCCATGCCTTCCAGGTACTTGCGCCGCGCTTCAGGCGTGGCGGCGTCGCCGATCATCTCCAGGCCGAAGCGCAGGCGTGCCACCGGTGTGCGCAGTTCATGGGACACCGCGCGCACCAGTTCACGCTGGATCGCCAACAGTTGCTGCAGGTGCTCGGCCATGCCATTAAAGGCCGCCGCCAGGCGCCCCACCGAGTCGGCACCCCGGGCCGGCACACGCACCTCGAGATTGCCCTTGGCGATGCGCGTGGCGGCGGCTTCCAGGCCTCGGAGCCGGCGCTCAAGCTGACGCACCAATAGATAGACAATCAGGCCGATCAGGGTCAAGCCGATCAAGGCGATCAGGACCAGCCATTGCGCCGGGTACGGGCTCATCTGGTACAGCGGGCCGAGCTCCAGCACCCAGGGCGTGCCGACCATGCCGGCAAACACGCGGATCGAATCGCCGCCCTTGCCCAGGGCCATGACCGTATCGCCCTCCGATACACGGCGGCGTTGGTCGTCGTCCATATCGGCCTGATCCAGGGTCATCAGGTGCATTTCGAAACCAAAGCCCTTGGCTTCCTTTATATCCGCCAGCCGTTGCGGCTGCTCGGCCACGGGGAAGCGCACCAGTTCATCGGCCAGCAGGTAAATGGTCGCGCGGGCCAGTTGCTCGCTGATCTGCTGCACCTCCCCCGTCAGCACCCACTGTTCCTTATCGCTGACCAGGCGCAGCACCCGGGCGGCATGGGGGCCGGTCTGTTCCACCAGCACCTGGCCGCGTTGCAGGCGGGTGCGCTGGCTGAGGTCCAGTTGGGCATCGGTGAGGCCGCGCAATTCCAGGGGGATGCCGAGCAAACGTTCCCACACGGCCAGGGCGCGCTGGCGTTCGATGGGGCTCATGGGCTGCAGGTTATCGCCCATCAAGGCAAAGGTGCCGTGGGCCAGGCGCTCGCGGTATTGGCCGCTGCGCACCTCGTTGAGCAGGTGCAGGGCCAGCACGCCAAGCAGCGCCACCAGAATCAGCGCCGCGCACATGCCGCCATAGATACGCAGGAAGATCGAGTTCACAACGGCATATCGGCAGCGGCTTCAGGGACGAACAGATAGCCTTTGCTGCGGATGGTCTTGATCAGCCGTGGGTGGATCGGGTCATCGCCGATTTTCGGGCGAATCCGTGAGATGCGCACATCAATGGAGCGGTCCTGGCCGTCGTAGCCTATGCCGCGCAGGGCGATAAAGATTTCTTCGCGGGACAGGATGCGCCCGGCATTCGCCACCAGCAGCCACAGCAGGTCGAACTCGGCACTGGTCAACTCGATACCGTCACCCTGCAGCCAGGCTTCGCGCAGGGCGTTGTCCACCAGCAGCGGGCCGAATTGCAGGCGGCGCTGGCTTTCCACGCTGGCGGGTTCGACCGGCTCACTGCGGCGCAACAGGGCCTGGATACGCGCGAGCAACAGGCGCGGGCGCACGGGTTTGCACACGTAGTCGTCGGCGCCCATGTCCAGGCCGAGCACTTGGTCCATGTCGTCGGTGCGGGCGGTGAGCATCAGGATCACGCCGTCGTAGCGTTCGCGCACTTTGCGGCAAATGCTCAGGCCGTCTTCGCCGGGCAGCATCAGGTCGAGAATCACCAGGTCCGGTTGCTCGGCGAGGATCCGCGCCGCAGCCAGGGCGCCATCACCTTCCACGGAAACCCGCAGGCCGTTGCTTTCCAGGTAATCGCGGGTCAACTCGGCGAGTCGCTCGTCGTCCTCGACGATCAGGATGTGCCAGGCTTCTTGCTCCACGGGTGATCCTCGTTGTTATAAAGGGATGCGTTGGCCGAGGAGGCCACACCTTATTTGTAATGTTTTGAGGGCATAACAGAGGCCGATTGTAGTCATGCCCAAGCCCTCTCGCACAAGCCGGGAAATCCATTCGGTGATCGCGCTTTTCTGTGATAGGGTTCGCGCCCTCAAAAATCCAACCGACTGTTTTCAACTTGGAATATTCAGTGACAAACGGCCGAATCCAGCAGTGCTGCGGCCTACACGGGTGTTCCACGTTTCATACACATTTTACCCACAACGTTATCCACAGGCAGTACGTTGCTAAGCCCCCCAAAACGCATTATCTTGTAGCTCGGCGCTAAAAAAACCCTACATGTAGGGTTTTCAGCGAAAAGACCCAACACAAATCAGACAAGAAACTCAAGCCCTTTCTTGCTCCTGTTGGGTCTAATCCAAGCATTTTTTGAAAGCCCAAACCGCTCAAGCGGATGGCAGCCGTTTTCCAGCTCCAACAGCGGAAAACGGTACGGGTGTTGCAGTGCTTGAACCTGGCAACTGTCACCCACCAGGAATACGGCCAAGGGCGTTTGAGCCCCGAACCGAAGACTTCGGCATGGAAGCGGCGCGATCAGCTCCCTTCCTCCTGTCCCGAAGTTGTTATGCCAGGCCCAGGCCTGCTGTAAGTGCTTCAGGACGGAACGGTGGGCACCGTGATGGTGCCCAAATAAATATAGAAATGTGGAGACAACCCCCCATGCAAACCGACACAACTCGCGAGAACCCGCAAGGCTCCGTGCCGCAGGCCGCTGATTCGAATATGGATCTGTCCGCCACTGCACCTGGCCAATTGCGCGTGATCAAGCGTAACGGGACTGTCGTTCCTTACACCGATGACAAAATCACCGTCGCTATCACCAAAGCGTTTCTTGCAGTTGAAGGCGGCACCGCTGCTGCCTCGTCGCGCATCCACGACACCGTTGCCCGCCTGACCGAACAGGTTACCGCGACCTTCAAGCGTCGCATGCCGTCGGGCGGCACCATCCACATCGAAGAAATCCAGGACCAAGTCGAACTGGCCCTGATGCGTGCCGGCGAGCAGAAAGTGGCCCGCGACTACGTGATCTACCGCGATTCGCGCGCCAAGGAACGTGCCGTCCGCACCCCGGCCGAAGAAGCCGCCGTGCAAGCGCACCCGTCGATCCGCATCACCCTGGCCGACGGCAGCTTCGCCCCGCTGGACCTGGGCCGCCTGAACACCATCATCACCGAGGCCTGCGAAGGCCTGGAAGAAGTCGACGGTGACCTGATCCAGCGCGAAACCCTGAAGAACCTGTACGACGGCGTGGCCCTGACCGACGTCAACACCGCCTTGGTGATGACCGCCCGTACCCTGGTTGAACGCGAGCCGAACTACTCGTTCGTGACCGCGCGCCTGCTGATGGACACCCTGCGTGCCGAAGGCCTGGGCTTCCTGGGCGTGGCCGACAGCGCCACCCACCACGAGATGGCCGACCTGTACGCCAAGGCGCTGCCTGCCTATATCGCCAAAGGTATCGAATTCGAATTGCTGAACCCGATCCTGGCCACTTTCGACCTGGAAAAACTCGGCAAGGCGATCAATCACGAGCGCGACCAGCAGTTCACCTACCTGGGCCTGCAAACTTTGTACGACCGTTACTTCATCCACAAGGACGGGATCCGCTTCGAACTGCCGCAAGTGTTCTTCATGCGCGTGGCCATGGGCCTGGCGATCGAAGAGAAGCACAAGGAAGACCGTGCGATCGAGTTCTACAACCTGCTGTCGTCCTTCGACTACATGTCGTCCACTCCGACCCTGTTCAACGCCGGTACCCTGCGTCCACAGCTGTCGAGCTGCTACCTGACCACCGTGCCGGATGACCTGTCGGGCATCTACCACGCGATCCACGACAACGCCATGTTGTCCAAATTCGCCGGTGGCCTGGGCAACGACTGGACACCAGTGCGCGCACTGGGTTCGTACATCAAGGGCACCAACGGCAAGTCCCAGGGCGTCGTACCGTTCCTGAAAGTCGTGAACGACACCGCCGTAGCGGTCAACCAGGGCGGCAAACGCAAAGGCGCCGTGTGTGCCTACCTGGAAACCTGGCACATGGACATTGAAGAGTTCATCGAGCTGCGCAAGAACACCGGTGATGACCGTCGTCGTACCCACGACATGAACACCGCCAACTGGATCCCTGACCTGTTCATGAAGCGCGTCTTCGATGACGGCAAGTGGACCCTGTTCTCGCCATCCGAAGTGCCGGACCTGCACGACCTGACCGGCAAGGCCTTCGAAGAGCGCTACGAGTACTACGAAGCCCTCACCGAATACCCAGGCAAGGTCAAGCTGTTCAAGACCATCCAGGCCAAGGACCTGTGGCGCAAGATGCTGTCCATGCTGTTCGAAACCGGCCACCCATGGCTGACCTTCAAGGACCCTTGCAACCTGCGCAGCCCGCAGCAGCACGTGGGCGTGGTCCACAGCTCGAACCTGTGCACCGAGATCACCTTGAACACCAACAAGGACGAGATCGCCGTTTGCAACCTGGGCTCGATCAACCTGCCGAACCACATCGTCAACGGCAAGCTGGACACCGCCAAACTGGAACGCACCGTCAACACCGCCGTACGCATGCTCGATAACGTGATCGACATCAACTACTACTCGGTGCCACAGGCGCAGAACTCCAACTTCAAGCACCGTCCGGTCGGCCTCGGCATCATGGGCTTCCAGGACGCGCTGTACCTGCAGCACATTCCCTACGGTTCGGACGCTGCGGTCGAGTTCGCCGACAAGTCCATGGAAGCGGTCAGCTACTACGCGATCCAGGCTTCCTGCGACCTGGCCGACGAGCGCGGCGCCTACGAGACGTTCCAGGGTTCGCTGTGGTCCAAGGGCATCCTGCCGCTGGATTCGCAACAGATCCTGATCGAACAGCGCGGTCAGAAGTACATCGACGTTGACCTGAACGAATCCCTGGACTGGGCACCGGTACGTGCCCGTGTGCAGAAAGGCATTCGTAACTCCAACATCATGGCCATCGCACCGACCGCGACCATCGCCAACATCACTGGCGTATCGCAGTCGATCGAACCGACCTACCAGAACCTGTATGTGAAATCGAACCTGTCGGGCGAATTCACCGTGATCAACCCGTACCTGGTTCGCGACCTGAAAGCCCGCGGCCTGTGGGACTCGGTCATGATCAACGACCTGAAGTACTACGACGGTTCCGTGCAGCAGATCGAACGCATCCCGCAGGAACTCAAAGAGCTCTACGCGACCGCCTTCGAAGTGGACACCAAGTGGATCGTCGACGCCGCCAGCCGTCGCCAGAAGTGGATCGACCAGGCTCAGTCGCTGAACCTGTACATCGCCGGCGCATCGGGCAAGAAGCTCGACGTGACCTACCGCATGGCCTGGTACCGTGGCCTGAAAACCACTTACTACCTCCGTGCCCTGGCCGCGACCAGCACCGAGAAGTCGACCATCAACACCGGTAAGCTGAACGCTGTGTCCAGCGGTAACCACGGTGATGATTCGGTGCTCGCCGCGCCTGCCGGCCCGGCGCCAGTGCCAAAGGCCTGCGCGATCGACGAGCCGGATTGCGAAGCTTGTCAATAAGCTGAGCCGATCCCGGGGCTGAATGCCCAGGGCTTGCTCCCCCCCGATAGACCTGGATGCAGTAGGGTTTATCGGGGTGGGTTTGCAACAAACACCGCAACGGCTTTATTTGGCGCCGGCATCCGCGGCACAAGTCATATGAAACCAAAGGCTATGCCTTCAGTTGGACGCCCTCCGACCTTCCCCCACAGCTCCTTTCTGCCGTGAACCACTGCCACCGAATGCAAAGACGTGTCGGCAGTACCGACGACCCCTTTGGCCAAATCGTCCAGGCTCACTTGCCTGACGTGGTTCTTCAAGCCCAGACGATCAAAGGCTTCCTTACTCCACTCCCCATCATTTAACGAAGCAAGCGCCTGCGCGTAAGTCATCCCCCCCTTACCATCGTTGCCTTCTTCTTGGGCGCGCTTGGCACTTACGGCAAACATAAAAATGGCTTCCTTCATCAGCTCCTTATCATCACCCTTGAAGTTCGCTGCGATGGCAGCCTGCCTCAATTCATCCTTAGTGAGATGAAGCTTATAGCCGTCCCGCATGGTTACGTCGTAGCCATCCCCAGCCTCTTTCACCTCCTTAAAAACATCAGTAGCCTTCTGACCAAAATGCATCATTGACGCTTTGATCGCAGAGACGGTTCCACAGTTACCCTCGGCCCCCTGACTAAATCCGGTAAAGACGTCCTTGGGTTTTTTACCAGGGTTATCAAGAGACAAATCGGGCCGATAATCACCGAGGTCTGCCCCCCTGAAAAGCGGACCGCCAGAATTACGTGGCCCACCACCAGAATCACGTGGCCCACCACCGAAAACACTACTGTTATTCCCGTAACCGCCACTCACCCCACCACTGCGGCCATGACTACCGCCGCCTCCCGGCGCCACACCTGACTCAGAGAACCATTCCCTTAACTGCTCCCTGAGAAACCCATGGGACGCACGAGGCGCATTAGATGTTTCATCCGCCCCGATCAACTCATTAAGGATGCCCTTGAACCTTGCATCGCCGAGCTCCTCGCGTTTTTCATAAAGTTTGTCGCGCAGCTCTCTGACAAGTTGGCTCTTGCCAGTAATTTTCGCATCCTCAAGTGCCCTGAGCAGGTTTCCGACGCTGTCCTTATGCGCAGTCGGCCCACCCCCCCAAGCCGGATACCACCCCGGTCCTACAGTATGAAAATGCGAATTGCTGCTGTGATGGCCAACCTCCGATAATAAGCTCCCCATGCCCCCTCTCCCGATGTCAGATAGCTCAATGGCTTTCGGATGATGGGTGACGCGACAGGCACAGAATGTTCCATTCGATTCTTGTCAAAAAAAAACCCCTCGATCGAGGGGTTTTTAAACAAGCGCATTACGCCATGGCATCAGGTCATCTGAATGATGGTCTGCATGATGGTGCTCTGGGTGGAGATGGTCTTGGCGTTCGCCTGGTAGTTGCTCTGGGCCTTGATCAGGTCTACCAGCTCGTTGGTCAGGTTGACGTTGGAGTTCTCCAGGGAGTTGGCCACGATCGAACCAAGGGTACCGGATTGCGGGGCATCGTAACCCGGCTGGCCCGAGGCGAAGGTCTCTCTCCAGGTGGTGCCGCCCGATGGCTGCAAGCCTTGCTCGTTGTTGAAGCTGGCCAGGGAGATCTGGCCGATGGCCTTGCTCTGCTGGTTGCTGAACGTGGCGAACATTACGCCATTGCCGTCGATTTTCAGGCCGGTGATCTGGCCAGTGGCGTAACCGTCGGTGGTCGGCGGGTTGCGGTAACTGGCGGAGTTGTACTGGGTGATATTGGCCATGTTGACGGCAATGTTTGGCGCTGTAGCCTTGTTAGCCGTCCATACGCCGTTGGTCACCGAGCCCGGGATCCAACCGGTGAGCGTCAGGGTCGTGCCCGCCACACCACCGGTGCTGATACCCGTCAGTTTACCTGCACCGTCAAAGCTCAATATCGACGGCACGGGAGCAGTAGTACCGGTGGTGGTAGGCTTGGAGCCATCCAGGTTACGACCGTCAATCAGCGTGTAGGAACTCCACTGGTTGGCGTCGGTTTTCACCATGTACTGCACCATCTCGTGGGAGTTGCCCTGGGAGTCATAGAGGGTGGTGCTGTACTGGGTGGTGAAAGTGGTGGTGTCGGTCGGGTCGAACGGCTTGGTGGTCTGGTTGATCACCGGCTCCGACGAGTTCAGGTTACTGGTGGAGTCCACTTTGGTGGACGCCTTCGGTGGCAGGTACGACAGGTTCAATTGCAGGTCGGTCAAGCCGCCTTTGATGATCTTGCCGTCGTCATCTGCCGCGTAGCCCTGCAGGCGCGAGGTACCGGTGTTGTTGGTGATGTAGCCGTCTTTGTCGGCACGGAAGGCACCGCTCCGGGTGTATTCCAGCGAGCCATCGCTGCCCTTCTGCACGAAGAAGCCACCGCCCTGGATCGCCATGTCCAGCACGCCGCCGCTGTTGTTGACGTCACCCTGGGTGAACTGCTGGGACACCGCTGCCAGGTTCACACCGTTGCCGATGCTGTTCTGGCCGGTGCCCAGTTTGGACGCGGCGTAGATATCCGCGAATTCCGCACGGGACGACTTGAAGCCAGTGGTCGCAACGTTGGCAATGTTGTTGCCGGTTACGTCCAGTTGTTTGTTGGCCGCATAGAGGCCGCTAAGGCCGATATTAAAAGACATGTTTCTCTCCCTCTGCCGTATTTAGCCGGCTCTATGTACCGATAGTCTGAATTTGCGACAGCTTGACGCTGCCCATGCCACCTGCAAGGTTCAGCAGCATTTCGCCGCCGGTCTTGCTCAACGTCACGCTGGTCACCGTTGCCGGCAACGAAGTCGCCATGGCCACCGACTCACCCTTGTCGTTCTTGGTCGTCGCCGCGAAGGTGTAGGTGCCGGCCGGGGCGACCTCACCGTTCTCGTTCTTGCCATCCCAGATAAAGTCTGACGAACCCGCGCTTTGGGCACCCATATCGATAGTGCGCACCACGTTGCCGTCTTTATCGGAGATCTTGATCGAGACGTTGCCTGTCGCCGCAGTCACCGCCACCGAACCGGTCATGCTCTTGCTCGTGTCCACCAAGGCCTTGTTGGTCTGGGTGATGATCGAGCGCCCCACCAGCGACGAAGCCTGCAGCGCCTGCGACGAGCTGAAGTTACTGGAGATCGCATTGACCGAGTCGTTCAGGGTATTGATGCCTTCCAGGCTGCTGAACTGGGCCAACTGGGCCACGAACGCACCGTTGTCCTGAGGCGACAGCGGGTTCTGGTTTTTCAGTTGGGTCACCAGCAATTGCAGGAACGCGTCCTTGCCCAGGGACTGGCTGCCTGTCGCCGTCTTGGTAGCGTCGGCGACAGTGGTGTTGTCGGTGGCGGTCTTGACCTTGGAGTTGAAAAGGTCCTGGACTGCCGTGTTGGTCGTGGTATCAACGATGGCCATTATTTGGCGCCCCTTATCACTGACCCAGGGTCAGGACCTTCTGCATCATGGTTTTGGCGGTGTTCATCATTTCCGCGTTGGTCTGAAACGAGCGGCTGGCGGAGATCATGTCTGCCATTTCCTCGACCACGTTGACGTTGGGGTAATAGACATAACCCTTTTCGTTCGCGGCAGGATGGTTCGGCTCGTAACGGGCCTCGAGGTTGCTCTGGTCTTCGACCACACCGAGGACCTGCACGCCCTGGCCGGCGGCGTCCTGGTTCTGGAACAGCGAATCGCTGCCACCGCTCTGGCCGCCCTGGAACATGGTGGCGAACACCGGGTGACGGGCGCGGTAGGTCTGGTCGATGCTCGAAGACACGGTCTCGGCGTTGGCGATGTTACTGGCGACGGTGTTCAAGCGCGTGGTCTGAGCGCTCATGCCACTGCCGGCAATATTGAAAACACTGGACAGGGACATGGCTTACTCTCCACGCAGGGCTGACATCAGCCCTTTGAATTTACTGTTGAGCAGGGTAAAGCTGGCCTGAAAGTTCACCGAGTTCTCGGCATAGGCCGATTGCTCCAGCTGGGCGTCGACGGTGTTCTGGTCGATCGACGGCTGCATCGGCGTGCGATACAGCAGCGACTCGTCACCACTGCTCAGGCCTTGTGCTTCGATATGACGGCTGTTTGTCATGTTCAAGGCGAAGGTGCCGTTCTTGGTCTTGTCCTGCTGTGCGGCGAGCACGGCGGAGAAATCCAGGTCCCGAGCCTTGTAGTTCGGGGTGTCGGCGTTGGCAATGTTGTTGGCCAGGACTTCGGCACGCTGGGCGCGGAAGCCCAGGGCTTGTTCGTGGATACCGAGCGCTTTATCGAAGCTGATGCTCATGGCGGAAACCTTTAGGCTGACCTGCTGTTCGTTAACAGGGTTATAGCAAGGCGCATGCCAATATCTGATACCCCCGTAAATCAAGGGGTTGCGAAGAGCTTGCCGGCGGCAATGCCAGAAAAGCGGCAACGGGTTTCCGCGTGGCGCCAGTAAAGCGGCAATGGGGAGTTGCCGCTTTCTACACCTTTGCCGCAGAAAAAAAGTGGGAGGGGGCTTGCTCCCGATGGCGGTGAATCAGTGATAGATACATCAACTGAACCACCGCTATCGGGGTAAGCCCCCTCCCACTTTTTTGACCGCGTACGCTTTATTACTTGGCCTGGTAGATGATTCCCGGGCTGCACTGCACCATCTGGAAATGATCCGGCAGGCCATTGAGTGCCTCGGATGCACCGAGGAACAGGTAACCGCCACGCTTGAGGGTGCCGTGGATGCGCAACAGGATGTCCTTCTTCACCTCGGCCGAGAAGTAGATCAGCACGTTGCGGCAGAACACCATGTCGAACTTGCCCAGGCTGGCGTAGCTGTCGAGCAGGTTGAACGAGCGAAACTCAACACGGTTCTTGATCGGCGTCTTGACCGCCCAACGCCCTGCCCCTTTCGGGTCGAAGTAACGTTGCAGGCGTTCCTGGGACAAGCCACGGCCCAGGGCCAGACTGTCGTACTCGCCGGTCTTGCAATTGGTGAGCATGGTGCCGGACAGGTCGGTGGCGACGATCTGCGCCCCGGCTTTAAGCTGGCCCATGTTGGTCCGCTCGAACTCATCGATGGACATCGAAATCGAGTACGGTTCCTGACCCGAAGAGCAGGCGGCCGACCAGATACGCAGGCGCTGGCCCGGGCTGGCCTTGATGGCCTCCGGCAGCACTTTGCTCTTGAGCACTTCAAAGGGGTAGGTATCGCGAAACCATAGGGTTTCGTTGGTGGTCATGGCATCGACCACCATCTCTTTGAGGCCACTGCGCGGCTGGCCCTGGATCCGTTGAACCAACTCGCCCAGGGACTTGATGCCCTGCTGCTCCATCAGTTTGTTAAGACGGCTGGATACCAGGTATTGCTTGTTTTCACCGAGCAATATGCCACAGGCTTTTTCCAGGAAGACCCGGAACTGTTCAAAATCCAAATTACCCGTAGACACTGATACCGCCTCTAAAATCGTATGACCGCCAGGGGAAAACCCTAGCCGTGATCTGCTGCCTTGATCCGGTCGACTACCCGGGATGCCAGGTCATCAGGGCGGAATTTGGCCAGGAAGTCATCGGCACCGACTTTCTTGACCATCGCCTGATTGAATACGCCCGACAACGAAGTATGCAGGATGATATGCAGTTTTTGCATGCGTGGATCGCTGCGTATCTCAGCAGTGAGGGTATAGCCGTCCATTTCCGGCATCTCGATGTCAGAGATCATCATCAAGAATTCTTCTTCCGGCTTCTTGCCTTCATCCACCAGCTTACGCAGGTAATCCAACGCCTGGCGCCCGTCATTGAGGGCGACAACGTCCACGCCGACGGTTTGCAGGCAGCGAGTCACCTGTTTGCGCGCCACTGAGGAGTCATCCACCGTCAGCACACGCAGCGAGACCGCCTTGTGGGCCGTTTCGGCGTCGACCACACCCACGGAAATCGACTCCGAGGTGGGCGCCACTTCGGCGAGGATCTTCTCCACGTCGATGATCTCCACCAACTGGTTATCGACCCGCGTCACCGCCGTAAGGTAGTGATCGCGACCAGTGCCCTTGGGCGGCGGATGGATCTCTTCCCAGTTCATGTTGACGATGCGTTCCACCGAGCGCACCAGGAAACCCTGGGTCTTGGTGTTGTACTCGGTAATGATCACGAACGGGTTCTCGCGATCCTGCAGGCCAGCCGAACCGGTGGCCAGGGCAAGGTCAAGAATCGGGATAGTCGCACCACGAATATTCGCCACACCGCACACCACCGGACTGGACTTGGGCATGATCGTCAGCTTGGGACATTGCAGCACTTCCCGCACCTTGAATACGTTGATGCCATACAGCTGCTTGCCATCCAGGCGAAACAGCAGCAACTCCAGGCGATTCTGCCCTACCAGCTGTGTGCGCTGGTTTACTGAATCCATTACTCCTGCCATGCCATGACTCCTACGCTAAAACCTTTGGCTATACCTACAAGGGCGGCGCGCCCCCAACACTAAAACGGCACGAGCTTTGCTATTTGTTGAATTATGGACATTAAAACGACAGTTTCCCGACGCCTTCACCTGACACGGTTTTGCAGATTGCTCTGCGTACCGCTGGCGCTGCTTGCCTTCAGCCTGGGCACCACGGCCCGTGCAGAGAACGTCACCTTGCCTGATCTACTTATCGGCGTCACTCAAGGCTTTCTTGAGTTCACTGTAGAAGATTATCTGGCAACCACACAGACGCCGGGGCGTTATGAAATCCAGGTCAACCAGTTGGACCCGCGTCTGCGCATGCCGATGTGCGACAAGGAATTGACAGCGACCCTGGAAAGTCCCGCCCAACCCATCGGGCGCGTAACGGTAAAGGTACGCTGCGAAGGCGCCTCGCCCTGGACCGTGTTCGTACCGGCCCAGGTCAAATTGTTCCGTGACGTGGTGGTGGTTGCCCGCCCACTGAAACGCACGGGCATCATCGGTTTCGAGGACGTTGTATTGCGTGAACGCGACATCAGCCAGATCAGCCAGGGCTACCTGACATCCCTGGACCAGGCCATCGGGCAAAGATTGACCCGACCAGTGGTCACCGATCAGGTGATTACCCTGGTGCACCTGGAACAGGCCGAGGTCATCCGCAAGGGCGATCAGGTGGTGATTTCCGCGAGCAGCGGCGGCTTGAATGTGAAAATGCCGGGCGAAGCACTGTCCAACGGCGGCATGAGCGAACAGATTCGCGTCAAGAACCTCAACTCCAACCGCGTGATCAAGGCGCGGGTGACAGCCCCAGGGCAAGTCGAGGTCGCTTTATAGATTACTGGTACAGGACGCTGGGTTTTCCTACACTGTGCACGAGAGGCCCCGTGCGGAGATTTATTGTCATTCGCGCCTAAAGTTTGTCCGGGTATGGCCGAAAACATGGCAAGCGTCCAAATACCCAGAGGTTTTTTTATCATGGTCATCGATTTCAGCCGTTTGAATAACACCCCGACGACGTCAGGCACTACGCGCACCACCAGTCCCAAGGACAACGTAGAAGCCAAGGCCCCGGCGCTGCCCGCCAAGGCAGAACAGGCCAGTGCCAGCCAGAGCGGGGAATCCGTACACCTGAGCAATGAGGCTCAACAGTTGCAGAAGGTCACTGACTCGCTGCGCGATCAACCGGTCGTCAATAAAGCCCGCGTGGCCGAATTGAAACAGGCGATCGCCGATGGCAGCTATAAAGTCGACAGCAACCGTGTAGCCAGCAAGCTGCTTAACTTCGAAGCCGAGCGCTAGGCAAAGGCCTGCGCAGGGCTTTTGGACGCTTAAAACCCAAGGCCAGCCATGCATCACGACGAACATTTGCTTCAACTGATCATTGATGATCTAGCGCCGACGCAACAATTGCTCGAGCTGCTCAAAGAAGAATCACTGGCCCTCTATGGCCGGGACATGCCGCTGCTGGAAGAAATTCTGGCACGCAAGCAGTCGTTGATCGTCCTGCTGGAACAGCACGGCAAAAAACGCAGCCAGATCCTCATCAGCCTCGGCCTGCCGGCAGACCACGACGGCATGGCGCAGTTGGCCAGCCACTCCTCGGTCGGCGATCAACTGCTGGCCCAGAGCAAAGAACTCAACCAATTGCTCGCCCAGTGCCAGGAAGCCAACCTGCTTAACGGTCAGTCGATCCAGCTTCAGCAAGCCACGACCGCCAACCAGTTGCGTATACTCCACGGCGGAGAGCCTCCGGCACTCTATAACGCCCAGGGCTCCACCTCGCGCCTGGTCAAGCCAAGCACCCGCAGCCAAGCCTGACACCGGTTTACAGCGCGCCCTATCCAAGGCGCGCCACATGCTGGCAAAATGCCGGTTCTTGCGTGTAGTCGTATTTTGTCTGGAGATGGAAGAACCGTGTTCAACGCCCTTAATGCGGAAGATGCCCCGCAGCCACCCAAGGTCCTCACCACGCCTCTGGAAATCGCCGGCACCTTGCGGATGCTGCAAGACAGCCATGATCCGCTGATCATCACTTTCCACGAACGCAGCCAGCGCTTCCAGAGCTACCTGGTGGACGTCAACCGCGACAGCAACATGCTGGCGCTGGACGAAATGATCCCCCGCGACGGCGAGCGCCACCTCGAAAACGGCGAACCCTTTCGCATCGAAGGTTTCCATGATGGCGTACGCGTCGCCTGGGAAAGCAAAGGCACCCTGACCATCAGCGAAAAAGGCGGCCACCGTATCTACACCGGCAGCCTGCCGGACGAGGTGGTCTACCATCAGCGCCGCAATGCCTTCCGCGCCGCGTTGAAGCTGGCGCAACTGGTGAATATCGAGCTGGGCGGCGAGAAACTTCAGCTGCCGGTCAACGGCAAACTGCTGGATATTTCCGCCACCGGCTGCAAATTGCGTTTTGAAGGGGATATTTCCGAGCGCCTGCAACTGGGCCAGGTCTACGACCGTTTTATCGCAGCCCTGCCGTTTGGCAGCATGACCACCGCCGTCGAACTGCGATACCTGCACTTCGAAGAAAGAATCAACACGACCTTTGCCGGCGTGCGCTTCCACAACATGAGTGGTTTGGTGCAACGCCAGGTCGAGCGCTTTGTGTACCAGCTGCAGCGTGAAGCACGACGGTTCGACAAAGACGACGATTTTTGATCCTTAACGATCGCAGAAAAAAACGGGCAGACCCTTTGGGATCTGCCCGTTTTTATTTTCAGGGGCGCGCCCTGCTCAATTCGTGAGGATGCTCGTCCGGCCCCAGGGGCTCAGGTGGCCCTTCGAAGACGGGCTCATCCACCGGCGGCTCCGGATCGACCTGCGGCTCGGGATCAGGGACAGTCTGCATCTGCTCCTGCACCACCTGCTCGTCGACCCGCGGGTCCAGCGCCGCCACCAGCGGTGAACTCGACATACTGTCGGGCATTGCCACGTGATGCAGGGGGGCATCTTCCACCTGGTGCAGATTGGTCACCGCCTTAGGCCGGATTCGCCACACCAGGATCAGCGCGCACAGACTGAAAAACGCATACAGCATCTGGCTGCCGAACAGCTTCATCACCACACCCGCCAGCAACGGCCCGACGCTGGCGCCGATACCGTAGGTCACCAGCAGCATGGCCGTCAGCGATACCCGGCGATCCCCTTCCACATGGTCGTTGGAAAACGCCACAGCCAAGGGATACAGGCAAAACTGCACGAGAGAACACAGGAAGCCCGCCACGAACAGCACCTCCAGCGGCACCTGGGTCATGATTGCCAACGGCAGTGCCGCCACCGCCAGGCACAAGGCAAAGCAGCGGATCAGCAGCGCGCGATCATAACGATCCGACAACCAGCCCAGGGGCCATTGCACCAGCAACCCGGCAAAAATGCAGCTACCCATGAACAGACCCACCTGTTCGGTGCTCAGCCCTTGCTGGGAGGCATACAGCGGCGCCAGGCCGTAGAACGAACCGACGATCAACCCCGCCCCCAACACCGTACTCAACGACTGCGGCACGCGCTTGATAAAGAAGCGCGGCTCCATCGGCGCAGGATGCAAGGCCGCCGGGTGAATGCGCCGGGTCATGGCCACCGGCACCAGGCACAGGGCGAAGCACAGCGCCACCAGCATCAGCAGCTCAAGGCCAAGCTGGGGATGCATCACCAGTATCAACTGGCCCAATACCAGACCCAGGTAGGAGGCGATCATATAACCGCTGAACACTACGCCACGCTGCTTGGCATCTGCCTGCTCATTGAGCCAGCTCTCGATGACCATGTACTGGCACATCATCCCCAGGCCCACGATTATCCGCAGCACAATCCAGGCCGGCAGCCAATCGACCAGGCCATGGCCCAGCACCGCCGCACCGACAATCCCGGCACAGGTGGCATAGGCGCGGATATGCCCGACCCGGGCAATCAGGCGATGCCCGATCTTGCCGCCCAGTACCAGGCCAAAGTAGTTGGCCGCCATCAGCGCACCCACCCAAAGGCTGTCGACATGGTCGGCCGCCAGGCGCAAGGCCAGGTAGGTACTGAGCAGGCCGGAGCCAATCAGCATCATCAAGGAGGCGAAATAAAGGGCTCGAAAAGATTTCCAGATCTGGCGCATCGGCGTTCCGAGCGGCTCCTTGCGGTGAGAGACAGGGCTATCGGCATGATAGTCCGGGGTGACCGGGTCCGGACAGGCAACATGCGCTGTTTCCGGGGATTATTTTGCTTAACAGCTCAGACGCTGTCGGATGGCGCGCAAGGTACATGGTTGCGACAAATACATCACGGCACCTGCTGTGAACCTTGATCGGCGGCAAGGTTCGACCTGCGTGCAAAAAGATCGAGCACGCACAAAAAAGCCCCGCCAGGAGGTTCTGTACGGGGCTTTCTCTATGGGCTACGAATCTGGTGTCCCAGGGCCGGTTCGAACGGCCAACCTTCCCCTTAGGAGGGGGATGCTCTATCCAATTGAGCTACTGGGACAAATGACAGCCATCAGGCCAAGGGCACTGCGACGGACGGCGTGCATGTTAACGGCCGAGGTGGGTTTTGTCATGTCGTCCGTGGGCTTTTTAAGTGTAGGCCGAGCCTTGCCCGGGCAATTGCGGTTTCGCCCCGCGAATACGGGCACCTGGCCTCATCGTGCAAAATGCAACCACCCAAAATGCCAGCATTGCAAATTGCAATCCTTCAGCCCGCCAAATCAAACTCAAGCCATTGATTTTATTGAATTAATACATTGGCACGACACCTGCAACAGTTCTCCTGCAAACCCCATTCAGCCAGTGCGTTAAACGGAGAACATGACCATGAACAGTGCCATTCTGTTAGCTCTCAACACCGTCGCCCTGGCTGCACTGGTGATGTTCCACTTTCAATCGACTGGCAGCAACGACCCCGCCCAGATCAGCCAGCAGGCAGTCCCCCACCACTTGCAACAACGTCCGCAACTGGCCGTGATGACACCGAATGCACAAGCGCCAGTACTCCTGACTCAAGGCACCCAGGCCGCGCCGGCATCTGAACACTGGGTTTTTTAAGGACGCTGATCATGAGCAAATTTGCCTGGCTGTTCCTGAGCCTGACCATCGCCACTGGCCTTATGGGCCTGAGTGCAAGCTCCCATGATGGGCAAACCAGCGCATTCGTCGCCGCCGGCGTTTTCGCAGGCCTGCTTCTGTTGACGCTCGTCGTGGGTCGCCGAATCAAATTTGACCCGGTTTTACGCTGACCCCTCCCTTCTCTGCACTGCCCTCCCCCTACCTTATGTCGCCTCGTCCTAGTAAATCGGCAAATTGCCACTAGTCTTAAAACTAAGGGCAAAAGGCCACTTTGCTATAGGATGTGCGACCTCAAACCCTGTGGTGGCCTGGACTTACGGGAAGTTCCCTCGTGGAATCACTCATGGAAAAGTTTTCCAACCAGTCCGCAAAAATGCAAATGAGTGCTGGCATAAAGCCTCTAGGCAGTTCAATATTTGTCACAGAATTGACGCCAAGGAACTGGCAAATCTGAGGCATGATGCGGCCTCTTTGCAATTCGGGTTGAACTTTGGTCGTGAGTCTTGTCTTAACACTCATCTTGCGGCCAATTCCAATAACCGCTCCCCTGAACTAACCGGTTAAATATATGCGCCCATTGAAACAGGCAATTTATTCCAGCCGTACGGCTGACAAGTTCGTCGTACGTCTGCCAGACGGAATGCGGGAACGCATTGCCGAGGTGGCTCGCAATCATCACCGCAGCATGAACTCCGAAATCATCGCGCGCCTGGAGCAGAGCCTTATTCAGGAAGGTGCGCTGGGTGACGAACTGAGCATGCGCCTGGACAGCCCCGAGCTGTCGCTGCACGAACGCGAACTGCTGCAGCGTTTTCGTCAGCTCTCCCACCGCCAGCAAAATGCCCTCGTCTCGCTTATCGCGCACGACGTAGAGGCGGCCGCAGAAGCCAATTGATCCGCCACTGAAAGCCGAAGCCAGCCCTGTGCTGGCTTTTTTTTGCCCGGGATTCACAGGGCTCGACATTCTTATCACGTAGCAGAGGGCGCCCGGCCGAGACAGATCAGAGCAGGAAGATCGTCGCCAAACCGAGGAAGATGAAGAAGCCACCACTGTCGGTCATGGCCGTGATCATCACGCTGGCGCCCATGGCCGGGTCGCGCCCAAGGCGTGCCAGGGTCATGGGGATCAGCACCCCCATCAGGGCCGCCAGCAGCAGGTTGAGGGTCATGGCAGCGGTCATCACCACCCCCAGGGACCAACTGCCGTACAGCAAGTAGGCAACCACGCCAATCACCCCACCCCACACCAGGCCATTGATCAGGCCCACTGCCAACTCCTTGCGCAGCAGGCGCGAAGAGTTGGCGGTACTGACCTGGTCCAGCGCCATGGCGCGTACGATCATGGTGATGGTCTGGTTGCCCGAGTTACCACCAATGCCTGCCACAATCGGCATCAATGCCGCCAGGGCCACCAGCTTCTCGATGGAACCTTCGAACAGCCCGATCACACGGGAGGCGATAAACGCGGTAATCAGGTTAACGGCCAGCCAGGCCCAGCGGTTATGCAGGGAACGCCAGACTGACGCAAAAATATCTTCCTCTTCACGCAAACCCGCCATGTTGAGGACTTCGGTTTCACTCTCTTCACGAATCAAGTCGACGATTTCGTCGATGGTCAGACGGCCGATCAGCTTGCCGTTCTTGTCGACCACCGGGGCAGAGATCAAGTCGTAACGCTCAAAGGCCTGCGCTGCGTCGTAGGCATCCTCATCGGGGTGAAAGCTCACGGTATCGCTGGCCATCAGGTCAGCAACCTTTTTCTCCGGATCGTTGACCAACAGGCGCTTGATCGGCAGCACGCCCTTGAGAATGCCTTCATAGTCGACCACGAACAGTTTGTCGGTATGACTCGGCAGCTCTTTCAGCCGGCGCAGGTAACGCAAGACCACTTCCAGGCTGACGTCTTCGCGGATGGTGACCATCTCGAAGTCCATCAGTGCGCCGACCTGATCCTCGTCATAGGACAACGCGGAGCGCACGCGCTCACGCTGCTGGCCGTCAAGGGCCTCCATCAACTCATGGACAACATCACGCGGCAACTCTGGAGCCAGGTCGGCCAGTTCGTCAGCGTCCATCTCCCTGGCGGCCGCCAGGAGCTCGTGATCGTCCATGTCGGCGATCAGGGTTTCACGGACCGAGTCGGATACTTCGAGCAGGATGTCGCCGTCGCGGTCGGCCTTGACCAACTGCCAGAGGGTCAGTCGATCATCCAGGGGCAAGGCTTCGAGAATGTAGGCAACGTCGGCGGAGTGCAGGTCATCGAGCTTGCGTTGCAACTCGACGAGGTTCTGGCGGTGGACCAGGTTTTCGACAAGGTCGTTATTCGGACCATCCTGGCGGTGCGTGAAATCTTCGACCACGCGCTGGCGCTGCAGCAGCTCGATGACTTGAGCCAGGCGATCCTGCAGGCTTTCTTGTGTTTTCTTTACTTCTACTTCGGTCATAGGCGAACTCCACTCCCAGCAGCGGGGCACGCCGGAAGGATCAATCAGTCAATTCATGATTGGTAAAACGGGGTACTGAGTAACTACTGGGTAAGTCCATGGAGGTATTCCATAAGCCCCGGCGGGGCTGACGGGCGCAATGATACACCGTGCGTCCGGTTTTAACGTCAAAAAACTGGAAAGAACAAGCGCTTGCGAGCCAAAGTTGAGTATTGGCCACACCTATTCAACTGCGACGCCATCACCGGAATGGAAAACACATAAGGAAGGAGAAAAAGATAAGGATCCACACAAACCCCAGACGGCAAAAAGCCCGCACTAGGCGGGCTTTTTGTTTGTATGGTGCACTCGACAGGATTCGAACCTGTGACCGCTCGGTTCGTAGCCGAGTACTCTATCCAGCTGAGCTACGAGTGCATATTGTGTTTTTAGACCAGATCACAACTGGTTGAAGCCGAGCTACCTGCATTACTGCAACTAACTCTTAAATGGTGCACTCGACAGGATTCGAACCTGTGACCGCTCGGTTCGTAGCCGAGTACTCTATCCAGCTGAGCTACGAGTGCATTTGTTGCCGCGCATTATAGGCCGTTCAATCTCTATGTAAAGCTATTTTTTCGTTTAATTTCAACAACTTAACGAAAAAACCAGATTGCAACGTACTAAGCAAATAATGGCGGAGAACGGGGGATTCGAACCCCCGACACCCTTTTGAGGTGTACTCCCTTAGCAGGGGAGCGCCTTCGGCCACTCGGCCAGCTCTCCGCAACACGGGGCGTATATTAACCACGTTCATCCCCGTTTGCAAACATAAAAAACGATAAAAATTAAAGGCTTGGTTCTTCGTCCTTCTCTTTCTTGATCCGCAAGAAGATTTCCTCGCGATGAACCGCCACCTCTTTCGGAGCGTTAACCCCGATACGCACTTGATTGCCTTTGACGCCGAGCACGGTCACGGTGATTTCGCCATCACCGATAATCAGGCTTTCTGCGCACCGACGAGTCAGAATCAGCATACCTTTCTCCTCACGCATTTCATTTCAGGAACAACAGTCTGCAAAAAAAAGGCGTTCGACCTACGACTCGATAGCCATAGCCCTAACGGCCTAAGTATTGTCGAGCGCACGCAAAAGACCATGCGCCCTACAAAAAAATGAAAGGCGCGGTAAACCGCGCCTTCCTGGCATTGCATCACTCGCCCTGTCGGGCCGGAGCATCCAGCTCAAAAGCGGTATGCAGCGCGCGTACAGCCAGCTCCAGGTACTTCTCTTCAATCACCACCGAGACTTTGATTTCCGAGGTAGAGATCATCTGGATATTGATGCTTTCCTTGGCCAAAGCCCCGAACATGCGGCTGGCAACGCCGGCATGGGAACGCATGCCCACACCTACGATCGAGACCTTGGCAATCTTGGTATCGCCGACCACTTCACGGGCGCCAATTTCGCTCGCGGTGTTCTCCAGGATTTTCAACGCCGCATCGTACTCGTTGCGGTGCACGGTGAAAGTGAAATCGGTGGTGTTATCGTGCGAGACGTTCTGCACGATCATGTCGACTTCAACATTCGCATCGCTGATAGGGCCCAGAATCTTGAAGGCCACGCCCGGGGTGTCTGGCACGCCACGGATCGTCAGCTTGGCTTCATCGCGGTTGAAAGCGATGCCGGAAATGATCGGCTGTTCCATGGATTCCTCTTCATCAATAGTAATGAGGGTGCCCGGACCCTCCTTGAAGCTGTGCAATACGCGCAGCGGAACGTTGTACTTGCCGGCGAACTCCACCGCGCGGATCTGCAACACCTTGGAACCGAGGCTGGCCATTTCCAGCATCTCTTCAAAGGTGATCTTGTCCAGGCGCTGGGCCACGGACACCACACGCGGGTCGGTGGTGTAGACGCCATCCACATCGGTGTAGATCTGGCACTCGTCAGCCTTGAGGGCCGCAGCCAGGGCCACACCGGTGGTGTCAGAACCGCCACGCCCGAGGGTGGTGATGTTGCCGTGCTCGTCCACACCCTGGAAGCCCGCTACAACTACCACGCGACCGGCTTTCAGATCAGTGCGAATTTTCTGGTCGTCAATCTGCAGGATCCGCGCCTTGGTGTGCGCGCTGTCGGTGAGGATGCGCACCTGGCTGCCAGTGTAGGACACGGCAGGCACGCCACGCTTGTTCAGGGCCATGGCCAGCAAGGCGATGGTCACCTGCTCGCCGGTGGACACGATCACATCCAGCTCACGCGGCAGCGGCTGTTGCTCGCCACTGATGGCCTTCGCCAGTTCGATCAGGCGATTGGTCTCGCCGCTCATGGCCGACAGCACCACGACCAGGTCGTCACCGGCATCGCGGAATTTCTTAACCTTGTCGGCCACCTGCTCGATTCTTTCGACAGAGCCGACCGAGGTGCCTCCAAATTTCTGTACGATCAAAGCCATTTCCAAGCCGCCTCAGCCCGTAAAGGGGCGCCTAATATCCAATCAACCAGCACAGAACAGCCCGTGACTAGACCACGGGCAGGTTAACAGTGCCTTAAATACCTGCCTCGACAAATGGCACGGTCAGGGCCAGGGCCGCGTCCAGGGCACTGGCGTCTACACCACCGCCTTGCGCCATGTCCGGACGACCACCGCCCTTCCCGCCCACTGCCGCAGCGGCTTGCTTCATCAAATCACCGGCCTTGAGTTGGCCAGTCAGGTCCTTGGTTACACCGGCAACCAGCACGACCTTCTCCTCATGGACACTGCCGAGCAGGATCACTGCGCGGCCGAGCTTGTTCTTCAACTGATCGACCAGGGCCAACAGCGCCTTGCCGTCCTGACCGTCCAGGCGTGCAGCCAGGACTTTCACGTCCTTGACGTCAACGGCCGAAGCCGACAGATCGTCGCCCGCAGCGCTGGCCGCCTTGGCTTGCAACTGCTCCAGCTGTTTCTCCAGCGCACGGTTGCGCTCCAGAACGGCGGACAACTTGTCGATCAGGTTGTCGCGACTGCCCTTGACCAGGCTGGCCGCTTCCTTGAGTTGTTCTTCAGCCGCATTCAGGTAGGCCAGGGCTGCAGCGCCGGTCACCGCCTCAATACGACGCACACCCGACGCCACGCCGCCTTCGCTGATGATCTTCAGCAGGGCGATATCGCCGGTACGGTTGGCGTGGATACCGCCACACAGCTCCACCGAGAAGTCGCCGCCCATGCTCAGCACGCGCACGTTGTCGCCGTACTTCTCGCCGAACAGCGCCATGGCGCCCTTGGTCTTGGCCGTCTCGATGTCAGTCTCTTCGGTTTCTACCGGGGAGTTCTTGCGAATCTCAGCGTTGACGATGTCTTCCAGGGCCTTGATCTGCTCAGGCTTGATCGCTTCGAAGTGGCTGAAGTCGAAACGCAGGCGCTGGCTGTCGACCAACGACCCCTTCTGCTGGACGTGCTCGCCCAGCACCTGGCGCAGCGCGGCGTGCAGCAAGTGCGTGGCCGAGTGGTTCAGCGCGGTGGCATGGCGTACGTCGGCATCGACCTGGGTGTCCACCGGCGCACCGACCGTCAGGTTGCCCAGCACCAGCACGCCGTGATGCAGGAACGCACCGCCGGTCTTGGTGGTGTCGCGTACCTCGAAACGACCGGAGGTCGAGCTCAGGAAACCACAGTCACCGACCTGGCCACCGGATTCGGCGTAGAACGGCGTCTGGTCCAGGACCACAACCGCTTCTTCGCCTTCGCTCAACACGTCGACCGACTTGCCGTCTTTATAAATGGCAACGATCCTGGCCGCGCCGACGGTCGCCTTGTAACCGGTGAATTCGGTGGGCACGTCAACCTTGACCAGGGTGTTGTAGTCCAGGCCAAAGGAACTGGCGGAACGGGCGCGCACGCGCTGGGCTTCCATCTCACGCTCAAACCCGGCTTCGTCGACGGTCAGCTCGCGCTCACGGGCGATGTCGGCGGTCAGGTCCATCGGGAAGCCATAGGTGTCGTACAGTTTGAACACGACATCGCCCGGCACCACGGTGCCTTTGAGCTCGGCCAAGTCCTGCTCCAGAATCTTCAGGCCGTGCTCCAGGGTCTTGGAGAACTGTTCTTCTTCAGCCTTGAGCACACGCTCGATGTTGTCCTGCTGCTGCTTGAGTTCCGGGAAGGCATCGCCCATCTCGGCAACCAGCGCGGCCACGATCTTGTAGAAGAAGCTGCCAGTGGCGCCCAGCTTGTTACCGTGACGGCAGGCGCGACGGATGATACGACGCAGCACGTAGCCACGGCCTTCGTTGGACGGCAGTACACCGTCGGCGATGAGGAAACCGCAGGAACGGATGTGGTCCGACACCACCTTGAGGGACGACTGGCTTTCATTGGCACAACCAATGGCTGCGGCCGACGCGCTCAACAGGTTGGTGAACAGGTCGATCTCGTAGTTGGAGTGAACGTGCTGCATCACCGCACTGATCCGCTCCAGACCCATGCCGGTGTCTACCGAAGGCGCTGGCAGCGGATGCAGCACGCCATCGGCGGTGCGGTTGAACTGCATGAACACGTTGTTCCAGATCTCGATGTAACGGTCGCCGTCTTCTTCCGGCGAGCCCGGTGGGCCACCCCAGATGTCGGCGCCGTGATCGTAGAAAATCTCGGTGCAGGGGCCGCATGGGCCGGTGTCGCCCATGGTCCAGAAGTTATCGGACGCGTAAGGCGCGCCCTTGTTGTCGCCGATACGAATCATGCGCTCGACGGGCACCCCGATTTCCTTGGTCCAGATGTCATACGCTTCGTCGTCCGTCGCGTAGACGGTCACCCAGAGTTTTTCCTTGGGCAGCTTCAACACGCCGGTCAGGAAGGTCCAGGCGAAGGTAATCGCGTCTTTCTTGAAATAATCACCAAAGCTGAAGTTACCCAGCATCTCGAAGAACGTGTGGTGGCGGGCGGTGTAGCCGACGTTTTCCAGGTCACTGTTCTTGCCGCCGGCACGCACGCACTTCTGGCTGCTGGTGGCGCGGGTGTAGGCGCGTTTTTCCTGGCCCAGGAAGCAGTCCTTGAACTGGTTCATCCCCGCGTTAGTGAACAGCAGGGTTGGGTCATTGCCTGGGATCAAGGAGCTGGAGGAGACACGGGTGTGACCTTGCTCTTCGAAGAAGCGAAGGAAGGCTTCACGGATTTCTGCGCTTTTCATAGGTTCTTCCACGGAGGCTGCGGCCAAAGGCCAGTGCGCAACATCATCAGACGGAGCGACGGCAAAAGGCCGCATTATATCGGCCCTTTGCCGGTGGTACAGCGTGTTTATGCGATAGAGAGGTTCAATTAGACGGTCTGCACACTCATTTGCGCGAAAAATCGACGAATGCCTTGAGCACTTGCTCGATCTGCGCCCGGCTCACATCCAGATGCGTCACCATGCGCAGGCGCGGCGCAGCACTCAACTTGATCCCACGCTCGGCGGCAAACGCCTTCAAGGCCTGGGCCTGGTCGCCGATCTGCACGTAGACCATGTTGGTCTGCACCGGCTCCACCGCGTAACCGGCGTTGCGCAGCTCATCGCCCAGCCATTGCGCATTGGCGTGGTCGTCGGCCAGGCGCTGCACCTGGTGATCCAGGGCATACAGCCCTGCTGCCGCCAGGGAACCGGCCTGGCGCATGCCACCGCCGACCATCTTGCGCAAACGGCGTGCCTTGGCGATCAACGCCGTGGAGCCGCACAGCACCGAGCCGATCGGCGCACCGAGGCCCTTGGACAGGCACACCGACACCGAGTCGAAATGCTGGGCGATCTCCCGTGCATCGACCCCAAGCTTGACCGCCGCGTTGTAGAGTCGCGCGCCATCCAGGTGCAGGGCCAGGCCATGTTCGCGGGTAAACGCCCGCGCCTTCGCCAGGTAGTCCAGCGGCAGCACCTTGCCCTGCATGGTGTTTTCCAGGGCCAGCAGGCGGGTGCGGGCGAAGTGGAAGTCGTCGGGCTTGATGGCCTCGAGCACCTGACTCAGGTCGAGGGAGCCATCCGCCTGCACGTCCAGCGGCTGCGGCTGGATCGAACCCAGCACGGCCGCGCCGCCGCCCTCGTATTTGTAGGTGTGGGCCTGCTGGCCGACGATGTACTCCTCGCCACGCTCACAGTGGGCCATCAGCGCCAGCAGGTTGCTCATGGTGCCGGTGGGCACGAACAGCGCGGCCGCAAAGCCCAGGCGCTTGGCCAGCTCGGCCTCCAGGCGGTTGACGCTGGGGTCTTCGCCGTAGACGTCATCGCCGCTGGCGGCATTGGCCATGGCGTCGAGCATGCCGGCGGTGGGTTGGGTCACGGTGTCGCTGCGCAGGTCGATCACAGACATGAAACAAGCCTCGAAGGGGTTCATTAAGATTCTTATGAGGATGATTACTGCGGGCAAAGCCGCGGAATATCAAGCCCCACGCGTTCTCAATCGAATACCAACCAAACAAACCGATATAGCTTATCGATACGACGCTCGTGCAGTTTATGAAAAACCATGTTAAAAACTCTCCGCCACCAGGGTTCTGGTGGCAACGTTCTCAGGGCGGGGTGCAATTCCCCACCGGCGGTAATTGCACGCAAGGTGCATAGCCCGCGAGCGCTTGGCGCCTCGAACTGCTCACGCAGGACGGCGACAAGGTCAGCAGACCCGGTGTGATCCCGGGGCCGACGGTCATAGTCCGGATGAAGAGAGAACGGGATTGGCACCTAAGGGCCGCACGCCGAGCGCATGCCTGCATGACTCGGCGGTTCGTACCCTTAAATCCCATTCGATTCATAACGCCCTGTTTTTTTCTTAAACAGGAGTCAGAACATGCAACCCACCGCAATCGACAGCAAAAGCAAAAACCATCACGGCGAGCGCGTCGCGTTTATCCAGGCCTGCTGGCACAAGGATATTGTCGACCAATCCCGCAAAGGCTTCCTCGCCGAAATGATCGCCCAGGGCTACCAGGAATCGGACATCGATTTCTTCGAAGTCGGCGGCGCCTTTGAAATGCCCCTGCACGCCAAGCTGCTGGCCAAGACCGGTCGTTACGCCGGTATCGTGGCCGCCGCGCTGGTGGTGGACGGCGGGATCTACCGTCACGAGTTCGTGGCCCAGTCGGTGGTCAGCGGCCTGATGCAGGTGCAGCTGGAAACCGAAGTGCCGGTGTTCTCGGTGTCCCTGACGCCGCATCACTTCCATGCCGGCAGCGAACACACCGCGTTCTTCCATGAGCACTTCGTGCACAAGGGCCAGGAAGCTGCACGTACATGCGCCGACACCCTGCACAAGGTGCGGGCGATCCGTCGCAGCGAGCCACGGGCGGTAGCGGTCTAAGCAACACTGCAAAACAAGATGAGGGAGGGGGCTACACCCCTCCCACATTTGGACCAGGTTAAGGCTCAGATCTACGCCAGCCCGGCCTCTGTGGTTGGCACAATCAATATCCCCGCCCGCAAGCCATTCTTCACCTTCGGGTTGGGGAAGATGATGCGCGCCCCCTCCTCCTCGATCACCCAACGGGTCTTGGCCACGTCTTCGGCCAGCAGATAACCCTTTTCCAATTCCGAAAAGTTTTCCACGTCCGCCGGCAAGTGCAGCAGGAATGCATCGCTGTGCTTGATGACTTCCCGCGACACGGCGAACAGTTTCAACCCGTCCAGGCTGTCAGTCTCAGGCTCGGTGCCTTCGATGATCTGCTTGAGGCGCAGCTCCAGGCGGGAGACATTCACGCCCTGGTTGTGCCCGAACGGCCGTGCCTTGCCCAGTTCGAGGGTGAAAGCCTCGGCCTCCAGCTGCTCATAGGTAAACGCGGTAAAGGTGATCGAGCTCTTGTTCTGCAGCAGCACCGCTTCCATGCCAGCGGCGTTCAGGCGCGCCAGTTCGTGACGCGAATGCTGGCGCCCCTCCTTCCAGGGGTACAGCGCAAACTGCTCGATCTTCGAGCCGCGGATGGCGGTGTGCAGGTCGTAATGCAGGCGCGAACGGCCAGGCAAGCTGAAGAAGCTGCGGGCCAGTTGTTCAAGCTCGGCAGCGCGCATGGCTTCGGGGCCGATGTTTTTTTCATGCCGGCCGTTGAACAGCCGGTTGACGTCCAGTTCAAGGTAACGCTCGCCGCGGCGCATGGCCTCAGGGTTGCCGAACAGGAACAGAATACGGGTGCGGGGCTTGATCTCCCCACGGGCGATGCCATGCAACAGGCGGTCGAGCAATTCGATCGGCGCGGTTTCGTTGCCATGGATGCCGGACGACAGCAGCAGGTCGCTGCCATTGTCCGTTGCCTGCGGCGGGCGCACTTCGAGTGCGCCCTCGCTGAGCCAGCGCATCTGCACGCCGTCGACAGTCAGTTGAATTTTTTGCGCCGGTTCGCGACCGGCGAGGGTCAGTTCAAGCAGTTTGCCGAGGGCGAGCATACGCAGCTTCCTTAGTGGTTGCAGCCTGGGCCATGGACGTGATCGTCGTCATCACCTTCAACGTCGGCCGGTTCCATTTCCAGTTGCAGGCTCATCAGGTTGGTGGCCAGGGGGCGCATCAACAGGTTGGCGTATTCGGCGTCGCCTTCTTCCACGTCCACGCCGATCAGCAGTTGGCCACGGCCGTCGTGCTGGATCCAGATTTCCTTGCCCTGCCAGACCACGGCGACGCGGGTGCAGGAGGTTTCCAGCTGGGTACCGTCGGTGTCTTCAAGGATCAGTTGCAGGGTGTCGGTGCTCATAAATAATTCTCAGCCATAGGGTGTAAAAAGAGGTGGCGTTAATTGATCTGGAAAGGATAAACCGAGCCCAGTTTAAGGATTTGCGTCAGTTCATCCAGTGCCGTCCGGCACTCAAGCAGCAATTGCGGGTCAGCCAGGTCGGTTTCGCGCAGGCTGTCGCGGTAGTGCTTGTCGACCCATTGGGTCAGTGTGTCGTACAACGGCGCGGTCATGATAACCCCTGGGTTCACCGCTGCCAGCTCGGTTTCGTTCAGGGCCACGCGCAGGCGCAGGCACGCCGGGCCTCCGCCGTTCTGCATGCTTTGCTTGAGGTCGAAGACTTTGACTTCGCGGATCAGCCCAGCGGACGCCGTCAGGCCTTGCAGGTACTGCCAGACGCGCTCGTTGGCGCGGCACTCCTCCGGCACGATCAGCAACATCGAACCGTCGGCGCGGGTCAGCAACTGGCTGTTGAACAGGTAGGAACGCACCGCGTCCTCGACGCTGACCTGGGCACGCGGCACACACACCGCCTGGAAGTTGCCGCCCAGCTTGCCCAACTTGCCCTGCAACTCGGCCAGCATCTGTTCGGTATTGAGGAATGCGTCCTCGTGATAGAACAGCACCTCGCCGTTGCCCACCGCGATCACGTCGTTGTGGAACACGCCGGCATCGATCACCGCCGGGTTCTGCTGGGCGTAGACCACGCCTTCATCCTTCAGGCCATGCAGGCGGGCGACGGCCTGGGAGGCTTCGAGGGTCTGGCGCGCCGGGTACTTCTGCGGGGCCGGGTAACGGGGGTCGAACGCGCTGCGCCCGAACACGAAAAACTCCACGCCCGCGTCGCCGTACTCACGGCAGAAACGCGTGTGGTTGGCCGCACCTTCGTCGCCGAACTGCGCCACCGCCGGCAACGCGGCGTGGTGGGCAAAGTGCTTCTGGTCGGCAAACATCGCCCCCAGCACGCGGCTGGTGGTGGGGTGTTCGATGCTGCGGTGGTATTTGCAATTGAGGTTGGCGGCGGTGAAATGCACGCGGCCATCTGCCGTGTCGGCGCTCGGGCTGACGGTGGCGGCGTTGGCCACCCACATGCTCGATGCCGAGCAACTGGCGACCAACAACGGCATGGCCTGCTTGGCCGCCTGCTGGATGACCTGGGCGTCGGTGCCGCTGAAACCGAGGTTGCGCAACGCCGCTACGTCCGGACGCTCCTGGGGCGCGAGCACGCCTTGCACAAAGCCCATGTCCATCAGGGCTTTCATTTTCTGCAGGCCCTGCAACGCCGCTTCCCTGGGGTTGGAATGCTGCTGGCTGTTGCTCTGGGACGCGACGTTGCCGAAGGACAAACCGCCGTAGTTATGGGTCGGCCCCACTAGACCGTCAAAATTGACTTCATAGGATTTCATCGGCGAGGCTCCACGAACATCTGTTTTTATAGGCTTCAAAAATCTTCAACACACCACAAATCCAGTGTGGGAGGGGGCTTGCTCCCGATAGCAGTCTGTCAGTTGATCAATCAGGTGACTGACACACCGCCATCGGGAGCAAGCCCCCTCCCACATTTAGATCAGCGTAATGCCGGGGGTTAGCGTGGCCGGTACCACCAGGCTTGGCGTTTCAAGCGACGCCACCGGGTACGCACAATAATCCGCCGCGTAATACGCACTGGCGCGATGGTTGCCCGAGGCCCCTACCCCACCAAATGGCGCGGTGCTGGCGGCGCCGGTCAGCTGTTTGTTCCAGTTGACGATGCCAGCACGGCTTTCCAGCCAGAATTGCTGGTAACGCGCCTCGGAATCGGACAACAGGCCCGCGGCCAGGCCGTACTGGGTGTTGTTGGCTTCGGCAATCGCCGCCGCGAAATCGGCGTAGCGGATCACCTGCAACAACGGGCCGAACAGCTCTTCGTCTTCGCGCTCGGTCACGCCGGTCACGTCGATGATGCCTGGGGTCAGCAAGGCAGCCTGGTCCTGGGGCTGGGTCATCTCCAACAGCGCCACGGCGCCATTGGCCAACATCAACTTCTGGGCCTCCATCAGGGCTTTTGCCGCCGCCAGGGATATCACCGAGCCCATGAACGGCGGCGGTTGCTGGTCGAACGCGCCGACTTCAATCGTCGCACTCACCGCCACCAGCCGCGCCAGCAGCGCATCGCCCCAGGCGCCTTCCGGCACCAGCAGGCGACGGGCACAGGTGCAACGCTGGCCGGCGGAGATAAACGCCGACTGGATGATGGTGTAGACCGCCGCATCCACGTCGGCTACTTCATCTACCACCAGCGGGTTGTTGCCGCCCATTTCCAGGGCCAGGATCTTGTCCGGACGCCCGGAGAACTGCTGGTGCAGATGATTGCCGGTACGGCTGGAACCGGTGAAGAACAACCCATCGATACCGGGGTTGGCGGCCAACGCAATGCCGGTCTCGCGCGCACCTTGCAGCAGGTTCAACACGCCCGCCGGCAAACCGGCGTCGATCCAGCACTGCACGGTCAGCTCGGCGACTTTCGGGGTCAGCTCGCTGGGCTTGAACAGTACGGTGTTACCCGCCAGCAACGCCGGGACGATATGCCCGTTGGGCAGGTGACCGGGGAAGTTGTAAGGACCAAACACCGCCACCACGCCGTGGGGCTTGTGGCGCAATACGGCGGTGGCGTCGCCCAGGGGGCCGCTCTTCTCGCCGGTACGCTCGCGGTAGCTTTGCACCGAGATCGCGATCTTGTTGGCCATGCTGGTGACTTCGGTGGCCGACTCCCACAGCGGCTTGCCGGTCTCCTCGCCGATGCAGCGGGCGATTTCATCGGCGCGGCTTTTCAGGCTCGCGGCGAAGGCTTCCAGCACGCTGATGCGCTCTTCCAGCGGGCGCCGGGCCCAGGCCGGGAACGCCTGGCGCGCGGCCTGCACGGCCGACTCGACCTGCTCGACCGTGGCGCCATTACCGACCCACAGCACCTGCTGGGTCACCGGGTTACGCGATTCAAACAGTTCACCCTGGCCAGCCAGCCAGCTACCTGCGATATACAACGAATTCATTATTTCGACTCCCGAGCAGCAGACAACGGTACGGCACGCACTTGATCACCCACCACCAGTTGCAGGCGCTTGGCGGTTTGCGGATCGACCACCAGCGTGCCTGCCGCCAGGCGCGCCGGTGCGGCGGTGATGCGGCAATCTTCGCGTTTGCGGTTATGGATCAGGAACGGCGTGGCGTCGTCCCCCGGTGTGCCGATGGCCAACACCAATGATTGGCTGTCGCGCACCGCACGGATCTTGGCGGTCTCGCACTCCACCGCCGGGCCGGCGTCGAAAATATCGACGTAGCCCTGGTAGCTGAAGCCTTCGCTCTTGAGCATGCTCAACGCCGGCTCGGTGTCCGGGTGGACCTTGCCGATCACGTTGCGCGCGTCCTCGGAAAGGAAGCAGCTGTACAACGGAAACTTGGGCATCAGCTCAGCGATAAACGCCTTGTTGCCCACGCCGGTCAGGTAGTCGGCCTGGCTGAATTCCATCTTGAAGAAGTGCCGGCCCAGGCTTTCCCAGAACGGCGAACGCCCGGCGTCGTTGGACACGCCACGCATCTCGGCGATGATCTTGTTGCCAAACAGCTGTGGGAACTCGGCGATAAACAGCAGGCGCGCCTTGGCCAGCATGCGGCCGTTGAGGCCGTTGCGGTAATCGGCATGCAGGAACAACGAGCACAGCTCGGAATTGCCGGTGAGGTCGTTGGCCAGGAACAGCGTCGGAATTTCACGGTAGATATTCAGTTCCTGGGAGGCGCTGACCGTCAGGCCGACCCGGAAGTTGTACCACGGCTCGCGCAGGCCGACGGCACCGGCGATGGCGGAAATCCCCACCACGCGGCCTTCGTCGTTTTCCAGCACGAACAGGTAGTCGGCATCACCGCGCCCGGCGTCGCCACGAAAGGTTTTTTCCGCCCAGCCAACCCGGTGGGTCAGGCGCTCTTCGTTGGCCGGCAAGGTGGTGAGGCCGGTGCCGGTGCTGCGCGCCAGATCAATCAGGGCCGGTAAATCGCTGCTGCGTACGGGACGAACGATCATGCTATCTCCTCAGACGGGCCGCTGCTGCCAGCCACCCGCGACACTCTGTTTATACCGCTACCAGGCGCACACTCGCACCTTCACCAACACCCAGGGCTTCGGCGGCTGCCAGGTCCAGGGTCACCGGCTTGCCGGGCGCGTAGTCCAGCTCCAGCATGACCGCGCGGTAATCCTGCAACTGCGCGTTGCTCACCAGGTACTGGCGGCCGACACCCTTGACCATCTCGCCGATCTTCACCGGCACCACACGGCTCTGGGCGATCGAGCGAATGCCCGAGACCCGTGCGTGCAGCGTTGGGCCGCCGTCGAAGATGTCGATGTAGTGGTCAGTCTCGAAGCCTTCGCGCATCAGGATGTCGAAGGTGATCTGCGCACGCGGGTGCACCTGGCCCATGGCTTCCTGGGCTTCGTCCGGCAACAGCGGCACGTAGATCGGGTAATGCGGCATCAGCTCGGCGAGGAACGTACGGCTTTTCAGCCCGCACAGGCGCTCGGCGGCAGCGTAGTTGAGGTCGAAGAAGTTGCGGCCGATGGCATCCCAGAACGGCGAATCACCGTTCTCGTCGCTGTAGCCGACAATCTCGGTCACCACCGAGTCGGCAAAGCGCTCGGGGTGGCTGGCGACGAACAACAGGCGGCCACGGGAATTGAGTTCCGACCACGGCGAACCGACCAGCTCCGGCACCACGTAGAAGCTGGTGAGCAGGCTGTTTCCGGTGAGGTCATGGCACTGGGAAAGCACGTGGATCTTGTTGTGGATCTTCAGCTCGCGGGAGGCGTGCACGAAGGTCTCGTTACGAAAACTGTAGAACGGCTCCGAGTAACCGGCCGAGGCGACGATGGCCGAGCAGCCGGCGAGCTTGCCGGTCTCGGTGTCTTCCAGCACGAAGAAATAGCTTTCTTCACCGTTGAAACTCACCTCGGCCGCGAAGGACGCTTCGCTGGCGGCGATCTTGTCGCTCAGGCGTTCCACATCATCCGGCAAGGAGGTGACACCAATCGGGCTGTCCGCAGCCAGACGCTGTACCTCGCCCAGATCAGCCATTTGCGCGGGGCGCATCACCAGCATGGTGTCACTCCTTAACTCTAGAACTCACAGGAAAAAAATACCGAACAGGTCAGGAACACCCCATATCTTCATGTGGGGCATATTCCAGTGTGGGAGGGGGCTTGCCCCCGATAGCGGTGTATCAGTCACCAGATGCATCAACTGACAGACTGCTATCGGGGGCAAGCCCCCTCCCACATTTGATCCGGTCCGACAGACAGATATGTATCAGGCTTGGGTCAGCGTTTTTACCGCACGCTCGAAACGATCCAGGCCTTCGTTGATGTCCGCGTCTTCCACCACCAGGCTCGGGGCAAAACGCACCACGTCGGGGCCGGCTTGCAGGATCATCAGGTTTTCTTTCTCGGCCGCGTTGAACACGTCCTTGGCCTTGCCTTTGAACGCATCGCTCAGTACGCAACCGATCAGCAGGCCCATGCCGCGCACTTCGGTGAAGATGCCGTACTGCTTGCCGATCTGCTCCAGGCGCGCCTTGAACAGGTCGTGCTTGGCGTTGACGCCGGCCAGCACCTCAGGGGTGTTGATCACGTCGATGACCGCTTCGGCCACTGCGCACGCCAGCGGGTTGCCGCCGTAGGTGGTGCCGTGGGTACCGACCACCAGGTGCTTGGCCAGGTCTTCACGGGTGAGCATCGCCGCGATCGGGAAACCGCCGCCCAGGCTCTTGGCGCTGGTGAGGATGTCGGGCACCACGCCGTAGTGCTGGTAGGCAAACAGATGGCCGCTGCGGCCCATGCCGGTCTGCACTTCGTCGAAAACCAGCAGCGCATTGTTGGCGTCGCACAGTTCGCGGGCACCTTGCAGGTAAGCCAGTTCGGCCGGCAGTACGCCGCCTTCGCCCTGGATCGGTTCCAGCACCACGGCGCAGGTCTTGTCCGATACGGCGGCTTTCAGCGCTTCCAGGTCGTTATAAGGGACGTGGGTGATGCCGGTGATTTTAGGCCCGAAACCATCGGAGTACTTCGACTGGCCACCGACGTTGACGGTGAACAGGGTACGGCCGTGGAAGCTGTTCAGCGCGGCAATGATCTCGTACTTCTCGCTGCCGAAACGGTCGAACGCCACGCGACGGGCCAGCTTGAATGCGGCCTCGTTGGCCTCAGCGCCCGAGTTGCAGAAGAACACGCGCTCGGCAAACGTGGCGTCGATCAACTTATGGGCCAGGCGCAGGGCCGGCTCATTGGTGAAGACGTTGGAGACGTGCCACAGCTTGTTGGCCTGCTCGGTCAATGCACCGACCAGCGCCGGATGGGCGTGGCCCAATACGTTGACCGCGATGCCGCCGGCAAAGTCGATCAGCTCGCGACCCGCCTGGTCCCATACGCGCGAACCTGCGCCGCGCACGGGGATGAACGCAGCAGGGGCGTAGTTGGGAACCATGACCTGGTCGAAATCGGCACGTTGCACCGGGGCTTGCTCAACGGACATCGGAGTCTCCTGAAGAGGAACGCCTGCCTGGAACTGGCGGGCGATGCAGGGATTGTAAGGACAGTTTTCAGAGCGGCCTTGCCGCCAAGCGACAACTTCTTATAGCGCCAACCCGCGATTTAGGCGGGTTTACGCCAATGCGACAAATAGCGTCGCAATGGCGCAGTTTAAACCGTGTGCCGGCTCCATGGGCAGGTGATGTTCGCGAATCCGCAGAAGCACACCGCACCAACTATCTACCGCCGTCGATCGCGTGCCGACTGGTCTGCTGAAAAGACACTCACACTGTCAAGGATCGATCCCATGCCTCCCCTCCCCGCACCCGCCAACGGCGAAGTTCGCCACACCATTGTCATGCAGGCCATTCCCCACTGGCTGGGTGAAGCCACGCCAGCCAGGCGCTCCACCCTAGGCGAAGTGTCCGGGAGTTTTCCCGACTGGTACAAAAACGCCTCCGCCACCCAGCACGCCGAACTCAAGCGTCTCAACGGCGAAGCCTGGACCCGGCAGAATCAGGTAGACAAGGCTCTGGCCGGCCTCAAAAGCCCGCAAACCTTCGGCGCCGAGCTGCTGCAACCGGCGCTGAAGCGCCAATACGGCGTCGATCTGGATGTGCGCAGCACCTGGCTGCAACTCTATGTGCCATTGACGCTTGCGGGGTTTCGGGTTCAGGCCGGGGCCTCGCGTACGTGGAGCGTTTCACTGCTCAACGCCGCGCTGCACAACTTCGAGCCCGACGAAGCACAGCCCGATGCCTACGAGCGCAACTCCGGCTTCAGCAGCCAACCCAACGCCGCCGGGCATTTCCAAAGCCTGCCGGCGGTTGACGCACGCATCACCATTGCCCAATTTGCCACCCTCTGCCGTGAATTGGATATCGGCGGGCGCTATCAGCGCTATCTCGAAGATTACCTGGGGCTGGAAAACCCTGTGGCCATGGCCGCCCTGCAATACAAGGTCGAGCAGAGCCTGAGCAGCGCGCTCAAACGCTCGCTGTACATGGCACTGCTCACGGGCGACATCCCGCAAACCGGCTACGACGCGGTCCACAGCCTGATTGATCACGGACAGCACAGCCAGATGTGGGTTGCTCATGAGCTGGTGATCATGTCCAGCCGCCTGACCGGGATCGTACTGTTTTCCCAGGACCTGGATGCAAGCCGCGAGCCGGTGCCGGTGATCGCCTATATCCCTGACGACCCGCAGCACCCCATCAAGCAATACGCCAGCACGCAGGCGTTTATCCAGGCGCTCACCGAACGGTTGCGCGCCTCGGACTTTCAGCACTTCTTCAGCCGCTTTGTCGACCATGCCGACCTGGGGCGTTTTTTCGCCGACCTCACGGGCCGCCTGAGCCAAGTGACCTGGCACTCGCATACACCGGGCGATCCGCTGCCCAGTTGGCGCGGCAGCGAGGTGGAACGAGCAAACCTGCAGTTTCGTGGCATTCCCATCAAGCAGCCGCTGTTCCATTACCTGCATCAGATGAAGTTGAGCAAACTGCTGAACGACGCGCGCAGCCAGGCCGTGAGCACCGCCAGCGCCAACCAGAAAGCGCGCTGGGAGCGCTGGGACCTGGTGCAAAAAATCGCCTCGGCACTGCTGCAAGTCGTCGCCCTGATTGCCACCCCCTTTGTGCCGCCATTGGGCATGCTCATGCTCGGCTACACCGCCTACCAATTGCTGGACGAAGCCTTCGAAGGGGTTATCGACTGGGCCGAAGGCCAGGTGCAGGAAGCCTTCGGACATGCTATGGGGTTTATCGAGCAACTGGTGCAATTGGGCCTGTTTGCCACCGGCATCCCCATCGCCCAGGGCATTCTGCGCAAAGTGCTGCCGAGTGAGTGCCTGGGTTTTCTGGATGGCCTCACACCCGTGACCAGACCCGATGGCGGCGAACGCCTGTGGAAGCCCGATCTTGAGCCTTATCGTCTCAAACAGAGCCCGCCCAGCGGCGTACGTCCTGATGAGAAAGGCGTGTACCGCTTCAACGGCAAAAACCTGCTGCAGGTGGGCGACGACTATTACACCGTCCGGCAAGACCCCATCAGCCAGCGCTATTTTGTGCAGCACCCCAGCCGTGCGTCGGCCTACCAGCCGCAGGTGATCAGCAACGGCCAGGGCGCCTGGATTACCGAGTTGGACCGCCCGCTGAGCTGGGACAGCGCCACACTGATGCGGCGTCTCGGCTACCCGGCCGAAGGCCTGGATGACGCGCGCTTGCAGCAGGCGCGCAGCGTCAGCGGTACCCACGACAACGCGCTGCGCCAGATGCACCACACCGGGCAAACGCCGCCGCCGCTGCTGGCCGATACCCTCAAGCGCTTCAAGATCGATCTAGCGCTGCAAGACTTCATCACGCAACTCAACAGCGATGACCCGCTCATCTATGGCCAGGCGGACGTTCAGACACAGTTGCAGATACTCACCAGCTACGGCCTGTGGCCCGCCTCCAAGACCTTGCGGTTCCTGGATACCCAAGGGAAAACCCAATGGGAGTTTCTTGGCCGGCCCGAAGCTAGCGTGGTACAGATCCATGAAAGCCAATTGGAAAATGGTGATCTGCTACGCGTGCTGGTGGAGAGTTTGGATGAAGCCGAGCGCAAAGCACTGCTTGAAGAACCCGCCGACCAGCCCGCCTCCCATGCGTCTATTCGCGCCGCGGCCCTGCGCAAAAAGATCGCCCGCCTTGCCCACGAAAAACGCTTCTCGCTGTTCGATTCCCGCTACCGCAGCGAAGAACATAGCCCGGGGGCAGCGCTGCAAAAAATCATCGACGCCGCCCCCGAGCCCGGCCTGCCCGTCAGCGTCGCCCATGAACTGCTGGCCAATGCCACCGGCGACGAGTTGCAAGCCATCGACCAAGGCAAGGTGCCGACGCATATAGCCGAGCAAGCCGCAGCCGCCCAACTGGATGTGCGCACCACCCGTGCTTACGAAGGGCTCTACCTGGACGCCGTCGACAACCCCGACACTCACCTGCTCGCGCTGCTGTCCCTGGAGCGCCTGCCCGGATGGTCGACGCGCATGCGCCTGGAAGTCCGGCAGTACCGTAGCGACGGCCCGTTGCTGGAGGCTATCGGCGCCGAAGACGCGCCGCTCAAGCGAATCGTCATCCATACCGAATCGGGCCGCTATACGCCTGTCGGTGAACAGGGCCCGGTGTTTGGCAACACCGATTTCTTCACCGCCATCCTCCAGGCGATCCCCGATAGCCAGCGCGACGCCCTGAACATCCACATCGGCCAGGGCGAGCGCCTGCGCCAGGCGATTGGCGAGCACGTGCTCGATCGCGAGAGGCTGCGCACCTTGCTAAGCGCAGACACTTACCGCAAACCGACGTTCGACCCCACAGTCATGCGCCTGCGTGGCGGCATGGACGGTTATCAGGCAGCAGGGCCGTCACAGCCACCAGCCGCCGAGCCGCAGCCCACGCTTGAGCAGCGCGCCCAGCACTTGCTGCCCAGCCTCCCTGCGGAACAGATCGCCGACCTGGTTCAGACCCTGGAAAGCCGTCCCGGCGGCGCCTTGGCGACCCTGATAACCCTGCAGGTCGAATACAACAAACTGGACACCGACCTCGCCGTCTGGGAACACATGACGCCCACCTTCCACCCCATCACTGAAGCACCACTGACGCCCCGGGAATACCAGTACGTGCGACGCAACCGTGCCCTGTGGGCCCAGGAGGTCAGGCGCGGCTGGCGCCAGGAAACCGCGATTGATCACTACCATGACCAACTGCTCCTCAATGGCCACAAGCTGCAACTGACGATCCCGATCTACGGCGAACTGCCCAGGCTCACGGCACGCTTCGAGCACATCAGCCTGCTGGAGCTCAAGGGGCAGCACACCGCACTGGAGATCAATGACTTCGTGCAGTTGTTCCCACGCCTGCGTCACCTGAACGTCAGCCAGTTTTACCTGGGTGGCCTTGCGCCAAGCATCGCGCAACTGCCCAGCCTCGACGCGCTGATATTGAGCGACTGCAACATTACCCTGACCGAAGAAACTCGGGTGGCCCTTGGCAGCATGACTCTCCTGAAGACCCTGGACCTGTATAACAACCCTCTGGGCCTGACGCCCAGCGTTACCCACATGGCCCACCTGCAACACTTGGACCTGAGCTACACCGGCATCCGTGATTTGCCGCCAGGCCTGCTGAACCGTCCACAGTTGGAACTGGCGGTTTTGTCCAATAACCAGATCCGCGAACTGCCTCCGGCGCTGTTCGAGTTGCCGGTAGAAACCAGCCGCAAGTTCGACCTCTCCAGCAACCCGCTGTCGGGACCCACGCTGGAGCGGGTCAAGGGGTACTACCAAAGAACCGGTGGCCGCTGGGACATTGACGCGCCCGGCACCGAAATCCAAAGCGCCAGACGCCTTTACCCAACGCTGTCGGACAATGACATCAATCAGCTCATCTTCGATTTCCCGGGCAACCTGGACGCAGGCCGCGCAGCGCTGGCGCAGCTTGAAATCGAATACCCGCGGATTCGCCAAACGCTGGCACCTTGGGCCGACGACGAGCAAGTGTCCGCCCAGGAGCGCACCTATCGCTCACTGTTCGTGGACACGCTCGAAGCCGGCTGGCGTCGGGAAACCGAGCAGGACACACGCGCCCCAGGGCGTCTCCCGCGCTTCACACTCAACCTGCCCTACCCCATCAGCGGCGATATTCCCGCCCTGAGCACGCCCTTCCCCCATGTCTCATCACTGAGCCTGTCCGGCAATGCATCCACCCTGCAGCCCAACGCGTTTCTGCGCAGCTTTCCACAGTTGGAGCGCCTGTCCATCGAGCGCTATACCCTGATGCATTTGCCCAGGACCCTGCCGCAACTGGAGCGGCTGACCCATCTGCGCCTGGATCGCTGCGCCATTGAACTGAACCCCGCCAGCGCCCAGGTGCTTTCCAGCCTGACCCACCTCCAACACCTGGACCTGGCCAATAACCGCCTGGTCTGGCTACCGGACTTCAATCGCCTGACAGCCCTGACCAGCCTGTCACTGAGCAACACCGGCCTGCGGGAAATTCCACCGGCGCTGCTGGCGGGCAACATCGCCCGGACACGGGTAGACCTGAGTCACAACGCCATCGAGCAGATTCCCGATCAAGGCTTCCAACTGCCCGCCACCCTCAGCGCAGCCTTTGACCTGTCGGATAATCCGTTGTCACGGCACACCCTCGCCCGCATCAAAACCTACTGCCAGGCCACTGGCGAGCACTGGAACGCGCCGGCCCCCCAACCCCAACTGCAACAGCTACAAGCACTGTACCCAAGCCTCAACAACCGCGAGGTCAGCCGTGTGTACTTCCAGTTACCGGGCGACCTGGACACCGTAGACCTGCACATCACGCGCCTGGATGGCGAGTATCAGGACCTGCAGGCACACCTCCAAGCCTGGGCTATGGAGGTCCCCTCCAGAGACCCACTGCTCGACACCGTGCTGGACGAGGGCGCGCGGGCCGAAGAACAAATCCGTCGCCTGGGCTTCAAGGATTTGCTCGAACGCTGCTGGCGCCGGGAGGGCGAGTTGGACGACTCCAACGGTTTCACCCGCCACAGCCATAAACTGGTGTTCCACGGCCAGTTATTGGGGGACATGCCGATGCTGAGTGCGCAGTTCGATCACGTGAGCCTGCTGGAGATCATCGGAGACGGTACCAACCAGCAAGTGGACGGTCTGCTGCGCTGCTTCCCCAACCTTGTCAGCCTGACCCTCGAACGCCACACACTGCTGGATATCCCCGCCTCGGTGTTCGGCCTCCGACGCCTGCGCTATCTGAAGCTGGCGGAAAACCATATCCGTCTGACCCGCGAGAGCAAAGAGCAGCTCTCACGCCTTATCCACCTGGAATACCTGGACCTGAGTGACAACCCGCTGATATTTATTCCCGACATCCGCAACCTTGGACGGCTAGTGTCGATCTACCTGCACAACTGCGGGCTGACACACGTGCCGGAAGGCGTCTTTGCCCTGGGCCGCCTGCGGGTGCTGGACTTGAGTGACAACGAAATCGTCGACGTGCCCAGCGACCTGTTGGAAATGCCGTTGCCACTCAACGATGACTCCGACCTCAGCGGCAACCCACTGTCCGATCAGAGCATCGAGCTGCTGCGCGACTATTACCGCCAGACAGGCTACGAACTGGGCGTGGAAGAGGCGATGTTCGACGAGTTCGGCGTGGCGCTGATGGCCCCGGGAACCCCGAGACCCATGGAGGAATAAGCGAGGATGCTCAGCCGCGCTCGGACGGCACTGACGACAACTCGAACGGGCTGCTGCTGCGCCGCTGGTTGCGATCTTCACGTGGGGTGGCGCCAAAGAAGTTGCGGTAGGCGCTGGAGAAATGCGGCCCCGACGAGAAGCCGCAGGACAGGCCGATCTGGATGATCGATTTGCTGGTTTGCATCAACATCTGGCGCGCCTTGTTCAGGCGCAGTTCCAGGTAGTACTGGCTGGGAACGCGATTGAGGTATTGCTTGAAGATCCGTTCCAGTTGTCGTCGCGACACGCACACGTGCTGGGCGATCTCGTCGGTGGTAAGCGGTTCTTCGATGTTGGCTTCCATCAGCAACACCGCCTGGGTCAGCTTCGGATGGCTGGAGCCCAGGCGATTTTGCAAGGGAATGCGCTGGCGCTCGCCGCCTTCGCGGATGCGCTCCACCACCAGTTCTTCCGACACCGCGCCCGCCAGCTCGGCGCCGTGGTCGCGGGCTAGCACCGCCAGCAACAGGTCGAGTACCGACATGCCACCGCAGGCGCTCAAACGGTCACGGTCCCAGTCGAACAGGTGGCTGGTGGCAATGACCTTAGGGAAGCGCTCGGCAAAATCGTCCTGCCAGCGCCAGTGCACAGCGGCGCGGTAGCCATCCAGCAGACCCAACTGAGCCAGCGGGTACACACCCGCTGACAAGCCGCCGATCACACAACCAGCACGCACCAACTGCTTGAGCGCAGTGCTGAGCTGGGAGGCAATAGCCGTGGGCGGTTCGTCAGCCAACAGGAACAGCTTCTGGAAACCTTCCAGCTTGCCGGCCCACGGCTCACCCGGCAATTGCCAGGCCCCTTCGGTCGCCGGTTCTGCGAGCAGAAACGACAACTCGTAGACCACATCCGGATGCACCCGCTGAGCAACGCGCAAGGCCTCCTCAGCCAGCGCAAGCGTGAGTGCTTTTGTGCTGGGCCAAATCAGGAAACCAATTTTATGGGCGGTCATGGAGTGCTATCCGGAGCGAGTAACAGTAATGAAGACAGAGGCCAATGCTAGCCCGTAAACCAACACAAAGCTCAAAAACGATAAAGACCTGCTTTCCTGTAGGAGCGAGCTTGCTCGCGAAAAACCTGAGAACACCACGGGGCATCAGGCTTCCCGCGTTATCGTTGACGATCTTCGCGAGCAAGCTCGCTCCTACAGGCGGAAAGCAGCGGCCTTGATTATTTCAAGCTGCCGGACAGGAACTGCTGCAACCGCTCGGACTGCGGGTTGACCAGCACTTCCCGCGGGTTGCCACGCTCTTCGACGATGCCTTTATGCAAGAACACCAGCTGGTTCGACACTTCACGGGCAAAGCCCATTTCGTGGGTCACCACCACCATGGTGCGGCCTTCCTGGGCCAGGTCCTGCATGACCTTGAGCACTTCGCCCACCAGCTCGGGGTCGAGGGCCGAGGTGGGTTCGTCGAACAGCATCACCTCAGGCTCCATCGCCAGGGCACGGGCGATCGCCACGCGCTGCTGCTCGCCCCCGGACATGTGGCCGGGGAACGCATCCTTGCGATGGCCCACGCCGACCTTGGCCAAATAGTGCTCGGCCTTTTCACGGGCCTCTTTCTTCGACACGCCCAGCACATGCACCGGGGCTTCCATCACGTTTTCAATCGCGGTCATGTGCGACCACAGGTTGAAATGCTGGAACACCATCGACAGGCGCGAGCGCATGCGTTGCAGTTGCTTAGGGTCGGCGGCCTTCATGGCGCCGTCCTTGTTGGCCACCAGTTTCAGCTCTTCGTTATTGAGCAGGATCTTGCCGGCGTGGGGTTGCTCCAGCAGGTTGATGCAGCGCAAAAAGGTACTTTTGCCCGAACCACTGGAACCGATGATGCTGATCACATCACCGGCCGCGGCGGCCAGAGACACGCCTTTGAGCACTTCATGACTGCCATAGCGTTTATGCAGGTCTTGGACTTCAAGTTTGTACATGCGGTCGGTTCTCACAAAAACAGGTGGTCAGTCGTTGAGCAAGCGCCCGTGACGCAGCGCTTCGCGCCCCGCCACCTTGGCCAGCCAGAAACCCGCTTGGGCATAACGTAGCCGTTCAACGGCAAACAACACCCCCGAGGTGCCTGCGCAGATAATGCTCACGCGGTCTTCCAGGGGGTCAATCACTTCAAAAATCGGCTCGCCCTTCTCGATCCAGTCGCCGGCTTTACGCAGGTAACTGATCACCCCGGCGTGGGGCGCGAACAGCAATTCGGTGCCTTCGAAGGGCACGCCTTCACACGGTTCGTGTTGCGGCGCCGGCCATTCGCCCTTGATCAGGCCTTGCTCGGCGAGAAACGCGAGGATGCCTTCGGCGTGGAAGATCGCTTCGTCACGACCGGTGTCCGCTTGACCGCCCAACTCCAAGGTAGTCGCCAGGCAGGCCAGCGGGATCTGCGCGTCAGGGAAGGCGCGGGACAGACGCAGCCACGGCAACGAGCAGGCCTCATCAAACGAGCTGCCGCCGGAATCTTCCGCGAGCAGACCGACTTTCACATTCAAGTGCGCCGACAGCGAACGCCACTGCGGCCAGTGCTGGGGCAGCGCGTACATGTGCAGTGCGGCTTCGGCGTCGCAGTGCAGGTCGAGGACGATATCGGCGCTGCACGCATGGCTCAGCAGGATGCGTTGCATGCCTTGCAATTGGCTGCTCGGCTCGGGCAATGCGTTGAGCGCATCGGCCATCGCTTGGCGAATCATACGCACGTTGGCGTGAGCATCATCCCCCAGCTTGCCTGTGAGCAACTCGGCCACCGGCTCGCTCAACTCAACGAAATCGCGGTTGAAATTCTTGCCGCTGCCCACTTCGAAACGGCCCTGGTGGCTGCCTTGCAGCAACTGGCCCAGGCCCATCGGGTTGGCCACCGGCACCAGCTCGATCACGCCGTTGAGGGCACCTTGCGCTTCAAGTTCGGCGAGGCGTTTTTTCAGCTCCCACGCGGCGCGCATGCCGGGCAATTCATCGGCGTGCAGGCTGGCCTGGATATAGGCCTTGCGCTCGCCACTGCCGAAACGGAACACGCTCAGTTGGCGCTCGCAGCCCAGGTGGCCCCAGGGCAACAGGTGATCGATACGTTCCATATCAGTGCTTCCGTGGAGCCAGGTAGCTCAGCCAGCGGCGCTCGGCCAACTTGAACAGGCGCACCAGGATAAAGGTCAGGCACAGGTAGAACACGCCGGCGGTGATGTAGGCTTCGAACGGCAGGTAAAACTGCGCGTTGACCGTGCGCGCGGCACCGGTGATGTCGATCAGGGTGACGATGGACGCGAGACTGGTGGTCTGCAGCATCATGATCACTTCGTTGCTGTACTGCGGTAGCGCGCGGCGCAGGGCCGACGGCAGCAGGATGCGGCGGTACAGCTTGTAGCGCGACATGCCCATGGCCTTGGCCGCTTCGATCTCGCCATTGGGGGTGGCCTTGAGGCTACCGGCAATGATCTCGGCGGTGTAGGCGCTGGTGTTGATCGCAAAGGCCAGGCACGCGCAGAAGGTCGCACTGGACAGCAGCGGCCACAGGAAGCTCTCGCGCACCGCTTCGAACTGCGCCAGGCCGTAGTAGATCAGGAACAGCTGCACCAGCATCGGCGTGCCGCGGATCACGTAGGTGTAGAGCCAGGCCACGCCGTTGACGACCGGTTGCTTGGACACACGCATCAAGCCCAGGGGCAAGGCGGCGAGCAGGCCGAAGAACAGCGAGATGGCGAGCAGTTTCAGGGTGGTCAGCAGGCCGCCAAGGTACAGCGGCATGGCCTCCCAGATGACGTTGTAGTCGAAGATCATAGATCAGCCGCCCTTACGCCTACCGAGTAGCGCTTCTCAAGATGACGCAAGGCCAGCAACGACACACTGGTGATCACCAGGTACATCGCCGCCACTGCGAGGAAGAAGGTAAAAGGCTCGCGGGTGGCATCAGCCGCCTGCTTGGCCTTGAACATCATGTCTTGCAGGCCCACCACCGAGATCAGCGCGGTGGCCTTGGTGAGTACCAGCCAGTTGTTGGTAAACCCGGGGATCGCCAGCCGGATCATCTGCGGCACCATCACCCGGAAAAACACCTGGAAGCTGCTCATGCCATACGCCAGGCCGGCTTCGGCCTGGCCCTTGGGGATGGCCATGAAGGCGCCACGGAAGGTTTCCGACAGGTAGGCGCCAAAGATGAAACCCAGGGTGCCGATACCGGCGGCCAAGGGGTTCAAGTCGATATAGTCGTCATAGCCGAGCATCGGCGCGACGCGGTTAAGCAGGTCCTGACCACCGTAGAAAATCAGCAGGATCAGCACCAGGTCGGGGATCCCGCGGATCACCGTGGAGTACAAGTCACCCAGCCAGGCCAACCAGCGCACCGGCGACAGGCGTAACGCGACCCCGATCAGACCCAGAACAATGGCCAAGGCCATGGACGACAAGGCGAGCTGAAGCGTCAACCATGCGCCATCGAGGATGACGGCCCCGTAGCCTTTCAACATGATTCAGGTCCTCGAAAAGGGGGATGAAAAAATGGCGCAAACCGCAGGAATTCTGTTGCTTGCGCCATTTCGGACAGATCGCTGCGACGATTTACTTGGCGTCAGCGCCGTAAATATCGAAGTCGAAGTACTTGTCCTGGATTTTCTTGTATTCGCCGTTGGCACGGATCGCGGCAATGGCTGCGTTGATGCGGTCGAGGTTTTCCTTGTCGCCTTTGCGTACGGCGATGCCGATGCCGTCACCGAAGTACTTGGCGTCGGTGAACTGTGGGCCCACGAACGCGTAGCCTTTACCGGCTGGCGTCTTCAGGAAGCCGTCTTGCAGCAGGGTGGCGTCGGCCACGGTGCCGTCGAGGCGACCGGCTTCCACGTCCAGGTAGATTTCGTTCTGCGAGCTGTAAGGCACAACAGTGGCGCCTTTAGGAGCCAAGACTTCCTTGGCGAAACGATCGTGGATCGAACCGCGTTGCACACCGATCTTCTTGCCCTTCAATTCATCCAGGCTGTCGCTGACGGTGGTGCCTTCCTTCATCACCAGTTGCGCTGGGCTGAGGTAGTAACGGTTGGTGAAGTCCACGGACTTCTTGCGGTCTTCCGTGATGGACATGGACGACAGGATCGCGTCGATCTTGCGCACTTTGAGCGCAGGGATCAGGCCGTCGAACTCTTGCTCGACCCAGGTGCACTTGACCTTCATCTCTTCGCACAGGGCGTTGCCGATGTCGTAGTCAAAACCGACGATGCTGCCATCCGGTGCCTTGGAGGCAAACGGAGGGTAGGCCGCTTCGATACCAATTTTCAGAGGCTTGCCTTCAGCGAAAGCCTGCATGGACAGCACGGACAGCGCCAGGGCGCCCAACAGCACGAGTTTCTTCATCTTGGGACTCCATCGGTATAGGGCAAAACAGCAGTATGAGCCATGGCCCACGATGCGACTGAGTGAAACCGAATAGCGGTGCTGCGTCCTACACCAATTCAACAGTGGAGACGACGAGCGAGTGATCGGCATTCTAACGACAGGCCGGAAGCCGATATTTCCTCAATGCGACAACAATTTACAGAAGCACTGAGAAAGCGGTTCCAGCACATTGACAGCCTCTGAATTTTATGCAGAGACAAAAGATATTAAACCTGTTGATGCTGCAAATTGCGGGCCTATTATTCGCAAACCCTTCTAGCACGGCAAGTGTGGCGTTTAATCTTATGGCTCGGGGTGTCTAAGGCGCGGTTTTTCGGGGCATAAGCGTAGCCCTTTGCCTCAGGTTTGGGCGATGGGTTACACATTTGTGCCACTCGGTAACATTCAGAAACCTCCTACGCGAAAAACCGATATTTATTTGACTGGTGGTCATGCGGGTCTGTCAGTTCCTCCTCCATACCCACCTTGGAATGCAATCCAAATGTGGGAGGGGGCTTGCCCCCGATAGCGGTGTTTCAGCTATAGATGAGTTGACTGACCCACTGCTATCGGGGGCAAGCCCCCTCCCACATTGGATCTCCTCCGATTTCAAGCACTCACAAAAAAGCCCCACCCGGCTCACACCGAATGGGGCTTTGTCTGACCAGCCCGCCTTACGCGACGCTCATGGTCTTGTGGGTCTCAATCAAATGCGCCACTACCCCCGGGTCCGCAAGGGTGGAAATATCGCCCAGCCCGTCGTACTCGGCCGTGGCAATCTTGCGCAGGATACGGCGCATGATTTTCCCCGAGCGCGTCTTCGGCAAGCCCGGTGCCCACTGGATGACGTCCGGCGAGGCAATCGGCCCGATTTCCTTGCGCACCCAGTTCTTCAGCTCCAGGCGCAGGGCTTCGCTGGGTTCTTCGCCATTCTTCAGGGTCACGTACACATAGATGCCCTGGCCCTTGATGTCGTGCGGCACACCCACCACCGCCGCTTCGGCGACTTTAGGGTGGGCAACCATGGCGCTTTCGATCTCGGCGGTGCCCATGCGGTGGCCGGATACGTTCAACACGTCATCCACACGGCCGGTGATCCACCAGTAGCCATCTTCATCGCGACGGGCGCCGTCACCGGTGAAGTACATGCCACGGAAGGTCTTGAAGTACGTGTCGACAAAACGGTCATGGTCGCCGTACAGGGTACGGGCCTGGCCTGGCCACGAGTCGAGAATCACCAGGTTGCCTTCGGCGGCGCCTTCGATGATGTTGCCCAGGTTATCCACCAACGCCGGCACCACACCGAAGAACGGCCGCGCGGCAGAACCCGGCTTGAGTGCATGGGCACCCGGCAGCGGGCTCATCAGGGTGGCGCCGGTTTCGGTCTGCCACCAGGTGTCGACGATCGGGCAACGGGATTGGCCGACGTTCTTGTAGTACCAGTCCCACGCTTCCGGGTTGATCGGCTCACCCACCGAGCCCAACAGGCGCAGGCTGCTGCCATCGACGCCTTCGCAGGCAGCGGTGCCGGACGCCATCATCGCGCGGATCGCGGTCGGGGCGGTGTAGAGGATATTGACCTTGTGCTTGTCGACGATCTTGCCCACCCGGGTAATGTCCGGGTAGTTCGGCACACCTTCGAACAGCAAGGTGGTCGCGCCATTGGCCAGCGGGCCGTAGACAATATACGTGTGGCCGGTGACCCAGCCGACGTCGGCGGTGCACCAGTAGATTTCGCCCGGGCGGTAGTCGAATACGCGCTCGTGGGTCAGGGCCGCGTACAACAGGTAGCCGCCGGTGGTGTGCTGCACGCCTTTCGGCTTGCCGGTGGAACCTGAGGTGTAGAGGATGAATAGCGCTTCTTCGGCGCCCATCTCTTTGGGCGCACACACGGTGCCCGCCACTTTCATCAGGTCTTCGTACCAGATGTCGCGATGCTGGTTCCACTTGATCGAACCATTGGTGCGCTTGCACACGATGACCTTCTGGATGCTGCTGGTTTCCGGGTTGGTCAGCGCGTCGTCGACGTTGGCCTTCAGCGGAATCTTCTTACCGGCGCGAATGCCTTCATCGGCCGTGATCACCACCTTCGACTTACAGTCGATGATGCGACCGGCCAGGGCCTCCGGCGAGAAACCACCAAACACCACGGAATGGATCGCACCGATGCGGGTACACGCCAGCATGGCGACCACGGCTTCGGGAATCATCGGCATATAGATGGTTACCACGTCGCCGCGGTGTACATCCTGGCCACGCAGGGCGTTGGCGAACTTGCAGACTTCTTCGTGCAGCTCGCGGTAGGTGATGGTACGGCTCTCGGCCGGGTCATCGCCCTCCCAGATGATCGCCGCCTGGTCGCCGCGCTCGGCGAGGTGACGGTCCAGGCAGTTGTAGGAAACGTTCAGGGTGCCATCGGCGAACCACTTGATGTCGACATGGTGATCGTCGAAAGAGGTCTGCTTCACCGCGGTGAAAGGCTTGACCCAGTCAAGGCGCTTGGCTTGCTCGCGCCAGAAACCGTCGGGGTTGACCACCGACTGCTGGTACATGGCCTTGTAGGTTGCCTCGTCGGTCAGCGTGTTGGCTGCTACTTCGGGGCGAACGGGGTACAGGGAAGCCGCACTCATCTTTCTTACCTCGGTGACATAGTTGTTGTTGTATGACCCAGTTGTATCCGGGGTGGGCCTATAGAACCATTCGACGATGGTAGTAACAAGACCCTACAAAATGCCCTGCTATCCCCGTTTACCGCTCTGGCCCGCAGCCTGCGGGGCTTTGCGGGTGGGTGAAAAAACCTTTATCACGGGATTGTTACAAAAACCGCCAATAGTCTTTATCAAAAGCACGGGTATATGAATATAACCCGCAGGCCTAGAATCACTTCCGCCAACCAAGGCATTGTGATTAACACAACAGTGATTAACAACGTAACAGCCCCCACGAAGGCACGTTAATCCGAACTAACCAATCCTAAGTTACACACGTGGCCTCACAAGGGCCCCGTGACCCCTTTCGCCCTGAAGAAGGTAAGTAAAGAAATGAAAGCTCTCGTAGTTATGGCCCTCAGCAGCTTGTGCGCCACCGCCGCCCTGGCCGACGAGGCCCCGACCGAGCTGGCCGGCCAGAACGCCCCGATTGTCGAGGACTACACCTATAGCACCAAGCTGGACGTGGCCAAAGTATTGTCCATGAGCACAATCCCGGAAGTCTGCGAAGTTGTGCCGGTAAAGATGGAATATGAAGACTCCCAGGGTCAGCGCCATATCCTTAATTACCATGTCATGGGTAATGGTTGCTCTAACGGATAACAACTTCGTTAGTTGGAACAGACCCGGATCTTATTCGCCGCAAGAAATCGTTCTTGCGGCAAAGAACCGGTCCTCCCTTCCCGCCCTCAAAAAGCCCTCCCCTCTTCCCCACAATAAATAGCCCACCGCCCGTCAAAAATTTCCTACCCCATCAACCCCCCGCAAACCCTCACTCTGGCTCAAATAGCCGCCTTTTTGTCTCTGATCCGAGACCATCCGCCGCAACACAAAGCCGAATTTTTCCCTATAATGCGCGGGTAAATCGGGCCTGCAATATCCCTTTACACAGGGACGAAGAGCCAGATCTTGAGCCTGCGCTGGAGTATGCATCCACCGCTCCGCCCCTCAAGCCTCATGCAGTACCCGTTACCCAATTCCGTTTATTTGCCTGCGCGAGCTGTTGCAACAAACGATTCCTTAAGATCCACCGCGGCCCGAGGGCCGTGTGAACACCCAACCATCCGGTTTCACACGGGCACCTTTGAGCCCTCACGCAGGAGACGACACGTCATGCTGAGCTGGGACGAATTCGACAAAGAAGAAGACGGTGAAGTAGCCACCAAAGGCGCCAACGCCGGCCACGCCAC